>JAFGHI010000042.1 GCA_016930235.1 Candidatus Omnitrophota bacterium
ATTGGATCGGAGGGATTGGAATGGATAAAGAAGAGCCGCTGCTTTTAAGAATCGCCGATTCGTGAATTTTCTTATTCTTTTGATTGTAGAAATGAACCTCGTAAATCCTTTCCGAGTCTGATCCCGATAATATTTTTTCCATGTCGCTGATCTTTAGCTGATTAATCTCAATGCCTCGGCTTTCAAGCGGGGTGATTCGGCGGAAGACAGACGCAAGGATTTTCTCCCGTCTTTGAAGCAAAGTCTCAATCAGATATTGCGAATATTCCGGGTCTGGGAAATGAGCCGCCTGAAATAAGTTGCGAAGGTGCTCTTCGCTCAAAGAACTGATAATTTTAGCCGCCCAGTAATCGTCATCCGGCAAACTTTTTTCCATGGGGAGGTATTGGTAGGTTTCTTTCCAATTATTGAACTGGAAGAAATGGGATTCAAACGATCCTCGCGGATCTGACTTTTCGACGGTCATTTTTTCCCAAGGTTTTAAAGGATATCCGAAGGTTAGAGCATTCTTAAAGAAGTCTTCCCAGGAAAAGAAGTGCTCGAAGCCATCCCACATTCTATTTTTACGTAAGCCATGAGCGCCGAGTGCTTCTCCAAAATCAAGAAGATAGTGTTGGGTGTGGCCTTCCCCGATGTCGCCGACATAAACATCCAGCGAATTATCCGCACGCATTCCCGATTGATCCAGGAAGGCCGAGAAGACTCGCAGTGCCCGAAGAATTCTTAGGTTCTCGTGGGGAATTTGATCATGAGGATCGCCGGGGCGTGTCCCCTTGGGGGGAATGGGGCCAAGCACGGTTCCTTGGAGAAAGAGGCTGGCGGTCGCCCGGTAACGACCATCGGATTCAACCGCTGATCGCATGAGGACATCTTGAATAGCCGTTTCGGTAACTTTGCTTTCGGGGCCAATCTTCCAGTCGTCCGGGTGAATTTCGACAAGATAATCTTCAGGGACATTGTAGCCAAAGGCCCAGAAAAGACGGTTCACGATTAGGTTAATACCGCTTTCTGTGCTCGGATAATCTGGGTTATCAAATTTGATCAAATATTTTAATCCTCTCTTGTCTTGGATAATGAATCCCGGACTGTCTCCTTTCGTTTTGGCCTTCGTGATGACGTAGGGTTTTTCGGGAGGACCCATTTGACGAGGTCCATCCAAAATCTCTTGTGGTGTTAGCTTTTGGTAACCCATCCGCGGCGTATACCAACTTGATGCAGGGACTTGATCGAGGGCGTTGACATCCTGACTCCTCGGCGTTTTTCTGGGATCAAGGTAACCGACAAGAGGAAAACGGACTGCAGAGGTTATAGCATTTTCCACAAAATCAAAATCCGTTTTTTCCGGCAGATCCGTGGGCGTGGTGTCTTGAATCTGAGTTACGGGGGCCATATCGTGAAACCTATAATGAGAGTGACTGCATCCCGTGACGGCTAAGACGGCCCAACTGATGAGCAAGATTTTCTTGATGTTCATGATTACCAGTCTTTCCGATGATTGGTTCTGAGGGGTTTGCCGACTGTAATTCTCATCTCAAGACCTTCAGAACCGCCTGCGAATTCAATTTTGCCGAGTTCTTTTTCTTGACAATGCAAATTCAACCCAACGCCGGTTGCCCAAAGACCATCTTCCCAAGCAATTTTCCCGAGGGAGGGGCCGACGGCCAGAAAATCGAAAAAAAGGTGTCCTGAAAACATATGTGATATCGGCCATTGGTACTCAATCGAAGGAACAACTGAAACGGCATCGTTCCGTATCCACTCTCTTGAAGAAATGCCGCGAAACGTATTTTGTCTGGGGTATTCTGTGAAGGGGATCGGTGTTCGATCCAGTTCTTCCACCATGTCGAAGACGACCCGCGGGCTTAAAATGCGGTCTTCCCGGATCGTTGGGACAAAGGCGGTAAGATCAAAACCGGTTCGAAAAAGATCCGATTCATGATGATCCAATCCATTGGAGATACCCGCATAGATTTCCGAACGCCAGCCGGGGCCGATGATCTTCTTGTTTTGACGGGTGTCCCAAATGAAAGATAATTCGTTATAAAGATGTTTGACGGGAGCATCCGTCGTAAATCCAGGGATTCGGGACAAATTGAAAACGTCGCGCAAGTTATTTTCTCCGCTTCCCTCATCTTTAAAGCTTCGGCGTTGGACGAAGCCCAAATAAGTGATCTGCCAATTTTCATCCGGATGCAACAGGGATCCTGACCATTGCAGTTTTCTTCGGTTTTGAGACAAAACCCCATAATCCTGTTCCGTGAGTGAGATAAACTGATTACGGGAATCATTGACCGGGTCTGAGCCAATGCCGTAGAATTTTTTATCGTCATGATTTTCGAGAACTCCCATGAAAGAGATCTTCCAGTCTAGTTTGTCCCAATGGCCCCGATAGGATGTTTTAAAATCTAAAGACCAGTAATTGCTATCATGCATCATGCCGCGGAAAAGGGCATTAATGCCTTCGTGTTTGTAATAAAGACCGCCGCCGTAAACAGGGCGGTATCCTGAAGCATAAAGCCCAATCGGGAACCAAGCTAAGTCCCTTTCATAAAGGTATAAGATATCTTCGACTCGTTCGATAAAATCAGGATCACTCAAAGTGGCCGAGACTTTTCCGATACCCCATAAGGTTCCGTTCAGGACTTGTCGGGGTGCCAATAAGGCGTGCGCCAAAACGACTTTTGGCCCGTCGGAAGGGTAAGCCTCTTCTTGCCCGGTATTCCTTAAATTGGGGCTTCCCTGAGTCAAAGGAAGGCAAATGAGATTAATCACACACAAGAGAACCGTGATCAGCCCCACTTTTATTATAGAAATTCTATTGGAAGAAAAAACCAAGCTCATGGATAAGCCAATTTTAAGCATGATGAATAAAAAAGGCCAGAAAAAAAATTTTAACTATCGGTGAATAAAATCGATATATTAGGTAGAATAAGCGATAAAAATTTCAGCCGTTTTTAAAATGCGGGGACAATAGGAAAGGGTTGGAACATGCCGAAGAAAATATTGGCCATTGATGATGAGGAAGATCTGCTAAGCATCATTAAAACTTGGCTTGAATCGAATGGCTTTCAAGTTGAAACGGCGAAGAATGGGGAGGAGGGGCTCCATAAGGCAAGAGCTATTAATCCGGATTTGATTATCCTGGATATTATGATGCCGAAGATGGATGGTTTTGAAGTTTTGTCGGATTTGCGTGGGCATAGGCAGACCAATACGATTCCGGTAGTGATGTTGACTTCCAAAGGAGAGACTGAAAATATCATGGAGTCAGAACGGTTATTAGCCCAGGATTTTTTAATCAAGCCTTTCGAAGCTCATGAGCTTCTCAATATGGTGCACCGGTACGTGCGGCGTTAATTCTTCCGGGGAATGATTTGTGGACCAACGTTATAAGAAGATGCTTATAAAAATGGCCGAGAAGGAAACCAAAGATGGGCCTTCCGACAAAGAAAAAGATTGGTCTTTATATATTCTTCGGTGCTCGGATGGTTCTCTTTATACCGGGATTACCAATGATTTAAATCGACGGTTTAAAATGCACTCTGAAGGGAAGGCATCCCGCTATACAAGGACTCGCAGACCCGTGGAAATTCTTTACGAAGAAAAATGCGGGACGCGGACGCAGGCGATGGTGCGTGAATGCAAGGTGAAATCCTACCCTCGAATAAAAAAAGAAGAACTTTTTATTCAAAAATCGAGAATCAAAAGAAAGAAAAAGATCAGAGCTGTTATTTGAGAATCATGCGGTATTTCTTCGAGTACTGTTTTTTTCTTATCTTAAAATTACTGATGGGGCTTCTTCCATTTAAGGCCGGATGCCGGTTAGCGCGTCAATTGGGAGAGATGGTCTTCTATTTATGGCCTTCGCGAAGGAAAATTGCTCTTCGAAATCTCGACCGTGCTTATCAGGATCGCTTATCGCAGACTCAAAAGAAGATGATTGCTCGGAAATCTTTCGGGCATGGTGCGATGTCTATTTATGAGTTATTTTCAATCTCCAAAATCTTGCCGAAGCTGGAAACATTTTTTCAGTTCAGAGGGTTTGAACATATCGAAAAAGCCCAGTCAAAAGGAAAGGGTGTTATCCTGGTGATCTCGCATGTAGGGGCCTGGGAATATTTATCGTTTTTGACTAATTTGAAAGGGGTTAAAGGTGGGATGGTGGTCAAAAAGATCAAAAATCCATGGATTGATCGTGAGGTCTGGCGGTGCCGGTCTTTGACGCAGGCCACTCCTATTTTGAAAGATAATTCGATGAAAACCGTGCTAGCACGTCTTAAGAAGAATCATGTCATTGCTGTTCTGATTGATCAATGGGACGGACCGGATGGGCTATGGGTGGATTTTTTCGGAGAGAAAACTTCAACGACATCTATTCCCTCAAGGCTGGCTAGGAAAACGGGGGCCTCGCTCCTTCCGGTATTTTGTGTCCGGCGGGGGATTGGAGATTACGAGATTACAATACACGAAGAGGTTATCTTGCCGATGGGTGATAACTGGGAAACAGAAACCACAATTCGGCTAAACCGTATTCTTGAGGAGCAGATCCGGGAATGTCCTGATCAATGGAATTGGGGACACCGTCGTTGGAAACCGGAACCTTCTAGTTATCGCATGAAATAACCTATCCTCGATGTCTTTAGAATTTTTAAAAGAAGATTAGAGACTTTTTTGGAATCTTTGATAGAATACGAAACATAATACTTGACCCCCAAAGTAGGATGCGTCTGTCTACAGATTAATCGTTTAATAACTTATTGGTATTAAAAGAGTAAGGAAGAGTGAACCATGGGCAGTAAGGCAGCTGTGTCAAAAGGGCAGAAGAAATTGAATGCGTTGTTTGAACCGGAAAGCATTGCGGTGATTGGGGCCTCCAGAAGAAAAGAAGCGGTCGGTTTTGCCATTCTTCATAATCTGATTGCAGCGGGGTACAAAGGAAAAATTTATCCGGTCAATCCTAAAGTTGATGAGTTGGAAGGAATGCGTTGCTACCATTCGGTTGATGAGATCCCAGCGGCTTTTGATCTGGCCGTCATTATTATCCCAAGTTCGGTTGTTCCGGAAATGCTGAGGCAATGCGGAGAAAAAGGTGCACAAGCGGCGATTGTCATTTCAGCCGGTTTTCGTGAGGTGAGCAAGGAAGGGGCAAAGCTTGAGCAGGAAGTTTCGAAGATTGCCGATGAATATGGGATGCCTGTTTTAGGGCCGAATTGTCTGGGCATGATCAATGCCAGTTCCAAAATGTCGATGAATGCAAGTTTTTCTGCGACGATGCCCAAGGAAGGAAATATTGCTTTTTTATCTCAAAGTGGAGCCCTTTGTACAGCCATTCTTGATTATGCCAAAGGGGAGAATATAGGTTTTTCCAAGTTCATCAGCCTAGGCAACAAAGTTGATCTCAATGAAGTCGATATCCTCCGTTATCTTAAAGAAGACCCCGAGACAGACGTTGTCCTTATGTATATCGAAGATTTAGTGGATGGTCGTGCGTTCATCGATGTTGCGCGCGAAATGACAGGCGATCTTGAGAATGGCAAGCCGATATTGGCCATTAAAGCGGGGAGGACAGCTCAAGGCGCCAAAGCAGCGCAATCCCATACCGGATCTTTGATGGGATCAGACAAAGTTTATGATGCCATTTTTGCGCAGGCAGGAGTCTTGCGGTTAGATTCGGTTGCCGAGATGTTTGATTTAGGAATTGCCTTTGCGAATGAGCCCCTTCCTAAAAGCAATCGCGTCGCGATTGTGACAAATGCTGGTGGCCCCGGGATTATGGCGACGGATGCTTGTGTGCGTTATGGTTTAGAAATGGCGGAACTCGAACAAACAACACGCGAAGCACTGGCAAAGGTACTCCCGCCCACGGCGAATTTGAATAATCCGGTTGATGTGATTGGTGATGCCCAACACGACCGGTATGAGCAAGCCTTGAAGATTGTGGCGCAAGATCCTAACGTTGACGGAATTATCGTTATCCTGACGCCTCAAGCCATGACCGATATCAAGGAAATTGCCGACGTGGTCGTTCAAATCGATAAACAGACAGATATTCCCCTTATTGCTTGTTTTATGGGCATTGTCGATGTTACTCCGGGAGTCAAGGTTCTCGAAGAAAATTTTGTGCCGCATTACCGGTTTCCTGAGGAAACGGCTCGAGCTTTGGGGGCGATGTACCGTTACCAGCAGTGGATGAAGCGTCCCAGGACAGATGTTGTTCATTTCAAGGTCGAAAAGGATCGAGCGACAAAGATTTTAAAACAGATGAAACAACCCGAACCGAGTGTTTTACCGATCCATGATGCGATGGCTATTTTTGAGGCTTATGGATTTCCTGTTTTGCCGTATGGTTTGGCGCATCATGAAGGAGAGGCCAGAGAGATCAGCCAGAAAGTTGGTTTCCCCATTGCCATGAAGATCGTCTCAAATCAGGTTGTCCATAAATTTGATGTCGGGGGTGTTCGCTTAAATATTAACAGTCCTGAGGAAGCGGCCAAGGCTTATTGTGAGATTGTCCAGATCGTTTCCAGCAAGTCCCCCGGGGCACTGATAGAAGGAGTTTTAATCCAAAGGATGGCACAAAAGGGGCGTGAAGTGATTCTAGGGATGAACCGCGATCCTCATTTTGGGCCGACCTTGATGTTTGGATTAGGAGGGATTTATGTTGAAGCGCTCAAGGATGTAACTTTCCGTTTGGCCCCGATCCGCGAATTGACGGCGCGGCATATGATTAAGATGATTCGTGCCTATCCGATTTTAAAGGGAATTCGCGGTGAGAAACCCGCCGATTTTGCAAAGATAGCCGAATGCTTGGAGCGGTTATCTCAACTTGTCTGTGAAAATCCTCAAATCAGCGAAGTAGATATCAACCCCCTGATGGTTTACGAAGTAGGGTTGGGTGCTGCGGTCGTGGATGCCAGGATTGTGATTGATTAGAGAATAATGTAATTCGTTTCTGCAATTTGGGTTAGCCATCAGATTTCGATTTTTTCCCTTCTTAAAATTCAATGCCTCCGATTTTTGAAGTTGAAAACTTCCTTTAAATTTGTAGAATGACCCAAGAATTGTTCAGAAATTCACAATTAAGAGGTTAAGTTGCGAAAAGTATCGCCTAAAACACTTACTCGGGCACTTTTTTATATCCGGACCTTAAACCGTCTGCTTCATTTAGGGGGATCGGTCGTTTCTTCTAAAGAGTTGGCGGATATTATGGGTTTCTCCGATGCTCAAGTCCGGAAAGATATTTCTAATTTTGGCAAGGTGGGGAAACCCCGTATCGGATATAAAGTCGCAGAGCTTAAACAAGTGCTGGAAGATTTCCTGGTTCAGGATGTGGTCCATGCGGCCCTTTTTGGAGTCGGGAATCTCGGGTCGGCCATCTTGAGATATTCCGGGTTTCATCAAAATAAAATCAAACTCGTGGCAGCTTTTGATATTGATAAGAATAAAATCGGAAAAACAATTAATGGAGTTCCTGTTTATGCGATGAAAGATATTCGTGAAATTGTGCGCAGGACGCATGTTGATATTGGTATCATCGCTGCCCCCGAAGAAGCAAGCCAGGACATTGCCGATTTAATCGTGGGTTCGGGCTTAAAGGGAATTGTTAATTTTGCGCCGACTTCCGTAAGTGTCCCCAAAGGAGTTTTTGTCAAGGACATTGATTTATCCATAGAATTTTTGTCACTTTTTTGCGACATGCAGCATTCATGATTTTTTCAGGGAGATTTCAAGAACGTGCACGAGATGTCGATTGCCCAAGGAATGATCGAGCAGATTGAGAAAATAGCTCAAGATTATGATGCGATACGAGTCACGAAAGTGGAAATCGAGACAGGTATTTTAAGGCAGGTCATCGCCGATGTGATGCAAACGGCGTTTCAAGCGGTGAGCGAGGGGACCCTTGCTGAAGGTTCGTTGCTTGAGCTGAGGGAAGTCCCGGCGCTTGCAGAATGCCGGAAGTGTAAGATGTCATTTGAGCCGGAGATTGACAATTTTCTTTGTCCCCAATGCCATTTAGCGGATGTCAAAATCCTTCAGGGGGATGAAATCATACTGAAATCGATGGAATGTGATTCCAAGGAGAAAAAAGAAACCCATGAAAATTAACGTTGTGAAACGTGTTCTCAATGCCAATGATTTGGTCGCGCAGGATAATCGTAAAAAGTTCAAGCAAGCGCAGGTCTTAGCTGTGAACTTCATCAGCTCGCCCGGGAGCGGGAAGACGACGCTTTTAGAGAAAACCATCCAGAAACTTTTGCCTGATGAAAAATCGATTGCGCTTGTTGGAGATCTTCAGACGACAAGAGATGCCGAAAGGCTTGCTCCGGGGGCTTTGCAGGCGACTCAAATTAACACAGGGATGAGTTGTCATTTGTATGCGAATCAAGTGGCGGATGCGTTGAAGACACTCCCGCTTGCAAAGGCCGATTATCTTTTTATCGAAAATGTCGGCAATATGGTCTGTCCGGGTGAATTTGATTTGGGAGAAAATCTCAAAGTAGTGCTTCTGAGCATTCCGGAAGGGGATGACAAAGTTGCGAAATACCCGACTATTTTTAGGGCGGCTGATCTCGTATTGATCACAAAGATCGATTTAATGGGTGCCTTGAGTTTCGATTTAAAAAGAATCCAGGATGATTTGGCAAAATTAAATGCCAACGTGCCTTTGATCCAATTATCCTCTTTGAAAGGGGACGGCATGGTGCCATGGATCCAGTGGTTGAAGGCCCAGCGTCGAAAAGGGATTGGGGCTCAAGCAAAATTTGTGACCGAGGAATAATATTTCCTCCAAAAAGATAGACAGTCTTTAATTATCTCTTGAAATAAATCTAAAAGTGAGTATAATAACTCAATTGTTACGAATTTCACGATTGAGTGGGATCGCGTACCTTCCTCGTCCTTTCCAGTAAAGGCCAAGAGGGCGTTTTTTTACATTGACCCCAAGAACCGATAGAGAATGAATAAGGGTTATCTCCATGAATAAGGATATCGAGAAGATTGTTAAGCAGGTTTGTGAATCGAATGGCCAGAACAAGACCAAGATGATGAATATTGTGACCTCTCTGCAGGAGCGCTTGGGGGGGCTATCCGGTGACGTGATGGATCTCATTGCTAAGCAGACAAAAGTTCATCGGGTCGAGGTCGAAAGCATTGTTTCCTTTTATTCCTTCCTCTCGAAAACCCCAAAAGGCAAGATTGTGATCAGACTTTGTAATGATATCGTTGATAAAATGCAGGGTGGGGAAGCTGTCCGGAAGGCTTTTTGCGACGAGTTAGGGGTCAAAATAGGCGGGACTACGCCTGATGGGAATATGACCTTGGAAGAAACACCGTGCATCGGTATGTGCGACCAAGCTCCGGCAGCGTTAGTGAATGATGTTGTCTTCACTTATTTGTCGACCGATAAAGCGCGGGAGATTGTCCGCGAATTAAAAAAGCATGGTGACCCCAAAAAAATTCCGCATCGGCTCGGAGATGGCAATAACGCTCATGACTTGGTACGTTCCATGGTTCATAACGGCATTCGAAAGAAAGGGCCTGTTATTTTTTCGGATTATGAAGCTGAAAGCGGACTCAAAAAAGCGCTTGCCATGAGCCCTGTCGAAGTGATTCGGGAAGTCAAGATTGCGCGGCTTCGCGGACGAGGTGGCGCAGGATTCCCGACGGGGATGAAATGGGAATTTACGCGCGGTGCCGAAGGAACCCAAAAATTTGTTATCTGCAATGCGGATGAGGGGGAACCAGGGACCTTTAAAGACCGGGTTATCCTGACGGAAAAGTATGATCTGCTTTTTGAGGGAATGACAATCGGAGGATATGCGATTGGTTCAGATACGGGCATCCTGTATTTACGGGGTGAATACCTTTATTTGAAGGCTTTCCTCGAGGAAATGCTTGAGGACAGGCGCAAGAAAGGTTTGTTGGGTAAGGATATCCTTCATAAAAAGGGTTTTCACTTTGATATTCATATTCAAATAGGGGCGGGGGCCTACATTTGTGGTGAAGAAACATCACTGATCAGTTCTTGTGAGGGGCTGCGCGGAGATCCAAAAACACGGCCGCCATTTCCTGCTCAGAAGGGTTATTTAGGCTGTCCGACAACAGTCAATAACGTTGAAACATTTTGTTGTGTGGCGCGCATTATGGATCGTGGTGCCACTTGGTTTGCCGAGATTGGATCGAAAGGAAGTCCGAGTACAAAGTTGTTGAGCGTTTCAGGAGATTGTTCGGGGCCCGGTGTTTATGAGTTTCCTTTCGGGATCAAGGTCCGGGATTTACTCAAGGAGGTTGGAGCCGAGGATGTCCAAGCGGTTCTCATCGGTGGTCCGTCAGGTCAGATCATTGGCCCTTCGGATTTTGAGCGAACGATTTGCTACGATGATTTGCCGACGGGTGGATCAATCGTTATTTTCAATCAGGAAAGAAATATTCTGGAAGTCGTCAAAGAGTATATGGATTTCTTTGTGGAGGAGAGTTGCGGCTATTGTACGCCTTGCCGTGTCGGTAATGTTTTGCTTCGAAATGGAATCGAGAACATCATCGAGGGCAAGGGGGAACCGAAAGATCTGGATTATTTGAAAGAATTGGGAGAATCCGTGAAAGTGACCAGCCGGTGCGGTTTGGGACAGACGTCTCCGAATCCGGTCCTCACGACTTTAAAGAATTTCCGAGGAGTTTACGAAAAATTGGTCAAAAAAGACGAAAAGGGTTTTCAGCCGACTTTTGATGCAAAACGAGCGGTAGGCGATGCGGAGAAAGTGGCTGGGCGCGCATCCGTTCATTATTAATCTATTTAACATAAGGGTTGAATTATGGGGCAGACAATAAAATTTACGATTGATGGAACTGAAGTCAACGGACGTCCAGGCCAGACGATTATGGAAGCCGCCGATGAGGCAGGGGTTTATATCCCGCGTCTATGTTACCTGAAAGAATTAACGCCGCATGGCAGCTGCCGCGTTTGTACGGTCATCGTCAACGGCCGCCCGCAGACAGCTTGCACGCAGCCGATTGCTGACGGGATGACGGTTGAGAATAATACGCCGGAACTGCTGGAGCATCGTAAGAACCTTGTTGATATGCTTTTTGTGGAGGGGAATCATTTTTGCATGTTCTGTGAAAAAAGCGGTAATTGTGAGCTTCAGGCGATGGCTTACCGGTTGGGGATTCTGGCTCCTAAATATCCTTTTATGTTTCCGACTTGCGAGGTGGATGCTTCGCACCCCGACATCTTCATTGACCGCAACCGTTGTATCTTATGTGGACGATGTGTGCAGGCATCCAAAGATTTGGATGGCAAACACGTTTTTGATTTTGTCGGCCGCGGAGTTCATAAGAAGATCGCGGTGGATGCAGAAGCAAAACTGGTGGATACGGATGCTGATGTGCGTGACAAAGCTGCGGAAGTTTGCCCCGTCGGGGCCATCTTAAAAAAGCACATAGGATTTTCAGTCCCTATTGGGAAACGTCTTTATGACCAAAAACCGATCGGATCGGAAATTGAAGAGAAAAAAATGACAAAGGTAAAAAGTTAAAGGTAGGGGAAGAAGAGTATGGAGAAGCCAAAGGTTGCGACAGCGTCATTAGCAGGATGTTTTGGATGCCACATGTCAGTCCTTGATATCGATGAAAGGATCCTGAAGCTTGTGGAATTGATACGTTTCGATAAATCTCCCATTAACGATATCAAAGAGTTTACGGGCCGTTGTTTAGTAGGGTTGATCGAAGGGGGTTGCTGCAATGATGAGAATGTCCATGTGCTTCGAAACTTCCGGGAGCATTGCGATATCCTTATTTCGTTGGGCGACTGTGCTGTCAATGGGGGTGTTCCTGCAATGCGTAACGGTATCCCTCTCCGGGAATGTTTAGAGGAAGCATACCTCAACGGCCCCACTGTTTATAATCCTAAAAAGATTATCCCCAACGACAAAGAAATTCCTCTTTGTCTGGACAAGGTTTATCCTTGCCATCACGTTGTGAAGATCGATTATTTTCTTCCCGGATGCCCGCCTTCCGCGGACACGATTTGGGAAACCTTGGTTGCACTTTTAAATAATAAGCCGCTTGATTTGCCTTACGAATTGATCAAGTACGATTAATGACATTGGAGCTAGGAAAACATGAGTGATGAAAATCTGAAAAGAATTGTTATTGAACCTGTTACGAGAGTTGAAGGGCACGGCAAAGTTTCGCTGTTGTTGGATGAGCAAAACTGCGTCAAACAGGCCCGTCTTCATATTGTTGAGTTCCGGGGTTTTGAACGCTTTATTCAAGGCCGTCCTTATTGGGAAATTCCGGTAACGGTCTCCCGCCTTTGCGGGATTTGTCCTGTGAGTCATCATCTAGCAGCAGCCAAGGCGATGGACCGCATTGTGGGCGGTGAAAAATTGACTCCTACCGCAGAAAAAGTCCGCCGGTTGATGCATTATGGGCAGATGTTTCAGTCTCATGCGCTGCATTTCTTCCATCTTTGCTCACCGGATCTCCTCTTTGGTTTCGATGCAGACCCGGCCATCCGTAATGTTATCGGAGTTGCCGAGAGATTTCCGGAACTGGCCGTTCAAGCCGTCATGATGAGAAAATACGGGCAGGAGGCCATCCGTATCACGGCCGGGAAGAAAATTCATGGGACAGGTGCTATCCCCGGGGGCGTTAATAAAAACGTTTCCATTGAGGAAAGAGATTTTCTTTTAAAAGACCTGGATCAGATGATCAAATGGTCGCGTAGTGCTGTTCAGATTGCTAAAGATTACACGGTTAAACATTTAAATGAGATCAAAGACTTTGGTTCGTTTGAGTCCAATCACTTGGGGTTTGTACGTGAGGACGGTGCCATGGACCTTTACCATGGCAATCTTCGGGCCTTGGATGCCGAGGGGAATGTCATTTTTGATCAGGTGGATTATCAGAATTATCTCGACTACATTGCCGAAGAAGTGAAACCGTGGTCGTACATGAAATTTCCTTTCATCAAATCAATCGGCCCGGAAAAAGGATGGTATCGCGTCGGTCCGCTTGCCCGGGTCAATATCTGCGATTTTATTGATACGCCGGAAGCGGAAAAGGAACGTAAGGAATTCAAGGCCCTTACGAAGGGCAAGCCCAATAATATTACGATGGCTTACCATTGGACTCGGATGATCGAAGTCTTGCATTCGATTGAGAAGATCAAAGAACTTCTGCATGACCGTGATTTGCAGGGAACGGATCTCGTTGTGAAGGGTAAGCGACGCGATGAGACGGTTGGCTTGATTGAGGCCCCGCGCGGGACTCTCTTTCATCATTACCGTGTCAATAAGGATGATCAGATCGAGATGGCTAATCTTATCGTTTCGACGACCAATAATAATGAGCCGATGAATGCCGCGGTCAGAAAAGTTGCCCAAGACCACCTGAGCGGAAAACCGGAGATCACGGAAGGATTGCTGAATCACATTGAAGTGGCAATCCGGGCGTATGACCCTTGTCTTTCCTGTGCGACTCATGCCTTGGGGCAGATGCCGCTTGAAGTCAGTTTGTACGATCATGCAGGAAATCTTGTTGATCGGAAAGTTAAGTCTTGAATGGAATCCCCAACAAAATTCTTTTGATTGGGTATGGCAATCCCGGACGGTTGGATGACGGGCTTGGTCCTGCGATCGCGGATGCCGTTGAAAAAATGGATTTGCCGGACGTTACAGTCGATTCTAATTATCAATTGACTGTGGAAGATGCCGCCAATCTGGCGACGCACGATGTCGTTATTTTTGCCGATGCGTCGGTGAAGGGGAAAGAACCGTTCTTTTTTAAAAAGATAGAACCCAAACCCGGCATGAATTTTAGTACGCATAGTATCGAGCCGGAAGGCGTTTTGGGATACGCCCATCAGCTGTTTGGGGCGAAAACGGTCGGATATACGTTAGGGATTCGGGGGTACCGTTTTAATGAGTTTGGTGAGGAGATTTCAGAGAAAGCGCTTAAAAATATGAAGCAGGCCCTGAAATTTCTCGAAGACGCAATCAAGGCAAAAGATTTTGTCGAGATCGAATAAGATAATTTAAGAAGAGCATCGTTCAGAAGGAGTCAGAGATGAAAGACGGCAAATATGTCATATTGACGATTGATGATGATCGGGAATTTCTTCAAACAGTCCGAATCGTTTTAGAAGCAAAAGGTTATGTCATTGAAGAGGCTCAAAGTGCTGAAGAAGGTTTAAAACGTTATAAAACAGTCCAGCCGGATCTTATCCTTGTGGATCTCATGATGGAAGAAGTTGACGCCGGTGCCAATTTTGTTAAGGAACTAAAATTGATGGGAAATAAGGCCCCGATTTATCTCCTCAGCGGGGCAGGTGACAGTATGTCATCGAGTACCGATTACACGCAGCTAGGCTTTAGCGGTGTATTCCAAAAACCTATCAGTCCCGATAGACTTTTGGGAGTTATAAAGGCAAAACTTACATAACCTAATTAGAATGAACAAGTTAGATTATAATAATTAGGTCCCTACCAGGATTATAAACAAGCCTATATATAGAAGAGAAATATTGCGGAGATATAATGTGAATATATTCACATATACTATTGATATATTCACAATAAATGCTATTATATTTATAGATAATGTGAAAGGAATCACAATATGAAAAAGGCCAATAAAATCTTAGTGACGCGGCTTTACCGGTACCGGGATGCGATTTACCGCATGAAATATATGGGGCTTGTGAAGGTCTTTTCGGAAAACATTGCAGATGCCGTTGGCGTGACTTCTTCCCAAGTTCGGAAAGATTTTTCACTTTTTAAATTAAGTGGGAATAAGCGTGGCGGATACGTTATTGATGATTTGCTGAAAAAGATGAATGAGAGCCTTGGGAAAAACAGGACTCAGGATGTGATTATTGTGGGTTGCGGGCATATCGGAACGGCACTGAAGCTTTACAAGGGATTTGAGAAAAAGGGGATCAGGATTGTTGCCGGTTTTGACATCGATGAATCCAAAGTGACAAGAGACGCTAAGGTCCCGATCTTGCCATTTCAGGAGCTGAGTCAATTTATCAAGACGAAGAAAATAAAAATAGGTATTCTCGCTGTTCCCGAAACGGCCGCTCAACAAGTCTTAGATCAAATGGTTCAGGCGGGGATCGAAGGGATTTTGAATTTTGCGCCTATGCGGTTAAGCCATCAAGAGAATGTTGTTGTGAATAATGTGAATTTGGGTTTGGAGCTCGAGACGATCATATATTTCGTGGGCGAAATAGAAAAGAAGCAATACGAGGAAAAGTGATGAAATTGAGTTCGAGGATCCTTATTTCATTTATGGCAACGATTGGTTTCTTGGGCGGCGCGACAGCTTTTTTCAGTTATCACCTGGTTGAGAAATATGTTGTCCAAAGAACCCAAGATCAAGTGATCGCGGATTTGAGGACGGTCGATGCTATGATCAAAAACCCGTTAGAAAGAATGGAAACGATGTTTCTCATGGTGCGGCCGGATGAAGACCTGGATCAATTCAAAAAAATGGCGGGTTTAGATTATCTCTATCTTGTGAAGGCTGAAGAACTCCCCCGGGTGAGGAGCGGAATAGTGAATAGAGTTATGCGGACAAAAACACAAACCGGAGGATACCGTCTGGTTGAAAAAGACGAGTTAATTGATTTCGGAAGTAAATATCAAGAACAGGCCTTGATTCCGGTTCGCATGACACCGAAAGCCACGAAGTCGGAAAAGACGGTTTTAGACAGTGCTATGAGCATGGAATATGCGAAGCCTTTTTTCAATGATTCGGGAGAAGTGGAATCCGTTTTATATGGTGGGAAAATCATGAATCGTTATTTCCAGTTTATTGATGATATCGTGGGTGCTGTTTTTGAAAATAAACTTTATGATAATAAGCCTTTAGGGACGCTTACGATATTCTTGGACGATGTGCGTATTGCGACCAATGTTCTGGATGACCGCGGCCAGAGGGCTATTGGGACAAGAGTTTCCAAAGAGGTTTATGAGCGCGTCGTGGTTCAAGGGGGGAGTTGGTTTGACCGCGCGTTTGTTGTGACGGACTGGTATTTAACGGCTTACGAGCCCATTCGGGATATAGACGGCCAGATCATCGGCATTTTGTATGTCGGTATTCTGGAGAAGCCCTTCAAGGATTTACAGGCACGCACCTTCTTTGCGTTTGCGATGATGATCCTTGCGGCTTCTGTGATGGCTATCTTCATTTCGTGGTTTCTCTCCCGGTCTTTGGCCAAACCGATGACCGAAATGGTCAAGACGATTCGAAAGATCGAGAACGGAGAATTGGAGAGTCAAGTTGAGGTCAAGACAAGTTTGAAAGAAATCAATGAATTGACCCGTTCGTTCAATGAAATGGCGGGAAAGTTGGCGGAAAGGGAAAGGAGTTTGGCCGTCTCGAATGAAAAGCTTACGTCTTTAAATAAACGGTATCTTGACATGATTGGTTTTGTTTCGCATGAACTGTCAGGGATTTTGAATACGGCCGTCTTCAGTGTTTATTCACTGTCGCAGGAGATGTTAGGGGAAATTAATCTTAAGCAAAAACAAGTCCTGGACACTCTGGCAAAGAGTTTGGACTATTTATCAACGATGGTCAGAAATTTCTTGAGTTTAAGCCGCGTAGAAAAGGGCGAATTAGCGCTCCAGAAAACCCCGGTCTATCTCAATGAAAATATTGTCGAGGAATCGCTTGCGGCGTTTAAAGCGCGTGTTTCTGAGCGGGGCATGAAAATCGTCAATCAGATTCCGGCTCAATTGCAAGTGCTTGCGGATCCGGACATGATCAAAATTGTTGTCAATAATCTCGTAACGAATGCCATCAAGTACGGGGTCGAAAAGGGTTCGATCATCATGAGTGCAAGGGTCCAGGAGGAGAGGGTCGAGGTGGAATTTTATAATGACGGTGAGCCCATCACCGATGATGAGCGCGAGAAATTATTCAAAAGGTTTTCGCGGTTGCAGAATGTCCAAGGCAAGGGCAAAGGAACGGGCTTGGGGCTTTTCATCACAAAAGAAATTATTGAAGCTCATCGGGGCCGGATATGGCTTGAAACCAAACCATTTGGGAATGCCTTTGTTTTTACCTTGGAAAAAGGAAAGATGAATTCATGAGTTAATATTGGATTTGAACGGAAAGGGGTTTTGTGGATGGAAACGGCAGAATTGAAGGAGACGGTCCAAAATATTGTCAATGAATGGAAGGATCGGGAGGGGAATTTAATCATGATTCTTCATCAGATCCAAAACCGATATGGGTATGTCCCGCGGGAAGTTTCCCTTCAGCTTTCAGAACTTCTGGATATCCCGCTGGCGCGGATTTATGAAGTGCTCACGTTTTATCACTATTTCAAAATTGTGAAACCGGGAAAACACCGAGTGTCGGTCTGTATGGGGACGGCTTGTTATCTCAACGGTGCTCCCGGGCTCCTTAACGAGTTGGAACATTTACTTGGGGTTAGCGCCGGAGAAACGACCCAAGACGGTTTATTTCAAGTCGAGGTTGTGAGGTGTTTGGGGTGCTGCGGTCTAGCGCCCGTGATGACTGTTGACGGCAAGATTTTTAGCAGCGTCCAAAAAGATGATATCGCTAAAATATTATCCGATTACTCACATAAAGAACCCATTTTTTCGAGCGGTGATACGGGGAGTCAGGCATGAAAAAACTGAGCGTTGACGATTTGAGTGCGATGAGAAAGGAATTGAAGAAAAAGAAGGGCAGTTGGATACGTGTCGGCTGCAGCACGTGCGGCATTGCCGCAGGCGCCAAAGAAGTTTTCGATACTCTGAAAGAAGAAATTCAAAAGCGTGATTTGAAGAGTCTCGAGGTCAAACAATGCGGCTGTATTGGGATGTGCTATGCGGAGCCCTTGGTTGAAGTCATGATCGAAGGGATGCCTAAGGTCTTTTACGGCAAGGTCGACAAAGATGTGGCTTTAAAAATTGTTGAGAAACATGTTTGCGGGAAGATGTTGCTGAACGATCGTATTTATGATGCCAAGAGGAGCCGGTAGAAAGGCCGGAAAGGGAATTATGGAAAAGCGGGTTTTTATTAAAGATACAAATCATGTCGGGAAAAAAGAGAGAACACGGGACTTCTACACGGCTTTTTTAGCGCAGTTAAGGGAAAGAAAGCTGGAAAATGACGTTCAGTTGATCCGTGTCGCGGACATCGGAGCGTACAACCAGGGTTTTGTGGTGCACATTTATCCCGATGATTTTCTTTACAGCAATGTTGAGATGCAAGATATCCCGAGAATGATCGAGGAAAGTATCCTCGGAGGAAAGAAAATCGATGATCTTGTTTGTCATCACATTTCCAAGCAATTTCGTATTGTCTTACGGAACTGCGGCGTAATTGATCCTAGAAATATTGATGAGTACATTGTCCATGACGGTTATCAGGCGATCGAGAAGATATTGTCAGGCTATACACCGGAGAAAGTGTTAGAGGAGTTGAAGACAAGCGGTTTGCGCGGACGCGGCGGTGCGGGATATCCCACTTGGCTCAAATGGCAGTTTACCCGGAATGTTCCATCGGATCAGAAATATGTGATCTGTAACGGGGATGAAGGAGATCCCGGGGCTTATATGGACCGAAGCGTTCTCGAAGGTGATCCCCATTCGGTGATCGAAGGGATGATGATCGCAGGCTATGTGATCGGTGCCACGAAAGGGTATTTTTATATCCGGGCGGAATATCCTCTTGCAATCGAACGGGTCAAGAATGCCATCAGCCAGGCGTACCAATATGGACTTCTCGGAGAAAATATTTTGGGGACTGATTTTCGTTTTGATCTAGAGATCCGTTTGGGGGCGGGGGCCTTTGTTTGCGGTGAGGAAACCGCTTTGATCGCTTCCATTGAGGGCAAGCGGGGTTATCCCAGGCCAAGACCTCCTTATCCTTCAGTCAAGGGGTTATGGGATAAACCAACCGTCATCAATAATGTGGAAACGCTGGCCAATATCCCGGTTGTCATTTTGCAGGGTGGTGCCTGGTTCTCGAATATCGGAACGGGTGCTTCAAAAGGGACCAAGGTGTTTGCTTTAACCGGAAAGGTCAAGAATTCGGGCCTGGTGGAAGTTCCGATGGGAACAACCTTAAGGGAGATTGTTTACGACATCGGTGGAGGATCAGCGAGTCAGGCGAAGGTCAAAGCCATTCAAACGGGGGGACCTTCTGGAGGAGTGATCCCTGAGGATTTTCTGGATACGCCGGTGAGTTATGAGAGTCTTCAAAAATTAGGGTCCATTATGGGTTCAGGCGGGATGATTGTGATGGACGCAAACGATTGCATGGTGGATATCGCGAAATTTTATCTTCGGTTTTGCGTCGATGAGTCATGCGGAAAATGTACGCCTTGCCGGGTGGGAGGCACCCAAATGCTGAATTTGCTTGAACGTGCCTCCGAAGGGACGGGGAAGAGGGAGGATATCGAAAAACTGAAAAAAATATCGCTGGCGATGCAGAGAGCATCCTTATGCGGTCTGGGTCAAACCGCGCCGAATCCTGTTCTTTCAACGTTACGGTATTTTGAAGATGAATACCTCGCGCATATCGAGGAGAAAAAGTGTCCCGCATGCCGTTGCGGAGCGCTCTTCCGTTATTCAATTATTCAAGAGAAATGCAAGAACTGCGGATTATGCGCCAAGAATTGTCCGGCGGGGGCTATTTTGGGAGACCGGGAAAGCGGTTATACCCTTGATCAGGAAAAATGCACTCGCTGCGGACGTTGTTTTGAAGTTTGCCGTTTGGGGGCAATTTTCCGAGGATAATGGGTCATTGAGATAAATAGAATAGGCATAAAAAGGAGTCCATACGATGGTGAATGCGGTCATTAACGGGATGGCAGTGGAGGTCGAGAAAGGAACGACGATCCTTGATGCAGCCAAAAAAGTGCAGGTTAAAATTCCGACGCTTTGCAAGCATCCGGATCTGACGGCTTCGGCCGCTTGTGGTCTTTGTATCGTGCGGTTGACGGGGTCCAACAAAATGCTCCGTGCCTGCTCGACACCCCTTGAAGAGGGGATGGATATCGTCACTCATGATCCTGAAATTATTGATGTCCGCAGGACCATCGTCGAACTCATTTTGTCCAATCATCCGAATGATTGCCTGAAATGCGGCCGCAATGGCGATTGTGAATTGCAGACGTTAGTTGCCGAGTTTGGAATCCGCGAAGAAAGGTTCGAGAAAATTTTAAAGGACATCCCCAAGGATGATTCTACGGGAACGATGGTTTTGGAACCGCAGAAGTGTATTAAGTGCGGCCGCTGCGTCGAAGTTTGCCAGGATATGCAGGATGTCTGGGCGCTCTCCTTTCTGGAGAGGGGATTTCACACAAGGATTTCACCGGCCGGGGATATTAAATTGGCCGATTCACCCTGTGTACGGTGCGGGCAATGTGCCGCGCACTGTCCGACGGGGGCCATCTTTGAAAAGGATGATGTCGAGAAGGTATGGAAAGCGATCCAGGATCCGGAGAAATACTGTGTTGTTCAAATCGCACCAGCGGTCAGGGTGGCGATCGGAGAGGCTTTTGGTTTTAAACCCGGTACGAATTTAACGCGCAAGCTCTATGCGTTACTCAAGAGGATAGGATTTAAGGCGGTTTTCGATACGAATTTCGGGGCGGATGTCACCATTATGGAAGAAGGCTCCGAGTTTGTTCAGCGGTTTGTCCATAAAAAGGGAAAGCTGCCGCTGATTACGACATGCTGCCCTTCGTGGGTCGATTTTATGGAAAAGTTCCACGGGGACATGATCGACTATTTTTCGTCCTGCAAGTCGCCCCATGAAATCCTGGGAGTGTTGTCAAAAACTTATTATGCGCAGGAGAAAAAAATTGATCCGGCAAAAATGGTTGTCGTTTCGATCATGCCGTGCACCTCGAAAAAATATGAGATTACGAGAACCAACGAAATGTTTGCTTCAGGGTATCAGGATGTCGACATTGTCCTCACGACCCGGGAACTTGCGCGAATGGTTAAGCAGTCGGGCCTGGATTTTGCAGATCTTCCTGAAGAGGATCCTGACCATATGCTGGGGGATTACACGGGGGCCGGTGTTATCTTTGGTGCGACAGGCGGTGTGATGGAAGCGGCTTTGAGGACGGCTTATTTTATGGTGACTGAAGAAAAGCTCCCCAAGGTCCAGTTTACAAGTGTCCGTGGGTTAAAGGGAATTAAGGAAACCGTGATCAGGATCGGAGAATCAGATATCCGGATTGCCGTGGCCCATGGTTTGGCCAATGTGGAATACGTCCTCCAACGTGTCCGGGAGGCAATCCAAAGGAACGAAGAACCTCCTTATCACTTCATTGAGGTGATGGCTTGCTTAGGGGGGTGTGTCGGCGGGGGCGGACAGCCTTATGGTGTAACCGATGAACTCAGGAAGCTGAGGGCGCAAGGGCTTTATCATGACGATGAAAATCAAGAGATCCGTTGTTCTCATGACAATCCTTATGTCCAGAAACTGTATCACGAATTTTTAGGGAAACCTTTGGGAAAGAGGTCGCATGAGCTTCTGCATACGGAGTATCACCCGCGGCCTATTTACAGGAAATAATCACTGCTCTTTTGTAAGTCATAGGAATGAACCTGCGGATGAGGGAACATCCTGAGGCCAAGGGAAAATGAGCTCAATCAAATCGAAGCAGCTCCGGAAACCTTGGGGCTGTTTTTTGTTTTAGGAGGGGAAAATGGAAAGGCGAATCGGATTTGTCGGGATCTTAGTTGAAAGCAGGAAAAAGACGGCGGCCATGATCAATCAGATTTTATCGGATTTTGCGGAAATTATTGTCGCCCGGGTCGGGGTTCCTTATAAGGAAAGAAATGTTTCCGTGATTACCCTGATTGTGGATGCGACGAGTGATGAGATCGGAGCCCTGACCGGGAAATTGGGATCATTAGACGGGGTTTCGGTCAAGTCGGCGTTTGCGAAAAACGGCGGTTAGTCCGGACTATTCATTATTTTTAAAGGAGAAATGGGATGTTGAAAACACCAAAATCGCTAAGGCTGCATCTTGGACTTTTCGGGCGGACCAATGTCGGGAAGTCCAGTTTCCTCAATATGGTGGCGGGGCAGGATGTGTCGATCACATCGCCCATGCCGGGAACGACAACGGACGTTGTTGAGAAGCCTATGGAACTACTCCCGATCGGACCGGTTGTTTTTTTGGATACCGGAGGGATTGATGATACGTCCGTTTTGGCAAGAAGACGGATTGATCGGACACAGAAGGTTTTTGATCGGTCCGACATTATTATTCTAATCACGGAACCTGAACGCTGGTCCGATTTTGAAGAACGAATTGTTCATGAGGCCGCTCAGCGAAAGATTCCCTTTTTGGTGGCAGTGAATAAAACCGATATCCGGGAACCGTCCGAGGGATTTATTCAGAAGATCAAAGCCAAGACAAAGTATCTCGTTTTTTGTTCAAGCTTAAACATAGGTAAGCGGGATGATTATGTTAATACCCTTAAAAGCCATCTCCTCGAAATCTGTCCTGACGATTTCATCAAACCGCCTCCTTTAATTGGAGATTTGCTGCCGCCGAAAAGCCTGGTGATCCTTATTGTGCCTATTGATCTGGAGGCCCCTAAAGGAAGATTGATCCTGCCGCAGGTCCAAACCATTCGGGACATTTTGGATCATCACGGAGGTTCTTTGACGGTCAAGGAAAGTGAATACGCCCAAATGCTGACAAGGCTAAAAACTCCGCCGGACCTTGTGGTTTGTGATTCACAGGTGGTAGACAGAATGGTTCGAGAGACGCCTGAAGGGATTTGCTGCACCACGTTTTCGATTCTCTTTTCAAGATTGAAGGGGGATCTCGATCAAATGCTCAAGGGGGTCCGGGCTGTCGGAAAGTTGAAACCCAAAGATAAAGTCTTGATTGCTGAAGCCTGCAGCCATCATCCTCTGGAAGACGATATTGGGAGGATTAAAATCCCAAAGTGGCTTACAAGTTACGTAGGCGGAGATATTCAGTTTGATGTTTGTTCGGGCCGGGATTTCCCCGGCAACTTAAAAGAATACAAACTGATTATTCATTGTGGGGCCTGCATGTTCACGCGCCGAGAAATGCTTTCGCGAATTCAGAAAGCACAGGAAGCGGGGGTCCCGATCACCAATTACGGGATTTGTATTTCCTACCTGCAAGGCGTCTTGGAGAGGGTGCTTATTCCTTTTCCCGGCGCTTTGGAAACCTTTCAGCAAGGAAAGACCGATCGATTGGCGAGGAACGTTCTATGTTAACGGAACCAGACCAGAGAAACGATTTTCAAAGCCGCATTCGGGAGGAGGAGATAGAAAAATATCTCGTCGACGGAAAGGATTTTATTCCCGAAGGGGAGATTGAGGAAAAGTTGGCAACTCACCGACATCCTGATTCCCAACATGTCCGGGATATCCTCGCGAAATCTTTATCCATTAAGACATTGGATCCCGATGAAACAGCAACCCTTCTTCATGTTTCAGATCCCGAGCTTCTTACCGAAATGCAGGAAACCGCGTTGAAAGTTAAAAAGAAAGTTTATGACAACCGGATTGTAACCTTTGCGCCTCTTTATCTTGGGAATTATTGTGTCAACAATTGTCTCTATTGCGGGTTCCGGCGGGATAACCGGGGTGCAAAACGTCATGTCCTGAGTCTTGATGAAATCCGCGAAGAAGTGAGAACCCTTGCCGGGGAAATCGGCCATAAACGTTTGATTGTCGTGTATGGCGAACATCCGCTGACAAATATCGATTACATGACAAAGAGTATCCGCACTATTTATGAAGTGCGTGAAAAAACCAGAGGTG
Organism: Candidatus Omnitrophota bacterium; assembly: GCA_016930235.1. Lineage (GTDB taxonomy): Bacteria > Omnitrophota > Omnitrophia > Omnitrophales > Aquincolibacteriaceae > JAFGHI01. The sequence continues at coordinate 23,797 of JAFGHI010000042.1, forward strand.
GCGTTGGTTGTATCCGGCGTGTCAATGTTAATGCGCCGCCGCTTAACGTGGATGAGCTTAAACGACTTGCGGCGGTCGGGATCGGAACCTACCAGGTTTTTCAGGAGACCTATCACAAGAAAACTTATGATTATGTTCATCCCCAGGGGACTTATAAGAATCATTACCGGTGGCGGCTCTATTGCATGCACCGCGCTCAAGAAGCGGGGATTGATGATGTCGGGATCGGCGCCCTTTTTGGCCTTTACGATTGGAGATTTGAAGTCATGGGGCTTCTTTATCATGCATGGGAATTGGAAAATCGTTTTGGGATAGGTCCTCATACCGTGTCTTTCCCACGGTTGGAACCGGCTTTTCATGCACCTTATATTCAGGATTCGCCTTATCGAGTTTCGGATGAAGATTTTAAGAAATTGATGGTCGTGATCAGGCTCTCGATTCCTTATACAGGGATGATCATCACGGCCCGGGAGAATGCCGCGATGCGTCGGGAAGCCATTTCGCTGGGGATTACGCAAACAGATGCCTCATCCAGGATCGGGATTGGTTCCTACAGCCATCCCGAAAGCGCCCAGCAGGAAGATAATCAGCAGTTTATCCTGGGAGATACCCGAAGCCTTGACGAGGTGATTCGGGAATATGCCCAGATGGGCTATATCAGTTCTTTCTGTACGGCCGGATATCGCTGCGGAAGAACCGGGAAATGCATCATGGATCTTCTTCGCAGCGGGCAGGAAGGGAAATTTTGCAAATTGAATGCCGTCTTGACCTTTCGGGAATGGCTGGATGATTTCGCGGGAGAAGAAACAAAATTGGCAGGGGAAAAGATCCTTTGCGGGGAGATTGAAGAAATCCGACGACAGATGCCAAAGGTCTTCCCGCGATTTGAGGAGTATTACGAAAGGGTCCGGAAAGGGGAACGCGATCTCTATTTTTAATTAAAATAGGGATGAGGTCTTGTTTATGGAGAAATCCGAAATCATCGAGATCTTGAGGTCTGGAGATGTTCAATCTTTGAGCCGTCAAGCCAATCTTATTAGGGAAACTGCTTGCGGTCGGAAAGTTTATTTTCGGGGGCTCATTGAGTTTTCAAATTATTGTGTCCGGGATTGCCTTTATTGCGGTCTTCGCAGGAGTAATCGGAAGCTTAAGCGGTACCGCCTGACGGTTGAGGAGATCATGGCTTGTTGCAGAGCCATTGCCGAATCAGGGATCAAAACCGTTGTCCTCCAATCGGGAGATGACTTCGGTTATCAACAGGCCCAGTTGATCGACCTCATTAATCAGATTAAAACCGCCTATCCGGATATGGCCATAACGCTCTCTTTAGGAGAGAGAGATCGGGAAGATTATCGGCTGTTCAGAGAGGCGGGAGCTGACCGGTATCTCTTAAAGCATGAGACAATACAACACTCCCTTTACCAGGAGTTTCATCCGGGGCAATCTTTAAGATATCGCTTGCGTATCCTCTTCTATTTAAAAGAGTTAGGATATCAGGTCGGGACTGGGATTATCGTAGGTTTGCCTTCTCAGACATTAGAAGATCTAGCTGAGGATCTTCTATTCCTTCAAGGCTTTAAACCTGATATGATAGGCATCGGTCCTTTTATCCCCCAGAAGGATACCCCTCTTGGAAGGAACCCGAGTCCCTCCCTGGAGTTGGTCTTAAAATGTTTAGGATTGATCAGAATTTTGACAAGAGATGCCCATCTCCCTGCAACGACAGCAGTGGCAACGCTCGGAGGCTTGGAAGCACAACGCAAAGCTTGTGAAGCAGGATGTAACGTCATTATGATCAATTTTACCCCGCCTAGCCACCATCAAGATTATAGGGTTTACGATGATAAGTTCAGGGTGGATCTGAGAAGCGCCATGGAGGTTGTTTCTGCTGCGGGAATGATCCCATCCCTGGAGCGCGGCGATTCATTGCAATTAAAGGAGATGGACTCAGCAAAGGGGAATATTTAAAATTGCTGTCTGAGAAAACAAGGGATGAAGTCAACGGAGCGAGATAAATTGGACAGTCAGTTACAAGGTAAAGAAAGATTAAGAATCAAGGTTGCCGGAGTCATCCAGGGGGTTGGCTTTCGTCCGTTTATTCATCGTCTTGCACAGGAACTTCATTTGACCGGATGGGTCTGTAATACGGTTGAGGGAGTTGTTATTGAAGTCGAAGCGGACACTGCAACGTTACGGTCGTTTCTTGAGAAAGTTCATTCAGAAAAACCGCCTCATGCCCATATTCAGAGCCTTGAATCAACCTACCTGGATCCTTGCGGTTACTCCAATTTTGAGATTCGGGAAAGTCATGAAGCGGGTGAGAAAACGGCCGCTATCCTTCCGGACATTGCCACTTGCCCGGACTGTTTAGCCGAAATATCGGATCCCCAAAACCGGCGGTATCGATATCCTTTTACAAATTGCACTTATTGCGGACCGCGTTATACCATTATGGAAGTACTGCCCTATGATCGGTCCAAGACGTCCATGAGACATTTTCAAATGTGCTCTGACTGTCAAGCCGAATACGAGAACCCCGAAGACCGGCGTTTTCACGCTCAGCCCAATGCTTGCCCCCAATGCGGTCCGCGCTTGGAGTGGTGGGATACCCAAGGGAACGCTTCCGCGGTGCGTGAAGAAGCGCTCCAAAAAGCCTGCGAAGCCCTTCGTGAAGGCAAAATCGTTGCGGTCAAGGGACTGGGCGGTTTTCATTTGATGGTCGATGCACGCAACGAAGAATCGATCAACCGATTGAGGGACCGGAAAGGGCGCGAAGAGAAACCTTTTGCGGTCATGTTTCCGGATTCAGAGAGTGTTAAAAACGAATGCCAAGTAAGCCCTGAAGAAGAATGGATCTTGAAATCTCCGGAAGCCCCGATTGTTTTACTCCGCAAACTCGGGGAAAATTCATCCCTGGCTCCATCGATAGCCCCTCATAATCCTTATTTGGGTGTTTTGCTTCCTTATACACCTCTTCACCATTTAATCATGAAAGAGCTTGGTTTTCCCCTCATTGCCACAAGCGGCAATCTTTCGGATGAAACAATTTGCATTGATGAAAGGGAAGCGGTGGAAAGGCTGGCTGGGATTACGGACGGTTACCTTGTCCATGACCGTATTATTATCCGGCATGTGGATGATTCGATTGTCCGCATGATGGGCGGACGAGAGATGGTGCTTCGCCGGGCCCGCGGTTTTGCTCCGATGCCGGTCTTTCTGAAGAAAAATGGATGCTCCGTTTTAGCGGTCGGGGCTCATTTAAAGAATACAGTCGCAATTTGCCGCGCTGGGCAAGCGATTGTGAGCCAGCATATCGGGGACCTTGAGACAACTCAAAGTTATGATGCCTTCCTCAATGTCGTCTCGAGTTTTAAATGGCTTTATGGCTTCTCTCCGGAAGTAGTTGCCTGTGACCTTCATCCTGATTTTCTTTCAAGCCGTTTTGCCAAGTTATCCGGGTTTCCCGTTATTCCTGTTCAGCATCATGTGGCGCATGTCCTTTCCTGTATGGCGGAAAACGAGATTGAAGGTCCTGTCTTGGGAATCTCATGGGATGGGACGGGATATGGCCCCGATCAAACGATCTGGGGAGGGGAATTCATATTGGTTGACGGGAATTCTTACCGCAGGGTAGCTCATTTCAGGCCCTTCTCGCTTCCGGGCAATGAAAAGGGAGTGAAAGAACCGAGAAGGTCGGCCCTTGGTTTGCTTTATGAGATCTTTGGCGAGCAGCTTTTTTCTAAAAAGGGGATTATTCCTTTAATGACTTTCTCCAAGCGAGAACTTAAGTTGATTCAGGATATGTTAAAGAAGAAGCTGAATTCCCCACAGACCACCAGTGCGGGCAGACTTTTTGACGCGGTGGCTTCCCTTTTGGGGCTATGTCATCTCAATCGTTATGAAGGGCAAGCGCCGATGATGCTGGAGTTTGCTGCCGAGGCCGAAAAAACGGAGGAAAGTTACCCGTGTCCCGTTGTCGGGATACCTCAAGGGAAGGCGGAGAAGCCCAAAAAAAGAAAGAAAAAGAAAGAGGATGACTTTCAAGAAGCCGAGTTCCTGGTCGATTGGGAACCCATGATTTGGGAAATAATCAAAGACGTGCGTTCGGGTCTTTCTCACGGTATAATATCCGCCAAATTTCATCATAGTCTGGCCGAAGCAATCGTTACCCTGGCGGAACGTGTGGCACGCGAGAAAGTGGTTCTCACCGGAGGCTGCTTCCAGAATAGGTTCTTGACCGAACGGGTCATTGAGCGGCTTCGAAATAAGGGGTTTCGCCCCTATTGGCATCAACGCATCCCTCCCAATGATGGCGGTATTGCTCTTGGGCAGTTAGTGGCTGTTTTAGGAAAGGGAGGGCGTGTTTGAGATGTGTTTGGCCGTGCCGGGTAAGATTATAAGCATTACAAATGAAGGGACTCTTGAACGGAAGGGAAAAGTCAGTTTCGGGGGTGTGATGCGGGATGTCAATCTTGCTTACGTGCCCGAGGCCCAAATCGGAAATTATGTCGTTGTTCATGTTGGAGTTGCCATTAACATATTAGATGAAAGTGAGGCTATGAAAGTGTTTGATTATCTTAAAGAAATAAACGAACTCAATGAACTTGAAAACAAGGAAGGGGGCGAGAGCCATGAGTAAGAATTGTATTACGATGGATGGAAATGAAGCAGTGGCTCATGTTGCCTACCGGATTAACGAGGTGATTGCGATTTATCCGATTACACCCTCCTCAGCCATGGGGGAATGGGCCGATGCCTGGATGTCGGAAGGCAAACCCAATGTGTGGGGAACGATCCCTTCAGTGGTCGAGATGCAAAGCGAAGGCGGTGCTGCGGGTGCGATTCACGGTTCTTTGCAGACAGGCGCTTTATCGACGACGTTTACGGCTTCGCAAGGTCTTCTTCTGATGATTCCGAACATGTTTAAGATTGCAGGGGAACTGACGGCCGGTGTTATCCACGTTGCGGCGCGTTCGATTGCAGCTCAGGCCCTTTCTATTTTTGGGGACCACAGCGATGTAATGGCGGCCCGCAGTACCGGCTTTGCCATGCTTTGCTCGGGGTCTGTCCAGGAAGCCATGGATTTCGCCCTTATTTCTCAAGCGGCTTCGCTTGAGGCTAAAATCCCCTTTGTGCACTTTTTTGAAGGTTTCCGTACTTCCCACGAGGTCCAGAAGATCGAGTTACTCTCTGATGATGATATCCGCTCGATGATGGACGACAACCTGGTTTCAGAACACCGCGCACGTGCCTTGTCGCCGGATCATCCGGTTTTAAGGGGAACCGCTCAAAATCCCGATGTCTACTTTCAAGGCCGGGAGACGGTCAATCCGTATTACCAGAAGGCGCCTGGGATTGTCCAAAAGGTGATGGATAAGTTTGCCAAACTGACAGGCCGTCAGTACCGTTTGTTTGAGTATTTTGGTGCACCGGATGCAAAACAGGTGGTCGTCATTATGGGTTCGGGCAATGAACCTGTCCATGCAACAGTGGATGCTATGCATGAGGCGGGGGACAAAGTAGGTGTCTTAAAACTTCGGCTTTACCGGCCCTTTGATATTCAAGCCTTTGTCAGTGCGTTGCCTAAAACCGTTGAAGCGATCGCTGTTCTCGACAGGTGCAAAGAACCCGGAAGTATGGGGGAGCCTCTTTATTTGGATTGTGTCTCGGCGTTAAACGAAGCCGTCGAGAATGGGACCGCGCCTTTTTCTAAAATGCCGAAGATCGTTGGTGGGCGATACGGACTATCATCCAAGGAATTTACGCCGGCGATGGCCAAAGGTGTTTTTGATAATCTCAAATCCGGGAAACCCAAGAATCACTTTACGATCGGGATTCAGGACGATGTTTCCGGGACAAGCCTTCCTTATGACCCTGAATTTTCGACTGAACAAAAAGATGCGTTCCGGGCCCTTTTCTACGGTCTCGGGTCGGACGGGACGGTCGGCGCCAACAAGAATACGATCAAAATTATTGGTGAAAACACTTCCAATTATGCCCAGGGGTATTTCGTTTATGACTCCAAAAAATCCGGAGCGGTGACGGTTTCTCATCTGCGTTTTGGCCCCAAAGAAATCAAAGCACCTTATCTTATTACGAAGGCAAACTTTGTGGGTTGCCACCAGTATATTTTTATTGAAAAGTTTGATGACATGCTGGACCGGCTTGTCCCGGGCGGAACGTTTCTTCTGAATTCACCTTATGATTCTGAAAAAACATGGGATGAGCTTCCCAGGGTCTTCCAGGAGAAGATGATTCAGAAAAAGATAAAATTTTTCGTGATTGATGCTGTGAAAGTCGCTAAAGATTCGGGGCTTGGCCAGCGCATTAATACCGTGATGCAGGTATGCTTCTTCGGTATTTCCGGTGTCCTCCCGCGCGAAGAAGCTATCAACGCGATCAAGAAGTCCATCCAGAAAACTTACGGGAAAAAGGGAAATGAGATTGTGCAGATGAATTTGAAAGCGGTTGACATGTCTCTGGAACATCTTCATGAGGTTAAGGTTTCGGCGAAAGCAACAAGCCAGAAAGAAATGCCAGCCTTGGTTTCTAGCACAGCGCCTGATTTTGTCCGTGATGTTTTAGGAAAAATTGTTGCCTGCCACGGCGATGAGCTTCCGGTCAGTGCGATGCCGGCGGACGGAACCTATCCCACAGGGACCGCCTGCTGGGTGAAGCAGAATCTCGCTCTTGAAATCCCGGTTTGGGATCCGGAGGTTTGTATCCAATGCGGAAAATGCGCGATGGTGTGTCCGCATGCGGTGATCCGGATTAAGGCCTATGATCCGAAGTGTTTGGAGAAGGCGCCCAAGACGTTTAAGTCCAAGGAAATGAAGGATCCGACGTTGAAGGGATTAAGCTATACGATTCAGGTTTCACCGGAAGACTGCACGGGTTGTGCCTTGTGTGTGGATGTTTGTCCTGCGAAGAATAAATCGCAGACGCGCTTAAAGGCCATCAATATGGAACCCCAGCCGCCTTTGAGGGAACAAGAGAAAGAAAACTGGGAGTTTTTTCTTTCCTTACCGGAAATTGACCGGAAGATCCTTAAACTCAATATGGTGCGTCACCAGCAGCTTCAGCAGCCGCTGTTTGAATTTTCCGGGGCCTGTGCGGGCTGCGGGGAAACACCCTATGTGAAGTTGGCGAGCCAGCTTTTCGGCGACCGGATGATTGTTGCGAACGCAACGGGTTGCTCGTCCATTTACGGGGGCAATTTGCCGACGACGCCGTGGACGAAGAACAAGGAAGGGCGCGGTCCGGCATGGTCCAATTCGCTTTTTGAGGACAATGCGGAATTCGGTTTGGGTTTCCGGTTGGCCGTTGACAAACAGAAAGAGTTTGCCTTGGAACTTTTAAAGAAGATAGCGTCCGAGGTCGGAACGGACCTGGCCGACGGAATCCTCAAGGCGGCACAAAAAACAGAGGCTGAGATTTTTGAGCAGCGGGAACGTGTGGAAGCCTTGAAAAAGAAATTGAATGGTTTGAGTTCTCAGGATGCCAAACGCCTGCTTGCGGTTGCCGACATGCTCGTTAAGAAAAGTGTGTGGATTATGGGCGGTGACGGATGGGCCTACGACATTGGATTCGGAGGCCTGGATCATGTCCTTTCGATGGGGCGTGATGTCAACCTTCTTGTCTTGGATACGGAGGTTTATTCCAATACCGGCGGGCAGATGTCGAAATCGACACCGCGCGGGGCTGTTGCTAAATTTGCGGCGGGCGGCAAGCCGGCGGCGAAAAAGGATCTGGGGATCATTGCGATGACCTATGGCAATGTGTATGTGGCGAAAGTGGCCATGGGAGCGCGTGATGAGCATACGATCCGGGCATTTCTTGAGGCCGAGGCTTATGAAGGCCCGTCTCTTATTATTGCCTACAGCCATTGCATTGCTCATGGGATCCGAATGTCAACGGCCATGCAAAATCAGAAGGTCGCCGTTGAAACGGGACAGTGGCCGCTTTACCGTTTTCATCCGGACAAGGCCCGCGAAGGTCAGAATCCTTTTCAGTTGGATTCCCGCGCTCCGCAGGCGGCCGTCGATAAATTTCTGATGATGGAGAACCGGTTTAAAATGTTGACGAAGAGCCGTCCTGAAGAGGCCAAGGGGCTTTTTAAACTTGCTCAAAAGGATGTCAATACGCGTTGGAAGCTTTACGAATATTTAGCCGCCCGGCAGCCGGAAGGCGCAACGGGGGCTAAGGAAGAGAAACCAACTTTACAAAATTCAGGGAAATCATCCTAAATCGTGCAGCGCAGGTTGAGCCAGGAGGAGTAAAACAATGGATTTAACGACTGATTATATGGGAATGACTCTTAAAAATCCCTTAGTGCCGTCGGCTTCGCCGTTATCGGAATCGATCGGTAATATTAAGAGAATGGAGGACTCGGGTGCAGCGGCCGTTGTTCTTCACTCTCTTTTTGAAGAGCAGTTGCGTCTTGAGCAACAGGAGCTTCATCACCATTTGACCGAGCACACCGACAGCTTTGCGGAAGCCTTGTCTTTTTTCCCGGAGCCGAGTGAATTTTCGGTGGGTCCGGAGGAATATCTGAATCATATCCGGAAAGCGAAAGCGGCGGTGAGTATCCCTGTGATCGCGTCGTTAAACGGTGCGACTCCCGGGGGCTGGACGGATTATGCCAAGAAGATGGAACAGGCAGGCGCGGATGCCATCGAACTGAACATCTACAATATCCCGATGGATATGGATCAAAGCCCTAATGATATTGAGAAAGTTTATGTTGAGATCCTGAAGGCCGTGAAAAAAACAGTGAATATCCCTGTGGCTTTAAAGATCGGCGGTTTTTTCACCAATCCCTCTTATTCCATCAAAAAGTTTGCGGATGCCGGGGCCGATGCGATGGTCCTCTTCAACCGGTTCTACCAGCCGGATATCGATCTGGAGACCTTAGAGATCAAATCTGATGTAGTTTTGAGCACGATCCATTCGATGCGGCTTCCTTTAAGATGGATCGCGATGCTTTACGGGAGGGTCAAATGTGATTTTGCGGCCACCCGTGGGATTCATACAGCGGAAGATGCGATCAAGATGATTATGGTCGGCGCAAACGTAACGATGCTGTGCTCGGTTCTGATGAAGCAGGGGATCGGCCAGATCAAAAAGATCGAGGAAGAGATGAAGGCCTGGATGGAAGAACATGAGTATGAGTCCGTGGGTCAAATGCGGGGAAGTATGAGCCAGCTTTACTGCGATAATCCTTCGGTCTATGAGCGCTCGCAGTATATTCGCGTTCTGAAGAGTTACAAGCCGGAATTTCAGACGCCTTATGGGGCTTAAGATTCAAACGTTGCTTGATTAAGGATCACGGGGGAGCGCAGGCTTTAAAACCTGCGCTTCTTTTTTTAAGGGCAGGATGATTCTACGAGGTTTATGATGAAATACGTTGATGAATACCGGGACGGAAAATTGGCCGGACAGTTTGCGGATGCCATCAAGCGGACCGTCACAAAACCCTGGACGGTGATGGAAGTTTGCGGTGGGCAGACGCATGCGATTGTCCGGTTTGGCTTGGATGAACTCCTGCCGTCTTCACTCAATCTGATTCACGGTCCCGGATGTCCCGTTTGCGTAACGCCGCTCGAATTGATTGATCAAGCCGTTGAAATTGCGTCACTCGAGAATGTGATTTTCTGTTCCTTCGGGGACATGCTGCGGGTACCGGGTTCACGCAGGGATCTCTTTTCCGTCAAGGCAAGCGGGGGAGATGTCCGTATCCTTTATTCGCCCTTGGATGCTTTAGCGATTGCATCTGAGAACCCGCGTAAAGAGGTTGTCTTCTTTGCGGTCGGATTTGAAACGACGGCGCCTGCCCACGCGATGGCGGTGAAACAAGCTTGGGAGCGGGGCATTCGAAATTTCAGCATTCTTGTTTCACACGTTTTGGTCCCGCCTGCGATGGAGGCGATTCTCGCTTCTCCCCATAACCGTGTTCAGGGTTTTTTGGCGGCCGGACACGTTTGTACCGTTATGGGCTATACGGAATACGAACCTCTTGCTCGGAAGTATAAGGTCCCGATTGTGGTCACGGGTTTTGAGCCGAGCGATATCCTGCAGGGACTTTTCATGTGTGTCAAACAGTTGGAAGAAGGACGAACGGAAGTCGAAAATCAATATGCCCGTTCTGTCAAGCGTGAAGGCAATCGGAAGGCGCGGGAAACGGTGCGTGAAGTTTTTCAAGTGATTCCCCGAAAATGGCGGGGGATAGGAGAGATCCCCAAAAGCGGACTCGGCCTTCGGGAGAAATATGCGGTCATGGATGCGGCGAAGAGATTTAATTTGACGAGTTACGAAGCAGAAGAGTCCCCCGATTGCATCAGCGGATTGATTTTGCAGGGGCTGAAGAAACCTGACGAGTGTCCCGCTTTCGGAAAAAAATGCACGCCCGAACATCCTTTGGGGGCGACGATGGTTTCCTCCGAGGGTGCTTGCGCCGCTTATTACCGCTATCGGGGTTCACGATGAACCGCTGGCGCCCACCGCGTAGGTGGCCTTTTCAATCATTCCTAACGTTAGGTTTGTTCGAAATTCCCACCTACGCGGTGGGCGAAGCGGTGGGCGAGCCCCGTCCAACGGAGCGAGGAGCGAAATGACAAAAAAAGAATTTAGCATGCAATGTCCGTTACCGGTTCGGGATTATCCGCGTGTGCTTTTGGCCCACGGCGGAGGCGGGAAGCTGATGCATCAGATGATCGAAAAGATTTTTGCCTCGAGTTTTCAAAATGAGATCCTCAAGAAGAGGCACGATAGCGCTATCTTGTCTTTACCCTCCTCAAAAATCGCGATGACAACGGATTCTTATGTGGTGCGGCCTCTTTTCTTCCCCGGCGGAGATATCGGGAGCATGTCGGTTTATGGGACGGTCAATGATCTGGCGATGGCAGGCGCCAGGCCTAAATATTTGAGTGCGGGGTTTATCCTTGAAGAAGGTCTTGAGATGGAGACCTTGTGGAAAGTTGTCCAGTCAATGGCTGACGCGGCGAAGGAATGCGGGATTGAACTTGTGACCGGAGATACCAAGGTGGTCGACAAAGGCAAAGGCGATGGCATTTTTATCAATACGACAGGAATAGGTGTCTTCGAGCATTCCCAGGCGATTGAGCCGCAAAGCATCCGGACGGGAGATAAAATTATCCTGAACGGAGACCTGGGACGTCACGGGATTGCCGTGATGATTGCCCGAGAGGGACTTTCCTTAGAAAGCCAGATCGAGAGTGACTCGGCGTCTTTAGCGGATCTTGTCATGAAATTGTTGGACCTGAAGGTTGAGATCCATTGTCTGCGGGACCTCACACGCGGCGGTCTTTCGAGTGCCTTGAATGAACTTGCCGAAACGCGCGGTGTTCAAATCCGTGTCGAAGAAAAATCTATCCCGGTCCGCGAAGATGTTCACGGCGCTTGCGAGATTCTGGGATTGGACCCGCTTTATGTCGCGAATGAAGGCAGGTTCCTTGTTTTTGTCAAAGCAGGGGATGCCGATAAGGTTTTGAAGGTCATCAAATCACATCCTCTGGGTGAAGCCGCCTCCGTGATCGGAGAAGTAACAAAAGAGAAAGATCCTCGAGTGACTTTGGTCAATCAAGTCGGGACAAGCCGGATCCTTGACATGCTCTCCGGAGAACAGCTCCCGCGCATTTGTTGATGTCGGTCGTCACCGTCGCCCGCAACACCAATGAAATTTTTCTCACCCTTTTTACTTGAGATATCACCTCTATCTATTTCCTAACTTTATAAGCAAAGGGACCATTTATAGGCAAATTATCCTATCCGTAACTTCTTTGAAATCAATTGGATATCGTTGGCTTTCAATAAATAACTATTTAGAGCTATTTGACTATTTACAATATAAGTGTTAGCTTTCTAAGGATGTTTATTAAGTATGATTTTTGCATTTAGTTAAAGCTTCCGAAGAAATCGGAGTGGATCTTCAAAGCCGGTTCACGAGAAAGAGGTAAACTGCCATGGAGAAAAAACGAAATGAAGAAAAAAGAAACAAGAAATTATTTATCGAGGATTTAGAAATTAGGAGAAGCACATCGCCATTATTTTTTGCGGCTTTTACAGCTGATATCCAAAATGACGGTACTGAACCGACGAATCCGGAAAAACCTGTGGATGCGCAACCGGACAGCCAGTCAGCCCAAGAAATTCAGGTTCATCCCGTCACGAATTTACATGAGCCAAATACGATTGTTCCTGCTCGGGTAACTCCAGATGAAATGTGGACTTCGGATTTCACTCGAATGGGCGAAGATATGGTTATTTCAACGATGGCAGTGGGCGAAGAAGGTGCTTCGGAGTATAATCCCATTCGATTTGTTTCATCTTCGTCCTCGCCTGCACCGGTGCCGACGCCCGCGCCTTCTCCGTCGCCTTCGATTGAAGCCAGCCCAACTCCGCATGCGAGTCCGTCGCCGGCTTACAATCCGGCAGGCATTTCTCCGGGGGAAACGGCGGGGAATGAAACAATGCCTGTTTCGAATGTGCACGGTCCAAGTCCTGAAGCCGCTTCCGAGCCGGTGCTGAGTCAAGAAATTCAGGTTAATTCCGTACCGGCCACGCCTGAAACGAGCACGGCTGTTCCAACGCGGGTTACTCCCGAAGAAACGTGGACATCGGATTTCACTCGAATGGGCGAAGAGATGGTTATTTCAACGATGATGGTCGGTGAAGAAGGTACTTCGGAGCTACACCCCATTCGATATTTTTCCAGTCCGTCTTCACCTGCGCCGGTGCCGACGCCTGCGCCTTCGCCGTCACCTTCGCTGGAAGCGAGTCCTGCTCCTCATCCAAGTCCTGAAGCCGCTTCCGAACCGGTGCCAAGTCAAGAGATTCAGGTTAATCCCGTCGCGCCTGCGCCGGTGCCGACGCCTGCGCCTTCGCCGTCACCGAATCCAAGTCCTAGCCCCCTGTCATCGTCTGCTTATGTATCACCAGGACAGTTGACGACCATGATGCTGGGTGAAGAAGCTGAGATTGAACTTACGACCATGATGTTAGGGGAAGAAGGCGAAACGGTCGTTTAATTTGTGTGGATTTTAGACTATCTATCAATCTTAGGTGACATCTGACCGTTAATTTAAACAGATTATGACGAATTCGAAACCTAAGATCCTCATTGTCGGTGCTCCAAACGAACGCCATAGCCATTACATGGCGCAGCGTATTGCGCAAAAAGGCGGTTCTCCCCTAATTTTGGATACACTCAATTTTCCCGCCAAGGTCAAACTTTCGCTTAGGAATGAAAAGATATTTTATCAAGGGGAACCGCTTGATGAAATAGCAGGGTGTTATCTGAGAACCGTGGTTTTTTTTCTGCCGCCTTATGATTTGGAAGATAAAAGAAATGCCGAAGGAAAACTCGAAACCGACAATTGGTACCGGGATTACAGGGCCGAACGGGAACGCCAATCGCATTTGGGATCTTTGCTGCGAGTACTCTTTTTTCGGAATATCCCGGTGGTGAATCCCGTGTCGGCGTTTACGCTTCATTATTTAAAACCCCTGCAGCTTGAGATGTTGAGGAGAGAAGGGATCCGGGTTCCCGAAACGCTTGTAACGAACGATCCCAAAAAACTTCTGGAATTCAAACAAGAAGTCGGAAAGGTTATTTTTAAACCGGTGGCTGGAGGGGCCGAATGCCGGGAACTTACCGAAGAGCATTTGAAACCTGAGAAACTCGAAAGATTGCAGAACGCACCGGTTCTCTTTCAGGAGCTCATACCGGGTGAAAATGTCCGCGTTTATATTTTGGAGTCGAGAATCCTTGTTGCTGTCATCATCAAATCCGAGACCCTCGATTATCGGGGGCATGAGCAGGGATTCCAAATCATCAATCTTCCTCCTGAGGTTGCCCAAATATGCATCAAGGCGATGAGAATTTGCGGGCTTAAGTTTACGGGGATGGATCTTCGTTTGACTCCCGGCGGGGAATTCGTGGTCATCGAATGCAATCCTTCGGCGATGTTTATGGGGATCGAGGAAATCCTAAAAGTCGATATCAGCGGGGCCCTTGCCGATTTCCTTATGGGACGCTCATGAATCCTCTTGCCTTCCAGTATGGGCGCTTGGGGCGGGGCAAATTGTGGGTTGAAGGGCCGGACAGGCGTTTTACGCAAATCGATGATAAAACGCTGCATATCATCCTTGATCTCAATGATCGTTTTGACTGGGAGCTGATTCAAAAAAGGCACGGTATTTCAAAACAGGAATTGGAAGATCTTGAAAAATGGATACGATCCAAAGATTTGGAAGCTGCGGAACCAAAGCATGGCAGGATAGAACGTCTCGACCGATTCCGAACCCCTTTGGATTTAAGCGGTTTCCTTTATTTTTTAGCTTTGATGATCGTGATTCAAGCCTTGTATTGGGAAGCTTTGGCGCGACATGTTTCGCTTACAGCCCCCTCCCAAATTTTTGTTATTTTTCCAATTGCCTGTGCCGGCATCATCTTTCATGAGCTGGGGCATTTTTTGGCTTTAAGGCCCTATACTCGGCCAAGGCTCGGCATGACATGGATTTTTTTTCTGCCGGCTGTCTTTGTGCAGTCGGATGTTCTCTGGAAATTATCCCGTTCGAGGCGCGTATTGGTGAACTTGATGGGAATTTTTGCCGATTCCATTTTCAACTGTCTAGCCATTTTGTGGGTTTTCCTCAATCCGTCCTTCGAGCCTTGGGTCACACCACTTTTGGTGACCCAGTACATCCGGTGGCTGATTGTTTTGAATCCTTTGTTTCAAGGCGACGGCTACTGGCTTTTCTCGGATTTGTTCGGGGTGGTAAATTTAAAAACCGAGGGCAGCCGAGATTTTAAACGAAGAAAGGTTAATGTTTTTTTCTTTTACCATCTGGCTCGAATGGTTTTTACGATTGTGATCCTTTTGAGTCTTGCACTTATGATTTATCATCTCTTAGAGGAGGTTCTATTCCGATGAACTATCTATTCGGTTTAACAACGGCTCTGAAAATTGTTTTTGCGATGAGTCTTTTGTCCATGCTAACGGCCCTTTTTGTCCGGCTGGTTTATGAATTTGAAAGAGGGGTTTTATTCCAAAACGGAAAATTTAAGAAGGTTGTCGATCCCGGGATCGTTTTTTTGGTTCCACTCCTTAATCAACTGGACAAAGTGGATATGAGGGAATTTGAGATTGAAATACCAAGGATCTATGTGGTCATGAAGGACGCAAAGCTTCTGGCGGTTGAGATTCATGCGAGCTTTCAGGTGAGTGATGCCGCCAAGGCGGTTATTGAAACGCAAGATTACTATGAGACTGCGAAGATGGATACCGTAATGATTGTCTCGGATTATCTGTCACAAATTACGATGGACGACATGGTGAAAGATTTGCCAGCAATCAAGCAGAAGCTAAGAGAATTTGCAGGTCGTAAGCTGTCATTTTGCGGATTGAGGGTTGTGGGGCTGGAAATCAATCCGGTTATCACACATCGTTCAGAGTAATAACCTTCTACTCCGTGTCCAGCTTCAATTGTTTGTTGATGTGCCCCTTCCCGGAATGAGATGATAAGAAGCGAAATAACGCTTCCTTTTAATCGCGTTTTTTAATAAACTTTTCCTGAAGAAGGAGAATTCAACATGTCGATGGAACGTTGGATCCGTTTGATTGCCGGCAGTTTTATCCTGATCAGCCTGGCCCTGGCGTATGGGGTGAGTAAGTGGTGGCTCCTTTTTACCGCATTTGTCGGAGTCAATCTGATTCAGTCAGCCTTGACCCGATGGTGTTTGATGGAGAAGATTCTCAAGAAGCTGGGCGTCAAACAAAGTTGTTGAGAGTCGAGACGTAACATCACTTGATCGTGAACATGCCGTTGGAAGCTAACGAAACCGCGTAAAGGAGCAATGGACGTCGTTTTACTTTCCAGGATTCAGTTTGCGCTAACGATCGGTTTTCATTATATCTTTCCTCCCGTCAGTATCGGGCTTGCCCTTGTCCTTGTGATTATGGAAGGCCTTTTTCTGAAGACCCAGAACCCCCTTTACCGGCAGATGGTCCATTTCTGGGTTCGCATCTTTGCGCTTATTTTTTCACTCGGTGTTGCCAGCGGCATTGTGATGGAATTTGAGTTCGGGACGAATTGGGCCAATTATTCCCGGTTCGTGGGGGATGTTTTCGGAAGCCCCCTGGCGGCTGAAGGGATGTTTGCCTTCTTTCTTGAATCGACATTCTTAGGTATTCTTCTTTTCGGATGGAATCGAGTGGGACCCAAAATGCATTTCTTCTCAACTCTAATGGTCGCTCTGGGTTCGACGATGAGCGCCTTTTGGATCATTGTCGCCAATTCCTGGATGCAGACCCCGGCCGGTTATCATGTGGTCACAGAAGGGTCCCATCGGCGCGCCGAAATCACGGATTTCTGGGCGATGGTCTTTAATCCTTCGAGTATGGACCGTTTTACCCATACGATGGTCGGTGCCTGGCAGGCCGGGGCATGGCTTGTGGTCAGTGTCGGCGCTTATTATCTTTTAAGGAAACGCCACGAAGCATTTTCCAAAGCGTCCATCAAGATCGGACTTGTGATCGCCCTTGTTTCATCGGTCCTTCAGCTGACGACGGGGCACACGAGCGCGATCGGGGTCAGCAAAAATCAACCGGCGAAATTGGCGGCGTTTGAAGGGCATTATGAAAAAAAGGCCCCCGCGCCGCTTTATCTTTTCGGCTGGGTCGATGAGGCGAATGAACGCGTCCGTTTCGGTTTGGGGTTTCCCGGTATGCTGGGTGTCCTTATTTCGGGAGATCCCAAGATGCAGATTCAAGGCCTCAGGGCATTTCCCCAAGAAGACCGGCCCCCGGTTCAAATCGTTTTTCAGACCTATCACTTGATGGTCATGATTGGAATGGGCTTGATTGGTCTCAGCCTTCTTGGGGTTTTTCTTTGGTGGCGAGGAGCCCTCTTCCAATCGAAGTGGATGCTTTATCTTTTGACAATTGCCTTCCTGGGCCCCCAAATCGCGAATCAGGTCGGCTGGGTTGCCGCTGAAGTCGGCCGGCAGCCTTGGATTGTTTACGGCCTCCTGAGAACTTACGAAGGGGTTTCCCCCGTGGTCTCGAGTGCTGAGGTTCTGGCCTCAATCCTGATGTTCAGTTTTATTTATCTCATTCTCTTCGTTTTATTTATCTATCTCATGATTCGCAAAATCGAAAAAGGTCCTGAAGAAGCAATGCGGGAAGGTGTCCCGGCTTCTTATTAATGGAAAGGGCACGGTATGGATTTACCGGTAAGCTTCAATGAGATCTGGTTTCTTTTAATCGGGGTTCTATTGACAGGCTATGCCTGCCTAGACGGATTTGATTTGGGTGTCGGATCTCTCCACCTCTTAACGAAATCAGACCGTGACCGACGAATTTTTCTGAATGCAATCGGCCCGGTCTGGGACGGGAATGAAGTCTGGCTGGTGGTAGGCGGCGGAGCCCTTTTTGCGGCTTTTCCCAAGGTTTATGCCAGTGTCTTCTCGGGATTTTATATCGCGTTTATGCTGTTCTTGCTGGCCTTGATCTCGCGAGCAGCGTCTATTGAATTCAGGAGTAAGGAACCGATGGGTTGGTGGAGACAGCTTTGGGATATAGTCTTTAGCCTCTCGAGTATCCTGGCCAGTATCCTTTTAGGCGTCGCTCTCGGGAATCTGGCGTGGGGGATTCCGCTTACCGCAGAAGGGGATTTCGCTATTGGATTTTTGGGGCTGCTTCATCCTTATAGTTTACTGGTAGGTCTTACAACGCTGGCCCTTTTCATGCTTCACGGGAATATTTACCTTCTTGTGAAAACAGAAGGGGACCTCCAGACGGAAGTGCGCCGCTGGTTTCCTTCGGTGATGATTTTCTTTTTGATTTGTTTTGTCGTGACGACCCTCATGACTTTAGCGAAGGTGCCCCGGATGACGGCTCTTATTCGCGAATATCCCGTCCTCGGTATCTTTTCCATCCTCAATCTCTTGGCGATTGTGAATCTCGTGCGGGAAGTTTACCGGGAACGGTTCGCGCAGGCATTCTTTTCTTCCTGTATGACGATTGTAACCCTGCTTATTTTATTCGCGTTGGGGACCTATCCTAATTTTGTTTATTCTGCGGGAAGCCCGGAATACAGCCTTACTATTTTTAATGCGTCCTCATCAGATAAAACGTTAACAGTGATGCTCGTGATTGTGGCCATCACACTTCCTTTTGTTTTGGCTTATACCGCTTATGTTCACTGGGTTTTTAGGGGAAAGGTTAGAATGGAACCGATAGGAAAGTAATGGCAGGTGCGACTTCTGGTCATTCTGAGGAGCCCCAACGGGGTGACGAAGAATCTAAATACGGACAGAGTTCCCCGGATTTGTCCGGGTGGAAGCTGCTTCTTAAGATCCTTCGGTCGTCCTACGGACTCCCTCAGGATGACGATGAGTTACAGAAGGCATAAGAAAATAGGGTTGTTGTCTCATGGCTGATCCGTCTTTTTTTACAGATTTCCTGATTGTCCTCATCGCCGCGTCGCTTGTGGCGATTGCCTTTGAACGCATTCGCCTTCCGGCTATTTTAGGCTTCCTCCTTGCCGGTGTCGCGGTCGGGCCCGGAGGCTTCGGGATCCTTTCCGATGTCGACCGCATCCATCAATTAGCGGAACTGGGTGTGGTCCTTCTCATGCTCACGATCGGTCTGGAGTTTTCCTTCGACCGCCTCAAGGGATTAAGACGGGTCGCAATTTTGGGCGGCTCCCTTCAGATTCTATTGTCACTGGGAATTTCGGTCCTTTTTTCAATCTTCCGGGGTTGGACCCTTTATGAGGGGATCTTTTTAGGTTCCGTGATTGCATTAAGTTCAACGGCCATTGTTTTTAAATACCTCCTGGATCGAGGGGAAGTCGACACCCAATACGGCCGTATCGCGATCTCGATCCTTCTTTTCCAGGATTTGGCCGTGGTCCCGCTCCTTATCTTCATCTCCAGTATGGGGCAGTCTGCCGGTTCGGTTCTTGCGACCTTTGGCTTGGCGCTGCTTAAAACCGTTGCTTTTATTGCGGGTGTTTTCCTTTTCGGCCGGTATGTTTTCCCGCATCTTTTGAGGCAGATTGCGATGACGAGAAACCGTGAAATCTTTTTCCTGACGGCGGTGGTGATTTGCCTGGGGATTGCCTGGATCGGCGGCGAGCTTGGGTTGTCGCTTGCCATCGGGGCCTTTCTGGCAGGCCTGATGTTTGCCAACTCCGATTATGGGCATCAATTGATCGGAGAGATTGCGCCCTTCCGGCATGTCTTCGTCAGCATCTTTTTTGTCTCGATCGGCCTTCTCTTTGAAGTGCAGTTTACCTTTGATAATTTCTTTCTGATCCTGACGGTCGTCGGTTTGATTCTTCTGATCAATTCC
Source organism: Candidatus Omnitrophota bacterium (assembly GCA_016930235.1). Lineage (GTDB taxonomy): Bacteria > Omnitrophota > Omnitrophia > Omnitrophales > Aquincolibacteriaceae > JAFGHI01. The sequence goes on from JAFGHI010000042.1 coordinate 43,176, forward strand.
GTGATCATGACAGTCTTGCTAGTGGCTTTCCAGTATCCGCTGCATATCGCGCTTGCCGCGGGACTCATCCTTTCGCAGATCGGTGAGTTTTCATTCCTGCTCCTGGAAGCGGGGAGGACTCACGGGGGGATTGATTTTTATATTTATCACGTCCTTCTTTCGGTGGCCTTCTTGACCATGCTGTTCACGCCGGCTTTGTTTGCGTTGGTGCCCATCCTTTTGCGATTTGCCGAAAATATGCCGATGTTGGGGGTCCCCAAGAAGTGGAGAGAGGGGGAGGAGCGGGCTTCGCTGGTCAGCAATCACGTGATCCTTTGCGGTTATGGCCCTTCCGGCAGAGACTTGGCGGTGACTTTTAAGCAGGAGAATATCTCCTTTGTCATGATCGATATGAATCCGAAGAATATTCAAGATGCGCGCAAGAAAGGTTTTATCGGCATTTACGGGGACGTCGGAAATGCCGAGGTTTTAAACAAAGCGGGGATCCGCCGCGCAAGGGCTGTGGTCGTGAGTTTCGGGGACCCCATCGGGATGGCCCAGGTCATACGGGTTGTGCAGCGGCTTAACCCGGATGTTGTCCTTGTTGTCAGGAGCCGGGCTGAACGGGACGCCCCGGCACTTTATGAGTTAGGCGCCGATATGGTCGTGATGGAAGAATGGGAAGCCAGTTATGAACTGAACCGTATTATCCTCGAAGAATTCAAGATCCCTGAAGACCGCGTGAAAAAGAACCTGGAAAGGATTCGGGAACGAAAAGAGCTGATTATCGAAGAAGCCATCCTCAAAAAGGCCCCGCCTGTCGAAGACCCGGAGAGCTAGTAGAAGTTACCAGCCACTTGATTAATGCGATTACCTCAAATGCAAAGCCGTAAAGATGATCGCTGGCTATTCCATATGATCGCGATTGATCGCATATGCTTTCGGATACTAAGAGATCATCGTTTTCGCCTCGACGAATAGCAGCTTGCCGAGATAAGTAACATAAACCACATCAAAGCACTTATTTAATATATTTAGTAATTAGCATCTTGACAATATGTATGGATTTGTGTACTTTTAATATACTGTTATTAAGTATTAAAAATTTAAGGATTTTAAAGGAGACGCCGGGCCATGAAAATTGACAATCTAACGAATCGAGCGACAAGTATCTTAACGATACTTGTTTTTTTATTTTCGCAGGTGATAGTTTTTCCCACGCAGTCGATCGCTGCTGATCCCGTTCAGCAAATCCAGGATCGACAGGCGGAAGTTTCTTTGGAAGTCAAAGAAACAGATCATTCCGATATTAATCCTGAAGAAAGATATCTCGATAGGAGTCTGGCCACTTTCTTTGAGCCTGTTGCCATTACAAAAGTAGCGGCGGTACGAACGCCGGCGTCACCTAAACCCCACGCATCGCCGGTACCTAATGCGTCTCCGAGCCCAACGAGTTATGCGTCACCAAGCCCAAGAAGTTCTTCGTCCCCGTCGCCGGTTCAAGTGCAAAGCGTTTTTAGCGGAGTCCTCGTAAAAGTTCCTGATGATCAGCCGAGTTTTCTGATGCGGTCGGTCTACCGTTTGCAAATTGACGCGAACCGTTCGATTTTGGTGGATGGCGCCGATGAAGTGGGTCAAAAATTACTGCCTCTCTATGAAGGCCAAGAAGTTGAATTACGCGGTGAATTTTTCGAACTGGAAGGGATGCAGATTTTAAAGGTCACCCATATTAACGGGGAACCTGTCGAAGATTTACTCAATGAACTGCCTGATCCCACGAAGTATCCCACGGAATCTGAGATGGAGGCGATACAGGGGCTTGGATCGGATATCGTTAAATTTGACAAAGCGACGGTTCGTGAGGACGGGATGAGGGAATATCAATTTTCTTCGTCACCCAATGCGGCCGGAAGATTCCTTCAAATCGAAGTGACTTATGATCCTTGCGGCGGGATGCTTAAATGCCTGGCGCCGATCAGGATCAAGACCTTTCAAATTGTTTTTGATCCGGGGCCGGTTTCGAGCGGAGAAATAATCCAGCTGCCGCCTCACGCGTTTCTTGATGTTTCTAAAGTTGAAGGTGTTATTCATCTTCCCGCGGGCGCGAAGTTCACGCTGGGGTTCCCCAGTGACAACTGGCTCCTATTTGATCTGGAGACGCAGATTACCGAACAGCCCGTCCGCGAAGTCGTTATCCAGGATTTAGTCCAGACTTTTGGATTGGATGAATCCGGGATTCGATCGATGCTGGAACGGGGGGATATGAGTATCACGGTGGATCTAGAAAATCAAAAAGTTAAAGTCCATATGCCCGGTCATTTTAATTATACGCCCGTGGCGGCGGTGCCTTTCGGCGGGGTTTACCAGCCTAATCTTTTAGGTGATGAATACATCAGCTCTGAGATTACCTATCAATATGAAACGACGACGTCTGAGGATAAGATTCATCTTGTTGCGGCGGAGTTTCGACATAGCGGCAAGGTCTTCCGGTTAAGTTATGCGACCCCAGCGACCTCTCCGGCATCCGCAGTTCTCAATAACAAATTGTATTCAGTGACCGTTTCCGAAGAGGTTGAGACGCCATGTCTTATGGCGCCGTGTCCCGTTCAGGAGAAGTTGATTAAGCGGGTGCGATATATTTACTATGCGGATTCTGTGAACCCTGCTATGGCCGGGATCCAATATCTAGGTGAGAGCAGTGTGGCGTACCGGACGGTGACTTTTGTGGAACGCGAGACGGGTTTATTTGTGGATACCGTTGCGGATTTTGATTCCCAGGATAATTTGATCGCTGCGAATAAATTTTATTATACGGAGAATGCGGTTTGTGAGGCGATTTCGCCCTGCCACATCGAAAAGATTGAGCGCACGAAACCCCAAGGTGAGAGCAAAACCCAACGTGTGCTTGTTTCCGTCATTTCGGATTTTGAATATATCTTGTTGATAGGCGGGAAGTTTCCGATGGTGGCGACGATCACGCGCGCGGACGGTGTTTCTAAAGAGGTGAGATTCGGAAGCGCGGTTGAAGGAATTTTGGAGGAGGCCCTCGAATTCGAAAGCGAATATGATCCAGAACGCGCTGCATTAGAAGAATTTATTGCGGAATGGAGCCGGTTAAAAGCTGCCTACATGGATTACTTGCTGGAGCAGTTAGAGCCGATTCGGGATATGGGAGCGGCTATGACGGAGACAGAACTCGAAGTTTTGCTTGAGGCATCGGATTTAAATGAAGCCCAAAGGGAGCGGTTGAGGCGGTTACATTTTGCTTTGACTTATATGCTTCATACGGTGGATTGGGTGTTTGATCAGTCATTAACACTTGTAGAACTGCCGGATTGGTATGCTGAATTTGCGGAGGCGGAAGGTTTTTCTTCCGTCGGGCTATATGTTTTCGGGGATATCGATACCTCCGGCATGTCCTTGGAGGAATTGCGTGAGACGGTCAATGAGATTAGGGATTATACGGCAGGCGAAGATTTGGAGTCATTCTTTGCCGGAATAGCAGCCGGGGTACCGGAATCCGCTGCGAGTATTATAGCGAGAACGAATCAGATCAACGCCGAGCTGGAAGCGCTGCGGGCGAATGAAAGAATTAGCCTTCTTAAAGAAAGGGCGCAGGCGCTCTTGGCGAGTAAGACGGAGGAAGTTAATAATTACATTCAGACGCTTCAAGAGCGTATTGATGTTCTCGAGGGGCTATTAAGCGAGGCGGATGAAGCCAATCTTCAGATGGAAGAATTGTATGCGCTTTTGATGGAGGAACGTGAGCGGCTTGTCAATTTATCAATGCAATATCCGGAGGTTGATTTGAGTGATTTGGGCGGGAGCAATGAGATCATTCTCGAGGGGCTGAACGGATCGGGTGTCCAGGACCGGGATTATTACACGGCGTGGACGATTTGGCGCGAGAACGTAGCTCGGCTTATCAGCCGTTATGAAGAGGGTATCGCAGTAAATCAAGAGGGCCTGGCTGAATTGGAAGCGCTTGCCAGTCAAATTTCGGCGTCTAATGATCCATCCGAAATCAAGCGCCTCTTGGATGAGATGATGGACAAGGCCGAAGACTTGCCGGTACCGATGGTTTTTCATCCCATCAATGTTTCCGAACCGGACGCCCAGATTGTCCTTAACCGCATGAACGGCATGCTGAACGCGATGCGGCGTAATTATCAAATTGCCAATCAAAGGATTGCCCAGGCCGACAGGCAGGCGCTCATCAGCTATCTTTCAGGAGTTGTCTCTGAACAGGCGGAGTTTATCCGTGAGGCCTTGGAAAAATATAAGGACGTCCAGGGGATTGAGATTGCGCTGAGTGCGGATGATTTGACGGCACTTATCGAGAAACTTGGTCTATCGGAAGAAGAGGCCGCGCGGCTTATGAATTTGTATAAGTATTTTCTTGTGATGCTGGGTGTTCGTGCGGATGCGGTCCCATCGCCCTCATCTTCATCGAGCCCGAGTCCGGCTGCATATGTTTCAGCCAGCCCGCAGCCCTATGCTTCGCCATCACCTTCTCCAGCCTCGTGGTCAATCAATAACCTCGTGACCGACGGAATCTTCCTGCCTCCGAATGCGAACCTTAATTCGAGGACCATTGCCGCTCTGAAGGATTTTATTGCTTCCGAAGAGCTTTTAGGGTTTCTCCTGATGAAGAGGATCAATATACCGCCGGTCCAATCGTTATCTTTGGACGTTTTAAAGGACGCAGTTGAAAAAGTTAAGGAACTTATAGGCGATGACCCTGCCCAGTTTTTCGAGGAGGCCATGGAAGCTGTGGATCAGTACGTCGAAGGCGCCAAAGCCGATCTTGCCAAGATCAATACGGAATTTGAATCGCTTGAGGTTGATCCTGAACAGCAACAGTGGGAAACCAAGTGGACGGAGATTGAGGAGGCACGTGTCGATCATATGACCGAGGTTTCCGAAGCCTTTGATGTTTATTTAAGGGAGTATCTTGATTCGATTGACGGCATGATTGATTCAGTACAAGGAATCTTGATAAATCTTCAAGACCAGGACTACACCGGTTTGGGTTTGGAGGATCTTGCCTTGTTTTTGAAATCGTACCAAAGCGCAGTGTCTTCTTTAGGTGTGGATTTAAACTCTTTTCTCAGAAATGAAAGCATTCCAAACCTTCAGGAATTTTTCGAAGGTTTGAGGGAACAGTTCCTCAGTGATATGGATGCGGCTTTAGGCGAGGTTGATCAATTCATTAGCATATTCAGGGAAAGAGATCCAAGTCCCGAGGTCCTCGAAAGGATCGAGAGTCTTGAGAAGGTTAAGAAGTGGCTGCTCGAATTAAAGCCGGTTTATGTGAAGATGCTCGATGATTCCATCCAAATGGGGGTTGTTTTCGAAAATCAGCTGGGGAACCTGAATGGTATTTTGGGCCGCATCGAAGAAGGGCGCCAGCAGTTGCTCCAAGAATTTGATGCTATTGATGAGCAATATGAAAGAGCGGTTCAAAATTTGGCGATGGAGCATTGCGGCCAAACAGAGGACCCGGCTTCGGATGCGACGTGTGTATTCGAAAACCAGTATGCCTATTCTCAATGGAGGTATGGGATTTCGCCTGTGCGGTATGAGGAATGGAAAACTTGCTGGAAGGATACCTGGGAAAGTGGCGTGACGAATTCCTCGGATATTGCAGCTGTATGTGGAGAATACGCAAAAGAGGAGGCGTGGGAAGCTGTCTATGATGGGCCAGCAGGTTCAACGAGCGGATCGCTCGAACCGGGGCATTACCCTGCAGCAACCGATAGTTTTTTTGAAGTGCCTTATGCAGTCGCTTTGCGTGATTTGGAGATTGAGCGTGATCTTCAAAAGAAAAAAGCGAAAGAGGTTTTTTATGCGCTTGCCGAAGTTGAGATCATGAAATTAAAAGGGATCCGCGCTGCTGTTATAGGACAGATGGATGATTTATTGTCCATGCGTGTTGAGGTCATGAATGAATACCACCGGATTTGGCAGGAGGCAAGATCTCTGTCCGGCGGCATTTTTAATTATCGCAATGAAGATGGTTTGGATTTTTATTCAAGATCAATAAGGGAAGTTTTAGGTGAAGGCACATGGTATTACAAAGTTTTTGATGACGATGCAGTGTCGGGTAAAGTCAGAGGTGCGCTTAAGAACTCTTTGGATGCAGTTAAACGAGCAGCTGAAGAGGCCGGAGGAACTTTCTTTTCGGAATTGAGTCATGTCCAATTTGGCTTAAGGGATGCTTTAAAGAAGAAGGTTGAGATTGAATACCAATGGGCAGTGCGTGACGCACGCGAAGAGTATTATGGATCTTTCAAGGATGTTATGGCGATTGCTAAACCCATTGTTGAGGACTGGTACAACTATTGCCATGTGCCTACATCTTCAGATTGGCAGCAGCCCGCAGAATGTGGGGCCAATATGTTAGCGTCTTCTCAATATGGAATTGAACCCTCAAGAGAAGCATGGTTAAACCACCTTGTGTCGGCGAGTCGATTTCAGATGGTGCCAGTCGAATATCAGGAGATATGCGACACGAATTTGAATGGTGAAGAATATTGTTACGAGACTGTAGCACGGTATGAAGCCATGGACCTCCAATCTCAGAATGAGGCCATCTTAGATGAAGTTAGATGGTGGCATTCTACGGGATCCCCAGATGGTTATGAGGAATACAAAAATCTGTATGAAAAGTGGTATGCCGGTGTCGCTTCTTCTGATCTTTTTTATCGGCAACAAGTGGCAGAAGCTCTGTTGAAATTAGGGGAGTTTGATGAATTTGAAGCGAATATTTCTGAATTTTGCAGTCAAATTGGCGGTGGATATCAAGTCCTCGCATTTACGAATTGCGCGGATTTTGGCTACGGAGACGATTTTGTCGGCAGTCTTCAAGAAGAACGTGATCAAGCCTTGGCTCTAATTGATGAACAGTTTAGCGATCTTGGTATAGCGGTCTCAATTAATCCCAGTGACGCTCCTTTCATTATATTGGGCCCTAATCATTATATTGGTCATGCCGTGCTTGGCGGTGAGGAACTCGAGCGTCGTTGGGAAGAACTTTTTGGCGCTATGGATGAGGCATGGGATTCATTTGAAAAATCAAAGCAAGCTTCTGATGAGAAATTTTATCAAATGTACGAAGGGCTGATCTAAAGCGAACGATAACGGAGCTATTAAGGCAGCGTTATTCGAATTAATTGAATTAACAATTTTGAATAATTATTTTACAGATTCCAAACCCCAACCCCCGGAATCGGTGTGAATTTGAGTTATAACCGATTCCGGGGTTCCCTCCTTTATTTAGACTACAGACCGCAGACTAACACCGAATCCCAATGATTCGGTGCGACTTCACTGATATTGATATATCAGTACCGCTCGTGGAAACCTTGATGGTTTCCTACGATCTTGCGGCAGAACCTGGACGGTTCTGTCCGAGTCGAGACCAGAGAACAGAAGCTAGATTCTGGATGCTGGATACTAGATAGAAGTGATGAATTTATAGTGCGTTTTATAAATCCAACTTCGGGAATCTTACGCGGAGTCCTCACATTCTATATTTCCAAACGTTTGGAGATATGCACCCGTTCTGAATTGTCCCCACGTGGGGACAATTTACGCAGACAAATTTGAGGTGATGCAAATCGCTTCGAATTTATTCGGTGCCGAATAAATCTGATAATTCAAATTGGTCCGGCGCCGGACCAATTGGCGTAAATTGAATTTTCCCCGCGTGGGGAAAATTGGTGAGAACCGAGTTTTCCCACCGGTGGGAAAACTCACCAGGCTTGAATTCTGCCGACGTCGGCAGAATTTAACGATTTTAAGTTTTCCGAACGTTCGGAAAACTCAGTGGTTATAACTAGCCGAAGCTGGATACTGGATGCTAGATGTTCGCCCCCTCACCCTGCCCTCTCCCCACTGGGGAGAGGGTTGGGGTGAGGGGTTGTTGTTTCAGTTTACCCGCCTGCGTGGCAGGCGGGGATGAGGGGGAAATATTCTTATAACACCCTCAACCTAGCCCCTGCCCGACTGCATGGCAGGCGGGCTCTCCCTTTCAGGGAGAGGGAAATACAACGGTTAATTATCAACGCCACTCGTTAATGGTGCATTATGTTTTTGACTTGCTGCCTGGAGCCTGCAGCTTTGATCTAGCTTCCAGCCTCTAGCCTCAGCTTTTATCCAGCATCTGATTTACGTGATCACTAATGCTATCTATTGCTATATAGAGAATTTATTTTATAGCAGGTATTGAAAAATGATCGAACGGCGGGTATGGTTTAAGAAGATAGTTTAGGGAACGTTTTGATTCACTAATTAGTTCATATGAATGGAGATAGGACTTATGAAAAGAGATAGATTAGTCAGTTGGCTTCATTGTGTGGGTTTTGTTTTGTTTTTTGCCATTGCCCAATGGTTTTTTGTCCTGCCGGTGATCTCGGCAGTCAATCCCGCGGAAAGTGTCTACGCGACGAACCGTCTTTCGAAGGATAATACCGCCGGTATGAAAGACAACATTTCGGTGCCTGTCGTGCAGCCGGTCGAGAAGCTTGAGATCGGCGGGTTCATTGCCGGTGAGGGAATGGGTTTTGGTGCAGTCTCCTATAAGGCGCAGGATCTTGTCGGCGGGCATTTGGCCTCGAGCCGGAATCCCGAAGAAATCCTGGAACTTGCCGGAACATAAAAGGGATAAACCGTTCCCGTGTTTTGTGTTGATCTAATTCTTCCATTAGGTTTTGCCGATAATCCATAACCGGATGAAAACTCTTATTTTCAACACAATCGGTTTTTTTTCGGCCCTGAGCTTGATCATGGTCCTGGTTTATTTCGGGCCGGACTTAATCCAAGGAGATCTCACTTCGATGAAGGATTTCCTCGAAAAATACCGGGGCATCGAACCCTTCGTCATATTTATTGTCCCTGTCGTTATCATTGTGGGGAGTGCCTGGATCTGGAAGATGGCCGTCCATTTAACCCGTAAGAACCCTTCATCCTAAAAGGAGCTAACCATGGACTTACTCAATGACAAGAACGCAAGCAAGGGGAAACTCAAGGCCTTGGAATTGGCCGAGGATTCACGCGAGGCAGAATGGAAGCTGCCGAGTTTTGCGGCGGAGCTTTTCCAAGGCCAGACGCGCTGGGAACTTATCTTACCTTTTCCGTCTCAGAGTGATGAGGATAAAAAGGAAGGCGATTTATTCCTGGCAAAACTCGAAAAGGTCCTCAAAAAAACTATCGATCCGAACGAAGTTGATCGAAGCGGGGATGTTCCTAAGGAGGCGCTTCAGGCCCTGGCGGAGATCGGGTGTTTTGCGATTAAGATCCCGAAGGAATACGGCGGGCTGGGTTTATCGCAGGTCAATTACAACCGCGCGATCCATCTTACGGCGAGTCATTGCTCTTCGACGGCCGTGTACCTTTCGGCGCATCAATCGATCGGGGTGCCGCAGCCTCTCATCAATTTTGGGACGGAGGAACAAAAGAAAAAATATTTTCCGCAATTTGCGAAGGGGAAGATCTCGGCCTTTGCGTTGACGGAACCGGATGTGGGCAGTGATCCGGCCAAGATGAAGACGACGGCGGTGCCGATGGAGGGCGGGAAATATTATCTCTTAAACGGTGAAAAGCTTTGGTGTACGAACGGGACGGTGGCGGAAATTATCGCGGTGATGGCTCAAACGCCCCCCAAGATTGTGCGGGGTAAAGAGCGGCAGCAAATCACGGCCTTTATTGTTGAAAAGAGTATGCCGGGCGTTGAGGTGGCTCACCGCTGTACTTTTATGGGCCTTAAAGGGATCTCGAACGCGCTCATCCGGTTTAAAGACGTGAAGGTCCCGGCGGAGAATATCATTATCGGAGAAGGCAAGGGGCTGAAGCTGGCCCTTTCGACCTTGAATATCGGACGTTTGACGATGCCGGCGGCGGTCACAGCCGGTGCGAAATGGTGCATTCGTGTGATGCGCGATTGGGCGAATAACCGTGTGCAGTGGGGCGCGCCGGTGGGAAAGCACGAAGCGGTGGCCGCTAAGATTGCGGGGATGTCGTCCACGGTCTTTGCAATGGATGCGATTGCGAATATGGCGGCGGCGATGGTGGACCAGAAGAAAACCGATATTCGTTTGGAAGCGGCGCTCGCGAAACTCTTTTGTACGGAGGCCAGCTGGCGTATTGTCGACGGGGCGATGCAGGTCCGCGGCGGACGGGGCTATGAGACCGTGGAGTCTTTAAAAGGACGCGGCGATCAACCTTATGCGGTCGAACGCCTCATGCGCGATATGCGGATCAACACGATCATTGAAGGGACGAGCCAGATCATGAGGCTATTTATTGCGCGTGAGGCCATGGATATTCATGTCCGCCATATTATGCCGATCCTGGCGAAGCGCACAAAGTTTCTGGACCGGATCAAACTTGCGTTTCAGTCCTTCTTCTTTTATGCGTTTTGGTACCCTCAGCAATTCTTGTTTTTGACTTCGATGCCAAAAGGCGTGAAGATCCCGAAGCGGCTCGGGGGACATATGAAATATGTTTCGAAGACCGCACATCGCTTGGCACGTAATCTCTTTCATGCCATGATGCTTTATCAACAAGGGCTTGAGAAGAAGCAGATGCTGATGACGAGGCTTGTCAATATCGGGACCGATCTTTTTGCGATTGCCGTGAGTTGTTCGAAGGCCATCAAGATGGTGACGGAGAATCCGGGAGACAAAGGGCCCATCGATGTCGCAGACCTTTTTTGCCGGCAGGCAAAGGGACGGATTGAAGGGCAATTCCGGGGTCTTTTCCATAACTTTGACGGATTTGCTTACAAGGTAGCGCAGGATACCTTGAAGGACAAACACCTTTGGCTCGAATCGGACCTTGTTTCGTAAGCACCGACGCCTCCGGCGTTTGACCGCTAGCGCCCACCGCGTAGGTGGCCTTTTCAATCATTCCTAACGTTAGGTTTGTCGGAAAAGGCCACCTACGCGGTGGGCGCTAGCGGCGGCGGCCAGTGGCGGTCGAGGGCTGGACGGTACCCAACCCGCGTGGTATGATACTCCGAAGTCAATAATCCAAGATTAATTCCCTTTCGAGTGGAGGCGCTTTTTAGCGATCAAACGATGACAGACGAGAATATCCAGATTGAAACCGAATTTACGCCGAACCCCAAATCACTGAAATTCAATGCCAACAGAGTGATCATCGAGAAGGGGACTTTCTCTTATTCGAAATCGGCGGAGGCCGAGAAATCGATTTTGGCCAAGAAGTTGTTCCAAGTGAAAGGTGTTGAAGGGGTCTTGATCGGCAAAGATTTTGTGACCATTACGCGAGGCGCGAATGTCGGGACGTGGGCGGCCATTATCCCGGCGGTCAGCGATACCTTGAAGGATCACCTGTTATCGGGAGAGCCGGCCGTGTTCTCGGAAGCTTCGAATCAAGCGAGCGGCAGCGAATCGGAAGTAGAAAAAAGGATCCAACAGTTTTTGGATGAAAAAATAAGGCCGGCTTTGGCCCGTGATGGCGGGGATGTGACTTTCGAGAGTTACAAAGACGGAGTCGTCGCGCTTCAGTTGCGGGGGGCGTGTTCTCATTGTCCCAGTGCGACCATGACGCTCAAAATGGGGGTTGAAAGACTTTTACGCGAAGCCATTCCCGAAGTCAAAGAGGTCGTGCAGGTTTAAAAATCCAAGAAATGTTCTTTTTTTCAAGTATGAGATCTAAACGCATAAGAGTTTTGAAGCGGGTTCCGATCGGGATCATTTTTTTGGGGCTTAGCCTGAATCTTTTCATATTGCCTCATCTTGTTACGGCACAAACCGCACCTGTCCTTTATCCGGGATTTGCTCCGATCGAAGAAAGCAAGGCTTACCTCAAATTTTTGGAGAGCCCCAAGTCCGATTACGCCAAGATTCTTTTTTTGATCGACAGGTTTGGAGAAGCCGATGCCGAAATCATCTATGAGGGATATGTTTTTTCGACGACTTTTGCCGCGCATTTTGCCAGACAATTTTTGTCACGGCAATACCGGGGGGAAACACCGGAAAAGTGGATTATGCGGTGGTGCAATACCTCGGTGATCAAAGGGGAGCTCATCTGGGTCCGGCTCCCCAATCAGAAATATAAATTATCACGTGAAGTCCTGCTGGAAGAAGTCAAAGTCCTTGAAGAGTGCCTCAAAGGGAAACCGGTTTCCTGATTTTGCCGCTCAAGATCTTTTTTTAATCAAACCGTTGACGGGTCCTGCCGATATTTGAAGAGATAGCATGCTGGCATTTATCACGGAGGCAACTATGGCGACGAAGAAGAAACTGAAGAAACTTTCATCGGGGAAAGTGAGTATCTTTAAGATCGAGAATCGACGGGGGTATGCGGCGGTTTGCATGAAAAACCTGACAGAAGGGCGAAGCCCGGTTCAGGCCTTCTATCGAATGGTGAAAGCAGTCAAACGATCAGGATTTGAGTTGAGCGGGAGAGTCCCGAAGGCCCGCTAGAGACCCGTTACGCTTGCCACCGCGGCGGCCTTTTCTCTACTCTTTAAGAGGAGTTAGGTCAAAAGGCCGTTGCTTGGCGGGTGGTGAGCGGTCATTTCACCCCAAAAACACCTAGGATATCTTCGATGCACCTTCATTGACAGAGGACGAAGGGTGCTGTAAAATTCGACAAAATCAAAGGTTACGGAGATTACGGAACTCTTATGTCATCTCGAGTTTTAAGTGGTACACGCCCCACAGGTTGCCTGCATCTGGGGAATTTGATGGGAGCGCTTGAAAATTTCAAAAAACTGCAAGGAGAAGATTCCTTTTTCATGATTGCCGATCTTCATGCCTTGACCACGGAATATGAGGAAAAGGCTTCGTTAAGGGAACGCGTCATGGAAGTTGTGATCGATTACCTGGCAAGCGGATTGGACCCGGATCAATGTACGATCTTCGTCCAAAGCGAGATTTCCGCTCACGCCGAAATGGCGCTTCTGTTATCGATGATAACACCGTTGGGTTGGCTTGAGCGGAACCCTACTTACAAAGATCAATTGCGCGAACTTCAAGGCCGTGAGCTTCATACGCACGGCTTTCTGGGGTATCCGGTCCTTCAAACGGCCGATATTGTGCTCTACAAGGCCGAAAAGGTTCCGGTGGGGGAAGATCAACTGCCTCACTTGGAATTAGCGCGTGAAATCGTCAGACGTTTTCATTATTTGTACAAAGAGGAAATTTTCCCCGAGCCGCAAGCGGTCTTGACTCAGGTTCCCCGGATTCCGGGTTTGGACGGAAGGAAGATGAGCAAGAGTTATGATAATTGTATTTATTTGTCAGACAGTGCTGAGGTCGTCAAGAAGAAAGCGAAGACCATGATTACGGATCCTGCCCGTAAGAAGCGGGAGGATAAAGGACATCCGGAAGTTTGTCCGGTTTTTCTGTTCCATCAGCTGTTTAATGCGTCCGAAAAAGAGAAGGTGGCGCAGGAGTGCCGGGAAGCGATGCGCGGATGCGTTGACTGTAAGATGGAAATGATCGAAAAATTGAATGATTTTCTTGAACCGATTCGCAAGAGGCGTGAACAATGGATGAAGAAAAAAGATCAAGTGGAGAAAATCCTGAACCACGGCCGCCGGAAAGCGAGCCAAGTCGCCAACCAGACACTTCTGGAAGCGATGCGGGCGATGGGACTCCGGGATTAGATTCCCGAACACAAACTCCGGTTCGGCAGGAAGGAACTGAGAGCAAAGAGGAAAGTCCGCTTGCGGGTGACCCCACCCTGAAAGAGAGAAATCCTCTGCATGTGTCGCTTGCCGTCTACGACGGTCCGCTTGACCTCTTATTGGACCTTATTAGAAAAAATGAGATGAACATTTATGACATTCCCATTGCGGAGATTACGAAAAAATATCTGGAGTATCTGGCGGAGATGAAAAAATTCGATCTCGATATTGCCGGCGACTTCTTGGTCATGGCGGCAACGCTTGTCTATATCAAATCCAGGATGCTTCTGCCGCAGGAAAAGGACGAAGAGGAAGATGAGTCCGGCGGCGACCCGAGGGCCGAGCTTGTCCGTAAGCTTTTGGAGTACCAGGCCTTCAAAGAGGCAGCCAAGGAATTGGGGATCATGGAGGATGAGCAGGGAAAGGTTTTTACGCGTCAGGTGACGGATTACTATTTGGCGGATTTGGATGCCGAAGACGTCGAAATCGACAACTTCAGCGCCAATCTGTACGATCTTCTTTCGGCATTCCAGGTCGTGCTGGCCAAGGCCGGCCGCAAGGACATGCATGAGATTTATGAAGAGCAGGTCAGCATCGAGGAGCGGGTCCGCGATATCCAGATTATGCTGACCCAAAAAAAGACGATCCTTTTTTCGGAGCTTTTTCCGGAGACGTGGACGAGAAATTATTTAATCGCGACATTTTTGGCGCTGTTGGAAATTGTCAGGACCAAATATGCCAAGGTGAGACAAAAAGAAAAATACGGAGAAATTACGCTCGAGAAAAGGTAACTTTTCTTGGGTGTTTTGACGGGAAAGGATAGTAAGCAAGTGAACGAAAAAGATCGGGAAAGAGAACGAGCGGAGAAAATGAAGGCCTTGAGGCGGGAACTCGAGGAGAAACTTGAAGATCAGCTTCCCGCCGAAATGTTGGAAGGTAAGCCTGAAGTGGAGGTGCGGAAGATCCGGGAAGGAGAGGAACTCGAGCCGGGGAAGGCGAAGCGGATTATCGAGGCCCTTCTTTTTGCCTCGACCAAACCCATCACGGTTAATGAGATCCGTAAAGTGATGAAAGCTTTGTCGCCCAAAGACATATCCAATACCATTCTTGAACTCAAACAGGAATACGAACGGGAGCCAAGAAGCTTCGAAGTCGTTGAGATCGCAAACGGATTCGAGGTGCGGACGAAAAAAGATTATGCGCCCTGGATCATGAAGATTGAGCTCCAGAAAAAAGTAAGGCAGGTGACCCAGTCGGCGTTAGAAACCTTGGCCATTTTAGCTTACAAACAACCCATCACGCGTCCGGAAATCGAAGAACTCAGAGGGGTCGATGTCAGCGGGGTCTTGACGACCTTAATGGAGCGGGGCCTTGTCAAAATCGTCGGAAAGAAAGAGGTTGCGGGAAGACCCTTCCTTTACGGAACAACGGATAAGTTTTTGGAACATTTCGGTCTTAATCGGATCGAGGATCTTCCTCCCATAGAAGAGATTAAGAATTTGGTGGAGAACTCGGTCAACAAAGATGAATTGCTCGGGACCACTAAGATTTTGGACATACCGAATGAAGAAAATACTGCATCCGAGAGCGGCGAAGCTTCTCCCCAAGGAGAATCTCTCGGTCCGCAGGAAGAAGATGCAACAGTCTGCGAGGGGCAAAATGAATCTGAGCCAGATACGCAAGAAGATCGATGAACTCGATCAAAAAATTATGCAGCTTCTTAACGACAGGACGGAGCTTGCGCTTCAGGTCGGCAAGGTAAAGACAGAAAGCGGTAAGGAGATTTACGCTCCGGACCGTGAAAGCGAAATTTATCAAATGATTGATAAGGAAGCGAAGGGGCCTTTACCTAAGAATGCTCTCAAATCCATTTACCGTGAGATCATGTCGGCTTCTTTGGCCTTGGAAAAACCTTTAACGATTGCCTATCTGGGGCCGGAAGCGACATTCACCCACTTGGCGACCCTCTCCAAGTTCGGTTCGAGCGTGAATTATGCGGCGGCCTCCAGTATCAATGAGGTCTTTCAGGAGGTCGAGCAAAAACGTGCGGATTACGGGGTGATCCCAATCGAGAATTCGATTGAAGGGGCGGTCAGCCATACCTTGGATATGTTCATGGACTCCGATCTTAAGATTTGTTCCGAGATCCTTTTTTCGATCTCCCATAATCTGATGGCCAGTTGCGGTATGGAAAATATCAAGCGGGTCTATTCGAAATTCGAGGTCTTCGGTCAATGCCGGGCGTGGCTGGAATCCCATCTGCCGCGGGTTGAATTGATCGAGACGGCCAGCACGACCACAGCTGCTCAAAGGGCTCAGCGCGAAGAGGGCGCCGCGGCCATTGCTTCTAAACTTGCGGCGACACTTTACAATTTGCCTATCCTGGCCCAAGGGATCCAGGATTTTTCGCAGAACGTGACCCGTTTCCTGGTCATTTCCCGACAGATTCCGGCTCCGACCAAAAAGGACAAGACGTCGATGCTGGTCTCGATTAAGGACAAGGTCGGTGCGCTTTACGACATGTTGATCCCGATCAAGAGAAACAAGATCAATATGACGAAGATTGAATCGCGGCCTTCGAAAAAAAAGGCGTGGGATTATTATTTCTTCATCGATTTCGAAGGGCATGTGGAAAATCCTTCCGTGAAACGAATGCTCAATGAAATGGAAGGGAAGGTTAAATTTTTGAAGGTGCTGGGGTCCTATCCCGCTTCCAATCTGAAGGAGACCTGATTTTCAAGCCGTCATGAAAAAGGATATTTTCAAATCTTACATTGAGACCGTTAAGCCGTACGAACCGGGAAAGCCTGTCAAAGAATCAGAACGGGAGCTCGGCTTGCGGCATGTGGTCAAATTGGCCTCCAATGAGAACCCGCTGGGTCCTTCCAGGAAGGCCTTGCGGGCGATGAGGAAAGCGCTTCAAGAGGCCCATTATTATCCGGAGAGTAAATGTTTCTATCTGGTGAAGCGGTTGGTGCAGGAATTGGGAGTTACGGAAGATCAAATCATTATCGGGAACGGGTCCAATGAAATTATTGAATTGATCGCGCGTGGATTTTTAAAGGAGGGCGATCAGGTCCTTTCTTCGGCGACCTCCTTTCTTGTTTATCCCATCTTATCCCAAGTTTGCGGGGCCGATTATGTTTCTGTGCCGATGAAGGATTTCCGCTATGACCTCCGAGGGCTTTTGGGAGCCGTGACCGAGAAGACCAAGGTCATTTTTATCGCGAATCCGAACAATCCGACGGGGACTTATGTTTCGACAAGCGAGGTTGAGGACTTTTTGTCCAAGGTGCCGAAGGATGTCCTGGTTTGTTTTGACGAGGCTTATTTTGATTTTGTGGATGTCCCTGATTTTCCGCACACCTTATTTCATGTTAAATCAGGGAAACCGAATGTTGTTGTGATGCGGACCTTTTCGAAGTCCTATGGGTTGGCCGGCTTGAGAATCGGCTATGCGGTCGGAAGTCCGCAGGTGATCGGCTACCTTCACAAGATCCGGCAGCCTTTTAACGTGAATGCGATTGCCCAGGCGGGCGCGACAGCGGCCTTGGATGACCGCTTCTTTTTATGGAGGACGAAGCATTTAGTCAGGTGGGGCCGCCGCTATCTTTACCGGCGTTTTGATCAGTTGAAGCTGCGGTATTTGCCGAGCCAGGCGAATTTTATTTTAGTGGATTGCGGTGTGGATGCGGAGGAAGTCTTTCAGGCGCTTCTCCGTCAAGGGATCATCGTCCGCTCGATGAAAAGTTATGGGCTTAACACCTGGATCCGCGTGACCATAGGCAGGCGAAGCCAGAATGCCCTTTTTTATCGGGCCTTAAAACATTTTTTAAAAAAACGCGTGAAGGTAAAAGGAGTGTAAATTGTCATGATTATTGTGATGCGTCAGAATGCGACGCCGGATGAGATCAATCACCTTTGTGAAAAAGTCAAAGAGATGGGTTTGACGCCGCAAGTTTCCAGGGGGGTCGAACGGACCGTCATCGGCGTGATCGGGGAAGAAGACAAGATCCGGATCAAGCCTCTGGAGGCTTTTCCGGGAGTCGAATCGGTCATGGAAATCCTGAGGCCGTATAAATTGGCAAGCCGGGATTTTCAAGCTGAACCCACCGAATTTGAAATGCCGCACGGCGTTAAGGTTGGCGGTAAGAAAATTGTTGTGATGGCGGGTCCGTGTACGGTTGAGAGCCGTGAAAGTCTTTTGAATACGGCCGCTGTGGTCAAAAAAGAAGGCGCTTCTTTTTTGCGGGGAGGGGCTTTTAAACCCCGGACTTCACCCTATTCTTTCCAAGGATTGGGTGAGGAAGGTTTGAAGTACTTGCGTGAAGCTGCGGACCAATATCATTTGTGTGTCGTGACGGAGGTGATGGATACGCGAATGGTTGAAATGGTCGCGAAGTACGCTGATATGCTTCAAGTCGGAGCCCGCAATATGCAGAATTATGATTTATTGAAGGAATGCGGGATATCCAAAAAACCGATTCTCTTAAAAAGAGGGATGAGCGCAACGATTAAGGAATTGTTGCTTTCAGCGGAATATATTTTGTCGAAGGGGAATTTTAAGGTGATGGTTTGCGAGCGGGGAATCCGCACCTTTGAAACGGCAACGCGTAACACTCTCGATATCAATGCCGTACCGGTGATTAAAAAGGAAACGCATCTGCCGGTTTTGGTGGATCCTTCCCACGGAACGGGAAAATGGGAGTATGTGACGGCGATTGCTCGGGCGGGAGTCGCCGCGGGATGTGACGGTATTATGGTGGAAGTCCATCTCAACCCTGAGGATGCCGTCAGTGACGGAGAGCAGTCGCTCATCCCCAGGCAATTTGAATCCATGATGGGGCAGCTGAAAGCGATCGCTCATGCGATCGGCCGTGAAGTTTAATCGTAAGGGAGAGATAAGGTTGAAACCGAAGACAATTGCCATTGTCGGACTTGGACTTATGGGTGGGTCCTTGGCTGCCATTTGCCGGAAAAGATTTCCGAAAGCCCGCGTCATTGGAGTTAGCCGAAACCGGAAGGCTTTAAAATATGCTCATCATAAGCGGTGGATTCATCAGGGGATACAGAGGCTTGAGCAAGGGGTCACCCACGCTGATCTTATCATCTTATGTACGCCGGTGGGGGTGATCCGGGAATATCTCAAAAGGATTGACCGAGTAGCGAAGCCGGGTGCTTTGGTGACGGATGTCGGAAGTGTCAAATCGGAAATTGTCAGATGGGTTGATCGTCAAAGATTCTCAAGGATTTGTTTTGTGGGGGCTCATCCCATGGTGGGTTCTCATTTGAGAGGGATAACCGTTGCTCAGGACCGTTTGTTTGAACAAGGATATACTTTTCTGACAAAGTCCCCGAAAACGGATAGACAGGCCTGTCGTCAGATTATGCAATTTTGGAAAAAAGTTTCTCTCAGGATCGTTGAAATCTCGCCGGAGAAACATGACCGCATTGTTGCCTTCATTAGTCACTTGCCTCATGTGGTTGCTGCTTGTCTGGTGTTGAGTGTCCCGAAAAAAATGTTAGGGTTTGCTTCAACGGGATTTAAAGAAACAACACGTGTGGCTCAAGGGCATCCCTCGATTTGGCTTCCTATTTTCCAAGAGAACACGAAATCTATCCTGAAGGCCCTTTCTTTTTTTGAAACGGAGTTGATAAAATTTCGAAGGGCATTACGTTCCACCAAGCCGAAAGCCTTGCAGCGCATGATTTCCCGAGGGCGTCAGAAGCGTTCCCAAATTTCCCTTTGAAATTTAGATCTTTGTGTTAGAATACCCCCCTTGATTCTTTCAGTAAACCTTTCAGCTGTCTCGAGGTGCGATAAGGCAGCGAGTAAGAAGCCCTCACAGGTTTGAGAAGGAATCTATTCTATTTCTCTCAAGGAGGATGAAGTCTTTATGAGTTCCCAATTTTCAGATCTATACGAAAAATCTATGCAGAATTTTAAGGAGGGTGAGGTCGTCAAAGGGACGATCATTGCGATCCAGGGCCGTGATGCCATTGTGGATATCGGTTATAAAGCCGAAGGGGTTGTCCACCTTGATGAATTCACGGATTCGTCGGAGATTAAGGTCGGCGGGGAGATTGATGTTTTGTTTGAGACGTTTTCCGATGAAGACGGCCTTGTGATCCTGTCGAAAAGGAAGGCGGACCGCCATCGCGTCTGGACGGATCTCCTTGAGAATGCAGAAGAAGGAACGATTGTTGAAGGCAAGATTTATAAAGCTGTCCGGGGCGGATTCATGGTGGATATCGGAATGGATGCCTTCTTGCCCGCTTCATTAGTCGATTTAAAACCGACCCGGAACCCCAATCAGTTTTTGGGCGTTTCCAGCAAGTTTATCATCATGAAAATTAATCACAAGCGTAAGAACGTGGTCGTTTCCCGCAAAGATTATCTCTCCAGAGAAAAAGAAGAAGCCCGCCAGGAAAAGATTCAAAGTATGGAAGAAGGACAAGTCATCCGCGGACGCGTCAAAAACATCACGGACTTCGGTGTTTTTATGGATTTGGGAGAACTGGATGGGTTGATCCATATTACGGATTTAAGCTGGGGGCGTTTGTCTCATCCTTCCGAGATTGTGAAGATGGGGGAAGAACTGGATGTGGTCGTGATCGGCATTGATCGCGAGACGAGAAAGGTTTCCCTGGGATTGAAGCAAAAGACATCCAATCCCTGGGATCAAGTCGAGGATAAATATGCTGTCGGCACGCAGGTTCAAGGCAAAGTTGTCAATATCCTGCCGTATGGGGCTTTTGTCGAATTGGAACCGGGCGTCGAAGGGTTGGTTCATATCAGTGAACTTTCGTGGACGAAAAGGGTGAATCACCCTTCCGAGATCTTGAATATTGGCGATCAGGTGGAAGTGGTGGTGCTCAATATTGACCGCGACGGAAAGAAAATTTCCCTGGGGATCAAACAGGCTCAGGAAAATCCTTGGTCCAAAGTCCCTGAGAAATATCAAGTGGGTGACCGGGTCAAGGGGACGGTCCGTAATTTAACCGATTACGGTGCTTTTATCGAACTCGAACCCGGCGTGGATGGCCTTGTCCATGTTTCGGACATTTCCTGGACGCACAAGGTCATGAAACCTTCCGATATCTTATCAAAAGGCCAGGAAGTTGAACTGATGGTCCTGGGGGTTGAGTCAGAGTCCCAAAAAATTTCCTTGGGGATGAAGCAATTAACCGAGGATCCTTGGGATCAATTGACAAGCCATCTGATGACGGGTCTTCAGATAACGGGGAAGATTACGCGAATTGTGAATTTTGGCTTATTTGTCGAACTTGAAAATGGGCTGGAGGGGTTAGTCCATATTTCCGAAATTCCGGGAGCCAATGCAGCGAACTTGGAAAAGAATTATCACGCGGGAGACGCGATTCAGGTGAGCGTTCTTCATATTGATCACGATGCCCGCAAGATTGCATTGACTCGTAAGGACGAACCGGTTCCTACAGATTCTCGCTAAATACTTGTGACCAGCGTTCATTCCAAAAAGAGAAGAGTTGTTGTTACGGGGCTCGGGGTTATTTCTCCGATCGGGATAGGCAAGGCCGATTTCTGGCAAGCTTTGCGCCAAGGAAAATCCGGGATCTCACACATCACTGCCTTTGACCCCAGTGAATTCACGACTCAGTTTGCAGGTGAAATCCGCAACTTTGATCCCCACCAGGCGATCGAGCCAAAACGATTAAAACGGATGGATCGAACTTCCCAGTTTGCTGTGGCCTCAGCCAAGATGGCTGTCCAAGATGCAGGGCTGACTTTTACCGAGAGGAATAAGAGCAGGACAGGTGTCATTATCGGAACAGCCATGGCGGGGCATGGCTATATTTTAAATCAGCACACGACCTTGATGCAGAAGGGGCCTATGCGGATCAATCCTTTTACCGCCTTGGCGTCTTTCCCCGACGCATGTGCCAGTAATGTTTCGATTGAACTCGGGGTGACGGGACCCAGTTTTTCCATTGCGACAGCCTGTTCATCGGCATCGGATGCAGTCGGCTATGCCTTCGAAGCGATTCGAAGCGGGGCCCTTGATTTCCTCATCATGGGAGGCGCGGAAGCTTCTATTTATCCGGGTATTCTGGCGGCCTTTTGTGTGGCACGTGCACTCTCGACGCGGAATGATGCTCCGACTAAAGCATCCCGCCCCTTTAGCCGGGATCGCGACGGGTTTGTGTTAGGGGAAGGTGCGGGGATGCTTGTCCTTGAAGAATATTCTCATGCGAAACTACGGGGGGCTCATATTTATGGGGAAATCCTCGGACATGGTATGACTTGTGATGCTTATCATATGACAGCCCCGGATCCCGAAGGGAATGAAGCATCACGCGCGGTTCAGGTTGCCATGAAAAATGCCGGAGTCAAGATTAAAGACATTCAATATATCAATGCTCACGGGACGTCGACACCGCTCAATGATAAAACAGAGACGTTAATTATCAAGAAAGTCTTTGGCGGTCAAGCTTATAAAATTCCTATCAGCTCGACCAAATCGATGGTGGGCCACCTTATCGGAGCAGCCGGGAGCGTTGAATTGATTGCCACCATTCTTGCCATGGAAAACGAAGAAATTCCTCCGACGATTAATTATAGTGTTCCGGATCCGGAATGCGATTTAGATTACGTTCCGAACGAATCCCGCAAAGCGAAAATTGAAATTGCCATGAAAAATTCCTTTGGTTTCGGCGGAAAGAATTCGATCCTGATTCTCGGCAAAGTTTGAATTCTTGATTCGGGGGATTTTTTTAGGGGAACATTAAGTCAGAGAGGCGGAAATCTTTTTTATCTTTGATTTTCTGGGTTTCAAGGTCTCTTCTTCTTCGCCTGACGCACCATCCAAAATGCCGCGCTCGGAAGCTTCAATAAAAGAAATCAAGTGTTTGACTTCGGCACATTTCAAGTTTTTTTTCATTTCTTCGACGGCTTGCGTCACATTAAGTCCTGAACGGTAGAGCAGTTTGTAAGCTTGCTTGATTTCGTCACGGATAGGGGGCGGAAAACCTGCCCGTCTTAGACCCACGACATTCATCCCAAGAACGACACCGGGCCGCCCGCCGCAGGTCAAGAAAGGAGGAATGTCTTTATTGCAGGCTGAAAGCGCACTGACCATTGAAAGCCGGCCTATGCGTGTGAATTGGTGAAATCCGGTCATGCCTGAAAGGAAGGCACTGTCCTCGACCATGCAGTGTCCGGTCAGAGAAGCTTGATTGACCATGATGATATTGTTGCCAAGCGTACAGTTGTGGGCAACATGGCAATAAGCCATTAAGAAATTCGAATCCCCTAAAACGGTGGATGTTCCGGGTTTGGTTCCCCGATGGATCGTGACAAATTCCCGTATTTTATTGTGATGGCCGATCTTGGTATAAGTGGGTTCTCCCTTATAGGCCGTATCTTGGGGCGTATGGCCGATCACGGTTCTCATGTGGATCTCATTGTAGTTGCCGATTTCCGTGCCGACGCAAATATAAGCCCCGGCCATAATTGTGTTATGGGAGCCGATCTTGACCCCGTCTTCGATGATGACATAAGGGCCAATTTTATTGTTGACGCCCAGCTCGGCATTTTTTCCGATAATTGCTGTAGGATGAATCTCTGACATGGCGTGAATTGTAACATATTCCTTAGGCTGATGCTATGGGCGCTTTCGCCCGAGCGGGTCTTAATTTGACTCCCTATTTATTCCCTGTTAGAATGACACCCTTTATTGAAGTAACTTATTGCAAGAATGAGAGATAGCATTGTCACCGACCTTAGAAATTCAAAAACAATTGCAGGTTTTCGAAGAGGGAACCGTCGATTTAATTTCCAAGCCGGAATTAAAATCGAAACTTGAGACGGCTTCTAAGGAGAAAAAGCCCCTACGGATCAAGTATGGGGCGGATCCTTCGAGTCCCGATCTCCACCTTGGGCATACGGTTCCTCTGAGGAGACTCCGAGCTTTCCAGGAGTTAGGGCATACCATTGTTTTTATTATCGGTGATTTTACGGCTTTGATCGGTGATCCCACGCAGCGTATTCAGACCCGCCCCATGTTATCGGAAGACGAAGTGAAACAAAATGCCGCGACTTACCAGGAACAGGTCTTCCGGATTTTGGATCGGGAAAAGACCGAGGTCCGTTACAACTCCGAGTGGTTAGGGAAAATGACTTCGGCAGAGTTTCTTCAGTTGACGGCTCAGTATACGGTGGCCCGGTTGTTGGAACGGGATGATTTTCAGAAGCGCTACAAGAAGGGATCCCCGATTGCTTTGGTGGAATTCCTCTATCCGCTTCTCCAAGGGTATGATTCGGTGGTGCTTCATTCCGACATCGAAATCGGGGGGACCGATCAAAAATTTAATCTTTTGATGGGACGAGAGTTGCAGCGCGTGTGGAATCAACCTCCTCAAGTTGTGATGACATTTCCCATTATCGAAGGTCTGGATGGAGTCCAAAAGATGAGCAAAAGTTTGAATAATCATATTGCTCTCGAAGACCCTCCTAACGAGATGTTTGGAAAAATTATGTCGCTTCCGGATACTTTGATGGAATCTTATTATCGTTATGTGAGCGCCCTTCCTTCTGAGAAAATCAAAGAAGTGATGAAGGCAATGAAGGCGGGAAAGATTCATCCTCGTGATGCCAAAGCGGATCTTGCCGAACAAATTGTCGGGCTCTATTACTCCGAGACAGAAGCCAAGAGCGCCAGGCGTGAATTCGATCAGATTTTTCGGGACCGAGGACTTCCTCAGGAAATTCCTTCCGTGACTCTTCGGGTCAAACAATGTGACATCGTAACCTTGCTTAAGGATTCAGGACTCGTGGAAAGTAAGGGAGAGGCCCGGCGGCTCATTGAGCAGGGCGGTGTTAAGGTCGAACAGAAAAAGGTAACAGATCCCATGACCCCGATTGACCTAGCCCAACCCGTGATTGTGCAGTGCGGTAAAAGAAAGTTTGCTAAGGTTCAATATCATGCAGGTTGAACGGAGCGCCCTCCTTCAAGATAGAAAAAACGAAGTCATGATCAGCGTCCAGAATGTGTCCAAGCATTTTGGGCAAATCAAGGCCCTGGATCAAATTTCCTTTGAGGTCAAATGCGGTGAGATCCTGGGGTTTTTAGGCCCCAACGGTGCGGGCAAGACAACCGCCATGCGTATTCTCACAGGTTTTTTCCCTCCGACTTCGGGCAAGGTCTGGATCGATGGCCGGGAGTTTTTTAAGGACCCGCGTCAAGCCAAAAGGACGATTGGGTATTTGCCTGAGACGTTAAATCTTTATCCGGATATGCGGGTCCGTGAATTTTTAAAGTTTGTGGCCGAACTCCGACAAGTTGCGGGGAAAAAAAGGCGAAGTCATCTGGATGAAATTTTATCGCGGTGTGGTTTGTGGAATGTCAAACATCGTTTGATCGGATTTTTATCCAAGGGATACCGTCAGCGTGTTGGGTTGGCTCAGGCGCTGATCGGAGACCCTTCGGTTGTGATCTTGGACGAGCCGACCAGCGGATTGGACCCCAAGCAGATTATTGAAATTCGAAGCCTGATCCGTGAATTGGGAAGGGAGAGAACGCTTATCCTTTCAACTCACATCCTGCCTGAAGTTAGCATGGTTTGTGACCGTGTGCTGATCATCAATCAAGGGAAGGTGGTTGCCAGCGGGACGGTGGATGAATTGGAGGCAGGCTTAAAAGAACAGCATCAAATCTATGTGGCCATCGGGGATATCGGGAAAAAAGAAGATGCTTTAAATTTACTACACTCCCTGGAGGGAGCAGAGCAAATCTGCATTACTGACGAAAAAGCGCAGGAAGTCGGTTTCTCCTTGATCGTTCCAAAGGGGCTTGATCTCAGACCGATCATCAGCCGGTTGTTTGTCGAACATCAGATTCCGCTCCTTGAGATACGCTCCGCGCGTTTGAGTCTCGAAGAAATATTTATGAAAATTGTTGTAGATGAAACTCGTTCGGGGGCAGCGTTATGAAAAATTCGTGGGTCCTGGCATGGAAAGATCTGACGTCTTATTTCCGGTCCTGGACGGGGGTTCTGGCATGTTTCTTTTTTCTCGTCATTGCAGGGGTTTTCTTGTCACTTCTTGTTATAAGCTTTGCGCATCTTTCGATGGAAGCCTCCCGGGGGCCCGCTGATTCTTTTCAGGGTTTGGGCCTGACGCGATTCGTTTTCGGCTCTTTTTTTCTGAACATCGGGACGATTCTTATTTTTTTGGTGCCTATTCTTTCAATGCGAGCCTTTGCTGAAGAGAGAAGGCATCAAACCTTAGAACTCTTGTTTACTTATCCCTTTTCCGATTTTGAAATTGTCTGGGGAAAGTATCTAGGCATGATTTTCTTCTTCCAGATCCTGACATTGCCTATTCTGTTTTTTGTCTGGTTTGTGCATGGGCTTGGTTTGACGCTCGATTGGGGGCCGATTGCTTTCGGTTTCCTGGGTTTTTGGTTATTGGGGTGTGCCTACCTATCTTTAGGGCTTTTTATTTCTTCGATCTCGGAGAATCAGGTGATCAGCGCCATTGTGACCTTTGGCTGTCTTCTTATCTTTTGGATTCTCGAATGGGTTGCGGGTGTTGCAGACGGCAGTTGGGCGCATTTTTTCGCGGCCCTGTCGCCGATCCGTCATTACCGGGATTTCACTTTCGGTATTTTTGATATGAGCGATTTTGTTTATTTTTGTTTCTTTAATCTCTACTTTCTATTTCTGACGCTGCGAGCGATTGAGACCAGGAACTGGAAAGGATAAAAGGAAAGTTTTCCATTGAAGTATTTGTTTGTCCGGACTCAGCTATTTTTCGTATCGGTCATCTTGCTGGTGACGTTTGCCCTCATGATGATTTTGGTGATGCGGTACAATTATCGCTGGGATTTCACCAAGGAAAAGATCTTCTCTCTTGCGCAACCCACGGCCGATCTTTTGGAAGAGTTGAGTTCTGAAAAAATCGAAGTTTTTGCTTTTTATCCGCAAGACGATCCTGCCCGGGAGCATTTCGAGGTTTTTTTGAAACAGGCCCTGCTGCATCATCCGCGGCTGACCTTTAATTTTTATGATCCGGACCGAGCGCCCAATCTTGCCAAACAATTTCAGATCAAAGACCTTTACACCGTCATTATCCAATACCAAGGCCGGCAGGAACGTGTTCTTGCGCCGACCGAAGAAGGTTTTACGAGTGCCTTGCTGCGCTTGGCTCATCCCAAACAAGTTACCTTGTGTTTTGTTACGGGGCATGGCGAAGCGGCTTTAAGTCAGGAGGACCGCTCAGGGTATTCCTTCTTTCGCGATGAACTTTTAAACAATAATTACCAGATTCAGGAAATTATTCTTGATCGTGATCGGTTGCCGAGCGCTTGTGATGTTTATGTGGTGGCGGGTCCGCATCGTGATTTGGAAGAGGATGAATATACGCTTCTCAAACAGGCCTTTAGGGACGGCAAAGGGATATTTTTCCTTGTGGATCCCATGGATCAAGGGACCGGAGGATCTTTTCGCGATTACATGGATTATTTCGGTATTACCCTCGGTGAGGATGTGATCGTTGATAAGATGAGCCGTGTTGTCGGGGGTGATTTTTTGGTGCCTTTAGTGAATCAATATGTGGTGGGACATCCCATTACGCTTAGCTTCGAACATCCGACTTTTTTTCCGGTTGCCCGAAGTGTTCAGCCTTCTACGAAGGCTAAAAGGGATATTCGGGTGGAACCGCTAGCGTTGAGCGGGTCGAATAGCTGGGCCGAAACGAATTTAGCCGAACTCGAACAGGGCGAAGCTGTTTTTGAATCCGACTCCGATCTTGCGGGGCCGATCTGTTTAGCGGTGGCCGCAGAGGAATACGATCAAAGTCAAAAGGATTCTGTCCCGGGCGCACAAGCATCGGAAGGGGGGCGTCTGGTGGTTGTCGGCGACAGCGATTTTCTGACGAATGCTTATCTTGATTTGTCCGGCAACAAGTATTTAGCGCTCAAAATGGTTCAGTGGTTAGCGAAAGATGACCGCTTTATTGCCATTAATCCGCGTCAGCCCGAATTCGAACCTCTTTATTTAAAACCCAGAGATCGAATTTTGATGTTGGTCATTTTTATTGGGGCACTTCCTTTGGCGATCTTCTTCCTGGGGGCTTTTTGGGTGATTTGGAGGAAGAAGACAGGATGAAGCCTTCTGTCACGATTGTTTTTACCCTTTTGTTTTTCGTTGTCTTGGGGGCCTATCTTTATTTGGGAGCACCGCGTCCCGCTAAACACGCAAAGGAGATTACGCCGGTTAGCAATATTCCGGAGGAAGCGATTAAAAAGAGTTCATCGATGCAGCTTTTGCCGATCGCCGAAGACGATGAAATTACAGCCATCCAAATTCAGAATCTTGAAAAGAAGGAAAATGTCACACTTAAACGTGAAAACGAAGGCTGGAAGATTTCTTATCCTGTCGAATATCCTGCCGACTCCTTGATTGTCGATGGGCTCATTGCGGCCCTGACGATCTCTAACAAAGCCCGCCGGCTTGTCCCGGAGCAAGACTGGGAAGAGTACGGTCTTGAGAAGCCAGAGCTTAAAATTGGAATTGAAACTAAAAAATTAGATAAACGTTTGTATCTGTATTTGGGGGATACCACCCCCGTGGGGGATTTTGTTTTTGCCCGATGGGAAG
Organism: Candidatus Omnitrophota bacterium; assembly: GCA_016930235.1. Classification (GTDB taxonomy): domain Bacteria; phylum Omnitrophota; class Omnitrophia; order Omnitrophales; family Aquincolibacteriaceae; genus JAFGHI01. Next base: position 71,452 of record JAFGHI010000042.1, read on the forward strand.
GCGAAAATGAATATTTCCTTTTAAGTGCCAATTTCAAAAAGGCATTTCAGAAAAGCATTTACTCTCTCAGAATGAAACGGGTTTTCCGTCTTCCTTTTGCCAAGATGGCTAAGATGCATGTTCGGACAACGACGGGGGATTTCGAGATAGCCCATCACGATGACAAGTGGTTTTGGATGGAGCCCATTCCGATCTTGGGTGAAAGAGTGCCCAAGGAGAAGGTGGACGATCTTTTTGCCAGAGTTCAGGACTTGCACATTAAGGATTTCCTTGACCAAGAACCGCACAGCAAACACGAACTGGGTTTTTCGCTTTTAGGGACGGCGATTACTTTGTGGGTGGATGACCAGCATTCCGAAATGCTCTATCTGGGCAACGAGGTTCCCACCCGGGATTCTTTTTATGCGATGCGGGAGGGCGAGGATGTTTATTTTCTTGTCGCTAGACCCAACATTCGAGCTCTCTTTGAATTAATCGAGGCCTTGGCTCAGGAAACCATGCAGAAAACAAAGCCGATGGCTGTGTCATCCTAAAAGCAAGAGGATTGGGATTGCTATGGAGATCGAGACGGCACAACAGAAGATCAAGGCGCTTGACCGTGCTATTGGTGAGGCGGCTAGATCTTGCGGCCGGGATCCACAAGAGATTCGTGCAATCCTCGTGACCAAAACAGTCCCGCCCCAAGATATTTTGACTGTTTGCAAGGCCGGGTTTAAAGAGTTTGGGGAAAATCGGGTTCAGGAGCTTATCAAAAAAAAAGAGGAGCTTCCCCCTGAGATTCAATGGCATTTGGTCGGACATCTCCAGACCAACAAAGTCAAATATGTCGTCGGGCATGTTGCTTTAATTCATTCGTTGGACCGGTTGGAATTGTTCGAAGAGATAGAAGAACAGGCCGTGAAAAAAAATGCGGGAGAAGTTTCCTGCCTGATCCAGGTCAATAGTTCCGGTGAAGCAACAAAATATGGGTTGGCTCCCGAGCGGGTTATTTCTTTCGTACAAGGTTTGCCGGTTTCTCAAGTTGTGAAAATTCGGGGGTTGATGACGATCGGTCCTTTCACGGAAGATGACGGATGTATCCGAAAGGCTTTTCGGCTTGTCAGGGATTTGCAGGGAGAACTCCAAAGACGCTTTCCTGACAGGGATTGGGGTATTTTATCGATGGGGATGTCCCAAGATTACCGGATTGCTATCGAAGAAGGGGCCAATTTGCTGAGAATAGGCACCTTGTTTTTCGGGGCACGGAAGGCTTAAAGCTTGGCTCAAAATTTGATACAATACTCAATTAATTCCATATGACGAAAATTCAAGGACATTTAGGTATTCTGGGAGTCGGAAATATGGGGGCGTCTATTTTGGGAGGGCTCCTTGCCAAAGGAATTGTTTTGCCTGGGCAGGTTCTTATCCATGACCAGGTGTCTGAAAAGGCGGAAGCCGTTTCGAAGGAATGGAAGGTCGAAAGTGTTCGCAATAGTCTTGAACTCCTCAAGCGTTCAAACATTGTTCTGCTTGCTTTTAAACCTCAGGATCTTAAGCAAGCGGTGCAGGAATTCAGCGGTGCGGTTCAGGAAGGGCATCTTTTCATTTCCATTTTAGCGGGAACGTCTACCCGAAAGCTGCGGGAGGCGATAGGGCAAAAAGTAAAGATTGTTCGTGCGATGCCCAATTTGGGCGTTAAAGTCAGGGAAGGCATGACGGCGCTTAACGGTGACGATGAGTCTTCTCTTGGGATTGCCGAAGAAATATTTTCGGGTTGCGGAAAAACGGTTCGTGTCGAAGAGAAGCATTTTGATTTAGTCACAGCTTTGAGCGGAAGCGGGCCCGCCTATTTTTTTCTTTTAATGGAGTTGATGATCGAAGAAGGGGTGAAGGAAGGTCTGAAACGCGATCAAGCGGGGGAGTTAGCCATTCAAACCGCGCTTGGAGCAAGTTTACTCGCTCAGTCCTCAGGATGTTCACCTGATAAATTACGCCAAATGGTAACGTCCAAAGGCGGAACAACCGAAGCCGCTTTAAAGGTGTTTGAAAATCATCAATTTGCCAAGATCATCAAGGAAGCGATTCAAGCGGCCCAGAAACGCGGCCGCGAACTCAATCAAGATTAGGGAGGGTGACGGCATGTTTATTTTTGGTGAATTATTTATGGCATTGGCTTATTTGGTCAGTGCGGTTTGTACGATTTTAACCTGGCTTCTTGTGGCGAGGATCGTCATCTCTTGGTTTCCCGTTGATCCCTATCACAGTATTGTTCAGTTTCTTTATCAGGTGACGGACCCCATTCTCGTCCCTTTTCGCAAACTTCCGTTACGAATCGGGATGCTGGACCTTTCACCGATTATAGCTTTTATGGTGATCTTTTTTGTTCGCAATGTCCTAGTCGGTATTTTTAGGGGGATTGCCATCCAATTCGGCACGGTCTAGGAAAGTCATAACTCATGCCCATGAAACGTTTTAAAAAAAGCGAGAATCCAATGTTAAATCAAATTAAAGATGCTGTGACTTTTATTCATAAGAGGAGTTCGATGAAACCGGAGATTGCCATTGTCCTGGGTACGGGTTTGGGGAATATGGCCAAAAAGATCAAGACCGAGGCGGCGATCGATTATGCTGAGATTCCCCATTTTCCTGTTTCAACGGTGGAGTCGCATACGGGTCAATTGGTGTTAGGGACGCTTTCGGGAAGGCATGTTGCGGCGATGGAGGGGCGGTTTCACTTCTATGAAGGCTATTCATTGCTGGATGTAACCTTTCCGGTTCGCGTTCTCAAAGAATTGGGTGCGAAAATTTTGGTTGTTTCCAATGCGGCGGGTGGCATGAATCTGGATTATCCAAAGGGACAAATTGTTTTGATTGATGATCACATCAATTTTATGGGGGTCAACCCCTTAATAGGTTCCAACGATGATAGGCTGGGCCCGCGTTTTCCGGATATGTCGGCGCCTTATTCGAAGCGCTTAATGAAGTTGACTGAGGATGCGGCAAAGGGATTGAACTTACCGCTGCGGCGCGGCGTTTATATGGGGGTAACGGGCCCGAATCTGGAAACACGCGCAGAATATCGAATGATGCGTAACCTTGGCGCTGATTTGGTCGGGATGTCAACAATTCCGGAAGTCATTGTCGGCGTTCATATGGGGATGGAAATTCTTGGAGTGAGCATTGTTACCGATGTTTGTGATCCCGACCACCTCGAGGCAGTCGACATTAAGGAGATCATCCGTATTGCCAATGAAGCCGGTCCGAAACTGGACCGTTTGCTGGAGACAGCCATCGCCAAGTTTTAATTGGAGATAAGAAAGAATATGGAACTAGAATCATGACACAGGCAAAGAACTACAAAGAGACCCTTAATCTTCCGAAAACATCCTTTCCGATGAAGGCCAATTTGTCCCAACGGGAACCCGAGATGCTTAAGACTTGGGAAGAAACGGCGCTTTATCAGACCCTCAGAAAGGATTCGGCAGGCCGTAAGAAATATACTTTGCATGACGGACCGCCTTATGCCAACGGCCATATTCATATTGGGCATGCCCTCAATAAAATTCTTAAAGATATCATCGTAAAGTATAAAACAATGACCGGTTATGATTCCTTTTACGTTCCCGGCTGGGATTGCCATGGGCTTCCGATCGAGCTTCAATGTTTAAAATCCATGGGGAAGAAAAAGGAACAAGTCGAAAGGGTGCAGTTCCGCAAAGAGGCCCGGGCTTATGCGGAAAAATTCATCGATATACAGCGAAAAGAATTCGAGCGTTTGGGTGTTTACGGCGAATGGGACAAACCGTATCTAACGATGGATTACGGTTATCAGGCGTCGATTGCTGAAAGTTTTCTTAAGCTGGCAGAGCAAGGGTATATTTATCAGGGCCTAAAGCCGGTACCTTGGTGCGGAGATTGCGAAACGGCGTTGGCGGATGCGGAGTTGGAATATGAAGACAAGACCTCGCAATCGGTTTATGTCAAATTTCCCGTTGATTTGGCAAGTTTCCGGGAAAAGATGGATTCGGGGAATGAGATTAACCGGGATCAGAAACCCGTCTACTTATTAGTTTGGACGACGACACCTTGGACTCTTCCGGCGAATGTCGGGGTGGCTGTTCATCCTGATTTAGATTACAGCGTTCTTGTTTTTATCGATGAAATATGGATTTTGGCCCAGTCGCGGGTGGACCACCTTAAATCTCTCAAGCATGAAATCAATGAACCTTTTCCTCGGTTTAAAGGCAAGCAGATCGTCGGCTTGAAATACCGGCATCCTTTTGTGAACCGGGAGGGACGGGCCATCCCAGCGGAATATGTTTCGGCATCGGATGGTACGGGGATCGTTCACATTGCACCCGGACATGGCGAAGAGGATTATCAGTTCGGCCATTTGCAAAATCAGTTGGACATTGTTTCCCCGGTCGACGGACGCGGAAGATTCACTTCGGAGTTTCCGATGTGTGAAGGCGTTCATGTTTTTAAGGCCAATGCCATGATCAATGAGCACCTCAAAGAAAAGGGTTATCTTCTTCTCGAGGAACCTTGTCAGCATTCCTATCCGCATTGTTGGAGGTGTAAAAAACCTATTATCTTCCGGGCAACCCAACAGTGGTTCATGAAGATTGATCATGAGGATTTACGCAAACGAATGCTTGAGGCGATTAACAGCAAGATCGTTTTTATGCCGGATTGGGGTAAGAACCGGATCGGTTCGATGGTGGAAAACCGTCCGGAATGGTGTCTTTCGAGACAGCGTTTTTGGGGAGTTCCGATTCCGATGATTGGTTGTGCGAAGTGCCATGGAAGATTTTTTATCCGAGAAACAAAAGAAGCTATTGTGAAAATATTTGAGGCGGAAGGTGCGGACGCCTGGTTTCAGAAAAAGCCGGAGGATTTTCTCCCAAAAGGGTTCAAATGCCCGCAATGCCAAGGACTGGAATTCACTAAGGAAGAAGATATTATTGATGTCTGGTTCGATTCAGGAGTCAGCCATCAAGCGGTATTAAAGAAATACCCTGGCCTTCGTTATCCTTCGGAACTCTACTTGGAGGGGTCCGATCAGCATCGCGGGTGGTTTCAGACAGCGTTGACGACAGGGATTGCGCTTGATGGGCAGTCGCCTTTTAAGTCTGTTTTGACCCATGGGTTTGTGATGGACGGCGAAGGCAAGAAGATGTCCAAGTCGGCCGGCAATGTTGTAGCGCCTCAAGATGTCATGAAGGAATTCGGCGCCGATATTTTACGCTTATGGGTTTCCTCATGCGATTATCAGTTTGATGTCAGGCTCTCCAAGGGGATTTTAGGCCAGCTTGCCGATTCTTATCGAAAAATCCGGAATACTTTTCGTTACATGCTTTCGAATTTGTATGATTTTGATTTCGAAAAGGATGCGGTCCCTTTTGCTCAATCGCATCCGCTTGATCAATGGGCGCTTGGCGTCATGCAGGAATTGGAGAAGGATATTCGCGGACGGTATGAGCGTTTTGAATTTCACCGGATTTATCAACGCATTCATAATTTCTGTGTGATTCAGTTGAGCGGGTATTATTTTGATATCCTTAAGGACACACTCTATGTCGCGAAGAAGGATTCTCATTTGAGACGATCGGCCCAAACAGCCCTTTTTACGATTTTGTCACGTTTGGTCAAAATCCTCGCGCCGATTTTACCGTTTACCATGGACGAGGTTTGGCGTTCTTATGTGATTGAAAAAAGGGTTGTCTCGGTTCATCAAAGTCAGTGGCAAGAATTGCCCTTCACGGTCGATTCGAAATTGTATCAAGTATGGTCCGATATCCGTGAAATCCGGGATGCGGTTATGCCTTTTCTCGAAAAGAAACGAGAAGAGAAGATAATCGGCGCTAGCTTAGATGCCAAGATCAGACTTTGGACTTCCGATAAGGAGCTGGAGGAGGTGATTAAAAAGAACCTCGGTGAATTGCCGAGGGTTTTTGTAGTTTCTCAGGTCGAGTGGGCGGATGGAGATTCGAGTGCCCTTGAGAAAGTATCGTACGAGTCTAGTTGTTTGGGTCGGGTGATTGAGCTTGGGATTGCGATCGAGAGGGCCGATGGTAATAAATGTGTTCGCTGTTGGAACTATTCTCTTGAAATAGGGGGCGACCCGCAATTTCCAGGGATCTGCAATAAATGTTTGGAGGCCTTACAGTAAAGGAATGCTGATCGCATTATGAGGCTATATCTCGAGAAACAAAAAAGATTTCTAAGAAAGATTCTATTAGGGATGGGCCTTTTTCTCACCGGTTTTATCGCCCTTTCTTTTCTTTACTTTATTTCAAACCGGTGGATTCCCTTGTCTTGGACGGCGAATCTTATTTTTCAGACCTTCTTGATGACATTCCTTTGTCTGGCTGCTTATAAACCCCTTGATCTTGGAATTACGAAATTATTCCGTCATTACCTTTTTAAGAAAAAGAGTTACGGGCAGATTATGTTGATAGATTTAGCCGAAGAGTTGGCGGTCATTTTAGATTTGAAGGAATGGGCGAATTTAGTGGTCAATACGTTCGGTGAAGTTTTCCATTTGCGGACGGTTGCTTTATTGGTGCCGGGCCGCGATCAGGGAGGTTTTGAGGTTGCCTCAGCCTACGGTTGGAGTGTTTCAGACGTCAAAAAATCAAAATTATCGCAGAATTCGATACTTTTAGAGCTTATGCGCCGGCGTGGATCTCATGTGCTTGTCCGGGATGGTGAGATTCAGAAGGTTTCCTGGCAGGAGGCGAATCATATTGCGCAGGAATTCGATTTTCTTCATGCAACCTGGGTGATCCCTCTCACCAACGAGCGCGACTTGATTGGCGCCATTGCCTTTTCCGCATCGACACCTGATGTCGTGTACCATGAGGGAGATTTCCAATTTTTTAGGGAATTTGCTCGAGCTATTGGCAAGTCCCTTCACAATGCCCTTCGCTTTTCAGAATTGAGAGCTGCTTATGATGAATTGCAGGACGTTCAATCGCATTCTCTTCAAAGAGCCAAATTATCGGCCATCGAACGTTTAGCGACAGGGCTTGCCCACGAGATTCACAATCCCTTGACGGTGATTTCCGGGAAAGCGCAAGTCTTGCTTTTAAAGAAGGGGAAAGATATTTTGGATGAGCAAGTGGAAGAGGTTTTGAGAACCATTGTGAAGCAAACAAAGCGAGCGGCCGATATTACTAGAAAATTACTGATGTTCTCTCAGAGTTCAGGGGCTCCCCGTGAGCAGTTGCATTTGGAGCAGGTCTTAGAAGATACGGTTTCTTTGATCTCCTATCAAACGTCGCTCGAGGAAATCGAGATTTCGAGGGCTATCGGCAACAGGATGCCGGCTTTTTATGGAAATGTTCATGAGTTACGGGAAGTCTTCCTTAATTTGATTTTAAATGCGGTACAGTCGATCGGGTCTCGAGGGAAGATCCATTGTAATTTGAGATATCGCTCCAAAGAGCAAGTTTTTGAGATTACCATTGCCGATTCAGGGCCTGGGATTTCGGAAGAGAATATTGACAAGTTGTTCAATCCTTTTTTCACAACCAGGCCTGACGGAGTGGGCTTAGGGCTTTTTGTCACGCGTCAGATCGTTCACCGTTATGGCGGCTCGATCCGTGTCGAGAGCCAAGCCGGGCAGGGAAGTGTTTTTATTGTTCAGTTTCCTCATCAGGATCACGATGATAAAGCAGTGCAGGGTGAGGAATTTAGAGGGAAAGGGAGTTTGTGGTCTCCTTTGACGGCAACATCGTTGAAAGATCAAAAAAAAGATTAACGGGTACCATTGTTCTCATGGAGATGAAGTAGGCCGTATCCTAGAGGGAGGAGAGTTAAATGAATAAGCTGTTGGTCGTTGATGATGAACCGGAAATTTGTGAATTTCTTCAGGCTTTTTTTGAAGAAAGGGATTTCCAGGTTGAATTTGCAACTTCAGGTAAGGATGCTCTCGCAAAAGTCGAAAAGAAACCTCCGCAAGTCATGCTTTTGGATGTTCAAATGCCTGGGATGGATGGGATGCAAGTGCTCAAGGAAGTGAAAAAGAAGCATCCTAAAGTCAAGGTGATTATGGTGACGGCGATTGAAACCCGTGAGAAAATTGAGGAGGCCATGCGGGCGGGGGCGGATAATTATATTACCAAACCCTTAAGCTTGGAATACCTCGAAAAAGACGTCCAGGAAAAAATCACTCAGCTTGCAAAAGCCTAGGGTCAGAGCATCGGATATGTCAAAAAAGGAAAATCCGAAAAAGAAAATCAATTATCATCAAACGCTCCGGGATGTGGCGACTAGCATGGTCCGTCTCAAACAACCCGAGCGGTTGCTGAAGATGATTACGCGATTTATCGACAGACAATTTGGGTTGACCCATACATCCCTGTTGATTTTTGAAGAAGAAAAGAAACGTTTCATCTTCGTCGATTCGAAAGGTTCAAGCCGGGTCCCGATTAATCTCATTCGCATTGATATGGACCACCCTTTGGTTCTCTGGTTTCAACGCGTCAAAAGGGTCGCGGGCATTCAAGAGGATTATCTGAGCCGAGCCATGTTGAATCAATGGATGCCGGCGGCTTCTCAGGAATTTATTCATCAAAAAACGGATTTGGATGTACGCCGGTTAGTCAAAGCGATGGATGCTTTTAAGATCGATTTAGCCATTCCCGGGTATTTCAAAAACACTTTATTGGGGTTACTTCTTCTAGGAAAAAAGAAAAGCGGCAGGCGGTTTACACCCTCTGAAATATCCTTCTTCCAAATTTTAACGCAGGATTGTTCCATGGCGGTGAAAACCTCGCAATATCATCAAAGTCTTGAAGAGCAGAATATTGAGTTGGCTTGCCGGATCGAAGAGATTGAAGCGTTCCGAAAGAAGGAAAGAGATACCTATTATGAGGTGATGCGTGCCTTGGCCCAAGAGGTGGATGCCAAGGATGCCTATACCTTTGGACATGTAAGTCAGGTGGAATATTTAGGGTTCCTGACGGCAAGGGAAATGAAGTTAGATATGTCGGGAAATCGAAAAGATATTCTAGCGGCGGGATTGATCTTGCACGATATCGGCAAGATTGGGATTCCGGATCATGTCCTTAAGAAACCCGGTCGTTTGACGGAAGAAGAATGGGGAGTGATGAAGACGCATGCCGAAAAGGGTGCGCGAATCTTGGATCATCTGTCTGCTTTTAAAGACGTTGCGGAAATTGTGCGGTGCCATCATGAGAATTTTGACGGCACCGGATACCCGAGGGGTCTTATCGGGGACCAGATTCCGATTGAAGCTAGAATTGTTGCCGTTGTGGATGCTTTCCATGCCATTGTTTCGAGCCGGTGTTATCAGCAGGGAAGGACGCCCGAAGAGGCCTTTAAGGAAATTAAACGGTGTGCGGGCACCCAATTTGATCCTGTCGTCGTCGATGCCTTTATTCGAGCTTTAAAGAAAGAAATGAAGAAAAGGGGTGTAAGCTGCGCTATTCACAAGGAATCGGCCTACCTGAAAGTTCAAGAACCCTCTCCCACCGGGGGAATCGGTTAATTTACCTCAATTTTGATGCATGATAGCCCCCCCATTGTTTTTTTTTAGACCATCGGGTAATATTCGGTTATTAAGGCTTGCATGAGCAAAAGGCCTTCAGTATAATGACGCCTTCGTTTTGGGGAAAAGGAAATAAAATTATATGTCAAAGTATAGTCCGAAAGAGTTGGAAGAATTCAAAATAAGGTTGCAGGAGATACGGCGTGTTTTAGCCGGAGACCTTCAGAATATCGAGGGAGATTCCCTCAACAAAAGCCAGCGGGATGCTTCGGGTGATTTGTCCGGTTATTCTTTTCATATGGCAGATGCTGCGACCGACAATTTTGATCTTGAATTTAATATCGGCTTGGCGTCCAATGGCCAGCAGAGTTTGAATCATATTGATGATGCTCTAAGGAGAATTGACGAAGGGACTTACGGTGTTTGCGAAGATTGCTCAAAACCAATCCCAAAAAAGCGTTTAATGGCTGTTCCACATGCCCGCCTTTGTATAAAGTGTCAAGAACACGAAGAGAACCAAAAGAACCGTCCCTAGGAGGGTTCTCTGTTTGGATATTGCTGATCATCCTCCTGGATCAAGCAACCAAATGGCTTGCTTTGCGATTCCTTCATTTAGGCGATACCTTGCCCGTTATTCCCGATGTTTTTCACCTGACGCTAATTCGAAATACAGGGATCGCATTCGGTCTTTTTCAGAATTCCGAGGGGCTTCTCATGATTTTAATTACATTAAGCCTGATTGTTTTGGCTGTTTGGGGTTATCGGCTCCATCAGACATCGACGATGGTCCGTTTGGGATTTGTCTTAATCTTGGGCGGGGCGGTCGGGAATTGGGTGGACCGTTTTCGGTTCGGTGCTGTGATTGATTTTATTGATTTCCGTTTCTGGCCTGTCTTTAATATTGCGGATTCTGCTATCACGGCGGGTGTTTTTTGTTTCCTCATTCTTTTTCTGAAACGTCCCAAAGAACATAAAGAATCATAGGCAAGGACTGGGCATGATGAACGCGTCTTCGTTTCGAACTCCTTTGAATCCGAATGAGATTGTGGTTCGCGAACGCGATGCCGGTAGCCGTCTCGATGTTTTTCTGGCTAAAATGTTAAGCGGAAAATATTCCAGGTCTCAAATTAAAAAAATGATAGAAGCCGGGCAAATAACGGTGAAGGGGAATGAGGCCGTGGTGCATTATCACGTCAAGGCAGACGATGTGATTGTGATGGAAGGCCGAGATGTTTCCGGGGACGATATCCTGGCGGAGGATATCCCCATCGATATTGTGGCCGAGGACGATGAGATTTTAGTTGTGAATAAAGCGCCTGGGATGGTTGTTCATCCGGCTTGTGGAAATCCTCATCATACCTTGGTCAATGCTATCCTTTTCCACGTCAAGAATTTCCCGCGTTTCGCAGACCCAGTCCGCCCTGGGATTGTCCACCGGTTGGATAAGGACACTTCCGGAATTATGGTGGTCGCTAAAAATGAAAGAGCGCATGCCCATTTGGCGCGTCAATTTAAACAACATACGATTGAGCGGGTTTATCATGTGCTGGTCAAAGGAGTTGTTCAACATAATGAAGGGATTTGTGAGGAGCCAGTCGGCCGGGCTTTTCTCAATCGAAAAAAAGTGATCATTAAACCTTCCGGAGGAAAAGATGCGATTACCTTTTTTCGTGTCCTTGACCGCTTCCGGAAAGCGTCGCTTCTGGAGATCCGTCCCAAAACAGGGAGGACCCATCAAATTCGTGTCCACATGAATCATTTAGGACATCCCGTTCTTGGGGATAGTTTATACGGCATGCCTTCTCCGTGGATTGACCGGCAAGCCTTACATGCGAAGTCTCTGGGTTTTATTCATCCCGCCTCGAAGAAGAAAGTTTTTTATGATAGTTCGCTACCCACGGATATCCTTCATCTGATAGAGCATCTTCGTCAGGAAGAGTAAGAGTCACGAAATATCACAGGGGCATAGCCGTTGCCCGGATTTTTGGTAACCTTGAATCCCTCAAGGGCATTCTCTATAATCTATCCCATCGAGAGAACAAGATTGTTCGTGTTTTCTTGAGGAATGCGAAATATTATGAAAGGGAGATCATGGGATGGCTTTTAAAAACTTGCAGGAATTTTTAAAGCAATGTCGGTCAAAAGGTGAACTCCGCGAAATCGAATCCCGGGTGGATCCTGTTTTGGAAATTACAGAGATAACGGACCGGATCGTTAAAAAAGGAGGGGAGGCACTTTATTTTTCCAATGTGAAAGACAGTCGAATACCGCTTGTGATTAATCTCTTCGGTTCCTTTTCAAGGATGAGAGAAATTTTTGGGGGTGCGAGCCTGGACGATATCGCTGAGCGTATGGAGGGATACCTTGAAATCGAGCCTCCTCACGGAGTGGTTGATCAAGTTAAAATGATTCCTAAGCTTGCGGAACTCAAGGCCCTTGGGACGCGGTTAGTGAAGAACGCGCCTTGCCAAGAGGTTGTGGTTAAAGCTGGCGAAGGCCCTATACTGGGAAAACTGCCGATTCTCCAGTGCTGGCCCGAGGACGGTGGTAAGTTCATCACGTTCCCTTGTGTCATAACCAAGGACCCTGAAACAGGACGACGCAATGTTGGGCTTTATCGGATGCATGTTTATGATGATACGACAACGGGAATGCATTGGCAGGTTCACAAGGATGGGGCGGAACATTTAAGGCGACTTGGAAAAATGGGACATCAGCGATTAGAGGTTGCGGTGGTTCTGGGGGCAGATCCCGTAACCATGTTTTCAGCGGCATGTCCCTTACCCAAGGGAGTTGATGAATTAATGCTTGCTGGTTTTTTAAGGAAGGAATCCGTTCCGGTCGTCAAATGCAAGACCCTTGATTTGGAGGTTCCTGCAGAAGCCGAGATTGTGCTGGAAGGATATGTCGAAACCGGCGAGACGCGCATCGAAGGTCCTTTTGGGGATCACACAGGATTTTATTCCAGGGCGAAGGAATTTCCCGTGTTTCATATCACCTGCATGACTCATCGAACGCAACCGGTTTATGTGACGACAGTGGTGGGGCGTCCTCCGATGGAGGATTGTTATATCGGAAAGGCCATTGAGAGAATTTTTCTTCCCTTAATTCGGAAACAACTGCCTGAAGTTGTGGATATTCATTTTCCCTGGGAAGGTTGTTTCCATAACCTGGTCATTGTTTCCATTCGTAAGAGCTTTCCTGAACACGCCCAAAAGGTCATGCACGCTATTTGGGGGCTTGGGCAAATGATGTTTTCGAAGTGCATTATTGTTTTAGATGAAGAAGCTCAGATTCAGGATCTCCGTGAGGTTGCTTGGAGGACTCTGAATCACGTTGATCCTAAAAGAGATATGGTTTTTGCCGAGGGGCCCTTAGACGAGCTCGATCACTCTGCCGATCAGGATTTTTTTGGCTCGAAGGTTGGTCTTGATGCCACCCGGAAATTGCCGGAAGAGGGAATGCGGCGACCTTGGCCTCAGGAGATGAAGATGCCGGTTGCTATCAAGGATCTCGTCAATCAGAGGTGGCGGGAATATGGTTTTGATGCGTGACCTTCAAAAAAAAATCCTGGTTTTTCTTGAGATGATCAAGTTTGAACATTCTCTTTTTGCTCTTCCCTTTGCTTACCTTGGTTTATTTCTTGCGGAAGAGGGGTGGCCTCGCTGGGGAGTATTCTTTTGGGTGACTGTGGCGATGGTCTCTTTTCGGACGATGGCAATGGCGCTTAACCGGTTGATTGATGTTTCGATTGATTCGAAAAATCCGCGCACTCAAAATCGGGCTTTGGTGACCGGGGGGTTAAAAAAATCCTTTGTTGGATTGTTTGCGTTTTTATCGCTTCTTGTTTTTGAATTTAGCGCTTCTAAGCTCCGCCCGATCTGTCTTATCCTCTCGCCGATCCCGGTTTGCTTAGCCTGTTTTTACCCCTGGCTCAAAAGATTTACTTGGATGTCCCATCTGATTTTAGGTATGATATTAGCCATTGCACCGTATGGAGCGTGGTTGGCAAGCCGAGGAGAGTTTTCATGGGTGCCGGCTTTTTTGAGTTTTGGCATCGTGACGTGGGTCGCGGGATTTGATGTTATATATGCATTTCAAGATTTTGATCATGATCGATTAGAAGGCTTGTTTTCAATCCCCGCGCGTTTTGGAATAGCGGTAAGTTTAAGGATTACCGCTGCATTTCATCTCCTCAGCATTGTCTTTTGGTCTGTGACAGGATACCTGGCCGGTTTAGGGTGGATTTTTGGAGCAGGATTGGTTTTTGCGGCCGGCATTCTTTTTCGGGAAGATTGGCTTATCCGCCGTTACGGTCAAGCGAAGCTCCAGGAAGTTTTTTTTAGGCTGAACGCTATGCTTAGCCTGGTTTTGTTTTTAGCGGCAGTTGGTGATTTAGTTTACTAAGGGGGCCGTATCATGATGCCATATATCGTGGCGATGACAGGGGCAAGTGGGGCCGCTTACGGGGTTCGACTCATTCAAGTTTTAAGGGATTTAAATTATCCCATTGTTTTTCTCCTCTCGGATCCAGCCCGGTTGGTGATTCAAGAAGAATTAAAAATGGTCTTGCAGGAATCCTGGGAGGGGAGAGATTTCCAGAAATTTCTGGGGCCTTTTCAAGAGCATCAGTTCTCCTATTATTCCTGTCGTGATATGACGGCTCCTGTTGCGAGCGGATCTTATCCGGTCAAAGGGATGATCGTTTGTCCTTGCAGCATGGCGACGTTGGGAGCCATTGCAAATGGGACGGGGCAAAATCTTATCCACCGTGCGGCTGATTGTCAGCTCAAAGAAGGAAGGCGACTTATTTTGGTCCCTCGCGAAACCCCTCTTCATGCAGGTCATCTGGAAAATATGTTAAAAGCATTTCGCTTGGGGGCGAGGATTGTTCCTGCCATGCCTGCTTTTTACGCCGAGACGGATTCAATCAGCAATCTTGTTGATTTTATGGTGGGGAAAATCTTGGATCAGTTAGAGATCGAACATGAGCTTTATCCGCGTTGGACGGGTTTGCCGTGGGAAAAGTTGTGCGAGGAAACATCGTGAGAGAAAAAAAGGTTGTGGCCGTTAAAAGCCGGAAAAGGAGAACCCTGAAGGTAGGGAAAATATGCTATATCAACGCACTTCCTTTTTTTCATGGTTTGCCGGAAGGGGATGAAAATGTCAATTATTTCTGCGATGTTCCTTCCGTTTTAAATTCAGAGTTAAGAAAAGGGAACATTGACATAGCGTTAATTTCCTCCCTTGAATATCTGCATCGGCGCGAATCTTATTATCTGCTGCCCGGATTTTCGATCGGGTCTCGGGATTTTTCCAACAGTGTGATTCTTTTATCGCGGGAAAAGATCGAAGGGTTAAACCAGAAAACCGTGGCATTGCCCAAAGAAAGCATGAGTTCTTCTGCTTTGTTGAAGATTTTGCTAGCTTCCAAGTATAAATTGCACAATCGTTTTTCGGTGATGCCTTCCGATCCGTCTAGAATGCTGGCGAAAAACGACGCGGCGCTTCTCATCGGAGACAAAGCCCTTTTCTTCCGTTCCGAAGAGTTTTTTTATCGGTATGATCTGAGCGAAATATGGTGGAACTGGACAGAACAGCCTTTTTGTTTTGCTGTCTGGGCGGTCCGGCGCAAGTATGCGGACAAGTATCCCGAAGAAGTAAAATCCTTTTATCACAAACTGAGATTAAATCTGGACCGCAATCTTCTTGATATTGAAAAACTTACCCGCGATGCCTTGGGGATCCATTTTTTGGATGATAAGTTTTCCAAAATATTCGGTTATTTATTTAATCTTAGTTATTTCTTGGATCCTTCCATGCAGCAAGGACTGGAATTGTTTTATCGACTTGCTTACCGGTTGAAGATAGCTCCGCACCCCGGCAAATTGGAATTTTTCCCCGTAGCTTGATGTTATCCCGAGAAAATGATGATTCGAAAAATGAGGCGTGTTATTTTCCAATGCATAGTTCGGAAGCGATCCTCCAAAAAAGTCTAGAGGGAAAACGAATTAGTCCCGAGGAAGGGGTTCAGCTCTACCGGTGTGATTTGCTCCGCTTGGGACTTGCTGCTGATGCGAAGGTTAATCAGCTTTATCCAACAGGACAAGTTACCTTTGTTGTTGATCGAAACATTCATTATACAAATACTTGCGTTATCGATTGCAGTTTTTGTGCGTTCCACCGTCATCCCGCAGATCCCCAAGCCTATGTTTTAACGGTAGATGAAATCCTTGAAAAAGTTCGGGAGTTAGTGGAGTGGGGAGGAACTCAGGTCATGTTGCAAGGGGGCGTGAATCCTTCTTTGCCGATGGAATATTATTTGAATGTTCTGGAGGCGATCAAGAAGCGTTTCCCTGCGATCTTGATCCATTCTTTTTCGGTCGTTGAGCTTGACGCCATGGCTAAAAATTGGGGTGTTCCCTTAAGAGAAACACTCCATCTTTTTAAACAAGCGGGTTTGAATTCCTTGCCCGGCGGGGGCGCTGAAATCCTTGTCGAGGAGGTTCGGAGAAAAATCAGTCCTCTTAAAATGTCGGCGGAACGGTGGTTGCATGTTATGCGGGAAGTACACGATTGCGGATTAAAATCGACGGCAACCATGGTTTTTGGTCATGTCGAGACGGTTGAAGATCGGGTCGAACATATGGTAAAGCTTCGAGAACTTCAAGACGAGACAGGAGGATTTCGAGCTTTTATCCCATGGTCTTTGTCTCCCGAGGGGACTCCCCGGATGCGGCATTTTCATCGGGCCGGGGGAGAGGATTACTTAAGGACGGTTGCGATAGCACGCTTGATGTTGGATAACATTCCGCATCTTCAGAGTGGTTGGCTGACCGAAGGGCTTAAGCTTGCCCAAGTGGCACTGCGATTTGGTTGCGATGATATGGGAGGGACTTTATTCGAGGACAAGGTTTTAGAGCCTACCGGGATCAAAGTCAACACAAGAAGAGAGGATCTCATTAGACTCATTCGTGAGGCAGGGAAGCAGCCTGCCCAAAGAGATACCAATTATGAAATTTTATGGGTTGATCACGAGGTAGAAATTGCCTGACACTCGAACCCTTCGGTCATTTTTTGATGCGATTGCCAAGCGGTATGATTTTTTGAATAGCTGGTTGAGTTTTTGCTTGGATAAAAAATGGCGCAGATCGTCCGTGAGGCTTGCCCTTGAAGGTGATGAGGACCGCATTCTGGATCTCGGTATGGGATCGGGGAAATTTTTAAAAGAATTTATGCTCAAAAAAAATTTTTCGATTGCGGTCGGCCTTGATCTTTCAAAAGAAATGCTTTCTTATGCGAAGACGTCCATAGATCCCGGCGTTTATTTGACGCAAGGGGATTTCGCGCACATCCCTTTTGGGAATGATTCTTTTGATCTCGTTATTTCGAGTTTTACCCTCCGAAGCGTGCAAGACCTTCCCGGCTTCTTGCATTCGGTTTATGATCTTTTGCGCGGTAATGGGAAGGCTGTTTTCCTTTGTTTGACCAGGCCTGGCAATTGGATGATGAGAATGCTTAGTTACCCTTACTTGAAATGGTATGTTCCCTTTATGGGAGGTGTCCTCAGTGGGAAAAGGGATGCTTACCGATTCTTATCGGACTCTGTTTTTTTATTTCAAAAACCACTAGAAACCGCTCAAATGATGCGTAGAATTGGTTTCAAGGAAGTAGGTATCCATTCATTTTCCTGGGGGATTGCCACCCTTCTGGTGGGGAAGAAAACGATCCGAGGTCGATACGATGGACTATGAAGAAAGAATCCGAGATTTAGGGCTTGAATTGCCGGAGGTTCCTCAACCGGCAGGGAGTTATGACCTCTGTTGCATAGAACATAACTTGGTATTCTTGAGCGGACAGCTATCCAAGGATGCTCAAGGCAACCTGTTGTCAGGTCGGGTTGGAGAGGGTGTTAGTCTCGAGAATGGGCAAAAGGCTGCCGAAGCAGCAGCTTTGCAGGTCATCAGTGTTATTAAGCATTCGATAGGTTTTAACCGGATTAACCGTCTCGTCAGGTTGGTCGGCTATGTTCAGGTCAGCGAAGGATTTCATGATATTTCACAAGTTGTTAATGGCGCTTCTGATGTGTTCATTCGTGTGTTTGGAGACAAGGGACGTCATACTCGCTCTGTTGTTGGAGTGAAAAGTCTGCCGATGAATGCTGTTGTTGAACTTGAAGCTATATTAGCCGTTACGAAAGGATAAACGATGCGTTCTTTTCTCAAATTTATACTCATTTTTTCAGGAATCCTATTGGTAAGCGCTTTTTTGGCTCCGATCCTCTTTGATTTTTTACCCTTTAAATTTGAGAAGATCTTTAATCGGATCGTGATGATCCTGACCTTGTTGGCCATTGCCTTTTTTGTTCGTTTCCGCCGGGAAATGTTTGTCAAGTACGGGTTGGTTTGGCAGAAGGATAGTTTGAATTTATGGGCAAGGACATTCTTTGTTTCAATCGTGTTGGTTGGCATTTTAGTGGGCACTAGGGTTTTCATGGGACATGTTTTGTGGGCTCCTCGGGAGATGACATTTTTTGAATGGTCTTTCCGAATCCTGAAGGTTCTAGGCGCTGCCTTATTGATCGCTTTGATTGAGGAGTTCTTTTTCCGAGGGTATATCTATTTGTCACTAAGGGATAGATTTCGGTGGCCTTTGTTCCTGAGTTTAGTCGTTACTAATCTCTTCTATGCCTTGATCCACTTTATCGGCGAAGATATGCCTTTCATTGGACCGAATCCGACGGTGGTGGATAGCTTTCGTCTGGTCATGGCGCCATTTTCATCGCTTAAGGATTGGCCGTCTTTTTGGCCTGGAGCCGTCGGGTTATTTCTCTTGGGGCTTATCTTAAGTGATCTTTTTATCCGGAGTGGGTCTCTTTATCCTTCGATGGGATTTCATGCGGGGTGTGTCTTTTTTGTTAAGATGGACGGATTGTACGTCGATTTTCTAAACAATAAATCCCTTTTATGGGGAAGTTCGTTAGTATATGATGGTGTTTTCGGTTGGTTATTTTTAGTTTTAATGTGGGCCATTTTTAGAGGTGTTATACCCAAAAAGTTGATTGCGAGCCAGAAAGATGTTATTTAACATCAAAAGTAGAAAGAATTTATTGTTGGGAGCGATTCTGATCTTCTCCCTGTTTTTTTGTGCCATAGGATACGCACAGGACTCTGGGGATAAAGAGGATGAATTAGACCGCTTGATTCGTCAATATTTGTTATTGGAGGAGGAACAGCCCTCTCAACCTGCAGAGACAGGTTTTATGAAGCCCGAATTTCCTATGGGAGAAAGTGAGCCGGCAGGGGAAGTTAAGGAGGTCGGTTCTGAATCCATTTATTCTGCTATTCCAGGTAAAAAGGAAGAGACTGCCAGGGATATCATCGAACCTGATTTTTCTAAGATAACGATGCCGCAGGAGGATCTTTCTGAAGAGGGATTAGACCCAAAAGCTGAATTTGAAAAAGAAACTATCCTGAGTGACACGAAGCCTTCTCTTAAGATCGAAACTTCCGCCCAACCTATGGATGCTGGTGTGAAAGCGGAGAAAATCCCGGAGGTCTTGAAGAAAGATATTCAGGGATCCGAGATCACCAAGCTTCAAGAAGGTATTGATGATCCAGAAGCCGCAAGCGAGGAGTTTCAAAAAGAAATCGAGAAGGAGATTTTAAATAATCCTAATGTCATATTTGAATTTTATGAAAATTTGTCGTTAGCCCAAGCCACGATTATTCATCGGCGGGAAGGACATATCGAAGGGGTATGGAAAAATGACCGTTTTGTTTTCCCGAAACGTGGTGAGCAAGATGTCATTCGCGTTGGGACGGGCAGCTTTAAAGGGGTTAAGCGCCGTGGCATTTATTGTCATCCGACTCAACAGGCCATCAAGAGGCTTCGTTTTTTAATGGTCCCACCGGGGAAGAAATTGGTGATTCAATATGGTATTGATGATTTAGGTGTTAACGAGCGAGTTACGTCCCACGTTTACTTAAAAATATGGGTTGGCGAACATGAATTAGGAAGAATCCAAATAGCCAACGAAAAGGGATGGTTCAAGAAGGTCTATCCATTAGGGGTCGTTCGGTATTTGAAACGCCCCGTTGTCATAACTTTTGAGGTTACGGCGGATAACGTCAAAGGACGGCATTTCTTTTTCAAGCCTGAGATACAATAATCGAGACGGAATGGACACCCCAGGGACATTTTGGGTTGATCGGCTTTTGGGCCGACATATCGATTTATAACATGTTATAGCATTTCGAGTTATAAACGTTTTTTGACTATCAACTGTTAAGGGGTTACACTTTAGTTGTAGGATCAACAAGGCAGGATGGTTAGGCCTAGAAGATAAAGAGGCTATCGATGCTTACCCAAATCGTGCATCGAAAAAAAGATACAGGGAGAAAGTGTTTTTTCTTTTCATGGATTCTACTTTTCTGTTTCTTTACCTTTGCAGGAAGTTCTTTATGGACTGCTTATGCAGATCCTGATGATAGTTATTTGGATATTCCGGATGAGTCCCTGCAGGAAATATCCGACATAGAGCAAGCACCGATAACAACAGTTCCTGGTTCTACTCCAGTTCAGGAGGAGACGCCCCTAGATGACATGACTTCAAAAGTTATAAGTTCCATAGAAATCTTTTCGGACAATGACGCATCAAGTATCCAAGAGGTTTTGGTTCCCCCAACGGTAACAACTTTGGTGAGCAATGCCGTTGTCGAAACGGTAACAACGGAAATGTCAGCTACTACGACGGCAGCGAAAGTTTGGACCGTTGATTGTACCCTGGATGTTGCCAGAACGAATGATGGCTTAATTCGAATCAGTGTTCGAGGTGATTCCGGAGATTCTGACGTTTTGGAATCCAAATATGTGACGGTGGTTTGCACCGCTTGCGGTGATGGGCGCGTTGACAGTGCCTATGAAGAATGTGACGATGGCAATACGATGGACGGAGATGGATGCACAGCGACTTGTGTTATTGAGGAACCGCCGCGGCAAGCCCGATGCGGTGACGGGATTGTGGAAAATAATGAAGAGTGTGATAATGATATTGTTCCAGAAGGGGCGACACCCCTTTCGGGAGACGGTTGTTCGTCCACATGTCTTGAAGAGCGGTGTGGTAACCAGCGTATCGATGCTGGCGAGGAGTGCGACTTAGGAGATGGGATGAATGGTGCGGATGGGAGCACATGTTCCGAAGATTGCGAAGTTGTTCAGCCGCCTTCATGCAATAATGTTGTGCCGGTGGCTCCGATAGGTGATTCCATTAAGGGTTATCAAGGATCTGTCACATCGCCGGATTATGAAATTAATATTTCAAATCAGACACAAGGCGTTTGTTCCGTCAGTCCTAGTAGTGGGATCGGAAATATATCTTATCAAGTAACCTTTGCACAGGGAGTCGCGCTTGGTGCCAAGTGTTTGTATGATATTAAAATTGCCACAACGGGTGAATCGTGTTGGAATTACGAGATTGAAGCAACCAAGGTAACGGGGCTGTGCCCGGTTGGGACCACAAAGAAAACCTGCAAAAAAGCATGCCCGGCAGGTGATGTCTTGGCGCCGGATAACCATTTTGAAGAAATGTGCGGTGCGAATAATGATCAATGGATTGTTTCTGCGGCCAACTGTGAATGCTCGACAGGCAACTGTGTTTTGAAGGATTGTTTCACCGCATAACAGGATGGAATAGGTAGCTAGTTTAAAAGTCAAATTTCTTACCAGGGGTAAACTATATTTCTTCACTCTAGCCTAGGAGCTTTTCTAAACATACCTTATGAAACTGCCGAATGATTTAGAAGATAAAGAACCTAAGAAGAAAGATAATTTAGAAATTGATGGATTGCCTTTTGACTCCTTGGCAAGTCGAAGTTACACTTTAAATGTAAGATTCGAGCACCTAGCTTGAGGAAAAGGAAGGATTTGCACAGATGGCGCAGAGAAAGCCGTGGGTATCAGGCTTGAGGGGTCGATGTGTTTTTATATGCGTGGCGGTATTCTTCTGCGTAGTTGTGCTTACCTTTTCTCAAATGGCGTATGCGAAGAAAGCTTCCGATGATCTGTCTGTCGAATTAGCCCCGCAGGTTGTTCCCTTGCCTCTTTCACGCGGAGGTGCTTTCTCGTTGCCAAAGTGCGGAAATGGCATGGTTGAAGGGGAAGAAAGATGTGATGATGGAAACCTTTTCCGCGGAGATGGTTGCGATGAATCTTGCAATTATGAATGCGGTAACAGGCGGCGTGATGGGAATGAGACCTGTGATGATGGTAATAGGAGTTCCGGGGATGGGTGTGATTACCGCTGTCAGCTGGAATGTGGCAACAACAGACTGGATGCGCTGGAAGAATGTGATGATGGGAATATCAATTCCGGGGATGGTTGTTCGTCTAGCTGCAAATTTGAAGAAGTGGAGGACGAGGAAGAGGATCTTTGTGGTAATGGGAGATTTGATGTCGGCGAGGAATGCGATGATGGAAATCAAAGCGATGGTGATGGGTGTTCTTCGTTCTGTCGTTTGGAGGAAGAAGAAATCCTTTGCGGAAATGGGATTCTCGAAAAAGGTGAGGCCTGTGATGACGGAAACCTCCTGGAAGGGGACGGATGTTCTTCCGATTGCGAGGAAGAGATGGATCAAGCCAAATTGGGAGGGGAACCCTTGTGCGGCAATAATGAAGTTGATGAAGGGGAAGCATGTGATGATGGGAATGCAGTGAGCGGGGATGGTTGCGATAAGAATTGTCAGGTTGAAGAAACATGCGGGAATGGGAGATTTGACCCTGGAGAAGCCTGCGATGATGGTAATCAAGTTGCAGGGGACGGTTGTGATGCTAGTTGTCAGCTCGAAGCTTATTGCGGCAATAATATTGTTGATTTTGGGGAAGAATGCGATGATGGGAATAAAAAAAGCGGGGACGGATGTGACGCCAGTTGCAAGGATGAGCCGTTCTGTGGGGATGGCCAATTGGACGCGGGCGAAGAATGCGATGATGGGAACAAGAACAATGGTGATGGTTGTAGTTCATTGTGTGATATTGAGCCGGCGTGTGGGAATGGCCATTTTGATGAAGGCGAAGAATGCGATGATGGGAATCTAGTTGCTGGTGACGGATGCAATTCGAATTGTATCCTCGAAGGGTGTGGAAATGGGATTTTAGAGGCAGGAGAGAATTGTGACGATGGAAATCTCGTTGCAGGAGATGGTTGTTCTGCTTCTTGCAGCAGGGAGTATTGTGGGAATGGTTTTGTGGAGGGCATGGAAGAGTGCGATGATGGCAATATGGCCTCCGGAGACGGCTGTTCGGCCGCTTGCCGGATTGAAGTTCAGGAGTGTGGAAATGGGATTGTCGAGGGGGGCGAACAATGTGATGACGGTAATTTGTTTGCGGGAGATGGTTGCTCGCCCGGTTGTCATATTGAGATACCCGTGTGCGGCAATGGCGCCGTTGAATTAGGGGAGCAATGTGATGATGGTAACACAAGCAGCGGTGACGGTTGCAGCGCAGCTTGTCAGCAAGAAACATGCGTCGTCGATATTTGCTGTGATGCTGATTTGCGTGCGGGTGAATCTACGATAGTGACAGCAACAACAGTCTGCTCCTAAGGCCTCATAAAGAAGTCGTATCCGCTACGCAGTGAGGATAGAATAACAGTTGATGATGAGAATTTTAGAGAAGATTCGGTTGTCCGCTCAATCCCTGCAGCGTGTCCTTACTTACTTGCTGGTTGTTTACCTGGTTACTTTTTTTCTTACATTGGGCGCTGATTATCCCGGGCACTTATTTTTTCGGGAAATTTACGGTGCTATCTTATTTGTTCTTTTGATCGGCGTTTTTTGGCGGGATTTCAGGTCCAACAGGAAATATCATTTGTCCGTCATATATTTTGGCCTCTTTGTTTCCTACGAAGTGTTCCGTATGGCTTATGCTGCTTTTGCCCTCGGGACGGGTGTCCATGAGACATTGCATTTGCCGCTTTCGAGATTTATGGAGGTTCCTTTTCGATGGGGCTTCTATTTTATTTATTTTTTCGTTTGTACATTTTGCTTTAAGAAAAAATCGGATGTCAAGATGCTGATGAATTGGATGGGATGGATGTCGGCTTTCTTGGCTGTCAATGCCATACCGGCATTGCTGATGCGGCCAGGAGAAATACCCTCGGGCTATTTATCCGAGGGCCGTTTTCTTTCTTTTTTTTATCCTACCTTTTATGTTTTTGATTGGATTCCTCAATATATCCTTAGCATTCATTCCCAGCCGAATTTTATTGGAGATATCGTGGGTTTTGGGTTCTTTCCAGCTCTCGGGCTCATTTTTTATAAAATATTTGAAATCAAAGATATTTCAAAAAGGGCAAAGGATCATCCAGGAGAAAAGATGGATTCAAAGGAGATTCTATATCTGGGTTGGAGGATGTTCTTTGCTTTTCTCATTGCAGCGGCTGTTATTTTGTTATTATCAAGAGGAAGCATTGTTGCGTTTTCGGGAAGTTTAATTTTCTATCTTTTATTGTTAGGCATTAAATTTCGACATAAGGGTGGTCTCGTTTTTGTTTTATTAATTACAATGATCATGGGCCTATTTCTTTCGATGTCCGTGAATTGGGGTCAAGTCAAACGGGAATTTAAAGCACTGAAGATTGAGCAAGAGGGGTGGAAGAATGATCCTAACCACGATGTCCGCTTGAGCCGGAGTATCTATACGAATCGGGCGGGCGCGCAACGGGCGTGGGCTATTTATAAAGCGCACCCCCTTTGGGGGGTGGGAACGAATGGTTATCGATCGCTGTCGGAAACATATTCCAGGGGAGGGGCTTGGGATTCGTTTCCTGTTGCAAAATTCCAGGCGATGAATCATTACCTGCAGTTGCTTGCTGAAGAGGGAGTCGGCGCCTTTCTCTATTTCCTTTTTTTGTTTGTCTATTTTTTTGAAATGATTCGAGGGATGATGCGCGTTAAAAGCCGATTCCAGTTTCTGGCAGCACTATCTCTCATGGCTCCCGTATTGATGGTATTTTCTCATGCATCCATCAATGATTTGATGCAGCGTTTTTCGACGTCTATGTTAGTTTACGCGACCATGGGGGCAAGTCTGGGCGTTTTACGGGAAGATTACGATCATCATTAGAGGTTAACCAGTTTTTATTCCTGAATCAGGTAAGAACTCTCCATGACTTGTTTTGTTTCCTTTTTGACTTCAATGGCGGCCGCCATGCAGGCTGTATAGTCGGCAAAATCCTTTTTTGCATTTGAAACACCTGCCAGCGAAATTGCGATGAGAGGAAATTTAAACATGACCTCTTCTCCCGTTTGTGTCTGGCGCCGTCGGTCCAAAGCAAGCGTATAACCGCGCTCGAAGTCCTCTTTTTTGTATATCGTACGGACTACATCGGGTGAAAAATGTTCACAGACGTATTCAGCGATGTCTTTCGCGTGTCCGGGCCGAGTAATGATAATGAAATCATCTCCGCCTTGATGCCCGATGAAATCATCGGCAGATCCCTTTTCCTCGACCGCTTTTTTAAGAAGGGCAGCCGTGTTGGAAATGGCTCGATCGCCTAAAGCCAATCCAAAATGGTCATTGAAGACTTTGAACCGATCAATATCAACGTGGAAAAGGACAAGCTTTTGTTTTTCGTAAATTCTTTGGCTGAGTTCTCTGAAAATGCCTTGATTGCCCGGCAATTGTGTCAGCGGATTGGCATCCTCGGCTTGTTGTTTCATTTCTTTTAAGGCAAGGCTCATGCGATTAAACCGGTGTGCAAGTTCCTCGATCTCGTCACCCGTATGAATTTCGACTTGCTTGCCTAGATGACCCTTAATGATTTCCTGGGTGACGGTGTTGATTTCCCGGATAGGTTTGACGATGGATTTTGCCAGCCCATGCCCGATAGCCGATCCTGCGAGAAGAATTAAAATGAGCATCAAACCTAATGCCCATCGTGAAGCTTGCAGGGCATCTTTGATGTCTGCTAAAGAGAAGAGAATACGCGCGATGTAGACTCCCTGGTTATCGGGAGATTTTAGTGGAACATAGGCAATGAGCTTCTTCGTTTGGCGGTTGACGCGAACATGATAATTCTTACCCGACTGTTTCTGATAAAGACTTTCCTCCATGCCTTTGAAGTCAAAGGCGGACCAGACGGAGTTTTCGCTTTGAATAACCGGTTCACGTTTCAGAAGGTCAAAGATTTCAATGTTTTCTACGGGGTGGAGATTGATCATAGTGTCAATCATTTCGCGAAAGCTGACAATATCCCCAAGCCCGTGCCTTTCCATGACTTCATTTTGAAGTGATTTTTGGATCGAATCGAAAGTAAATCGGCTTTGAATTTGATGCAACTCATGGAGAGTTGTAATTTTATTCCATAATTGCAGGGCTGAAAAAGTAACCGCTAAGAAAATAAGCGGAAGACTAAGCCGAATCATAATCCTCGAAAATAGAGTCGTTTTCTTTTCAAAACCAGTTTTTGGCATGGTTAAATCTCTCGTTTAGGGGTTGATAAAGGATGATTATTTTTAATCACTATTGATCGTTTTGAAGTTTCATGATAGTACACTTTTTAATCAAAAAATGCCTCTATTTTTATAGAGAGCTAGACCCCAAAATTGACATAAGTCGTATCATATTGTAAATAAATAAGATAAAACAATCCTCAGCCGATTTCACTTCGTAAGATTATAACGCAATTTCATTATCTCCATGTCCGATAATATAGATGCGATCAATTTGCATATCTCGGGGGAGTCGGTTATCATTTCTAGTGTCGGTAACTTGTTGCTATAACTGAAGTTCGAAAATCAAAAGGGCAGTATGTGAAGGGTTTATACCGCCGCATTTCTATTTTTATTTTTGTTATCATTGTTATTAGTGTGGGTTTCTCTGTCTACACGAATTTTATTGTCGATTATTCGCTGGAAGGCCTCGAGACAGCACTGCATTTTACCAATAAGGTTGCCGGAGACACAGACCTCAATACAAGCAGGGTTTATCAAACAATCCTTCGTGATTTGGTTATCCAGGAAGTTGCCGAGGAGGATTTAGATGTTCAAAAGGTTATTGCCTTAGAACATGCCGAAAGGTCACTTGAAGAGACAGAGGAGCGCGGTGGTTTCGGCCGAAGTCAATTCTATCTTAAGCAATTTAAAAAAGCTAAGACACCGGAGAGGAATACCCTCTTGCGGCAAGTAGATCATCTTTACAGGATACTTGCCGGGTACTATCAGTCTTTCTTGGGTTTTATCCGGTTTCTGCATCAGAAGATCTTTCGCCGCTTTCCTGAGCGGCAGGAATCCTTTGAATATTCGAGTTTCCTTCTGTTGAATCAAGCAGAAGAAAAAGAGAAGAACAAGGATTATGGAGGGGCAGCGGAATTGTACCGCCGCTACCTTGATATCTATTCCGATAGGCCCGATAGGGGGTTTGTGTCGATATCGTTGGCTAATGTTTTGATCAAACAAAGGAAAATCAAAGAGGCTAAAGAGATCCTCAGGCAGATTCAAATGGCCTTTGCGGGATTGGAAGAAGCTGAAATTGCCAGTGTGGTTATGCGAAGGATTGATGTGATGCAGCAAGTCGATAAAGATATCGGTGAATTATTAAGGATGATCCCTCAGTATTATGGGATGAAAGAGGAGAAAATTTTGAAGTTAAGATTGGCGTTATCCTATATCAAATCCTATCGTTTTTCGAGTGCTCGGGAAATCCTGAGTGATTTAAGCCATTCGGAGGATGAAGAAATACGTCAAAAAGCAAGATTTTATCTGGGGTGGGTCTATAAGCTGGATGCTCAATATGACCAAGGGGCGGCTGTCTTTCTCGAACTCCTTGAAGACCCCAACTTGGACAAAGATTTAGGGCTTGGGCTTCAAGCCCAGTTAGCCGATATCTATTATCGGACGAACCAGTTAGGGAAAGCTGTGTCTTATTACCAGGGGTTGTCGCAAGAGGCCCGTAAGCGAGGTGTATCTGGAGCTAAGATCCAAGATACATGGATTGATTTGGCTGAATTGGAGCAGGCTAGCATCTATTATTTTGATTTGGATAATGAAGTAGAAGCTAGGAAACATCTTGAGAATTTGGAAGAGAATCCTGCTTTTGAGAATATCCAAAAGGAGATTGAAGCATCATCGGTGGGAGGGGACGTCAGGGAGAAAATTTTTGAAGCTTTAAAGAATAAAAAAATTGATGTGGCTTTTAGTATGTTTCAGAAGGTTTTAAGGAATCATCCAAACGACCCGCTATCTCATGGTGGTTTGGCGACGATTTATGTTTTGATGACGGATATCCAACGGGCAAATTACTATGCCAAACGCGCCTATGAGTTAGGGGCCGATGAATATACGACGTCGATCTATGCTTATACCGAATGGTTGGTTGGAAACCGTGAAGGAGCAAAAAAGCTATATGAGGAGGCGATTCGGTCAAATCCGCAATATTTTCCGGCTCGTTTTAATTTGGCTTATTTGTTGATCCGAATGGGGGATTACGAGGAGGCGGCTGATACGTTGGCTGAGGCGGAAAGAGATTTTCCGAGTTTGAGCAGTGGGATGCTTGCAAAGGTTCGCAATAACATCGGTTGCGCTTTATGGTTCATGGGACAGATACAAGGGGCACAAGATCAATTCAGGGCGGCTCTTGAGCTAAATCCAGATTTCGATGTTGCGAAAGTAAACTATGAGAGAACACGAATGAACGAAAATCCGGAACCTGAAGATTTAAGGGAATCCATGTGGGACCGTGAAACAGCCACTTAAACGCATTTCAACCTCAATTTTTGTTACAGCCTTTCTGATAAGTCTGATGGGGATCCGTTCTGCTTGGGCCGTTGTGGGCATGGCCGAGGGCCTCGATGAATTTCAACGTATCGATTTGGAGGTTTTTCAGGATAATTTAATTCATGAAGAAAAAAGAGAACAGCTCGATGAAGCGGATAATTTAGCAGCAACCTTAAAGAAAAAGGAAAAAGAACTTGGAGAGCTTGATGAGAGTGACCGGGATTTTTTAACGCTTGAGGTTGAGTATTTACGCCAGCAGCTTTTGGAGCTTCCGAAAAGGGATCGTTTCAGGGTTGAGGCCAATGGAACATATGTGTATGATTCGAATATCGCCAGGCGACAGTTAAGATCCGAAAAAGGGGATTCGCTTTTTACTTCCAATGGAACGGGTGTTATTGATTTGTCGGGGAAAAAGACGGATTTTGAATATGAGATATCCGGGGGCAAGCAATGGAATATTGTTTACAGCGAACAAGACGACTGGCAGATTGAAAATCGCCTTCGCTATAGACGTAAAATGTTTACCAAGATCGAGCATTCATGGCAAGGGGCCGTTAGAAAACATAATTCTAAAACCATCGAAATAGACAATAATAAAGTTCGATGGGATTTCAGTACGGCCTCAGCTTGGAATTATCGGTTTTCCCCAAAATTATCTTTGAATGCCGATTATTCGGTGAATAAGCGGCTTTTTCGTCAGGAAGCGTTTGATCAAGACTCTG
>JAFGHI010000043.1 GCA_016930235.1 Candidatus Omnitrophota bacterium
CACGGGAAAGATGCCGGTGACCGGCGCTTCGATCGTGGTCTCGCCGGGCGTAAAGAGCAGGAAGGGATGAGGTCCGGCGTCCGCGATCGCGCCTTCTTCCCCTTCGATCTGGACATCGATACCGAGATCCCGAGCGTTTAAGCGGAATGTCACAGTGGTCTTGGAATAACCGAATGCCTCCTCAAGTTTCGGATCGGGATAATCACTGGTTTCAAAATTGGCCGTGACATAAACCCCGTTTTTATCCGCACCGAGAACGAAATCTTTCCATTCGGCGATCCGGAAGATACCGTGGATGGGATTTGGCGTTTTCCCGTCAAAACTCAAGCCCTGAATCTTGCTGATATCGTACGTCTTTCCGTTACGGGTAATGATGCCATCCTTGATCCGGTTCACAAAAGGCCCCATCAGAAAGATACCGGCCCCCAGACTATTCAGGTTCTTAGGGACCGAAAGCCTTTCCTTGCCGTCCACCATCCATGAGATCACCCGGAAACCCTGATCCACCATAATCGTCAAATGGGTATCGGGTACCTGGGTATCGGTCAGCTTTACAAGAACGTGTCCCTGCTGACGGATTATTTCGGCCCGGTAACCCCGGTAACCGGCTGAGCGGTTGATCTCCTCGATTTGAGGTACCAAAACGTTATTCCATTTTTCCCACTTTTCTCTTTCAGCAGCAGCACGGGCGGCAAATTCGACAAAAACCTCTAGTTCGGGTAAAAGGATACGACGGCTATCACCCGGCATCTTTTTCAGCTGAGGAAGAAGCTCAATCTCCATGCCTAAACCGCCAAAGGGCACTTCTTCGGAAGGCGGAACATAGAACTTGAAGAAAACCCGCCGGCCGTCATTTTGAGTCACAACAAAAATTGAGGCAAATTCGGTTTCGGGATTATCAAAAATAACGGCCCGCCCCACGTGTAACTGCGAAACCAATTGCAGGTCATCCTTCAAAGCATAGTCTCCGCGCCCTTTAAAGGCGTCATAAACTCTTGCCGGAAAATCATTGATCGCGTTTTGAATCGCCTGTCTTTCCTCCGCTTCACGCGCCCGGGCCAAATTCTGGTAAAGCCCCCCCAACTCCCACATGAACTGGCGCACGACTTTCTGATCCTCTTCCTGCTGATCAGTTATCGGTTCCAGGATTTTTCCCTGCTCACGACGGGAGGTCACTTCCAGGGCTTCGAGCTCGGTGAAAACTTTGGAAAATTCTGAGACAGCATGATCCCTGGCATAGATACTTGAGGTTTCCAGCTTGACGGTAACATTCCGGCCCAGCCGGTGAAAAATGTCCGGGTTGTGATAATTCAAAAACATTCGGGCAAAATCCTCCGGACCTTTAATCGAAAATTGTTGATTGTCGCTCCGAACAAAAATGGCTCGGACTCCGAGATACCGGTTTAAAACATCTTTCCAAATCTTGGCCGAGGGCACACCATGAAGCCCCAGTGTATTGCCAATCCTATAAGCCTTCGTAGCCACCCAGGCGTCTGCTGTCTTCTCAAGATGAAACCCCGGTACTTGTTCCGTCCGAAGCTCGGAGCGGGCCTGATCTTCTTGATCAGGTACCGTAAATATCCGAGCAACTGGACGTTGCTCGGAGCGGGCAGAATCCGGTTGATTCTGCACCCGGGCGAATTCACGCTCCAAGAGCCCCAAAGAGGACTGGATCGGAATCTCATAAAGATAATGTTTTATATTGGGGATCTTAGCAGCTACCCGAGGTGGCACTTCACTGAGTCTTTGCCCGCCCGCCTTTTCATAAAAGCGGATGGCTTGCGCATTATCAGCTACAACAAGCAGCTGGGCCAACAACAAGTTGTGGTCCCATGCGCGCGTAAAGGCCTGGTAAAGGAGCCAAACAGCAGCCCCTGATCCCCGAAGCCGCGGATGAAGACCGATCTTCGATAGATAAACACCAGCGTCCGGCAAGGTAACACTCTGGGTCTTATCCGTCATGATCACAAAACCCACCGGCTGATTATTACCGTCAAAAACGACAACGCTCAAATCGGGATTGAATTTCTGCGGGTTATCGATAATCGAATCGATGCTTTGTTCAATATGATAAGGGTGATCAGTAGGCAGCATCTTCAGAAGCTCAAAAATTTCTTTGCGATATCGCTTCAAGAGATCTCTTGTCAGCGTTACCGCTCTTAGCGTTTCTTGGCCGATTGTTATTTTGTCGGCAGTTATTTCACGTTGCTCGGATCTTTTCGCTTTTCTATAAGTATTTTCGGGATAGTAAAAAACTGAAATGCGGATATCGTGCCTTGCGCTCGGGTAGCTATCTTTGACAGCCAAATCAACCGCAAAACGCGCACGATCAGCATACTTGAAATTCTTCCACATCATATCGTGAATAGCCCGCGCAACCGACGCACCGATACTTTTAGGAGAATCTTGTTTTTGAAGCGTCAACTTTTCTCCCTCAAAATAGAAATCCGTCTTAAAACCTTTTCTTCTAAAATATCTCATTTGCTTTTGGATTCTTCCGGCAAGCTCCGCGAAGGGAATAATAACCTCGCTTGCGCCTGTCGTTAAATCCTGAAGCCAGAAGGGTTCGTACCCATCATAAAGAACGAAGCTTGCATGACCGTCCCGGCCCTCGATCACACGAAACTCCGTAGCGGCCCTGCCATAAGTTTGTTCGATTCTGTGCCAGCCGCCAAAATGCAGTTCTGCGTTTCCGATATCTTCGGAAATTGTAAAACGATTGAACTCGCCGCCCAATTTTTGATTATACATAATCAGAACATGAGAAGGCCTTTCATCCCGCACCGAATTTTTGAACATTCCAAACTGAAAAGAACCGCTTTCGCGAGGTGCACTCATAAGACCAGTGATTTGCTTTCTAAGAGGTAAATCCGACCTCTGGAGATAGCCCCAATGGCCCTCTTTGTCTTTTTGAACCAAAAATAGATCTGCTCTCAGATTCTCCTCATCAGAGCTAATTACGAGAACATAGGCAGGAGAACCCTTTTGTGGATTGAGACTGAAAACTTCATAACCCAGAACATTTTCCATGACATGCGTCAATTTGTGAGCAATATAATCTTGAGATAATCCAAAAATCCCATCAATCTCTTTCACGAGTTCGTCTTTGGTTAACGATGCCCGGTGAATCTGCGCGCCCAGCGGATTCTTGCGCAGTTCAGAGCGGGAATCATTTTGAATCGTACGAAGGGCGGCAGCCATTGAGTTAAGGGCACTTTTGAATTGCTCTGAATTACCTGCCCCTTTAAGATCTTCCCGAACCGAAAGAATCTGCTTTAAAGCCCCCAGCCACGCCCCACGCTCAATTTTTGTCTTTGCATTTTGAAGTTTCTCCACAGAGGCCCTGACTAAATCTCCGGACGTAGCGCTTGGCTGAAGATCGGCTACCGTCCTATCAAGCCGGGCAACAACATCCCTCGTTTTACTCTGATCGATAAATTGGGGATCCACCCCGTCTGTATTAAAACTCTGAATAGCACCTATGACTAAATTAAATATCCGTTCTTTTTGTACCGCAACCGTAACATCCGCCTCCACAAGGTGAAGCTTTGTAATAGTTTCGGAAAGAGACCTCATGTGCCACAAAGCAGCCTCCCATTCTCTATTCACAACATGTTCTATGGGTTCATCAAGCAGACCACTATAGTTAACCGTCGTTCCATCTGCTTTGATTCGCTGAGTCTTTAATAGCTCTTGAAGTGTGGTCATCCATCCAATAACTTTCTGTATCGGATCTTCTTCCGTCCGCAGCTCGGAGCGGTTGGTGCGTCTTTGGGCTTCTTCTGCCCTGTTTTTGATCGAAGTTATAGCGCGATTCGCTTGAAATCTAACCATCGCATCTGGATCAATCTGTGCAACTCTCTCAAGTGCCGGAATAACGGATTCGTCACCGATATCGCCAAGTTGGTCTGCTGAACTTCCACGAACTTTTCCGCGTTCATGAGTTAAATTTTTGATTAAATAGGGAATTACTAATTCCGGCATGCGCTTAAATATCGTTTCGATGTGGTCATCTATAGGTTTGGTGTGATAAAAATCCAGATCCGTCCTTGTTTGATTTCGAGCAAAGAATTCCATCAAACTAGGCATCATCACGGCTTGCTTCCTGACAATAATATCTTGAGCTCCTTGGGGCCATATACTCTGCTCATAGTCCCTAGTAGCAATTCGGATAAGCGGCAAGAATCCCGGCTCGCCCAAGTCTTCAAGAGCACTAAGAATTCGATGCCCGTCATTGAGCCCGTTATAAGTAAAAAAATCTTCGAGCACAGGAAACGCCTCAGGGCCTTGAATCCTAATCAACGTTGCCAAAATGGCATCGCCTGCACCGTAGGGCAATTCGGGGAATCGCCGCATCTGAAGCTTTCCGGACCTTGATCCAATAGGAATTTCTCGGAGCGTCCTATTCATGATTAAATCTGTCAAGACAGGGACCGCGGGCTTTCCGATATCGGTCAAGAGTTGTGCGACAATGTCGATGATTGGATCGCTAAAAATGGAGGATACTTCCACGTTCAGCATGGCTGTCAATTCGGGGATGGCCTTCGGCCAAAGATCAGGCCGCATTCCCAAGGCTAGAAGCGCATCATTTTGAACAATTCTTTTCTTGTCCTTGAGAGCCGCAAAAATAGCGTCATCCGCTTTAAAGTTTTCGCGGGACTGTTTCTCAATTGCCGCCAAAGCTTTCTGTGCCCCTCGGCGGTAATACTCAATAGGACTTTGGGTGAGAATTCTCAGACGAGCAATATCATGATAATTCCAGTGGATACCACCATGTTTCACCGTAACATTCCCGCGGCCGCTCCAGGAAAAATGGACGTCCCGTTGACGCGGAAGTGAAATATCGCCTTGCCAAACCATCAGCTTAATCACTGTCGACTCATTAGCGAGGGCAATGCGATGACGATCATCCTGCATGAGAGCACTTTCCTGAGCCGCATACGTATGGTACTTCAACAAAGTACGGCTAATGGTGGGAAACGCTTCTCGAACGACCCGGGGATCAAACCCTTCCAAAGCATAAAGTGCTTTCATTCTCCGGGGCGTGCTGTAACCGTAGAAAGCGTGTCGCTCATCAACTATTTCAGGAAAAAGATTTCGGATATTTCCCACATCCTCAAAAAGGGTACCATCTCCCTCGCGATAGGTGCGTTCGTCCGTTTTGCCCGTCAGGCCGCCGTAAAGCCCTGCATCCGTCCATGTTTCCCCGCTGTTTTCGGTTTCAAGGATATAAATTTTGAGCAATCTTGATTCGGACGTGTTCAGTTGATCGAGCTTTCCCAGTAACTCTGCCCTGTCAACTTCGGCCAAAAACTCCTCTCGGAATCTGTCAACGGGAATATCTTCAGACCGACCATCATCCGGAAAAATGTACGTCTGTCCCCGATATTTCAACAACCCTTGAACCAATGCCGCCGCAGCCTGTTTGGCACTTTCGGGATCGCGCATCAAAATCCAGGCAAAATCAGGACTCCCTGTTTTGAGATCGTCAATCATAGCCGGTAACGCCTTTTGACTTGCCGGCCACATCAACTTTAAACATTCACCCGCAACCGCTTTTTTTACTGACCTATTAGGGAAAGTTGCTTTTTCGGCTTTCAAAACAGCATTGAAAATATCCGCTACTTGAGGATCTTGGGTTTCGCTTGCAATAGCGCGTAAGGATACCTGTGCCAAATAGTCGTTAACGGGATTATCAATGTTCAGGCTATCCAAAAAAACTTGGGCAACCCGGGGCCCGCCGATTTTGACTAACGCCTTGGCTGTGGGTGAATCTAAAGCATTTCTTATTCCCGAATGCTTCCACATTGCTTGTTCCTCAAAACGCAAATCCCGCGCAAGGATATCAACCGCCGATTCTCCCATCGCTACCAGCTCGTCGAGGGTTTTCCGGGCTATTTCAAATTTTTCGCGCTGCCCGGGACTGCCGGGTTGCCATCCTAATTTCATAAGAAGTTGCGCCGCATCATACCGAATCGGTTGTGTCTCATCGTCTAGAGTAACGACAAGCGCCGGGATTGCGGCTTGGGCCTCAGAACCCATCTGATCCAAAGTTTTGAGTGCGGCTTCTCTAGTTTTGAAATCATCGGAACGCAAATCCATCACGGCTTTTTTAACGGGCCCATCCGCTAAACTGCTCGTATCAATCATGTGTCTTTGATTGCCCTGGATATCGCTAACAAAATCCTTATAGGTGACGCCTCTTACCGTTTCCGCACAACCCGCGCCGAAAGCCAAAATCCCGACTATGACAACAGCAACTAACGATCGCAGGATCCATTTAAACAAAGGAAACCTTACCCCCTCTTGGCGGTTTTTGCGCTGACGAATCTCGGAACGGGACGGGACAGTAACCGTAAAAGTAACTTCCTTAAAATCCTTGCTGAGTTGAAATTGGATGTCCCAACCGTAATTCTGAACAGTCTGATCAAGAAATCCACTTTCAGCCGCAACCGAACTATCAAACTGCTCAAAGAAACGCTGGGTGAATTGATCCTTTGCCTGTTCAATGATTTCTGTCTCTGGGCTTGGCAACGGAGTCTGTGAGGAAATTGTCGCGCTTAATTCTAGACGATATCCTTCGGAAGTCTCATCGATCGTAGAAGTAATCACACCCTGATGGCGAGTGCCCGGATAAAGATGGTTAATGGCTTTTATCCCTTCGACAACCGTCTGAAAGGCCCGGGCCGACACCGGCCCAAAATCAATGCTCGACGTTGAAAAAACCGGATCCAAAACAGCCTGTCTAAAAAATGACCATTGCTGCCGGATCGGAATCATCTTGTTGTTGACCCAGCTTGCCTGATTCAGTTTATTAACCGGAATCGTTACTTGAACTTCCTCGTCATACGGCTTTTCTTGTTGTGCCTCTAACTGACCCGACCGAAACTCGGAGCGAACAGTTTTGTCGCCGGTATCGTCTTCTAAGATTTGATCGGCTGCCGATTTTTCAGACTGCACAATATCGAGAGAACCCAGTAATAATTTCGCTTGATCAATACTCGCTCGGATCTCTGTTGCCGCCGGCAGGAATTGAGCTCCTTGTCTTCCGTCAACCGCTGAAGGATGAAACCGAGAAACGGCTTCGATCCATTCCATTACTTTTTTAACGGTAAAACTCGTTTGCGTTGTCTCGATTTCTCTCCGAAGGTTTGCCACCCACTGAACTTTTTCCTGAACTTCCTTTACTAAACCTTGATCAACATAATTCATGAAATTATGATCACTAACTGTTCTTAGAAATCCTTCGTAGGCGTCTTCGACTTTTTGAAGTTCTTGGGCTACTGATTTTAAAACCTCGGCCGTATCGGCCCGGAGTTCGGATCTCGCTTTTGGATCTAAAAGGGTTTTTGGCTGCGCTACGGAAATCTTAAGATGACTGAGCCGGTCAATGATTTCATCTGTAATTTCTTGGATCTCATCCATTCTCAAGTTGGCGTTAGCATGTCTTATTTTTAAAGAATGAGCTACTTGAACTCTCGCGCGAAGAAATAGCACAAAATCAAGAACATCACCTGCCGTCAGTCTTGCCCGATCAAAAAGCTCTCGTTGCTCTTGAATCTCTTCCCGTGTCCTCTGCAAGCTTGTCTTCACCTCAGTTACTTGGACACGCTGGATAGCATCAACCAACGCACTTTCTAGTTGATCCAATTTCCCCTGCACGTGAGCCCTGACCGAGCCAAGCGACGTCATGGGCACCCTCTTTGCACGAAGTTCGG
This sequence comes from Candidatus Omnitrophota bacterium, assembly GCA_016930235.1. Classification (GTDB taxonomy): domain Bacteria; phylum Omnitrophota; class Omnitrophia; order Omnitrophales; family Aquincolibacteriaceae; genus JAFGHI01. The sequence goes on from JAFGHI010000043.1 coordinate 7,719, forward strand.
CCCTTTGCTGGTTAGCGCTTAAAGCATTCACTGCAGCGCGCGCAGCTTGAACTACACCGTCATCTGACGCATATTTAATTTCCACACTCTTGATCGAATTAATTAATTCTGTACTCCACGGTTCGCTTGCTACTGTTGTATACTCCAGCACCCGAAGAGCTGAGATAACTACCTGAGCAGAAATCTGCGCTCTTGGATCCGCTATCATTTTTGCCAAAGCGCGATCAATGTTTTTCTCAATCATTCCTATATCAGCAGATTCTTCCCTTAATTTGACGAGCCCGGAAACAGCAGCCTCCCCGCCAATCTTTTTTAGCGAATTCACTGCAATTCTTCTTCCATTCTCGCGCTCTGAGCTTGATCCCACAATGTACAAAAGTTTCGGGACGGCCAACTCAGCACCAAGATCGCCGAGTATCCTTACCGCTACCACACCACTACCTTTGACATCCAAATCCGGACCAAACTCACCGGGTGTGTGGGAGCGCAAGGTTGGTTTAGCTTCATTGATAACAGCTTGAACCGCAGGCTCACCAAGTTCTTGGAGCCGTTCAATAAACTTTTTATAACCAGCCGGATCATGAAAATTGATGTAACCAGCGTCAGGCAAGGATTCTCCTTCTTCAACCTCCGAAAAACTAACCTGAGGCGGCATCGCCCAAAAGTGCTTGATGAGATTTCCTATCTCCCCAACATCGAAAGAGCGCAGCTCGGAGCGTACCTGATCTTTTTGATCAGGTACCGCAAACATCCGAGCAACTTGACGTTGCTCGGAGCGGGACCAGCTTTTGACAAGTGCTTGAAGTGCCCTCGCGAATGCCTCGTAAAATTCCGGATTAACTGCACGTTGGGTCGATGGCCCCCTCCCGCTCGTCTTCATTTCTTCAACAATTGTGGGAATTCGCCGCTCTAGCTCAACGGCCATTTTCTTCGCTTCTTCGAAAAAGCCAAGCAGGTCTTCCACAGTACGATTCCGGCCCACCAGAAAAAAATCTATTCCGTTTGAAATGGCTTCCGGCACTGAAACGGCTTGCGGGAAACTGCCGTCCTCCATCAAATGATAGACCACGTCGCTATCTGATTCGTCTTCTGCGGAAAGATAATCTAAAACCGGTGCGATTTTCTGCAAAGTTTGCTCCAGCATTTCCGCTGTCGCGATCGTTTCGGTATCAAGTTTCGAAAAGAGCGCGAGCAACCTCGGCTTGTCTAAAGCCGCCGACAAAATAGCCCATTCCTCCGCGCGGCCAATGATGTCAGGATTCCGTTTCACATAATCCGCCAACCCTTCCAAATCCTCGGAATCCGCCTTCACAATTTGTGTTTCCCAGGGAACGTCCAGCGAACGGCCTTCCTGCTGTAAAATCTCGAGAACTTTTTCCGTGTCGAAGTAACCTGATCTCCGCGCAAAAATCGTCAGAAGGTCGGGAATCGATTTCCTCCTGATTAATTCGCGGATCGCCAGAACGGAACCGGTTGCCAATTCAGGCTCGTAATGATTCAAGCCCAAAGCCATTTCAACAAGTTCCTGCGAGCCGAGCCGCTTGATTCGAGCAGGTCTTAATCCCCGATAGTTCTCCGGATCATAATTTTTGAGTAAATCAGAATCGGTTATAAAAACACGCTGAATAAACTGAATGATATTGGCAACAGCAAGAATGATGAATAGGGAAGCGTTTATAAAGCTGACGCCGCCCGGGATAAGAGATGTTTTCGCCGCTAGAAAATAGCCCCCCAAAACCAGGCCGAGATTCACAAAAGACGAAGCGAATAAACCCACGGGCGAAAACCAGAGCCGTTGCGAAAAAGAATCATAATGCCGGTAACGAACCCATTTGCTAAAAAGGGTCGATGAAAACAGAATGTTTAAGGAGGCCACTGCCAGCGAGACAGCCCAAACCGGGTGACTTTCGTAAAGATCAAAAATAATAAATACCAGTATTCCCATGATACCCGCGAACGACGACGACTCAAACCAATAACCCCATGACCATAATCTTCTCCAGCTCGCGACAGGCAGCTTGCTCTCTTGATCATCCAATGCCCGCATTTCGGAGCGGGTTTCACCCGAAGCGGACTGTCCCGATTCGTAGAAATTTTCCCAAGTCCCGCTAAGACGGACAGCCCTTTCAACAAACGCCTTAAAAATATTATTTTCCCATGTCCTGACGACGAGCGGCATATCCCCGAGTTCTTTATAATGCTCTTCGACAGCCGCCTTGACTTCACGGATCAATTTCGCGGCCACATCCCCGCTTGCCATCCCGGTTTTTGCGCGCTCAATCCAATCCGGACGTTCCAGAAGCATCTCGTAAAACTTTCCGGTCAGCACAAAAAGGGCGTCATTGGGATCTTGCGGCAGAAAATTCAAGAAAAGTCCCGCCCAAGCCAGATGAGGATTCCCTGCCCGATCCAATTTCTTCTCTTTAAAATGTTCGAGGAAAAAATCGTAAGCCTTCCGAAGAAAGTATCCCGCAAGCTGTTCTTCGATATGATTGAGTTTCGCGTCATCCATAACGACCGCCGAAACCTCCATGTTCTGAAGTTCGCTCTGAGTCCCTTCCCGAACGGCCCGGTTCCAGGTTTCCCCGAAATCAAGAAATCCCATCAATGTCTTTTTGTCGCTGGGGATCTTTTCCCTCACTAAGTCAACATAACCCTGCCGGAAGATCCCGGGGACATGACTTAAAAAATCTTCGCCTGTCTCAGCGCTCATCACAAACTGTTTTTGAAAACCTCCGAGGCTTGCGATCCCTTCTAGGGACCGGTGTACCTCAGGAATCGAGGTCGAGCGGTGAGCTTCCGAAATCCGATCGACTTCTCTAAGAGCGTCTTCATCGGAATAAAGACTTCCCGGGGCGAGACCCTGTATTGTTTCCCGGCCGTGATAGATACCAAGACCGTAGCGGCGCGCCATATCGGGGGCCGTATCCACAATACCGCGCTTATACCACTCGTGCTGCAAATCAAAGAAGCGCCTGACCCAAGCCATTCCCTCTTCGTATTTGGCTTGTGCTTTCTCTCCCTCATTTTTACCCAATAAAGTTTCATGTTCTTTGGCAATTTCGTTCAGGATCCCTTCCATAAAAGGGACCTGATTGATGAGAAGCACTTCTTCAAGCGAGACCCGGTGCTGCGTCTTGCGGCCGTCTTCATGCAACCTTTCAATCAAAAATTCTCCTCCGATACGACCCTTCAAATTAAGGAAACTGGTCCCCACGAACAACCCTTGTGATCTTTGGAAGACCTTTTCGAGTTTCATGCGGGATTCCGGATGGAGAGAACCGATGAGGTATTCATCCCCCATCGTTGTTTTCAAAAGCAAGTGCTGCCCCAAGGCAAGCGTAATGCCTTTCTTTCTCCAATACCTCAGAAACGCTTCCTGATCGGTCAATTCATCTTCGCCGGGAAAGGCACCCGGGTGAGTTAAAGGTTTCGAATCCTTCAATTGTTTAGCCCGGATTTCCTCAATCCAATGAATCAAGGCTTCATCCGCTAAAGATTGACTTACCTTGAGCATCTCCTCGAGATTGATTCCATAAGTGAGAAAAGTGACGATTTGCCTGGCTCGTATTTGATGATAAGCGGCATCCCGAACGATATGTTCGGGCACAGTCAGACTGTTAACGCGAAAATGGGTCTGATGCCCGCTTTGCCGTCCGCGCTCGCGGATAGCTAACCGATTGAGCCTTTCGATATACCGTTCTTCCTGATACTGCCTTGCATTGAAAGCCCCCATGGTGGTCGCAATGGCTTCCTTGCTTCTGCCGCGGGCAAGTTCCCGTTTCGCTGAGCGGCGCCGGCGCATGAAAAAGCTGGCGTCTGAATTGGCCGTTTGGTTAAAATATTTTCCTGCCTCCAAAAGTAAAATACCTTCGCCGATAACGATTTCACCGTTATAACCGTTGGCTGGATCGGGGACAACTGGCGGCCAAACATCGAGGGCCTCCTGCTTTTCATTGGCCTTGAGTTCAACATGCGGTGCTTTGTTTTTTTCATACCCCGTGTAACTCAGAAACAGCAGATCATCCTGCTTTTGAATAACATGCACGGCATCCCGAACCTTAATTTCAAGGGTCCCGTCCTCAAGACGTCTGATTGCAATGGGCGTGCTTCCGGAAATGAAGGGCTCGGCCTCTTTAATTTTTTCGTGAGGTTTACCGCGTCTTGCGGTCATATCGACAGGACCACCAGGTGCCTCCCATATTTCCGTGAAACTAAAAGTCCCGTCCGCTTCAAGTTGGATAGTGATGGTACGGTTCCCGTTATAAATGACAACGTCCCTTTGCGGGTTGATCCCCAACTTGAGCTGCCCCTTGCTTGTCTGATCATAAATGGGCTTCACCGCCAATTCATTGGCCATGATGGTGCGGACAAATTCCACATAACGTCCCACATTAAATTTCCGATAAGGGTCTTGAGTCTCCCTGGGGTCGCGATCGCCCGCCTCACGCAAGAAATCATCGAATTCCAGCAATCGAAAGGCACGGTTCCGGAATATTTGAGCAAGCACATCTTTGGCCTTCAGAGCGTTCGTTGTTTTTCCTCCGGCCGCCGTTCCCGGGAAACCGCCTGAAATCCTCGGATTCGAAAAAGGGTCCTTATCCAATTCCAAAAATAACGGAATCAGGAAGATATCCAGATAATGCTTCAAGGTCATCGCCTCGGAGTCCGGATCCATAAGCGTTGTCCGCATCGTATCATCAAGGGCATTTAACCGCTGGAAGGGCACATCGACAACTTCGCGCAACAATTGTCTAAGACTCCGGGCATGTTTCATTAAAAGTCTTGTATTGCGCTCAACATCAACCCCCCGGTCTATCAAGTCGCGGTAATGAAGAATGGCTTGCACATCAGACAGCCCGGCAATAATCGGCGTCTCGAGATCAAGCACATCACCTTCCACCCCAGAGTTCCGCAGCTCGGAGCGTACCTGATCAAAAAGATCAGGTACCGCAAACGTCTCCGCAACTTGTCGATCTTCGGAACGTCCGGCGCCATTCAAATCTTCCAGATTTGAATGGCTTTTCTGTGTCGAAACCATCGGGTTTCGACTTCCGAAAACGCTTTGCGGTGCCGATTCACCAGAATCGGTACGGAGTTCAGACTGTTTGGGTAATCCTTCAACTTCAGCTGTATCATTCCATGGTTTTTGAAAAAACAAAGAAAGCCAATCCTTGATGGCTTTTTTCAGTCTTGAATCGCTGACAAATACGTTGAAACTCCATAAAACCCAAGTCTGCTGGTCTACGTCAGATGATAATATGACGTCCAGGCCTGCCACATATGCGTCATCCAACTTGACTTCATACTTAGCTTCCAGTTCCGGGCCCCGTCGATGCGAAGGCATGCCGGTTAACGCAATTTTCAATTCTTGACCTTGCCATTCAAAGACAATCGTTTTGAAAATCTCTAAATTCTTTTTCTGCCCCGTGAATTTATACCTTGTCTTCTTTATATCATACTTTGAGACAACAAGACCCTCCCGCAGCTCGGAGCGGGCAGAATCCGGTTGATTCTGCACCGCAAACGTCTGAGCAACTTGACGTTGCTCAGAGCGGGCAGAATCCGGTTGATTCTGC
>JAFGHI010000044.1 GCA_016930235.1 Candidatus Omnitrophota bacterium
CCCAGTTCGGGATCTTCGAGCAAGCGGCCCAATCGCTGGCGAAAGTTTCGATGACACGGGGCGGACTGAAGGACTATCTTAAAAAAGTCGGCCTCGTGAAGGATGAGGAAAAGCTATCCGCCCGCGCTCAAAACATAATGGACGAGGTCAGCCGCCTCTTTGAGGTCGGCCGCGGCAACAATCTCCCCGGTGTCCGCGGCACGGCATGGGCCGCGTTTAACGCCATCACTGAGTACGCCGACTACTTCCGGCCAGCTCGCAACCAAAACGGCGACGGTGGCTTCAATGCCCGGGCAAAATCGATCCTCTTTGGTTCGGGGGCCAATCTCAAGCAGAAAGCTTGGGATGAGGCCGTTGCCCTTGTCCGATAGGCTCGAGGTCCACTCATCGACTCGGCGGTGGGTGGGAATCGGGCCTATCAAGATGTCATTGATCATCCACCTGGAACGCCCATAGGGCCTTGAGATCGTCTGGATCTATCCCTTCTGGGTGAAAATTCGGCGCTTTGATACGTTCAAAACGAATTCCATTATTTGCCGAACCCCTCCCGTTAATGATCTCCCGGACGCTTTCATGACAAATGCAAGGGACATCTTTTTCAATTTGAAGAAGGGAATGGGCCAAGCTCACGGGATACGCGGCATAGTCGATCTGTTGCTTTCGCTCGTCGGTGGAATGCGTGGCAATGAGTTTGAGGACATCCCCGGCGACCACCCGCATTCGAAACCCAGTCGGTCGAGGATAGGCCTGGACCTTGATTAAACGATTTACCGACGCAACCAAGCGTTGGCTATGGACGAGCATATTTTCGACCACCTTCTTCCTTTGATTGCCACTCGGCAACTCAGAAACAGCCATCAGGCCGTCCCCCAGGATCTTGACGAAATATCCACTGCCGTTTCGGAAGCGAATGAACTCGTCATAGAGGTCGACCATGAACTTGGTATGTTTCTCGACCGAGGCGAAAGGGTGGTTCGTCCACCGTTTAAATTTTACCGTGTCTCCGAATGCGATGACCGCAAAAATCCTTTTTCCTTTGACTCTCCGGCTGTTCTCAAGAAATTCAAGGTCAATCGGCCGCTCCCATCGGGCCAGTGTATTTGATTTTCGTGGCATGCGACCCCCAAAATAAAAAAGCGCTGCGATCCTCATAGGGAAGGCAACGCTTTGAATTGCTCAACGACGTTTGTGTTATTTTAGCTTTTCATCCTCGAAAATGAACTCATTGATTGGCAGCGGGTCGCCATTGACCCTCGGTTTCATTTTCTCTTCCGCGATGCTTCTGATTGATCCCCTTGAGTTCGTAGACCGTGATGGGGTTGTCGAACCCTTCGATCATTTTTGGTTTTCGCGCCTTGGCGACCACGATATTTTTAACGCGCTCGAAAGTTTCAGGAGAAATGAGAATTTGATTTTCCTCTGCCATGCTCTCTAACCTTGCGACTAAGTTTACGGCATCCCCTATAACGGTGTATTCGAGCTTCTCTCCCGATTCCACATTTCCCGCGATCACATCACCCGAACTAATTCCAATCCCCACTGAATAGGTTTGTTTTCCTCGATTCGCTCTGCCACGATTGATTTTCTCGACGCATTCTAAAATGGCCAGGCCACACCTCACCGCCATCTCATCCGGATTCTCCAAGCGGCTAATCGGAGTGCCGAAATTAATCATGATGGCGTCTCCCATGAATTTATCAATCGAGCCTTTGTACTCTTGAATAATGAGCGGGACCAGTGTTGTCCGAAATTCTTTCAGAAGGGACACTACTTCAGCCGCATCCATGTGAGCGCACATCTTTGTGAAATGGCGAATATCCACAATGGCCACGGATACCCACGTGCGGCGACTACATAGCCGTCTTTGGAAACCTTCCTGGTCATGAAGCATCTCTCGCGCCCATCCGAGCCCCATATACCCGGCGAAGGCCTGATTGAGTTCTTGGTGATAAATCCTCTCCAGTGTTAACGCGACATTATTTATCAGGCCCGTCAGCCAGAATCGATTCCGAGCCCACCAGTATCCCACTTGGCCCAACTTGGAATTCCCCAAGACGACGATGCCGAACACCCCTTTCGCGGGGTCAGGGGAACGCAGGGGAAAGCATATTTCTGCATGTAACGCGTCCATCTCATCGGCCACGCGTTTCAAATCGGCGTCACTCAAACCAAGTATGGAGACATGTTTTCGGAGTAATCCTCTCTTTTCTCTCTCTAATATGTTGATGAGTGGTGAATCAAACCCAATGCTGAAATCAGCATTCACACTATTTTGCCCAGAGAATTTTCTGATCCGAAATGTTCCCGTGCAGACATCCTTTAACAATAGACCGACGTTCCCAAATCCAATGGACTGCAAGTTCGAAAACAATTTATTTGAAAGCTCCTCTCGGTCGGCGCAATTCGGGATCTGGTCAGCAAGCTCGTGTAATTTTTTCATCTGTTGGTAAGCTTCGGGGAACAGAGCTCGGTCCACAAGATTTTTGATGTGATACCACAGGGTGGGAAGGGCTATGGCAATTAAGGCCGCGGCGAGCCCCATCGCAGTCGCATCGTTATGTGGGTTACCTGGGAAGATATAATTGATGGCGCTACGACATCCGGCAAAAATCCCAAGCGCCATCGCGGTCGCGATTGTCCAGTTAATAAACCTCCGGATGATGTCGATTAAATAAATCATCTAACCTCGCCTGAATCCGGCCACGCTTTTGTTGGAAAGCCGGAAATACCAAGATCCGCAAAGCGACAATACATCGCCTGCTGATCCGATTTTTGTGAATTCGCCGAGGTAAGAGCCCCGCCCCGAGCAAACCAACAATTGGGCCTATTAATAAATATGGGGCCAAAAGGTGTGTTTCGCAATGAGGTGGGAACAATTTGAAGATTTGGGCTTATTTTTCAGATCGAATCAGAAAATTAAGTATTGGGGAGACTTGTAGTTGGGGATACCACCGAGGCAAAGGAAGGAAGTCAGGGCAGAATTACACCTTCTCTTCCAATATCCCATAGGGTGGCATTTTGTAGGGTGAGCTTTTCTTCCAATAATCAAATAGCGCCCGCGGTAAACCACCGAATATTTCGCCACACGCCAAAGTCACTTCAACTATCAAATCTTTGATCGAAGAAGCCTCAGATCCTTTCTCCCCTCCCTTCGAGACACCCATTTCCGGCGCGGCCCCCGTATATTTATGAAACACGCGGGTAAATTTGTTGCCGAGATTCTCCGGATCGACCGATTCCTGTAAATGAACGGAGCAAGCGATGACGGGCACATTCTTTAACTCAGAATCCTGTAATATCTGTTCTAATATTTGGTCCCCAGTCTTTCCCGGCAACTCCAAATCAAGAACCAAAATATCTGGTTTTAAAATCTTCATCTCTTCAAACGCCTTACTTCCATCAGCTACGCGCACCGGTTCAAATCCTAACTTACTCAAAAGCTCGACTTCGGTTGCAGCTGTTTTGTCATTGTCTTCAACAACCATCACCTTCACCTTTTCATTTATTTTCGGGGGCCTCCTTTGGATCTTATACATGGCTTTGCTCCTTAAATAGATTTACTCACGTTCAAAATCGGAATAATGAAGGATATCTCGAGTCCTTGACCTTTTCCAGGGGAAGACGCATTTACTCTCCCGCCATGGGCTTCAATGGTCTGTTTGCAAATTGATAGGCCTAAGCCTGATGCCCCAGCATTCATGTCCTTCGTTTGCCAACCAGCTTCCCAAATTCTTTCGATATTTGTGGGATCGACTCCGTCTCCATTGTCCTTGACCTTAACTTCATAACCGCCTTCGCAAGGATGCCCCGCAACTATGATCTTTGCATCTTTATCCTTATGTTTTGTATGTCTCAAAGAATTTGAGAGGAGTTCCGTCATGACTCTTCTGATGCCAGTGACGTTCACATCTGCTTGAGCATCTGATGGTGGGATCTCAACCGAAACAATTCCTTTATTTTCAGATTCATATTCTTGGGAGTACTTAGTAATTAATTGAGCAATATTGACCGTCTCTTTCTTGAATTCCCCCGTTATTAATTCCCTCGATATCGCAGTCGTGTTGGTAATGTAGTCATGAAATTGCCGCAATTCACGAATCCTCTCAAGAATTTCTCCTGCGAGTTCCCGAATCCTATCGCCAGAATATAAATCAAAAAAGTCTTTAATCACCCCCGCATTTTGTTCCATCGGCTTTGTTATCTGATTCAGACTGTGAGACCATTCCCCCATTACGACAGCATATTTTTCCGATGCCATCGCGAAAGCGCACGCAATTTCAATTTTTTTGCCAAGAAACCTCAATGCTTCCAGATCTTTACTATGAAATCTTGCGAGCGAGTTCTTCGATCCGATAACGATCAAACCAGAAAGTTGTTTGTTAGTGAGGACAGTACACAAGATCTCACCGCGAGTTTCCTTAAAGAACTTTTCTAGAATATCCTCATCCAGATTTGCAGATTCTTCTTCCTTTTTTGTCAGAACAACATCCGGCATTTCTGAAAGTGCCTTAAAGTAATCTGAGTTCTTGCCGACATCAAGGAATTCATTCTGAGTCCCTTTCCTAGCATACAGGTGAAGGGCTCCTGTTGCAGTCCTCATGAAATACACAGACACGTCGTTAACAGGGAAAACAGCTGTCATCAAGTCCAGTGTGGCAGTTGATAACGACCGGATCGAAAACGAGGCGCCATATAATATCGCCGCTTTCTGCTCCATGTCTTCTAGATAACGGTCAATTTCACCCCATCTCGTCCGGTTGATACTTTTTCTAACCCATCGACTCACAGCCGGATAAGATAAGGGAAGAAAAAACACAAGAATTCCTTGACTCAAAAGGTACAGCCACTTCTGATTGACCGACCAAGACAGAAAGATGAAAAAACTTGCAAAAATTGATGATGAGATGATGTGAACAGTTGTGTCTCTAAGCAAGAGTTGCACTTCCATAACTTGATAACGCACAACTGAATATGTCAGGAGGATGATTGCAAATGCGATCGCAGGAACTCCAAAAGGATAGATTTTTATGTCATGCACGAGCGGGAACGTTGTTGCTGAGGCACCGAAACTAATCGCCGTGGCAATAAGAAAATATTGGACTCGATTCCTCTTTTGACCCCTTGTCGTCCTCAAGGCCTTAATGAGAAGGATATGTGCCCAAATTAGACTCCCAGTATAGATTCCGGAGAAAATCGAGAAAGGAATCCCTCCGGGAACTTCATAATGATTGAAATTTAGTTTTGGCTGGACCTCATTAATAAAGTGTGGAGTAAAAATCGTTAACATCGTTAAACCACAAGTGATACCGAGCGCGATGAATATTTTTTTTGGCAGCGGCCTTCCCAAAAGTTCATAGATAACCCAAACATAGACTGGAGCCATCCACACCGAATTCAGGTAAGAAAACCGTACCCAAGATAACGCAGCTGCATCTGAGTGTGAAAAATTCATCATTGCTCTCCCAAGGCTCCAAAAAGAGGTTAAAAGCAATTCTGAGCGCCAAGCTGCTGTCAGGCGTGGATTATCTTCAGCACGGAAAAATACGGCCAATCCCATGCATACAATCGAGGTCAATATCATGGAGCCGAAGTAAATTGGATCCATGTGGGGTTAAGTTGCCGAATACTGGTGGGATTTGGACCTGGAAAGGAAATTCAACGAGAGATCGTCTGGTGTTTTATTAAAAACCGAAATCAACTTCCAATTTCCACCAAAGTTTCCATATTGGAGGGTAAATCCTGTGTCGTTGAATCCAAAATAACGATTGAAGAAATCGTATGATTCCCTTTCATGCGCATCGAAAGTTGTAAAGACTACATCCATTAAATTTCTTGAACCATAGCCAACCATTGTTTTGACCAGTTCGTCATATGTTCGCGCGGCACCAAGCGAATTTAAATAGGGCGAGAAGATTTCACCATACGAAAGTTTGTCCGGATTATTGAGTTGAAGGTGCAAATTTGTGCCGCGCTTTTGAGCCAACATGCATGGAAGGGCATGGTTCGGCAAATGCCAAGTCACCCGGGCAAAATTTATCAGCTGCTTTGTCTTGACGTTGGTGACGGCATAGAAATCCGAATGGCTTGAAAACATGTTATCGATATCTTTTGAAAAATTAAATTCTTTTGAAAAAATATTCGATGCGAATGTCTCGATATCCTGAATATCCCGGCTCTTTTCAACCTCGTGAACTCTGTACTTCCCATTGTGAAATAAATGATCGACTAATTGTCTCTTCCGAGCCAAAACAATCTGATCATTTTCAAACTGAATTTCCTCGAATTTGGTAGCTCGGAGAATTTTCTCGGCGATATTTCTTTTAACTACAGGTGAAAAACTGAGAATGGTCAATGAACTGCCAGCATCGATAGCTCGACTGACTGCTGTCAAGGTTTTAACAGGTTCCGAAACTCCGCGGCTTTTCATTAGATATTCTTCAAAATCGAGAAGAACAAATGAGTCGTGCCCATGCCGACAATCAAAGGGAAGGATAAGCAATGTTTCCCCAAGAATCCTCTCATCAATCTGGTCAGCTAAAATTATCTGTGGATTCGGAAAAATTTCACGTACTCGTTTATGGATATAAGCCAGAGACGGGCTAATGACAATATTCTTTATTTTTCGATGTTCGCCGATTGTTTTGAGAAAGGAAGTTAGCCGGTAAAGTGGGGATTTGAATGACAAAGAATCATAATCATATGTGCGTCGCTTTAGTGGAAATATTTCTGATGATATCCCTGATCGCCTCTCCATGACCGATGACTCAGAAGAAACTAATTTGACAAAGGCTTTGACCCCCGAATCAGATATTGATGGCTCAATAAACTTAAATCCAAATCCATTAGAGCTACCATCAACCTTCCTCATCCAAACAATCCGACCGGCGACTTCGACGATAGGTTGTTTATTTTGTCCTATCACGCTGACATTTGCCGACGCCCCTACGAAAATCGCTTGGTCAGATACAACGGAAAACCCACCGTCACAAAAATCCCTAACTTGTGCATCAATTTTCACTGGCTTCTCTTCGACGTAATAGGTTACCCGCGCTGGATAATTTATAGGAAATCGGGGCGATATACGCCGATCGTTGGTTTCTTCTTTAATAGTCATCTTTTTGTCAACTCGCTATTTTTTTAAAATCCTCAACAACCTTGACAATATCGTCAACAGTTTTTATTTGAGGATTAAAATCATCTGGTGCTTCAATCCCGAACTCCTTTTCCATTCGGACAATAATATCCATGATGTCAACCGAATCAACGCCCAGTTGATCTCGTAAGTTCG
>JAFGHI010000045.1 GCA_016930235.1 Candidatus Omnitrophota bacterium
AACTGCGGGGTCCGGCTTCTTCGGACAAATCTTACCGAGCAGGATGTAAGACCCCGTATCCAGGACTTAATGACGCGTCTTTTTCATGCAATCCCTTGCGGTGTCGGGCAGTCGGGGGATATTGAAGTCGGTAAGTCCGAACTGAGAAAACTTGTGACAAAGGGTGCACGCTGGGCGGTAGAACGAGGATACGGAACTGCGGAAGATCTTGCGCATACCGAGGCCCGAGGGGCTTTGGAGGATGCCGATCCCGATGCTGTTTCGAAGCGGGCTTATGAACGGGGGACAGGACAAATCGGGACCCTAGGTTCGGGGAATCACTTTCTGGAGGTTCAGATCATCGATCAGGTCTTTGATTCACAAATAGCTGATGCCCTTGGCCTGTCGAAAGGTCAAATTACCGTGATGATCCATTCCGGTTCCAGAGGTTTTGGGTATCAAATTTGTGAAGATAATTTGGAATCGACAAGACGCGCGTTAACAAAGTACAAAATCACGGTGCCGGATATTCAGTTGGCCTGCGCGCCTGTGAATTCACCGGAAGGGCGTCAGTATCTGGGAGGAATGCGTTCAGCCGCGAATTATGCGTGGGCGAATCGTCAGTGTTTGATGGCGCTCACCCGGGAAGTCTTCGAAAAATTTTTCGGACGAAGTTACGGCGATCTTGGGATGGATCTCATTTATGATGTTGCCCATAATATCGCCAAATTCGAAAAATTCATTGTGGATGGAAAAGAAAAAGTTTTATGTGTTCATCGAAAAGGTGCGACAAGGTCTTATCCCAAGGGTGCTTTGGATCTGCCCCCGGATTACAAGGACCTCGGTCAGCCGGTCATTATCCCCGGCGACATGGGCAGGAATTCTTATTTGTTGATAGGGTCTGAGCAAGCGATGGACGAGACCTTTGGGACCTGCTGCCACGGTGCGGGGCGTGTGATGTCCAGGGCCGCAGCGATCAAAGCCGCCCGCGGCCGTTCGATCGAAAACGAACTTGCCGCCAAGGGAATTACGGTGATCGGACGCGGTAAAAAAGGTATTGCGGAAGAACAGCCCTCCGCGTATAAAGATGTCAATGAAGTGGTGGAAATTGTCCACCAAGCCGGGCTTGCCAAAAAAGTTGTTCGGATGAAACCTTTGGGAGTCATTAAAGGTTAATTCATCCTTCATCGATAGGGATTTCAATGATTGAAATTTTATTTTGCCTGCTTGCCGGTCTGGTCATCGGCTGGTCCATCGGGGCCAATGATGCCGCCAATACTATGGGCACTTCTGTCGGGAGTAAAGCCCTTACGGTCCGGCAGGCCATTATTCTTATTTGCATTTTCGGTACGGCCGGTGCCCTTTTACAAGGGCATCATGTGATTAAGACAATGGGCAAGGGGATTGTTCCCCTTCACACGCTTCCCGCAAAGACGGCTTTGATGATTGCTGTCGCTGCAAGTTTTTCCGCGGGATTTTGGGTGGTTGTCGCCTGCTACCGGAAATTGCCGATCTCAACTTCTCATTCCGTTGTCGGGGCGGTTGCCGGTGCGGGATTAGCGGTGGGAGCGCCGGTGAAATGGGCAGGGCTGGGGAAGATTTTTATGTGCTGGATCTTGACCCCTTTTGGATCGGCGACGCTTGCCATTCTTATTTATTTTTTATTCCGTTATTTTATTATCAAAGTTATTCCGGACCGTTTTTCGGAAAGGTTTCTGGTTGTTCTTTTGATTGCAAGCGGCTGTTATGACGCTTACGCTTGGGGAGCCAATGATGTTGCGAATGCGACAGGCGTGATGATTGGCGTTTTGAAGATCAATCCGATTATCTTGGCGGCAATCGGTGTGGTTGCGATTTGCGTGGGAGTCTCCACCTGGGGTTATCGTGTGATGGAAACCGTCGGTTCACGGATTACGCAGTTATTACCGATTATGGCTGTCGCAGCGCAAATCGGGAGTGCCATTAACGTGAATGTTTATACGGTCTTGGGCATCCCTGTCTCAACATCCCATTCGATTGTCGGAGCTGTTTTGGGAGTGGGTTTGATTCATCACGCAAAACTGGTCAGGTTGAGTGTTATGGCTGAGATCGTTTTTTCCTGGGCAATTACGCCTTTGATTGCGGGTGCGGTTTCATTTGGCATGATTAAAATGGTCCAAATGGTGATCTAAAATGATTGAAATTGAATCTAGGGAGGGTTAGAAAATGAAAGGTGAATCTTCAAATATTTTTAACTGGCTGGGGATGAAGCAGGAAGAGGAAGCGCTTTCGCTTTCAACGCATCATATTATGTCGGTTTTATTATGCGCGAAGACTTTTCAGGAGGCCATCAATGCCTTTTCGAAAGGCGAGAAAAAGCAGAAAGAAGAGGCGCTTCTCAAAGTCCGGAAGTATGAACAAGAGGCGGATAAACTGCGGGTCGACCTGGTGAAGCGGATTTCCGAGGGAGTCGTTGCACCGGTGGACCGTGAGGAATTGCTGAAATTTGTTCTCACGGCTGACAGGGTCGCGGATTGGATTAATGGCGCAGCACGGCTTTTATGTTTCCTCGAAAAACCGTTTCCTAACGGGATCATGAAAAACATCAAAGAGTCGGTAAAGAACATCGTGATGGCGGTTGAAAATCTCAAGGATTGCGTGGATGCCCTGATTGCAGGCAAGAACAAAGAGGCCATTGAGCTGAGCATCAAAGTCCATGAGATTGAATCGGCCGAGGATGATCGCAAACAAGATTCTCTCGGTAAGATTCTTGCTTCGGATTTACCGACGCCGCAGCTCCTTGTTTCCTACAACTTAATCGAATACCTCGAGGGTATCACCGATAAGATCGAAGATGCCTCCGATTCGATCAAGGTGATTGCCGTTAAATCAAGGTAGGTTTTTAAAAAGTTATGCCGGATGAGAAGATTCTTCTGATCGAGGATGAAAAGAATATCGTTGAACTTCTCAAGTACAACCTGGAGAAGGAGGGGTTTCGGGTCTCCCATGTTACTCGAGGCGATGAAGCCCTCGATGCCGTCCTCAAAGTTAAACCCGCGCTTGTGATCCTGGATCTGATGCTTCCCGGCCTCAACGGCCTTGAGGTTTGTAAAATCCTGAGGGCCAATGAAAAGACCGCACGGATTCCTCTGGTGATGCTCACCGCCAAAAGTGAGGAAACCGATAAGGTGCTCGGCCTTGAACTCGGGGCCGATGATTATGTCACCAAACCCTTCAGCCCCCGGGAATTAGTTGCGCGCTTGCGGGCCCTTTTACGCCGGAGCCGCGAGAAACCCAAACAGGAAGTCGTGAAGGCCGGAACGCTTGAAGTCGATTTTGGAAAGCATGTCGTGACCTTAAAAGGAAAGACTGTTGAGATGACGTCCAAGGAGTTTGATCTTCTCGGGGCGCTTGTCAATGCCCAAGGCCGAGTGCTGACAAGGGATTTTCTTCTTGAAAGTGTCTGGGGCTATGATGCCTCGATTCAGATTGAAACGCGTACCATCGACATGCATATAGGACAGCTCAGAAAAAAATTGAAGGCGGAGGCCGAGCGTATTGTCACCGTCAAGAATGTCGGTTACCGGTTTGATTTCGAAAAATAGCCTATGAAGAATCTGATCCAAAAAAGTTTCAGCAGGAAACTTGTCTTTGCTTATGTCTTTGTCTTTGCCGCGGTATTTCTTCTTGCGGGGTGGTTCTCGGCCTCCCGCGTCGAAAAAGAAGTCCTCAGCAATCTCGAATTAACGTTAAAAGAGGAATCTCTCCAGCTTGCCCGGACGGTCGCACCTTTAATTCTGGGAGGGACTCCGCGCCAGGAGATCCATGAAAAGATAAGGGCCCTGGGCAGCGGGCTTGAAACCAGAATCACCGTTATCGATTCCGAAGGCCTTGTGCTAGGCGATTCCGAGAGGACCTTCGAGGAGCTCAGGCGCATGGACAATCATGCGAGCCGCCCTGAAATTAAAGAGGCTTTGGAAAAACGTTTTGAGCCCAGCATTCGCTACAGTCATACTTTAAAAACGAATATGCTTTATGTTGCAGTTCCTGTTTTCGATGAGGATCCCAGGAAGGGTATCTTGAGAACAGCGTTACCTCTGACTCGCGTCAACAAGATTATTCAGTCGGCCAAAGGACCGATTCAAGCGGGTATGCTCTTTGGAACGCTTGTCGTTATTTTACTTAGTATTTTTTTGGGGAGCCGGATGACTGCTCGCATCCGTCAATTGACCCGTGTCGCCCGTCAATATGCTCAGGGCGATTTCGGCGAAAAGATCCGCATCGATTCCCAGGATGAACTCAAGGTCCTGGCCGATGCCATGAATTTTATGGCGAAGTCATTAAAGGAGAGGATCTCGGAGCTTGAAACCGAGAGAAATAAAATTTCAGCCATTTTGGAAAATATGACCGAAGGGGTGATTGCCGTTGACGGAAACCTGGTTATTTTTCTGGTTAACCGAAACGTTGAGGAGATGCTCCAGGTTTCTTCGGGAAAGATGATCGGCAAAAATTTTGCAGAAGTCGCATGGAACCAGAAATTAATGGGGATGATGGAACTCGCCTTGAAAGATAAAACAAGCGTGTCAGGAGAAATCGAACTTGTCCACAAAGATAAGAAGATTGTCAAAGCCAATGCCATCGGGTTTGAATCGAAACGGGGAGAGAGGACCGGGATCCTTGTGCTCTATGATATGACGCAGATCCGGAGACTGGAGAAGGTCAGGAGCGAGTTTTTGGCCAATGTCTCGCACGAGCTTAAAACGCCGCTCACTTCCATCAAGGGATTTGTCGAAACGCTTTTGGGAGGTGCCTTAAAAGATCCTGAACGGGCTGGGTCTTTTCTCCAAATGATGAAAGAAGATTCCGACCGGCTGACAAGGTTGATTGAAGATCTCCTGGAGTTGTCTTCGATTGAATCCAAAGAAGAACCGCTTCAGGCTGGACGTGTCGAGCTCAAAAAAGAAGTGGACCGGATCGTGAAGGGGTTTGAGCAGGCCTGCGCAGAAAAAAAGATTAAGGTTGAAAACCGGGTCGCCGAAGGGATTTCATTTTCAGCCGACCCGGATAAGATCAGGCAGGTCCTTGTGAATCTCCTTGATAATGCCGTGAAGTTCAACCGCGAAAACGGGTCGGTCATGGTGGATGCAATACTCCGTGACAATTTTATGGAAGTCAGGATCGAAGACACCGGTATCGGGATTCCCGAATCTTCCCGGGAACGGATTTTTGAGCGTTTTTACCGGGTTGATAAGGCCCGTTCCCGGGCTCTGGGTGGAACCGGCCTCGGCCTTTCCATCGTCAAACATATCATCGAAGCTCACGGTGGAACCGTTTCCTGCCAGAGCCGGGAAGGCAAGGGTTCGACCTTTATCCTACGTTTACCTGTTGATTAGCTTCAGCATTTATCCAGCATCTAGCCTCTGTTTTTTTACACAGAATTTACACGCCACGGAAAAAATCTTGTTACACTAAACCTGCCGAATGTTGAACCTAGTGGATCACACAAAGGAGGTTTCGTCATGTCACTTCGAAAAAAATTTTTTGTTTGTCTAACCGTTTTTATTTTTCAAATGGCTTCCGTCCTTCCCGTTTTTGCGGAGGGCGAGGCGATTCAAATCAAAGGTTCCGATACGATGGTGAACCTGGGGCAGGCGTGGGCGGAAGAATTTATGCGTGCCAATCCCGAGGTGAGCATTGCGGTGACCGGAGGCGGTTCGGGCACCGGGATCGCCGCCATTATCTCCAATACCTGTGATATCGCGCAAGCTTCACGCTCGATGAAAGAAGAAGAGATCGAAAAAGCGGAGAATTCGGGCGAAAAGATTCATGAGACAATTGTCGGCTATGACGGGATCGCGGTCGTGGCACATCCAAGCAATCCGGTTTCTGGACTGACGATTGCGCAGATTGCCGATATTTTTACCGGTAAAGTTAAAAATTGGAACGAGCTCGGCGGTAAAGATTTACCGATCCTGGTCCTTTCGCGCGACCGGAATTCCGGGACGCATGTCTTTTTTCTCGAGCATGTCTTGCGCGGCGGGAATTCCAAGGGCCCCGAGGAATTTGACACTGAGGCCCTCATGATGCCTTCTAATCAGTCCCTTGTGCAGGAGATCAAATCGAGCGAAGCGGCGATCGGCTATGTCGGGCTGGGGTATGTGACCTCCGACTTGAAGGTGATTACGGTAGCCAAGAATGACGGGAGCGAGTATGTCGAGCCTTCCATCGAGACCGTTCAGAATGCAACCTACCCGATTTCGCGCCCGTTATATTTTTACACGCGTGGCACGCTGCGACCTGCGGTCCAAAAGTTCATTGATTTTGTGTTAGGACCCGAAGGGCAGGAGATTATTGAACTCCTGGACTTTGTTCCTCTCAATAAGGATTAATACGGAATCCCGATGGAATCTGCGCGAAAACCCTGGAACCGCGCTTTAGAATTTCTGATCGAACGCGCTATTTTTTTCGCGGGTATCATCTCCATCTTTTTTGTCATCCTCATCTTTGTTTTCCTCTTAAAAGAGGGTGTATCTCTTCTAAAAACTTACCCATTGAAAGATTTTATCTTCGGACAAAAATGGTATCCGATCTCCGAGCCGCCGAGTTTTGGGGTCGTTCCGCTTCTTTTGGGTTCCCTGGCGGTAACCATGGGTGCCATCGTGATTGCGGTCCCGCTCGGGATGGGCGCCGCGATTTATATTGCGGTGGTGGCCCCGGGCTGGCTCAAAGAAATCCTGAAGGCAACGGTCGAATTCCTGGCGGCGATCCCGAGCATTGTTCTCGGGTTTATCGGATTGGTGACGTTGGTTCCTCTGGTGAAACAGGTTTTTCATCTCACAACGGGTCTGACCGCCATTTCAGGTTCGATTATGCTTGCCTTCATGGCGATGCCAACCATCGTCAGTATGATGGAAGACGCCCTGACGGCCGTCCCCAGGAGTTACCGCGAAGGGGCCATTGCAATGGGGGCCACCAAATGGCAGATGATCTGGAGGGTCCTTCTGCCGGCGGCTTCTTCCGGGATGCTGGCTGCGATTATGTTAGGCATCGGCCGCGTGATCGGTGAGACGATGGCCGTGCTGATGATTACGGGAAATGCCGCGCGTATCCCCACCAGTTTATTTCAACCTGTCCGTACGATGACCGCAACCATTGCGGCCGAAATGGGGGAGGCGGTTCAGGGAAGTGATCATTATTTTGCGCTGTTTGCTATCGGGATTGTCCTTTTTATCATTACGTTTCTGATCAATCTGGCCGCCGGATTTTTTATCGGGAGGGCCCACCACAAATGATCCGCATCTCCGCGAAATGGACCGAAAGAATCGCGTTCTTTTTTCTGCTTGTCTCCACCCTCATCATCATTATTCCCGTTATTTTGATTACCGTGATGATTATCCAAAAAGGGCTTCCCGCCATGAACCTGGAATTTTTGACCGAAAGTCCGAGGCTGGGGATGCGTGCCGGAGGAATTTTCCCCGCCATTTTGGGGACAGTTTACCTCGTTCTTGGCACGATGGTTTTCGCGCTGCCGATCGGAATTCTAGCCGCGATTTATCTTTCCGAATACGCCAGAGACAATTGGCTGACTCGTGCGATTGACCTGGCTATCGTGAATCTTGCCGGGGTACCTTCAGTCGTTTACGGGCTTTTCGGGCTCGGGCTTTTCGTCATCTTCCTTAATTTCGGGACGTCAATCCTGGCGGGATCGCTTACGCTAGCCATCATGAGTCTGCCTGTCATCATCACGGCCTCCCGCGAAGCGTTGGGAACAGTACCGCAATCGTTCCGGGAGGTGAGTCTTGCGCTCGGGGCAACGCGCTGGCAGACCATTCGCAGAGTGGTTCTCCCGAACGCACTCCCTGGTATCATGACAGGGACAGTTTTAGCCTTAAGCCGTGCTGCGGGAGAAACCGCACCGATCCTTTTTACCGTGGCGGCCTTTTATCTTCCGAAACTGCCGCAGAGTGTTTTCGATCAGTGCATGGCGCTTCCTTATCATCTTTATGTGATCGCAACGCAGGTTCCCAAGATCAAACCGCATGTCCAGTACGGGACCGCGCTTGTCCTGATTGTCATGGTGCTCGTGATGAATCTGTCCGCCATTTTGATCCGGGCCCATTTTAGAAAGAAAAAACACTGGTAGCGAAAGAAATGGAAAAGAAAAAGAAGATCGAGATCAGGGATTTGAGCGTGCTTTACGGGGGCGAAGAAGCCCTCCGGCATGTGAATCTGGATATTCTCGAACGTGAGATCATGAGTGTAATCGGGCCCGCCAACAGCGGCAAGACCTCGCTGCTTCGAACCCTGAACCGCTTGAACGACAGGGTCTCCAATGCCAAGGTCCGGGGAGAAATCTTGATCGATGGCCAATCTGTTTATAAAAAGATATTGCCCGATGTCCTCCGGCGCCGCATGGGGATGATCTTTGCGCTGCCGATTCCGCTGCCGCTTTCGATCTATGACAATATCGCCTACGGCCCGCGCGTTCACGGGATTCATCAGAAATCGGTTTTGGACCGCAAGGTCGAGGAGTCGCTTCAGGAGGCCTTTTTGTGGGATGAGGTCAAGGACCGTTTGAATCTTCCCGCGATGAAACTTTCCGGCGGACAGCAGCAGCGACTTTGCATCGCCCGCGCACTCGCGGTGGAACCTGAAATTATCCTTTATGATGAACCGTGTTCGGGACTGGACCCGCTTTCAACCGCGAAGGTTGAGGAGACTATGGTCAGGCTCAAGAGCCGGTACACACAGATTCTTGTCACGAATAATACCAAGCAGGCCGCACGGGTCGGCGAGCGGACGGCCTTTTTCCTGATGGGGGAGCTCGTGGAAGTGGATGCCACCGATAAGATCTTTACGGTCCCCACCGACAAACGCACCGAGGATTACGTTTCGGGGAGATTCGGCTAGCCATGACGAATGATATTGTGATTGATGTCAGAGACTACAATTTATATTACGGGGATTTTCATGCCCTGCTGGATGTCAACTTGTCCATCAAAAAGAAGAGTGTGACGGCGATTATCGGACCTTCCGGGTGCGGGAAGTCGACTCTACTTCGCGGCCTTAACCGGATGAATGATCTGATCGATCAGGTGAGAGTGACCGGCGAGATTTTTATTGAGGGTAAGCCGATTTATGCCGAGAAACGGGACCTTGTGGAATTACGTAAAAAAGTGGGAATGGTTTTTCAAAGGCCCAATCCCTTTCCTCTTTCCGTCTATGAAAATGTGGCTTTTGGTTTGAGGTTGCATTCTCATTTATCGAAAGAAGAAGTGGCCCAGAAGGTCGAAGAGAGTCTGAAGGCCGTTGCGTTATGGAAGGAATTGAAGGACAAATTAAAGGCCCCGGCGCTTCGCCTCTCGGGTGAACAGCAGCAGCGGCTTTGCATCGCCAGATTGGCTGCGATGAGTGCGGATATTTTCCTGATGGACGAACCCTGTTCGGCCCTGGATCCCGTGGCGACCCAACACATCGAGGAATTGATCCGTGTTCTCAAAGAAGATTATACTATTGTCATTGTCACACATAACATGGCGCAGGCAGCGCGCGTGAGTGATGAAACGGCTTATTTTTATTTGGGAAAATTGATTGAAATGGGACCGACCGACCAGATTTTTACGCGGCCGGCCAGAAAAGAAACGGAAGATTACATTACAGGAAGATTCGGTTAAGAGAGGAGCAACTGTCATGATGGAAAGACATTTTGATGATGAACTCAAAAAGGTAAGGGAAAAACTGTTTCGGATGGGGCTATTGGTGGAGGAGGCCGTCAGTCAATCGATGGCCGCTTTGTTTGAACGGGATTCCGAAAAGGCCAAGGCCGTGATCAAGGCGGACCAGGATATCAATCTGTTTGAGATCGAACTGGATGAATTGGGCCATGAATTGATGGCGCGCTACCAGCCCGCGGCGAGGGATCTTAGGTTGCTCACCATGGCGCTTAAGATCACCAACGACCTGGAACGCATGGGGGATCAGGCCGTGAATATTGCAGAGAAGGCCCTCGTGATCAATCAGGAGCCGCCGCTTAAACCGTACCAGGACTTGCCTGAAATGGCCGAGAAGGTTCGCGAAATGGTACGGGGTTCTTTGAGTGCCTTTATGGATCAGGATCCAGATAGCGCCAAGAAGATCCTGGAGGCTGATGATACGGTCGATGAAATTAATGATCATATTTATGACGACGTTCAGGCTGTGCTCGTCAAAAACCCTGACCGGATCCGCACGGGGGTAAGCCTGATTATGGTCTCTCACAACCTGGAGAGGATTGCGGATCTTGCGACCAATATTGCCGAAGATGTCATTTACCTCAAAAAAGGGGTGGATGTCCGGCATCATATCCGGGAAAGACGCGGTGAGAAATAGTTTGAGAGGATTGAATACAACTTAAGGGTGTGGTCATTCTGAGTCCGGAGGGCGAAGAATCTTCAGAGATCCTTCGGCAGAAAGCGCCTCAGGATGACATGTTGAACGTGGTACTCCCTGGCGCTTAAAGTTTTAATTGACTTCAGGGTCAGAAAACGATTTATAATAAAGAAGGTCCCAAGCGAGAGCGGGACCTTCTTTTTTTGCTTTTATTCCCTCTTGTTTTTCGCCGGAGGGTGGAGTACAGTAAACGCATTCAGGAGGCCAAGTTATGAAAGTTGTCATTACCGGAGTTGGGGAGACGGGTTTTTATTTGGCCCAAATCCTTTTAAAAGAGGGCCATGATCTTATCCTGATCGAAAAAGATGAAAAGGCCTTTCATCTGGCCCAGGAACGTCTGGATGCCCAGATCATTTTAGGGGATGCCGCTAACGCGCTTATCCTTGAACCTTTAGTGGATGAATCCACCGACCTGATGGTCGCCTTGACCAACAATGATTCCGCCAATATTATTTCAACGCTCATTGCCAGGAAATTCGGCGCCAAGCGTGCGATTGTCCGGGTCAGTGATTCCGATAATTTAATTCATCCCCTTTTGACCGATGACCCGAGTGTTTCGGTTCTCAATGCCGAGATAGCCGTTACCAAAGACCTGGTGAGGTTGATTGCGAATCCTTCGGCGGATGAAATCGAATATTTTGCTAACGGGAAAGCCCAAATGATTAAGCTCCATGTCGAAGACACCGCCGCGATCCTGGGAAAAAAATTGAAGGATATCAAGGTTCCACATTCCTGGCTGATTGTGGCGGCAATCCGCGACGGGAGTTTTCAGATTCTTTCGGGGGATTCCACGATACAGAAGGGCGATCATGTCCTTGTGGTGGGGGACCCCAAGAACACCAAGGAAATCGAAGAGCTTTTGGGTTTAAAACCCGTCAAGGTTCGGCGGGTCATTATCATTGGGTTCAACGCGGTTTCCAAACAGCTTGCGATGACGCTGACGAAGCAAAATATCGAAGTCCGGTTAATTGAGGAAAATCAGGAATTGGCGGAAAAGGCATCCGGAGAACTTGACGGAGTTTTGGTTTTTCACGGAGACGGGACAAGCGAGGAAATCTTAGAGCAGGCCGGGATCGACCAGACAGATTATCTTTTGGCCCTCACGCAGGATAACGAAACGAATGTTCTTATTTCCCTTTTAGGCAAAGAAGAAAAGGTCCCGCGCGTGATTGCGATGATTCAGAAACACCAGTACAAACCGATTGTTGAGAAGGTCGGTGTCGATTCGGTGGTACATCCGCGTTCGGCGATGGTGGAGGAGATTATCCGTCTTTGCCACCGCAAAGAACTTTCCGGTATTTATATCCTGGAGGGCGGAAAAGGGACTGTCATGGAGTTTGAGATCAAGAAAAAGACAAAGGCCGTGGATGTCCCTTTATCCAAGCTGAAGCTGCCGAAACAGACCTTGATCGGCGGCATTGTCCGGAATGATGAGTTGATTGTCCCGCGAGGAAACGACAAAATAAAAATCGGTGACCGAATCGTTGTTTTTACAACCCGCGCCGTGTTAGCAGATGCCAGGCGCCTTTTTTCTGAATAGGCATGAGATTTCAAGCTGTTTTCTATTTTCTAGGACGCTTGCTTCTAATCATTTGTATTTTTCTTTTTATCCCGGCCTTTGTCTCCCTCTATTACGGTGAAAAAGAAATTGCCCGCCACTTTTTGCAGACGGCCGGGATCGCTTTAGGGTTGGGATTTCTGCTTGCCTTCCTGTGCCGTCACGGCAAAGAC
Source organism: Candidatus Omnitrophota bacterium (assembly GCA_016930235.1). Lineage (GTDB taxonomy): Bacteria > Omnitrophota > Omnitrophia > Omnitrophales > Aquincolibacteriaceae > JAFGHI01. The sequence continues at coordinate 12,118 of JAFGHI010000045.1, forward strand.
CAGGGGCTTGCTGTCCGGGACGGGTTTCTCCTCGTGACTTTAACGTGGCTTTCTATTTCTTTTTTGGGGGCCCTGCCTTTTTATTTTTCGGGATTCATGAGGTTTTTCGCGGATGCCTTTTTTGAGTCCGTATCCGGTTTTACTACAACCGGGGCAAGTGTTGTCGCGAATATCGAGGCTATGCCGCAGGGTCTTCTTTTTTGGAGAAATTTCACCCAGTGGATCGGCGGGATGGGGATCATCGTTCTTTCCATTGCGATCCTTCCGCAATTATCGGTGGGCGGGATGCAACTCATGAAAAATGAAATGCCGGGCCCGACCTTCGAACAATTAAAACCGCGCATTAAACAGACCGCCATGAGTCTGTGGAAAATTTATGTACTCCTCTCGGCGATGGAGATCGTGGCGCTTTATTACCTCGGGATGCCCCTTTTTGACAGTGTGCTTCATATGTTCGGGACTATGGCCACAGGCGGATTTTCTCCCCGGAATGCGAGTGTGGTGGCTTACCAAAGTTCTGCGATTGAAATGGTAATTTGCCTTTTCATGTTTCTGGCAGGGGTCAATTTCGTGCTTCATTATGCCGTGATCCACGGCAACCCGAAGAAAATGCTCAGGGATACCGAATGGCGTTTTTATGTCGGGCTGACCGTCGTTTGTCTTTGTATCGTGGCGGGGGATTTATTTTTTCAGCTGCATTACCCGGTCCTGAAGTCTCTGCGGCTGGCTGTTTTCCAGGTGGTCTCGATTACGACGACAACCGGTTTTGTGACCGCGGATTTTGATGTTTGGGGGCCTATTTCGAAAAGCGTCTTGTTCCTTCTCATGTTCGTGGGCGGCTGTGCGGGTTCGACCGGAGGTGGTTTGAAACAGATCCGGGTGCTGCTCCTTTTTAAGCGTGCGAAACAGGCCATTGTGCAGCATGTTTTCCCCAAGGCCATTGTTTCGGTCAAGGTAAATAAAAGCGTTATTCCTGAAAGTGTTTTATTGGGCGTCAGCAGTTTTTTCCTGATCTACATTGTGATTTATGCGATTTGCGTGATGCCGCTCCTTGCCTTTCATTTGGATGTGACGACCGCCACCTCGGCTGTTGCGGCCTGCCTGGGAAATGTCGGACCTGGTTTAGGTCTTGTCGGAGCGACCCAGAATTATGCCTTTCTCCCTGGTGTGGTCAAAATGATTTTATGCGCTTGCATGATCCTCGGCCGTCTGGAAATCTTTACGGTCCTTGTCCTCTTCTTTCCCGCGACCTGGCGGCGGTAAGAGACGTCTTAATCATTCACTTTTTTTGGATTTGCACAGATATCCCATCCTCTTACTGCATCATGCATCTCCGGCCGGGGCGAAGCTAGACAAAAGAGGGCCCTGGAGGTATCATAAGTCTTTTCACATCGTGAATTTTCTTACCCCGAGAAAAGGAGAAAGGGCATATCCTCGATGGACGATCTTGACCGCGCGTTGGTGACTTTGCTGACGGACGGAGTGCCTCTTCAGGCAAGACCTTTTCGAACCTTGGGGGATCGTCTGGGGATCGATGAGGCCGAGGTGCTCTTAAGGATCAGCCGTCTTCGTGATGAGAGGGTGATCGGAAAACTCGGGGCGGTGATCGATGCAAGAAAAATAGGTTACCGGAGTACGCTTGTCGCCATGAAATTTTCCAAGGACCGCCTGGAAGAGGGGATCCGCATTATCCATGACCAGCCGGCCGTCAATTACTGCTGTGAAAGGCAACATGATATCAATTTATGGTTTACGGTAGTCTCGCCGGCGAAGTATCCGGTCGAAGATTGCGTTCATCACCTGCACCGGATTTCGGGTTCGGAAAAGACACTTATGATGCCCGTTTTGAAACGGTACAAGAGTGATTCCGAACAGCGCTGGAATTTTTTTCGCGAAGTAGGAAAGGAAGAAAATTTGCAAGCTTCGCGACAAGAGTATATTCAAGAAGAGTCCCTTCTCAATGGTGAAGAAAAAGCGATTATTCAGGACCTACAGCAGGGGTTTCTCTTAACCGATACGCCGTTTCGCAGACTGGCGGGCCGTTTGGGGATGCCCGAGGCGAAAATTTTGGGAATGGTCCGGTCTTTGATTCAACGGGGGTATTTAAAAAAGATCGGCGCGTTTTTGAACCGCAAAAAAAGTGACGAGGCCAAAGTCCTGACGGTTTGGCAGATCCCGGAAGAGAAACAGGATGAGATCGGGAATAAGATTTCAATGGTCCGGGAAGTCGGGCAGTGTACGGCCCGGCCTTCTTATGCCGAATTTCCTTATACCCTTTATGTGATGATTGAAGGAAAAGATTCATTTGCGTGTGAAATGGTGAGCCGCGAGATTGAAAAGAAGATCGGGAAATGGCCGAGACTAACGTTAGCCCTCCGTAAAGAATTCAAAAAGAGTTATGTTCCTTATTTTTCCGAAGAATTGGATTTGTGGTGGGATAAGATGCAGAAGGAGGAGCCGTGGGACGAGAAACGGCGCAATCCGCTCAGGTTGCAAGTGATCACGAAGTCCTAGAAAGGAATTTTTAAAGAGTATGACATTAAGAGAAGAATGGGTTTTTAAAAGGAAAGATGATAAGGTCCGGACGCAGATCTATTATGCCCGCCAGGGAATCGTGACCGGAGAAATGCAGTGGGTCGCGAAACACGAGAGCCTCGAGCCTGAGGTGGTGCGTTCGGAAGTTGCCCGGGGACGGATGGTGATCCCTGCCAATATTGCTCATCTTAATCTAGAGCCGGTGGCGATCGGGATTGCTTCCCGCTGTAAGATTAACGCCAATATTGGGAATTCGTCGGTGACTTCCGACATTTCAAAAGAACTGGAAAAACTTTATGTGGCCGTTGAGTTCGGAGCGGATACCGTGATGGATCTTTCGACGGGGTCGGAACTGGATGAAACGCGCAAGGCGATTATCGACGCGAGCCGGGTTCCCATCGGTACCGTACCGATCTACCAGGCACTTGAACTGGCCGGCGGAAATCCTGCGGATTTAACATCGGAAATCATGTTCGGGGTAATTGAATCTCAGGCGAGACAAGGGGTCGATTATATGACGATTCATGCCGGTGTCTTGATCGAACATTTGCCTTTTGTTCAAGGCCGTCTTACGGGGATTGTCAGCCGCGGCGGTGCGATCCTTGCCCAGTGGTGTTTGAAACACAACCAGCAGAATTTTCTTTATACACAGTTTGACCGGCTCCTTGATATTTGCCGGCACTATGATGTTACCATCAGTTTGGGGGACGGGATGCGGCCGGGTTGTCTCGCGGATGCGAGTGACAAAGCGCAGTTTGCGGAACTGGAAACGCTCGGGGAGTTGACCGAGAAGGCCTGGAGCCGGGATGTTCAGGTGATGGTGGAAGGGCCCGGGCATGTTCCGATGGACCAAATCCCGATGAACGTTGAAAAGCAGCAAGAAATTTGTCATGAGGCCCCTTTTTATGTCTTGGGGCCTCTCGTTACGGATTGCGCCCCCGGCTATGATCATATTACCTCGGCGATCGGCGCTGCAATTGCTGGGCAGCATGGTGCGGCCATGCTTTGTTATGTCACTCCGCGCGAACATTTGGGCTTGCCGAATCTCGATGATGTCAAACGGGGTGTGATCGCTTATAAGATTGCGGCTCACGCTGCGGATGTGGCAAGGCACCGGATTGGCGCCCGGGACCGTGACGATGAGATTTCACGCGCGCGGTTTGCATTTGACTGGGAAAGACAATTTGCCTTATCGATGGACCCCCAACACGCGCGTAAATTGAGAGAGGAAAGGTTGACAGGTGACTGTGTTCGCGAGACCGACTACTGTGCGATGTGCGGTCCGAAATTTTGTTCGATGAAACTTTCGCAGGACTTGACCCGTCCGGAAAAATTCAAACAGACAGCCAAACGCCGGAAATGAAGATAATTCGAAAAAAAACAAGGCCGGTCAAAGTCGGAAGCCTCACAATCGGTGGCGGGGCCCCGATCAGCATTCAATCGATGGTGACGACGCCTGCGCGTGAGGTGACCGCGACGGTTGAACAAATCCAACGGCTTACCGAGATCGGATGTGATATTGTGCGTGTCGCATGTCCGACCGAAGACGACGCCAAGTTGCTCGGGAAGATCAAATCGAAGATCAAGATCCCGCTTGTCGCGGACATTCATTTTCATTACAAACTCGCCCTGATCGCACTCGATGAAGGGATCGATAAACTTCGTTTAAATCCTGGGAATATCGGGAAAAAAGATCAGGTGGCGGAGATTGTCCGTAAGGCTAAAAGATTAAAAATTCCTATCCGGATCGGCGTGAACGGTGGTTCCCTCGAAAAAGATCTGAGGGAAAAATACGGGCCGACGCCGGAGGCCCTGGTGGAAAGCGCAGGGCGTCATGTCCGAATCCTTGAGGAGCTTGATTTTGAGGATATCGTGATTTCGATCAAAACATCGGACGTCGGCAATATGATCGCAGCCTATAGGCTCGCCAGCCGTAAATTTGATTATCCTCTTCATCTGGGTGTGACCGAAGCCGGAACCTTGATGCGAGGGAGTGTTTACAATGCTGTGGGGATCGGAACGCTTCTTGAAGAAGGGATTGGGGACACCCTGCGGGTTTCTCTGACAGCGGATCCGGTGGAAGAGGTCAAGGTAGGTAAAATGATCCTCGAGTCTTTGGGACTTCGAAAGGGACCGAGAGTGATTTCCTGCCCCAGCTGCGGCCGCGCAGAAGTGGATGTCATACGGATTGCCGAAGAAGTCGAAAGGCGCGCGATGAAACTCAAGAAGCCGCTAACCATTTCGGTCCTGGGGTGTGTTGTTAACGGTCCGGGCGAAGCTCACGAGTCTGATTTTGGGATCACATGCGGAAAAGGCAAGGGTATGATTTATGTGAATGGCGAACAAAAGAGGACGGTCACCGCCGAGCATTTGGTCGATGAACTTTTCCGCGAAATCGAATCAGCCGTGGGCGAAAAGAAAAGCCAGTCTTAACGGGGATAAGTTTCTAAATATGGTTTCTCCCTCATACGGTTCTTTCGGGGACCTCCATGACAAGATCCTTTCCGGTGAATTGCTTGAGCGCGAAGACGGCCTTCGGCTTTATGAGTCCGACGATCTTTTTTCTCTCGGGGCCCTTGCGCGTTTTGTCAAAGAACGTCTCCACGGCAAGAAAGTTTTTTACGCCGCAAATCTTCACATCAACTACACGAATATTTGCGCTTCAAATTGTGCCTTCTGCTCGTTTTCGCGTTTCCCCGGAGATACGGGGACTTATCTTCTGAGTCCGGAGGAAATCGGGGCGAAACTTCAAAGTGTTTTAAAAAAATGGCCCCTTAACGAGATTCATATGGTGGGCGGTCATCATCCCGAAGTTGGGCTGGATTATTACCTCAAAGTTTTAAAAATGATCCGTCAGATTTCTCCGGCCCTTTTCATCAAGGCCTTTGCGGCGCCGGAAATCGATTTTATTTCAAAAAAAGAAGGTATCAGCTGGCGTGAAACCCTTCGGCGGCTTCAGGAGGCAGGTTTGAACAGCCTCCCGGGCGGCGGCGCAGAAATTTTTTCACCCGGGGTCCGTAACAAGATATGTCCGGATAAAATCTCAGGTGAAGAATGGCTTCAGATTCATGAGACCGCGCATGATTTGGGGCTCCCGACCAATGCGACGATGCTTTACGGGCATATTGAAAAACCCGAAGACCGTGTGGATCACGTACTGCGACTCCGCGAACTCCAGGAAAAGACCCATGGTTTTTTTGCCTTTGTCCCACTGGCTTATCAAAATCAAGGGGACAAGCTGAATCAGAAAGAATGCGGAGGCATTTTGGATTTAAAAGTGCACGCGGTTTCAAGATTATTGCTGACAAATATTCCGCATTTAAAGATTCACTGGGTCGGGACGGGTTTGAAACTTGCGCAAGCGGCCTTGTCTTTCGGGGTGGATGATTTCGGGGGGATCCATCTTGAAGAGAAGATCTTTTCTGAAAAGGGCCGGGAGAACGGCGGATTTGAAAGTCTTGAGGAGTTTGAATTTTTGATCCGCCAGGCAGGGTGCGAACCCTGTTTGGCCAATAGTGCTTACGGCGTGGTAGAATGATGATCACGACGAGGTATTGAAAGGGCCGATATGCAGGAATTTTCAGGGGACGAACGGCAGTTTATTTTAAGGGAGATCGGACGCGAAGGGCAGCGCGCGCTGGATGCTTCGAGGGTCGCTATCGTGGGGATGGGTATTCTCGGTTCGATTGCCTCGGATATGCTTGCTCGTGCCGGCATCGGTGTTTTGCGGGTGATCGACCGTGATTTCCTGAAAGCGGGGGACAGGACTCATCAGGGGCTTTTTCGTCCCGAGGATTTGGCCTTGAGACTGCCAAAGGCGACTGCGGCCGCAAAAAGGCTGCAGGAAATCAATCCGGAGATTTGCATTGAGCCGGTGATTGCGGATCTTGGGCCTGAGAATGTCGACGAGGTTTTAAAGGACATCCATCTCGTGATTGACGGGACCGATAATTTTGAAACGCGGTATTTGATCAATGATTTTTCACTTTCACACAAAATCCCCTGGATTTATGGGGGGGCTTTGAGTACCGAAGGTATGTCGTATGTGATCTTGCCGGGAAAAGGGCCCTGCCTCCGGTGTCTTTTCGGAGAAGGACCTGTTTTTGGGGATAAACAAAGTTGTGATCAATGGGGAATTCTTGCGCCGGTAGGGCATCTCATTGCTTCCTTCCAGGTGATTGAGGCGATCAAGATTTTGGCGGGGAAGTTCGATGCAGTAGAAAGGAAGCTTTGGAAGGTCGATCTTTGGAGCCGCCAGTTTAAAGCCATTTCGGTTCTTCATCTTGAATCCATGCCCTGTGAGGGTTGTAAGCGCGGGAAATATCCCTGGCTTGAGAAAAAAGAGGGGCTTCGTTTAATGGCGTGGCGGGGGAGAAATGCCGTTCAGGTTTCTTTTTCACCGGAGAATCGGGAGAAGCCCAATCTTGAAGAGCTGATCTCCAAATGGGGTCATCTTCGGGAAGTTTCACGGAATCCTTATTATGTCCGGGGCTGCGGGGAAGATTTCGAGATCACGGTTTTTCAATGCGGCCGGACCATTATCCAAGGGACAGAAGATCCCGGGAAGGCAAAAAGTCTTTATGAAAAATATATTTCTGCTCTTTAGACGAATCCTTGCCGCTGGAGGGTTGGGCCTCTTTTTTTTCTGGGTCGCGTCGTCCGCTTTTGCGGAAACGGTCAAGGAAGCCACTCCTTTTAAGGTCCTTGAGAATGTCATTGATGAATTCCGAAAGCCGTTAGTCGATCCGGAGGCCTTCAAGGTCGAGGAGCAATCGGTCGATCCTCTCACGAATAAGCTTAATGAAAGCCGCAATAAGTTTTACAGGAAACGGCAGGAAAAAAGAAATAAGTTTCTTCAGCAGGTGCGCAAGGGAGAGTGGGACGCTAAAAAGCTTCAGGAAGAGCTGGCGAAATTTCAGCAAAAGGACCAAAAAGAACTGCAAAAATTTATGCGCAAACAAAGTAAAAAGTTAGAAAAATATTTGGATCAAAAGGGGTCGTAGCATATGACGGATAAAGTTTTTTTAACGCGAGAAGGTTTCGAGAAACTTGCCGAAGAATTGAAATATTTAAAGACAAAGAAGCGCCGTGAAGTGGCCAACCAGCTGGAACACGCAAGGGCGTTAGGGGATTTGAGGGAGAATGCGGAGTACGAGACGGCCAAAGAGGCCAAACACCAGCTGGAATCGCGGATCCATGACCTGGAAATGAAACTTGCGCGTGCCAAGATCGTTGAACCCGGGAACGTACCGATTGATAAAGCGTATGTCGGAACAACCTTGCAGCTGAAAAATCTCAAGACGGGAGACACGCTGCAATACTCTTTAGTTCCGCAGGATGAGGCCGATTTTGATAAGGGGAAGATATCGGTCACCTCCCCGCTGGGCAAAGGCCTGCTTGGGAAAGCACCCAAGGAAGTTGCGGAGATCAAAGTGCCGGCGGGGATCCTTCAATTTGAAATTCTAAAGATTACGAGGTCCTAAATGAAAATCACACAAGCTCCATTCTATTCTTTCTTTAGCATTCCGTTTTACCGCGAGGTTATTATGATGCCGCTCAGGAAGGGGTTCCTCTACCTTCTTTATCTGGCGGGGATTGCGACGGCGGTTTTTGCGGTCTATGTTTCGTTGATCCTGGTTCCTCGGGTGAATAACTTTATCGGCTGGATGCAGCAGGAAATGCCGCCTCTTTTTTGGAACGGGGAAAGCCTGACGATGAGTACCCAGGAAGCCTATACCATGTTTCATCCGGAGCTGGGGCTGGTGGCGGTGATCGATACCAATCAAAAAGATATCACGTTAGCTCAGATGGGAGATGCCCCCGTTTTTGTGACCTCCGAAAAAGTCTATATCAAAAGGGAGGGCGGGGGGCTTAACCTCTATCCCTTGGCGGATTTTTTTAATCAGGGACCTGATACGAGGATGGAAGTCCAGTTCGACGGGAATTTTATCGACCAGTTTTACCGTTCCTGGAAACCCTGGGCAATTTTTTCCGCGTTGGTCTTTTATCTGCCTTTCTTTTTTATCTGGAAAATCGTGGCAGCACTTTTTTACTCGCTTTTCGGTCTCTTGGTGAATCAGTTCCGCAAGAACAAACTGCCCTATTCGGCGGTGTTGAATGTTACGATCTTTGCCTTAACGCCGATGATTTTGATTCAGCTCTTGGGATTTTTCATCCCGGTTTTGAATCTGATCTTCTTGGGTTTTTTCGGGGCCTTTGTCGTGATGTGGATTTATCTCTTCTTGGGGATCAAACTGACGGAATCCGCTTCGGAGGTTGAACCGCCGCCGGAGAGCGGTCTTTAGAATTCTTCCTTCCGTTTCTTTGCGGAAGCCGTATGTTTTTTGGTTTCGGATAGAGAAATCAGGGACCCTCCCAGAATAATGAGAAAGGCACCGAAGGCAGAAAACACGGTGGGAATCTCGCCGAAGAAAACTATCCCGTAAAGAAAAGTTAAAAGGGGTGTGACATACGAAAAGGGCCCTAAAAGGGACGCCGGTGCCCGTCTTAAGGAAATCGTCAGCCAGAGTTGTCCGAAGAAAGATCCGATGGCTACACCGATGAGGGCAAGCCAAGCTTTGGGATTCGGCCAGACGAATCCAAAGGGAAGATAAAAAAGAGACCCCAGCGTTGAAATTCCGGTGAAATAAAAAATGATGGTGAGGGGAGATTCCCGATGTTTGACGGCACGAATCAGGACATAAGCGATTGAAGCGAAGAACGCCGACAGGAGCCCAAAGAGTACATAGATATTCCAATCCGGGAATTGTCCTTCCACCAGAAAATAAACGCCCAAGAAGGCGGTCAAGATCATGCCCGTAAGCAGCCGGCTTGGGCGTTCACCCAAAAAGGCGGTTGCTAAGATAGCGGCAAAGATGGGGGATGTGTAATTAAGCAGAACGGCGGTCCCCAGCGGAATTTTTGAAATCGTATAAAAGAAAAGGGACAAAGCGGCAAAACCGCTCAAACCCCGGAAAAACATCAACCGCCTTTGCTGTCCGAGAAGCGGGACCTTCTTTGCGATCATTACGGTGAGGATGAGAAGGGTGCCGAAGAGGCTCCGGAAGAAGACAATCTCTAGACTTGGTAGCCAGCGGCTTACCGTTTTGACGCAAAGCGCCATCACGGAGAAGGCAATCGAAGCCTGCACCATATAAAGGATGCCGGACAAATAGAATTTTGATCGTTTTTTCATAAGCGGGAAAATCATATAATACACGAAATCCCGATGATTGCGAGAAGGACGATGACAAAAAGGTGTTGTTTCGCATTTTTATTTTGCTTCCTGCTTTCTTCCAACTTCGCATTTGCAGGCGGATGGATTGAATTATCAGGTTCTCAAAAAGCCTATCTGGCTGTTCCCGACTGGAAAGAACAGGAATTTTTCCCCGTCGTGATTTTGGCTCACGGTCCCTGGGGGTTGGATCGCGAAATCCAGCGGACGGCGGATCGATTGGCCGAGGAAGGCTTTATCGCCTTGGCACCGGATTTTTATGGCGGTGCCGTCATTGGAAATGAAGTCGAAGCCTACGAGAAAATGCAGACGTTGATTACAGAAGATGTTTTGTACCTTTTGATCGAGACTGTCGATTTTGCCCAAGATTATCCGCGCTCAGACCCGGAAAGGATCGGGATGATCGGATGGGCGAACGGCGGCGAGTTTTCGTTGAATTATGCCGTCAAGGATCTCCGCATACGGGCCCTTGTGATTTATTACGGAAATATTCCTGCTGGGGAAAAGACCTTAGAAGGTCTTAAGATCCCGCTTCTCGGACTTTACGGTAAGAAAGACAAGAGTTTTACCCTTCGGGATGTCGAGGCGTTATGGTTTCGTTTAAGCCAGCTTCATAAACGTTCGACGCTTCATCTTTATGAAAAGGGAAGGTTTGGATTTGATCATCCGCGCCAGAGCGGTTACGATCCGTTGATAGCAGAAGATGCTTGGGAGAAGACGCGGGTGTTTTTGAAGGCGAATTTGGCGTGAAAGCTACAAGCCACAGGCTGCAGGCTTCAAAAAGCTTTTTGTAGCTTGCGGCCTGCAGCTTGCAGCTCATCCAAGGATAACGATGAAAGAATCGATCAATCAGAAAAAAGACCGCGTTAAAAAAATCATCCCGCGTTTGCGCCGAGTTTATCCCGAGGCGAAAACGGCGCTCGATTTCAGGACGCCCTTTCAGTTGTTGGTGGCCACCATCCTCTCAGCCCAGTGTACGGATAAAAGAGTGAATATGGTGACGCCGGCCTTGTTTAAGAGGTATTCAACGGCCCGGGATTTTGTCGGAGCTCAAGCTTCTGAACTGGAAGATTTGATTCGAACGACGGGTTTTTATAAGAATAAGACAAAAAATATTTTGGGGGCATCCAAGGCAATCGTGGAACGTTTCGGCGGTGAAATCCCCGGGCGATTGGAAGATTTGGTGACGCTTCCGGGAGTGGGGAGAAAGACTGCGAATGTTGTTCTGGGCAGCGCCTTTGGAATCCCGGGGCTGACGGTGGACACGCATATGATCCGTTTGAATCAGCGGCTTGGATTGACGAGGCATTCGGATGCGGTCAAGATCGAATTTGATTTGATGAAGATTGTGCCCGAAAAAGAATGGACGAATTATTCCCACCTTATTATCTCTCACGGGCGGGCGCGTTGTACGGCCCGTAAACCGGATTGTGTCGGCTGCGAAATCAATCATCTCTGTCCGTCAAAAGGGAAAGTCTAGACGATGGAAACTCAGGGGAAAATTGACAGCGCTTCGGTTAAACAATTAGCGTTTGAGATGGGATTCCATCAAGTTGGGGTCACTTCTTTTACAGGGCTTCGTGAAGCTGAGCCTGCCCTTCAGGAGTGGATCCAGGAAGGCCGGCACGGAACGATGAAATATCTGGCAGATTTTAAAAAGCGCCGCGAGCAATTGATCGAAAAATGTCCTGGCGCGAAGAGTGTGATTGTTCTGGCGGTGAATTATTACAGTACCGGTTCCAAAAGTGCCAGGTTTACGGGGGATGCTTACCGTGATGAAAAACCCGGTACTTTTGGAACCGGTAGCGTGATTGACGCGGTTGCCCTTTATGCCCAAGGCCGGGATTATCATGAGGTGATCCAGGGAAAACACAAAGTTTTTATCGGAAAACTTCGGGGTCAATTACAAATTCCTTTCCAAGCTGTTTCCTGCGTGGATATTCAGCCTGTTCCGGAAAGATTTGCCGCTGTTCGAGCCGGTCTTGGGTTTATCGGAAAGCACACAGGACTTTTGAGCCGTGAGTTTGGTCCCTGGCTTTTTCTCTCCGAGATCGTGACTGATTTAGATTTGGTGGAAGATTCTCCGGCGGTGGGGGATTGCGGAAGCTGCCGGAAATGCCAGGTGGCCTGTCCAACGAAGGCGCTCGATCAGGATTACCGGATCGATGCGAGGCTTTGTCTGGCGTATCTGACGATCGAACATAAAGGGGCGATCCCTGAGGAGCTTCGTTCGAAGGTCGGTAACCGGATTTTCGGTTGCGATGAATGTTTGAAGGCATGTCCTTTTACCTCTTATCAAAAGAAAACCTCATGGCCGGAATTTCTTCCCGAATCCGGAGTCGGCCCTCGGATTGATTTCGAGAAATTGTTTTCTCTCCCCAGTAATCGAGCCTATGAAAAATGCTTCGCTCACACGGCCCTCACACGAACAGGAAAGAAACAAATGCTTCGCAATGTCTGCATCGTGATGGGTAATTCCGGAGATAAGGCCTATCTTCCTTTCTTGGAGAAGGTGGGCCGGGACGAGTCTTCGCTGGTGCGCGAACACGCTTCCTGGGCCTTGGCCCAAATCCAAACCGCTTCGCCCACCTCGTAGATGTCCTTTTTCTTAACGAGTGTATGCGGTCCGACATCGATACCGGGGTTGAGGAAATGACGGGCGTTAGGAATGTTAGAATCGGACACCTACGAGGTGGGCAGGCAGGCGCTAGCGGTGCTTTACAGGGAAGGGGATTTAAATTATTGACAAATAAAGGGTTATAGGGCAATATTTTAATCAGCAGCATCGTAGTAGTAAGGGAGTATGAGATCGTAGTAATCGTAGAGCACAGTAGTTTGGCTTGAAGGTTCCTTGTTTCAACTTCAGCTCTGTAAGCAGGTATTTACGAGATGGAGCACCAGTCACCGAATCCGCAAGATGTTCGAGCAGTCGGTCCTGTTAAATTTACTACCCGCTGTTTACCTTAATTGCTTTTCGAAAGGAGAAAGGTATCCATGGAAAAAGGATATGTGAAATGGTTTAACAATTCCAAGGGATATGGCTTTATTGCCCGCGAGTCCGGCGATGATGTGTTTGTGCATCACACCGGGATTGCCGGGGATGGCTATAAATCTTTGGAAGAAGGCCAAAAGGTCGAGTTTGAAGTGACCAAAGGCCCCAAGGGTCTTCAAGCCCAGAACGTCGTTAAGATTTAACTTCGTTTTAACCGAAAAGAGCGGCTTCTTGTCTTTCGATGAGAAGCCGCTTTTTTTCTGCCTTCAAATTCGTTTGAGGTTTCCCGCCGAATGTTGTATGTTGGGAAGGATTTCGCGGAAGACAAGGGGAGCCCCAAAAGCCCCCCCAAAAGGAGAAAAGACATGAGTTACCGGATTCTATTTGTTTTATCTGTGGTGTTCCTCACAGGCTGCTCGGCCCAGAGTCAATCCTTCCAAAAAGGCAACACCAGTTTAACGGACGAGAATATTGAACTCGTTCAAGCCGGGATGCGAAGCGAAGAAGTCCTTAGCGTTCTGGGAGAAGCCGATGAGATCATCCCGCAAAAGGACGGGACCGAGGTCTGGATTTACCGTTCGGCCGAGAGCCAAAAGAACCGGGCCACGGATTTTTCCAAGAAAACGACCCGTGTCCGAGCCAAACGCCTTGAAGTCGAGGTCAATGCCGACGGGATCGTGACGAATGTCGTTTACGACGAATCGGATGAGACCAAGAAAAGCGTCTTTTAATAGCGTCTGAATCGATCTCCGATATATCCGGAAAGGAGATGAGCTATGGATGAAGAGAAAGCTTATGTGAGCGGTATCGAAGAGCAGCTGAAACTCTGGCAGGAGGCCATGGACAAGATCCAGAAAAAGATCGCGAAACTCTCCCACGATGAAAAGGTCCAGTGCCAGGATATCGTGAAGAATTTTTATGAGAAAATGCCCGTGGTTTATCAGCATTTGGATGCCCTGCAAAAGGCAACTCCCGAGACGCGCGACAAGATTAAGCATGATATTGAAAGTTCGACAGGAGAGTTGAAGGCGGCGATCGAGAAATTGACGACAGAACTTGGGTCATAAAAACGACAGGGATTGCTGAACGGTTCAACGGGTGATTGAAACGGGGAAAAAGAGAAAAAGGAGAGCCTTTGTGTTGAAAACAACTCGTAGCCTGGGGGGGCTACTTTTGTGTCTTACATGTTCTTTTTTGAGTCTTCAGGCAGAAGAAGCGGTAGACCTGCCGCGTGTCGATGGGATTGTTTATGATGCCGACACACCGGCGAATTCCGCAGCTATTATTGACGAAACACCGCTTGGTGTCGGAGACCAGATAAAAGGTTTTCGCATCACAGAGATCCAGAGGAAGCTCGTTTTCCTGGAAGATGAAACAACTGGAGAAACGGTGACGCTTGAAATAACAGGCGGCCGGAAGGAACCCGAGAAGCCGGCCGAGATTCCGCAGGTTGAGATCGTCGAAGAGACCACCGTCCAGCCGCTTTCAGCTATGGAGACCCTGCAGTATTACTGGCGTGAGTTGTGGATAAGGCTTTTCCCAGAAAAAGAAACTGCAGGGCCTCAAGGCATTCCCGAGCAGGCGAAAAAGGTTGCGCGTCAGGTCTTCAATGCGGGTCTTCAGTATTATTTGGACGAGAGCCGGCAACCGTCCGATATTCAGGTCCTGATTTCTGCGGGTTATCTGAAATACGATTTTGACCGTGCGGTCAAAGATGCTTACCGATTTTATTTTGATAAGGACAAGAAAAAGCCCGGGGTCCATGCCGATCCCCTCGGCCCCGAAGCCGTTTATCCGTACTATTTTTTGGACCGGGCCTACCGGATGCATGTCTCACCGGACGGTCCCGCAACGGCTGAAAGTCCAATCGATTCGGGGGAATTTTAAAAAAAGGAATTTCTGCCGACTCTTTAGCCGGAACTTTCCGGCATCAGTTGCTGATGAATCGCTTCGGCCGCACGCCGGCCCGCACCCATCGCAGCGATCACAGTCGCCGCTCCTGAAACAATATCGCCGCCGGCATACACAAACGGTTTAGAGGTCAACCCTGATTCATTTTCCACGATAATGTTGCCGCGATCAGTTGTTTGAATATCTGGTGCACTTTGGAGGGCGATGGGGTGGGGACCGTTTCCGATGGCGACAATTACCATCTCGACATCCAGGACGAATTCCGAATTAGAAACCGGAATCGGCCGCTTTCGGCCGGAGGCATCCGGTTCACCCAACCCCATTCTTTGGCATTCAAGGCCTTTGACCCAGCCCTGGTCGTTACCGAGAATACGGACAGGGTTCGTGAGAAACTGGAATAAGATACCTTCATCTTCTCCGTGGTGAATTTCCTCGCGGCGTGCCGGCATTTCTTCGCGGCTTCTTCGGTAAACGAGGAAAACTTTTTTTGCGCCAAGCCGTAAAGCAGTACGGGCCGTATCCATCGCAACATTTCCACCCCCGATCACCGCGATCCGGTCCCGCTTCAAGATCGGCGTTTCGTATTTCGGGTCATAAGCCTTCATCAGGTTGGTGCGCGTCAGATATTCATTAGCGGACATGACACCATTTAAATTTTCTCCGGGGATTCCAAGGAAGAGGGGAAGCCCCGCGCCTGTTCCCAGGAAAACGGCATCGAACCCCTGCTTTAGGAGGTCGTCGATCGAGAGGACCTTTCCGATAATCGTATTGAGTTTGATTTCAACGCCCAATTTTTTGACGTAATCCACTTCGGCTTCGACGATGTCTTTCGGCAGACGGTATTCCGGGATTCCATAAGTCAGGACGCCGCCTGTTTTATGGAAGGCCTCAAAGATCGTAACCTTATGTCCGAGTTTGGCGAGGTCTCCGGCCGCGGTCAGGCCGGCAGGCCCGGCACCGATAATGGCAACCTTTTTCCCGGTAGGGGAAGCCGGCCGTGGGATTTTAATTTTGCCGTGCTCACGTTCGTAATCGGCGGCGAATCTTTCCAAATGACCGATCGCAACGGGGTCGCCGCGTTGTCCGACGATACATTTTTCTTCGCATTGAGTCTCCTGCGGACAAACACGGCCGCAAATCGCAGGCAGGCTGTTGTCTTCTTTCAGTTTTTCGGCGGCCTCGATAAATTGGCCGTGAGCGATCAAACGGATAAATTCCGGAATTTTGATATTGACAGGACAGCCCTCGATGCAAAGCGGTTTCTTGCATTGAAGGCAGCGGGAGGCCTCGGCTTTTGCCTGTTCCGGAGTATAACCGTATGGAACTTCTTCGAAATTCCGGATCCTTTCTTTCGGATCCTGTTCCGGCATCGGTTGGCGCGGCAGGCGTTTTTCGTTGTCGGCGGCTTCCTGAATGGCGACATCACAAAGGCCTGCCCGGTGGATATATTGAGTCGTCCGGCGTTTTTCGGGTTCCTGTTCATAAATGGTCATCCGCTGCTGGAGTTCGCGAAAGTCGACAAGATGACCGTCAAATTCCGGCCCGTCGACGCAGACAAAACGGGTTTCATCGCCGACCGTAACCCGGCAGCTTCCGCACATGCCTGTGCCGTCGACGATAATGGGATTCAGGCTTACGATCGTTTTGAGCGCGAAAGGTTTTGTCGTGTTACAGACTGCTTGCATGGCCGGCACAGGCCCGACACAAAATGCGATATCGAATTTTTTCCCCTCCGAGAGCATTTTTGCTAAGATCTGAGTTGGATAACCTTTGAGGCCTTTGGACCCGTCATCCGTGGCGATTTCTAAGCGGTTGCTTATCTTCCTCATTTCATCTTCAAGGATGATCAGATCCTTCGTGCGTGCGCTTAAAATGGAAGTCACTTGGTTGCCGGCCTCTTTGAGCGCCCTTGCCATCGGCCAGATCAGGGCAATCCCAAGGCCGCAGCCGAGACAGACGACCTTCCCGAATTTTTCGATGTGGGTCGGTTGTCCCAAAGGTCCCGCGACATCGAGGATAAAATCGCCTTCGCCGAGTTTTCCAAGCTGACGGGTTGATTTTCCCATTTCCTGGAAGATGATGGTGATCGTGCCTTCCTTCAGGTTTGTGTCGGCGATGGTTAAGGGGATCCTTTCGCCTTCTTCTTCAATGCGGAAAATGACGAATTGCCCGGTTTTTCGCGCCAGGGCAATTTCCGGAGCTTTCACCCGAATCAGGTAGGTACTTTCAGCTATTTTTTTCTTTTCGACGATTTCGTTCATAAGAAAAGATCTTCCAATACATCTTCTGGAGTATTTTTCAGCTTTTCCTTTGTCGGCAGTATAACACTTTTAGGTATTCAATCAAAAAAAGGAATCCCTCGCAATGGATTTCCTTAAAAGATCGGTCCGTAGGATAACCCCTGGATTTTGATCCCGCTTGATGGTAGGATGAAACCCTTAAGCGGATAAGCAGGTTTTTGGGTCGATCTGGGTTTGTGGGTTCAAAAACAGATTTTCTTTTGAATCATTGAGGGACTTCGATGAAATTCCTTCACCAACAGGCAAGTTTATTCCAAAAGGTAGGGTGCCTTTTCTGCATCTTGGTTTTTTTTAGCGGGTGCAGCATTCTGGAATGGGATAAAGAACCCCGGGCGTATGATCCTGTCGGGAATCCCATTACGGCTTCGACTGCCTACTCTACCTATTAGAGAATAAACCGGGACCGGGAAACAACCGGTGGGAGTGGGGATGGTAAAGAAAATCTTCTGCAATGTTCTAATCCTTATAGCCTTGGTTTTTGTTTTGAGCGGGTGTGCGATGATGAGAAAGACCGTTGATGTCACGGGAACGGCGATACGGTCGATGATCCACTTGCCGATTGATATCGTCACACGATACCTTTAGACCGATCCATTTTAAAAATGTCCGATCAGTTTGTCACAATTCATTTTTCCAAAAGGCTCAATGCTTTCTTGAAAAATTCCAGAAAAGGAAAGAGATTCCGTTTTTTCTTTCACGGGGGTCCGACGCTGGGGGACCTTGTTGAATCTTTAGGAGTCCCTCATACGGAAGTCGGCAGGGTCCGCGTCAATCAAAAGAAAGCGACACTTAAGCGTCATCTCAAATCCGGAGATGCGATTGATATCGATCCCAATCAAGCTATCCCCGGGCGAACGCCGAAATTTATTCTTGATGTCCATTTAGGGAAGCTTGCCCGTTATTTACGGATTTTTGGTTTTGATACCCTCTACAAGAATGATTGGACGGATCGCCAGATCGTGGAGCTTGCCGTGAAGCTCAATCGTTTCGTCCTGACCCGTGATGTCGGGATCCTGAAACATAAGCGGATCCGCAAGGGATATTGGGTCCGGCAAACAGATCCCGAAAAACAGATCCGGGAATTAATGGAGCGCTTAAGCCTTTATGGGAAAACAAATCCGTTCCGGATTTGTCTTGCCTGTAACGGAAGATTGAGGCGGGTTCCTAAAGAGAAAGTAGCCGATCGCCTTCCTTTGAAAACGCGTCAATATTTCGACCGGTTTTACCGATGTAAAGGTTGTCATAAAATTTACTGGCCCGGGTCTCATTATGAGAGAATGAAGGCGTTTGTAGAGGCTAACTCGAGGAGTTCTTGATGCTGCGTTTTTTATGGAATCAGATGATGCACCGTCGCCGGATGCAGGAATGCGGCGATTTGATGGTCGACTCTATTCTGGATTTAAAGGAAGAGCAGACGGGCGGCCCGAAAAAAAAGATCCGGATCGGTTTTGCCAAGTTCCCTTGCGGTTTTAATCCTGACGAATGGAATGTGATGCGTCTTCTACGGCAGGTTTATGATTTTGAGATAACCGACCAGCCAGACTTTCTTTTTTATTCCATTTTCGACGGGGACATGCCCCGAGGGCGTTCTATCAAGATCTACTGGTGCTTGGAAAATTTAAAGCCGAATTTTGATGAATGCGATTGGGCCTTCAGCCAGAATTATGATGAGGATATTCAGAACCCCAAACATTACAGGTTTCCCATCTATATGTTTGTGGACTTAAAAAAGAAGGCCGTTGATTTTGACAAGCTGAGGGAAGAGAAAAGAAAATTTTGCAATTTCCTTTACTCTCACGAGGTTCCTTCCCGGAATGATTTTTTCAAGAAGTTGAGCCGTTACAAGAGGATTGATTCTCCGGGGCGGTGCATGAACAACCAGGCAGGCTTTGACCCTCCGGGCTTCATGGTGTCCTGGCTGGGAGACAGGAGCTGGCAGGAGCGGACGATGCTTTTCCTGAGCCGGTACAAATTTACGGTCGCCTTTGAAAATACTTCTTACCCGGGTTATTTATCCGAAAAACTTTACCATCCGATGCTCGTCAATAGTATCCCTATTTATTGGGGGAATTCCAGGATTGACCGTGATTTTAATACAAAATCATTTTTGAATTATCATGATTATCCCAACGAAGAGGCTTTTATCGAGAGAATTATTGAAGTGGACAAAAGAGATGATTTATACGAACAATATCTCAAAGAACCTTGGTGGGTGGGGGACGAACCGCCCCAGGGAGCCAGTCAGAAAAAACTGGTGCAGCATTTCAAGAAAATCTTTGGAGATTCGATTCGATGAAAGTTGCCTTCGATGTGACGGCGCTTGTTATTTATTACTTTACGGGTGTCCAAAGGTATGTTGTGGAACTTCTGGCCGAGTACAAGCGCGTTCCGGAAGTCGAATCGCTGAAACTTTTTTATAATTCGGTCAAATTTCCGAATTTTTCGGACCTTAATTTCCGGGAATTGTCCCAAGCAGGCCTTCCCAAGCCTACCAAGATCCGGGGCCCTCTTTACTTTGATCAGAAGAATTTCGGCGAAAAATATCCTCCGTTTTTAGCCAAAAACGCATCCCTTTCAGTCTCGGCCTATAATCGTTTCGTCAGGAGCCAAGCAGTTTTAGGCTATCTTCGTGGCAGGTATCGGAAGTTTTTCAAAGAGACACAGCTGGTTCATTTTCCCTACCACTGTGCGCCGGAACAACTTAGGCAGTTTAC
This sequence comes from Candidatus Omnitrophota bacterium, assembly GCA_016930235.1. Classification (GTDB taxonomy): domain Bacteria; phylum Omnitrophota; class Omnitrophia; order Omnitrophales; family Aquincolibacteriaceae; genus JAFGHI01. Next base: position 31,804 of record JAFGHI010000045.1, read on the forward strand.
CGGAATTTTTCCCGATTGTCCTCGGGTCGCAACGATTCATGATATCGTCCCGGTTTTGTTCCCCGAACAGTTTAAACCTTTGCAGGTCAAAAGTTTTACGGAAGCGATTCAGGCGACGGTCGAGGGCTGCCATGGTTTTATCACAGCCTCGGAGTCATCCAAGAAAGATTTTGTCCGTCATTTTTCCGTGCCGGAAAATAAAATGTTTGTGATTCATCATGCAGTCAATCCATCCTTCTATCCCATCCCGGAGCCGAAATGCCAAAAGATTTTGGAGACGTGGCAGTTAAAGTATAAATCTTATTTCCTCTCGCTTTCCCCGGAAGATCCGAGAAAAAATGTTCCGCGCATTTTGGCGGCTTACCTCAAGTTTGCCGGGGGTGCTCAAGATGTTCCTAAAATGGTTGTTATGGGGCGTTTAAAAAACAAAAAGGGAACAGTGATAGATTCCTACAAACCTTTTTTGAATGATCCGCGTATCGTTTTCCTGGGGGAAATGGACAGCAATCTTGTTCCGTATCTGTTCAATGGAGCCGTTGCTCTTGTGTTTCCGTCTCTTTATGAGGGTTTCGGGCTTCCTGTGCTGGAGGCCATGCAATCCGGAACTCCGGTGATTTCTTCCCGTGAAGGATCGCTTGCCGAAATTGGAGGGGATGCGGCCTATTTTGTCGATCCGTATCAGGTATCAAGTCTGGAAGAAGCGATGAGGCGGATCTTTGAAGACAAAGGGCTTTGCGAAGTTCTGTCGCGTAAAGGGCTTGAGTATGCCGGAAATTTTTCTTGGGAAAAAACAGCATCTGAAACACTCGATGTTTATAGGAAGTTCATCTAGAGTATCGGGAACTTCCTAGACAAAAAATCCGTTCTATTGTAATATCCCAAATCGAGCTCCTAAGGAAACGGGAAGTCATTATCCGAATCGAAAAGAGTCTAACTTGTTTTAAGGGAGAGTGTTATGAGTCATGAGAAAAATATTACCGACGGCAACTTTCAATCCGAAGTCCTCGAGTCCAACACTCCTGTCTTAGTGGATTTTTGGGCCGAGTGGTGCGCTCCTTGCCGGATGCTTGCTCCTGTGATTGAACGCATTGCTCAGGTCAATGAAGGAAAGATCATTGTGGGGAAAATGAATGTTGATGACAACCCCAACGCGCCGCAAAAGTACGGCATTCAGGGGATTCCAGCGCTTTTGCTTTTTAAAGACGGGCAGGTTGTCCAGCAGATCGTGGGATTTCAGTCTCAGGAGAATATTCAACGTCTTATTGATGAAACCGTCGGAGTGGCATAATAGGATAAAATTTCTTCTCTTGATCAAAAAGGACGGTTTCCAAAGGGAGTGCCCTTGAAGAAACCGTCCTTTTTCTTAAAGGGGAAAGGGGATTTTGCATGAACTATCGAAGGCTTGGAAGGACAGGCTTGAAGGTCTCAGAGATCGGTTTTGGCTGCTGGGCCATCGGGGGCACAAGCTACGGTCCGACGAAGGATGAGGATTCTCTTTTGGCTTTGGAAACGGCTTGGAACGCCGGCGTCAATTTTTTTGATACGGCCGATACCTACGGACACGGGCACAGCGAAGAACTTCTGGCCCGTTTTTTAAAAGGCAAGCCGCGCGATAAGGTTGTTCTAGCCAGCAAAGTCGGCTGGGATTTTTATCACGGCGGAAGCAAAAAGAATTTTTCGCCGGATTACATTGAGTTCGCCTGCGAACAAAGTCTCAAACGTTTGGGGGTTGAGACTTTGGATCTTTATCAGCTCCACAATCCTAAATTGGAATTGATCCAGCAGGGTGAGGTTTGGGGGGTGTTAGAAAAACTCAAGACTTCGGGCAAGATCCGGTATATCGGGGTCTCCATTCACCGGGAAGAGGAAGGCTTGGCCGTGATGGAAGACGGCTGTGTGGATACCCTGCAGCTTGTTTTTAATTTGATCGAACAGGACCATGCCGAGCGGGTCTTTCCGGCGGCGAAGGAAAACGACATCGGAATTCTGGCGCGCGAACCCCTGGCTTGCGGACTCCTGTCGGGGAAATATTCACCCGAACACCAATTCTTGAAGACCGATCATCGGAACCGCTGGACCCAAGAGAAACGCACATTAGATTATGAGAAGATTGAACGCCTGAGGGCGATTCTTGCGACAGACAGGCTTTCTATGGTGCAGGCGGCGCTGGAATATATCTTGCAGTTTGATGCGGTGTCGACCGTGATTCCCGGAGCGAAGACGAAAGAACAAGTTTTGGAAAATCTGAAAGCGACCTTGGACCCCAAGCTCCGGATTCAGGAGGCGGATCATCTGCGCGGAATGTACCAACGTGAAGAAATTTTCAGTAAGAGGATCGGCTGAGTCATGAAGTATGCCTTTATTGTCCCGGATGGATTAGGGGACTGGCCCTTTCAAGGTTTGGGAAACAAAACCCCCCTTGAAGTGGCGAAGATTCCCCACTTGAACGGCCTTTCTCAAAAGTCGATTTTGGGAACTTTGAAGACAGTCCCTGACGGAATGTATCCAGGGAGTGATGTCTGCGGGCTGAGTTTGCTGGGTTATGATCCGTCGCAGTCCTATTCCGGCAGGGCCCCGCTTGAAGCGGCCAATCTCGGACTGATCTTAAAAGAGGGAGAGATGGCCTACCGTACCAATTTGGTGACGGTGGAAGGCGATATTCTCGCGGATTACAGTGCCGGTCACGTTTCCACAGAAGAAGCGGTTCTTTTGATTAACGCCGTCGAAGAAAAACTCGGGAGCGATAAAATCACTTTTTATCCCGGGAAGATGTATCGCCACATTATGATCGACCGCCGGGGGAAACGGGGTAAGATCGAGATGGATCCGCCTCATGATTATATGGGCGAACCTTACGGGAAACACTGGCCGCGGGGTGAGGGTGCAGATTTTTTTATTGATCTCATGAAACGTTCGCGTGACTTTCTGGAAAATCATCCCGTCAATCAAAAGCGGGCCGCTGAAGGCAAAAGGAAAGCCAATATGATTTGGCTTTGGGGAGGAGGGACATCCCCGAAGATTGTCCCGTTTGAAGAAAAATTCAAAGTTCAGGGCGGGGTCATTTCGGCTGTGGATTTGGTCAACGGGATCGGCCGTTACATCGGTTTGGAAATCATCAACGTTCCGGGTGCGACGGGTTATTTCGATACCGATTACAAAGCCAAGGGGCAGTACGCCTCCAAGGCTTTGGATAGACTCGATTTGATTTACGTTCATATCGAAGCGACCGATGAAGCCGGCCATGTCGGAGACGCAAAAGAAAAAGTGAAGGCGATTGAAGAAATCGACCGCCATATTGTGGGGCCCGTTCTTACGCGTTTAAAAAAGGAAAATGAGTGGCGGATGTGTGTTGTCCCCGACCACTATACGCCGCTTGAGAAAAAGACCCATGTGGCGGACCCCGTCCCGTTTATTTTTGCGGGCTCGGATGTCCGGGAAGCGTCGAGTCTTTCCTATACGGAAAAGAATGCAAGCCAAACAGGTATTAAGATTGAAAAAGGTTATGAACTTATGTCAAAATTGATCCGCGGCTGGAAGAGTTCGGCTTGAAGCCGGCCAAGGAAGGGGGATGTGATGGGATACTTTTCAAAACCGATTCATGATGGAGTGAAAGAGGGCGAAAGAAGGATGGCCCGGAGAATGCAGGCCTCGGAAGATTTCTTTATCGAGATCCGGAGGGGTCGAATATTCAAGCAGTCTCTGATCGGGTACGGGCAGGATATTTCCACCGAAGGGATCCGTTTTCTGACGTTCAAAAAACTCAAGAAAAAGGCCAGGCTGGATCTCCATCTTTATTTCTCGCCGCAATTTCCGGGTGCGCGCTCAGTCAGGATCCCAGCCGCGATACGAAGGGTTGTCAAACCCAAGGGGAGTAAACTTTACGGCGTAGGTTGTTCTTTCCTGTCCAAACACAAACAGCATTCGAATGAACTTGAAACGATCAGGCAGTTTGTCTGGTGGTATGAGCTTCACCGATTGCCCGTTGAGCGAGAAGTAGCTTTAAGTGCGGTTTAAAATCTCTTTGAATTCCCGAGTGTCCTTATTTTCATGAAAAAAATCGGGCTTCTATTTTTAATCCTTGCGTCATTTATTTTCCTTATTTATACGAACCGCCATATTGTGACGGGAATGTTTCTTGCACCTTTTTTAGAATCAAAACTCGAATCGCTTTTTAATATGCCCATTGCCATCCAAGGGCTTCGCGTCGATTTCAAGACAGGGGATGTCCAGGCCTCGCGCGTCATTTTTACCAATCAGCCGGAATTTTTACCCGGTCCTCATTTGGATGTTTATGGAGTTCGATTTCATATCGATTTCCCCGCGCTTCGCCGGAAAGAGGTTTTGATTGATACGGTCCACCTCGAACGTCCTTATTATTTGATTGACCGCATGCCGACCCCGGAGGGCCCCCGGAATAATGTGAATACGTGGTACCGGTATATGAAAGTCGAAAGAAAAAAAGGGGAGCCCAAAGAAAAAACCGGAGGTGAACAAGAAAAAAAATGGGTGGTTAAAATCGGGAAGATTGAAATCTCGAACGGAACGGTTATTTTCGATAACCGTGCGGCCAAAAACCCGAGGAAATATGTGTTCCGGAATCTCAATGGATTTCTCGGAAATTTCGAATATCCGTCCGAAGGGCCGAATCATTTATCCCAGGACGTGGAAATGAAAGGGACGTACGGTGAATTTTATCCGGCCCCTTTTGAAATCGAGGGGAAGGCAAATTTTTCGACGAGTCAGGTCGGATTCAATCTCTACGGGGAAATTACGGAAGGGGATCTTCTGGAACACCGTGATTTATGGGAAGGTTTACCGATTAGGCTTGAAAAAGGAAGGTTTTCTCTTTTTATCCACGGGCTTTGTCTGAAAAAACAATTGCAGTCGCGAAGCCATCTTATTTTGAGGGAACTTGATATCAGCCCCGGTCAGGCCGCGACCGATAAGATTTGGGGGCTTCCGCTTCTGGCTTCGATGCGCTTTATGGAGAATGAAAAGGAAATTCATTTAGAAATACCCGTAAACGGAGATATTACCGATCCCAAATTTGAGTTTCAGAAGGCTTTTCGGGCTTCTTTTCATCGATCCCTGGAACGCAGGACGAAGGCAGGCATCCAGTCCTTTACGAACGGAACGGTCAGATTGGCATCCCAAACGAAAGGGATTGTCGTCAAGACACAGCAGCGGCTCGTTGAGGGCATTGATCGATTGTCGACGGCCGTTCATGAGAAAGCGAGTCAAGTCGAGTGATGAATACACAGAAGAAATCAGGTTTTGTTTCGATTCTCGGCCGTCCCAATGTCGGGAAATCAACGCTTTTGAATTATCTTGTGGGCGAGAAATTGGCGGGGGTGTCGAGAAAGCCGCAGACTACCCGCGAGACAATCCGCGGCATCTTGACCCGTGAAGAAGGACAGGTTGTTTTTCTGGATACTCCCGGGATGCATGAGCCGCGTGATCTTTTGGGTTCCAAAATGCTGCGTGAGATTGAAGAATCCTTAGACGGTGCGGATCTTTTTTATTGGATGATTCTTCCCGAACCGATGACCCGTGAGGAGGAGAAAATCCTTGAGATTGTCCGCGGACTGAAAGCGCCGATTTTTTTGCTGGTGAATCAGGTGGACCGGTTTCCCAAACCGCATGTCCTTCCGGTGATTGACGCCTATAAGGATAAGTTGCCCTTTCAGGAAATCATCCCGATTTCCGCCAAGACAGGGATCAATATTGAGATCTTGATTCAAAAAACCTTTGAGTGCCTTCCTGTCGGTGCGCCGCTTTTTGACGAGGATCAAATCTCGGATCAAAACGAACGGTTTACGGCCTCTGAGATTATCCGCGAGAAGGTTTTTCGAATGACCCGGCAGGAGATCCCGTATGCCTCAACCGTTGTCATTGAAGATTTCAAGGACCGGCCGGACAAGATTGCCGAGATTCACGCGACGATTGTGGTCGAGCGGGAATCGCAGAAAGGGGTCATGATCGGCAAGCGCGGTGAGATGATGAAACGGATCGGCGAGGCCTCCAGGCAGGATCTTGAAAGGTTTCTCGGTCGCAAGGTTTTTCTTAAATTGTGGGTCAAAACAATCCCCGGTTGGAAAAAAGACAAACAGGCAATGCGGGAGTTGGGTTATGGCCCCTAGGAAGAAATTAGACATCCTCGTTTTCGGGGCGGGCGCGATCGGCTCGGTTTACGGCGGGTTCCTTTCCCGTTTCCATAACGTTACTTTGTTGGGTCGGACAAATCATATCAGGGCTATCCGAAAGCGGGGACTGCGCGTTTCGGGGATTTGGGGCAGGCATGTTTTTAAGCAGCTTCAGTTGGAAACGGATTCCCGGAAGTTTATCCGCCAGAAAAAGCATTTTGATCTTATCCTTTTGACGGTCAAATCCTATGATATGGCCAGGGCCGTGCTTGCGATCAAGAAACTCCTGTCACCTCATACGGCTGTCCTCGCGCTTCAAAATGGTTTGGGCAATATCGAAATCCTTCACCGGGCCCTTCCCCCCAAACAGGTGTTTGCGGGCCGTGTGATCTTCGGAGTCGAAGTCCCGAAACCCGGAGAAGTGAAAGTCACCGTGATCGCGCAGCCGACGGCCCTGGGTGAAACCTGCCGGAAAGGGATCACCCCACGGTTAAAGCATCTGGTTCAAGTATTTTCCGAAACAAAAATTCCGACGGTAGCCTGCCGTGATATCGAGCGGCTGATTTGGGCCAAAGTGATTTATAATTCTTCGCTCAATCCGCTTGCCTCACTTTTGGATTGCCATTACGGTTATTTAGGGGAACACCAAGCGACTCGGCAGATGATCCAGGAAATCATCGAAGAAATTTACCGGGTCGGAAAGAAACTCAAAGTCCATCTGGCTCCCAGAACAGCTTTAGGATATCAGAAAGTTTTTTTTAAGACATTGCTGCCCAGGACTTATCACCATCATCCTTCGATGCTTCAGGACCTCCAGCGGGGGAAGCGAACGGAGATCGAGGCCTTAAACGGGGCGATCGAGCGTTTGGGAAAGCGCGCGAAGATTGCGGTGCCCGTCAATGCCTTGATGGCTGACCTTATCCGTCAAAAGGAAGCCTGAATGAGACAGTCTTCGGTTCTCATGTGCCGTCCCCCAAGCAAAATCTCGGGGAATTCCGCCGGGAATGATCCCTTCAGGAAAATCGATCTTGCCCTTGCTTCCGACGAGTGGCAGCGGCTTCACGATTGTTTAAAGAAAGATTTCCGTCTCAAGGTTGAAGTGTTGCCGGCCCCTGAAAATTTGCCTTGGATGAGTTTTGCCGCCGGCGCGGGCGTTACGAATAAACGAACTTACGTTCGAAGTTCTTTCCGTAGACCGCACCGCTGTGAGGAAGAAAGGCATTTCGAAAATTGGTTTAGGAAAAAGGGCTTTATCGTGAAGACCCTTGAAAGGCCCCTTGGTTTTCAGGGTGAGCGTGAAGTCCTGGAGATTGCAGGGGAGCTTTATATCGGGTACCGGTTCCGCTCGGAGACAGAAGGTCACGAGATCCTAGCGAAGTATCTCAAAAAACGTTATTTTGCATTGGAGATTCCGGATGAAAGGTTCTATGATATCGATACGTGCTTGGCGCCGCTCGGTGAGCGGACCGCTTTGGTTTATCTCGGTGCGTTTGAGCCTTACGCCCAGATGATTTTGCGTGAAAATATACCGGACCTTATTCGTGTTTCAACAAAAGAGGCGCTTCGGCTGGCCTGCAATTTAATCGAAATCGGAGGGCGGGTCATTCTCCCCGAAGGTTGTCCCCAAACACGTGAGGAACTTGAAAGAAGAAAGTTTAAAGTGACCGAACTGGATTTTTCCGAGTGGGTCAAGCTGGGCGGGGCGGCAAAAAGTTTGGTCCTAAGGCTGAGGTAAAAGAAGATGAAGAAATTGCTTTTCGATCACAAGAAACGATCCCAGCCCCCTAAGAAGAGGGCCGCTAAAATTAAGGCGATTGTCTTTGATTTGGGGAATGTCCTTCTCAATTACGATATCTTAAAAGCGGCCCGCTGGTTTCACAAAACCTGCGGGGTTTCGATCCTTAAGATCCGGAAGCATTTCTTTGCGGCCGAGACAGAGAAGGCCTATGAACGCGGAGAAATTTCGACCCTGGATTTTTTTGAATATGCCAAGCAGGCCTTTAAAGTGCCGATTGACTTCGAATCCTTCAAGAACGGCTGGAATGATATCTTTTGGGAAAATGACGGGATGGATGAGCTTACCGGGAAACTTTCCAAAACTTATCCGCTATATTTGATTTCCAATACCAACGAGATGCATTTTGATTATATCGAAAAAAAATTTGGTATTCTGCGTCATTTTAAAGAAACATTCCCAAGCCACCGGATGGGGGCCCGGAAACCCGAACCGAAGATTTATGCGAAAACGATTGAGCGGATCGGGGTCCGTCCCGAGGAAATGGTTTTTATTGATGACGTTCCCAAGTTTGTCCGGGGGGCGAAGAAGGCCGGGATGCACGGCATTCAGTTCCGGAATAAAAAACAACTCATCAGGGATTTAAAACGTCTAGGAGTGAATATTTCATGAGCCGCACCGTCAGAATTTTTTTCCCTTTCTTGTGCCTGACGGTTCTTCTTATGGCCGTCGGAGGTTCGCAAGGGGACTTGCCGGGGATGCTTATGGGATTCGTCCTGGGCATTCTGCTTACTTTCATCGTGTTTCGCTTCAGCGCGGACTGGGTCTTGGGGAATCTTCATGCTCAGCTTTTGCCCAAAGAAACGGCCCCCGAACTTTATATCCTTTCCAACGAGCTGGCTTTGGAAGCGGGGATTGATCCGCCGAGGCTTTATCTGATCCCCTCAGCGGCCTTGAATGCCTTGAGTGTCGGAAGGATTTCAAGACGGTCTGCGATTCTTTTGACCCGGGGGCTTTTAGGGGAGCTTTCGGAATCCGAGCTGAAAGCTGTCCTCGCTCATGAAATCGCGCATATTCAATCTCGGGAAACTTTTTTAGGGACGGTCACCGCCAGTCTTGCCGGAATTTCCGATTATTTTATTATGTTTTTAAGGGGAGCTTTTAGTTTAGGGAACCCGCAAAGGGGCGGACGCCGGGATAATCCGATCGTGATGTTGGCGAAGGCCGTTTTATATCCGCTCACGGCCCTTTGGATTCGGGGGCTTATTTTCCCTTCGCGCGAATATGAGGCGGACAGGGAAAGTGCTATGTTGTGCGGCAATCCCGAATATTTGATGAGTGCGCTTGTGAAGATTGATCAAAAGAAAAAGAATCTTCCGTTAAGGGAGATCCCTTATTCGGAGGCCCATCTTTTCATCGTGAATCCTCTCCGGGAAGGGGTTGGGTCGAGGATTTTTCAATCGCACCCGCTTGTCGAGAAACGGTTAGTTGCCTTGGAGGGAATGACTCATTTGCGCCCGTCGGTGTATTCTGAGGAAGAGGTTTCGTCCGGAAAAAATGAAAAGGGTTGACGCTCGGGACGGGCGGAAGATAGAATCGTCAAATCATTGAAGGAGGACCGGAAATGGCTTATGTGATTACGGACAAATGTTTGGGTGAAAGGTATGCAACCTGTGTTTCTGTCTGCCCGGTGGAATGTATTTATCCGGGGGAACATAAGGGCGAGGAGTTTATGGTAATTGATCCGGCGGTGTGTATTACTTGCGGGGCCTGCCTGCCGGAATGTCCGATCGGAGCGATTGTCGAATCCGAGGATCAATCCCCCGAGTGGGCCAAGGTGAATGCGGACCTGGCTCCGAAATTCAAGGAAAATCCGAAGGTCGGCGAACGTGCGAAGGATGATCCGCCCAAGAAACCCGGGAACAAACTGGTTTAAATCGGCGAAGTTTTGTGGGTTCTAAAAGTGCCTCTTGGATCGGGGATTACCCGGTGAAAGAGGCACTTTTTTTATGCCCAATCCACGGGAGAAAAGAGTAGAGGCCGCAGCACCGTTTAGGGTAGAATACGTTTTCGAAACCGCCACTTGAACCACGAAGGGTGATCCGTCAATGCAGGAAGTTATCGATCAAAAACTTGAAGGATATATACGGGATTTCTTGAAGGAAAACCGTGCCGGCCGGATCCTGGCCAGGGGTTTGGAAGTCCTTGGCGTAGGATTGTGGCCTGTGATTGATCACCTCGCCTTTTGCTGTCTCAGTGTGGAACAAAGGGCCAAGGAATTCCTGGACTTAGGCTATCGATTTGATGAAGAAACCAACGTCCTTCAGGGACGCAATTGGTGGGCCAAGATTTTTAAGAAGCCTGGGTATCCGGCCGTTTTGCTTTGCCAGGCTTATGAGGATGAACGGGTCAAACAGAGTCCGATCCCCGCGTGGGTGGATGCGTTTGGAGAAAAAATGGTTCATTGCCTGGCCGTCCACGTTGAGAATGCCGAGAATGCCGTTTTTTACTTGGAAAAGCAGGGCATACCCTTCAGCCATCATATTGTGGGAGACCAGGGTTCCAAACTCCGCCAGGTTTTATCCGTGCCGGAAAAAAAGAACGGAATGGTTTATTGTACCCTGCAATTTGTCGAGCGCAGGGGCGGGTTTCAGGAATTGATGGCGCTTCAGCTTGAAGAGCTGCATAAGATTTTAGAGTCGTCCTAACGGAATTTTTTCAAAGGAAACAAAACACATGATTGTCGGGTTGACGGGAAAAAACGGATCAGGGAAAGGCGAGGTCGTGAAATACCTCGAAGAACGGGGATTCGGTGTTTATTCTCTCTCGGATGTTCTTAGGGAAGAAGCCCAGAAAAACAAAAAACCGGTGACTCGGGATGTCCTTGTTGAATTGGGCAACCGGCTTCGCGCCGAACACGGGCCTTCTTTCCTGGCCGAGAAGATTTTTGAGCGGCTGGATCCCGAAAAAAATTATGTGGTCGATTCGATCCGTCATCCCCTGGAAGTGAAGGTCTTTCGCCGCCGGAGTGATTTTATCCTTGCGTGTGTTCGCGCTCCCGAGAAACTGCGGTTTGAAAGATTGCGCCAGAGGGGTCGCGAAAACGATCCCAAGGCTTTTGAGGATTTTCAGAAACTTGAAAGCAAAGAGGCGGAAAGCAGGACGGAAAGCGATCAGCAGCTGGATGCCGCAATTCGTTCGGCGGATATCGTGATCGAAAATGGGGGCCCTTTAAGAGAACTTCATGAGAAGGTGAAAACAGCGGTCCTGGAATTTACCAAGAAGCAGGTCAGGCCCGATTGGGACCACTATTTTATGGAGATTGCCAAAGTGGCGGCCCTTCGTTCCAATTGCATGAAGCGCAGGGTCGCGGCAGTTATTGTCAAAGACAAACGGATTATTGCAACCGGTTATAACGGAACGCCGCGCGGGATTAAGAATTGCAATGAGGGAGGATGCCCCCGGTGTAACAGCTTAGAGCCTTCCGGCAAGGGACTTCCCGATTGTGTCTGCTCTCACGCTGAGGAAAATGCGATTGTCCAGTCGGCCTACCATGGTGTTAGCGTCAAAGACTCGATTATCTACACGACTTTTTCACCCTGCCTTATCTGTACTAAGATGATCATTAATGCCGGGATCCTGGAGGTCGTCTATAATGTCGATTATCCCATGAGCGATGTATCACTCCGGCTATTTGAAGAAGCCGGGGTGAAGGTCCGAAAGCTCCCGGTCCAGGCCTAGGGACTCATTCCGCGAAAACAAAGCCATAATATGACTCAAGAAAAAAAAGAAAACGCCCAACCTATCCGAAAAAGTTTCGGGCTTAAAGGCAAAATCGAGCCTGAACTTCATAAGAGTTATCACAGTCCGCTTGTGGATCAAATCAAACAAGAGGGATACCGTTATCAAAAGGGGAGAATCCGGATTTTTTTGGCTGAAGAATTCGGCTTTTGCTACGGAGTCGACCGGGCGGTCGATTATGCCTACGAAACCTGCGCAAAATTCCCGGACCGGAGAATTTTTCTCACCAATGAGATTATTCACAACCCCCGTGTGAATACTAAACTCAAGGAGATGGGGGTTCGCTTTCTTTCCGGGCCTTATGCGGAGGGGGAAACACTCCAGGATATTACTTCCGAGGATGTTGTGATTATCCCTGCCTTCGGGACATCGATTTCAGAACTGGATGAGCTTGAGAAGAAGGGATGTACGTTGGTCGACACGACCTGCGGGTCGGTGATGAGCGTCTGGCGAAGAGTGGAATCCTATGCCCGTGACGGTTTTACGTCGCTGATTCACGGTAAATTCGACCACGAAGAGACGCGCGCGACGAGTTCCAGGGCGATGCGTTATCCGGGAGGCAAATTCCTGGTCGTACGCGACATGTCCGAAACCGGGGAGGTTTGCAAATTCATCGAAGGCTGCGGGAACCGCGATCATTTCCTCGGGAAATTTAAAGAGGCCTGTTCGCCCGGATTGGATCCCGAGAAGGACCTTGGGTTTATCGGTTGCGCCAACCAAACAACCATGCTTTCAAGCGAATCGATTGAAATCGCAAAAATGCTTGAGTCTTCTTTTCTGAAACGCTACGGGAAAGAGGAAGCCCAGAGAAGATTCCGTCATTTTGATACGGTTTGCTCAGCCACCCAGGAACGCCAGGATGCGGTGTTGAAATTGGCGCGTGAAGGGCTTAATCTTATGATTGTGGTGGGCGGTTATAATTCAAGCAATACGGGACATTTGGTGGAGATCTCCAGTCAATTTGCGCCGGTTTATCATGTTAAAGATGCCTCCTGTATTTTTTCGGGCAAACTCATTCGCCATAAAGCCAAAGAAAGTATGGACGAGCAGGAAACAAAAGACTGGCTTCCGGAAGGTCCGGTGAAGATCGGAATTACTGCGGGGGCTTCAACCCCGAACCGTGTCATTGAAGAAGTCATCAAAAGGATTCTGGAAATCGCCTGAAGATACCTTCGTGATATTTTGGATTTTGCCTGCCCGCCTGCTGTGCAGCCAGACAGGCAAAATCCATAATTGTATGGGCGAAGAGGCAAGATTAAGTGGCACAGAATAAAAACCGAAGCACGAAATTCGAAATCCGAAACAATATCAAAATCCGAATGACGAATGTTCTAAAAACGATCAACCAAGCCGTATTTCACATTTTTTTGAGATATTCGATATTCGAATTTGCTTCGAATTTCGGAATTCGGATTTATAAGAGCAGGTCAAATCCAAAATTGTTTTAATTCGGGAGGTCCATCGATGCCGAAGGTCGTCATTTATACCACGACTTATTGTCCGCATTGCCGACGCGCAAAGGAATTGTTAAAAAGGAAAGAAATCCATTTTCAGGAAATCGATTTGACGGAAGACCACAAAAAACGAGAAGAACTTCAAGAGAAGACGGGCTGGATGACGGTCCCGATCATTATGGCAGGTGAGGAACTCATCGGCGGGGCGGATGAACTTTACGCGCTAGAAGCTGAAGGTAAACTCGAGAAAAAATTATTGTCTTAAGTGTGGTCAATAGCTGCAAGCCCATTTGCATTACGTTGCGGCGGGTTAACTTCAAGCCGCAGGTTGCGGAAGGTTGAAGGTTCGATGTTTAATGTTTTTCCATTGGACATACAACATAAAATATTAATCACGCCTTAAGCCTTACCTCCAGCTTCAGGCTTCCAGCTTCTAGCATCTGCTTTGGGGCCTGGAGCTTGTAACTTATCACTCAAAGGCCTACAGCTTTATTTTCGATTTTATTAATTCTAACCTGTTGCCAAATAATGAGATAAGTTGATTTTTCTTCCAATTCTTGCATTCCTTATAGAAATATCATTCCTACTATTGCTAACACAAGCACCATCGATTATTCTTATATTAGGAGGGCGAAAATGGGCGCGCGACCGATTTCAAAACGACGTGGCAAGTTCAGTAATCAAAAAGGGTTAAGCCTTGTTGAACTCATGTTGAGCTTTGGGCTCTTTGCTCTGGTAGCCGCAGCGTCCGTTTACGGTCTCATTCAAGCGCATCACATGTCCGAAGATTCGCGTTATCGTTTGCTTGCTGTCAATGCTGCACGTTCTGTCTTGGAAGAAATAAAAGAAACTCCCTTGCAAAATGTTCCTAATTTTAATGTTTCGGGTTTTATCCCGTCGGATTTACCCAGTGGGGCAATCACCATTGCTACAAATCCGACTTCGCTTGCAACCGCACCGGTTGCGACTGTGACTGTCACCATCAGCTGGGCGGGTGCGAAGAATGCTGCAAGGCAGCTTCAAGTGACGACGATGAGAAGCGCCTTTTAAGGGGGCGAAGATGGAAACAGGAAGGGGCCGGCATCAGGACAAAAAGCGCGATCAAGGGAAAGGGTTTACCCTGATCGAAATCCTTTTTGTGATGCTACTTTTTCCTTTGCTATTTTTCGGAATTTACACGGTGATGAATATGTCCCAGGTTATTTTCAGGACCAACGGCGCTTACGCGGCGGTCAATCAAAATGCGATGCAGATTCTGCGGCATATCGGCCGCGAAATCGGACAAACAAGCCCGTTGGTGGCACCCAGCCATTTGACTTTGTCGACGGACGGAAGCGGTAACGGCGTAATCCAATTCCAGATTCCTGTGGATTGGGATAATGACGGGGATGCGGTGACGGCCGGGATGAATCCCGATGTAGAGTGGGGGGCCTATCAGGAAGCGGGTCAAACCCAAAACGGTATCCTTAACGGGTGGATTGAGTACCGAGTCTTGGATAATCAGCTTTTAAGACGCGTATTAAATTCGGGCTTGTCCCCCATAGCGGGACTTGAACGGGTGGTTGCCAATGATGTCCAGACGTTTACAGCTTCAAGAAGTATGGATATTGTGACGACGAGTATTACATTCTCAACGTCGGATACGGTAGGACAAAACGGGGTTGCAAGGAATTACGGGATGACCTACACGAGCCGGACGTTATTAAGGAACTCGGTGAACTAACATGAAAACACAACAAACGAAAACTGAACAGAAGTGGGTCCGGAAATTAAAAGGCTCTGTTTTGTCTTCGCTTCATAATGAGCGGGGAGTTGCGCTCTTGAGCGTTTATATCGCTTCCCTCATTATCGGAGTTGTTGCTTCCGCTACTTTCGGGGTTTCATTTTCTGAAATGAAACACATTGAGCGGGAAGTTTCACGGCTTCAAGGTTATGCTGCCGCCGAAGCGGGTGTTCAGAACGCAATGGCGCAGATTTCGGTGAATGCCTATACCGGGTTCATTAACATCAACCCTATTGATGTCTCGGATTTTCAGGATGTAAGCGGCAATTCGGTAGGGGATTATTCGGTGACGATCAATTATCCTGATGAGGCCGATTGGGTGATCGTCCAAGCGACCGCCAATGTACAGACCGAAACACGAAGTCTTGAGGCCCGAATTTTTCTGGAATCCAATTTTTCGAAATATCTGGTTTACGCGGATTCGACGAGTTTCGCTTCGGGATCGGATGCCCAATACGGGGACCCTGATTATACGGATGCCTATGGGGACGGAGAACCCGACTATCCCGAGCTTGTGCCTCCAAATGAAGATGACAGGGCCTCACTTTATTTTACGGGGGATTGGGTCCTTTCCGGTTCCAATGTGACCTTGTATGGAGATGCCCACGCCGAGGGTGAAATCCAGGCAACGGGGTCCGGGGATATCAACGGGGACACTTATTCCGCCGATTATGATGAAAATTCGAGCGGTGCGGTGACCGATTCGGGTGTTTCAGGAAGCGTTCAAGTTGGCGATGGATTTGACGATGATGAGGACCGTAATGGTGACTTCGTAGTCGATTCAAGCGACTATCCTGATTATCATGATCTTACCGATGCCGGGGAAGAGGATAGTCATGCCACGGAGACGCTGGTTGAAATCGATCATAGTTTTTATGCGACCAACAACGATACGCCGGATTTTGTCGGGGCTTCGGCCCAAAACCGTTTTCTGGAGTTTCAGAAAAACGGGGCCCAAACGGAGATTGTGGAATACAGCAATAACCAATACAGCACACAAATTGGTTCACAGACGATTCCTTCAAGTGCCATCGTCTACGTGAAGGGAGATATTTACGTGAAGGGTGAGATCGAAGGCCGTGTGACCGTCGTTTCCTCAGACGATATTTTTCTCGTCGACGATGTAAGCTATTCAAACGGTCAGAAATACGCCGACGCCGATCATTCGACGGCCTTTTTAGCGAAGGATAAACTTTTCTTTTTGAATAATAACCTGGAGACAAGCGGGATCCTTTATGCGGAGAATTCTTCGAATAGCTCTGTTTGTTTCGACGCAAATTACAATACCAATCTGGCGTATGATCCCAATAGCAAAAATGATTTGCACCTTTATGGCAATCGTGTGATTAACGGGAGCACGAACCTGAGCCTTTATGATGATCGCATTTATGGTTACGATAAGAATTTAAGATATTACCGGCCGCCGGGGATTCCGGTGGTGCCGGATCTTCGAATCGTCCGAGAAGTGGACCCGCCTGCCGGGTCTTGAGGAAAAATTGGGGGAATTATGAGGAGAGAGATCAGACAAATCGTCCAAGGAGGTTCTCTTACGTTTTTTTTGTGTGTTGTTTTAGTCTTTGCTGCGGGATGCGTGAAGAAACCCAAAGAACTTCCGGGCGGTGCGGAAAAGAAAGAAGGCCTGCCGGTTTTGGCTCAAAATATGGTTTATCTGACTAATCGTTCCGAGCCGGTGGCGTCCAAAAACTTAACGTTCGAAGACTCGCCCGATCCATTTAAGAAGGACAAAGAAGCTGATTTCTTGGAAGTGAAGGCAGATTAAAAATTCAAGACAGTGCGGGTTATCCTTACAGGAGAGCTTGATGAAAAACGAGGAATCGGGATTTACGCTGGTCGAAGTTGTTTTTACGGTTTGTATCGTTGTGGTGGCACTTCTTGGGATTATGAGCGCCAATACGACAGCGGAACGCAGTAGTGAGGCCGCTTTTGAAAAATCTTTGGCCGCGCAGGATGCCAATCGCGTGATCGAACTCTTGCGGGATGCAGCCAATACGGGATCTTCGCCGGCTTTTCAGACGGATGTCCAAAATGCCGAAAGTGCGGCGATTGCGGCTGCTGCGAGTATGCCCGCAGGACTCAATGAATCGATTACGGTAAATTATGATGATGTTTCAGCGGACCCTTTGGATATAACGGTCACGGTTTCCTGGGATATGAACGGGGTTCGCACCGTTTCGATCGCCTTAAGAACATTGCTTACGAAAAGGACATAATGATGATGAGCCCATCGGAGAGACAAAAAGGTTTTACGCTTATCGAAATGATGATCGTTGTTGCCATATGTACCGTGATTGCGGGGGGTATTTTTCTTGCGTTGCAGGCCGGACAAACCCAAACAGGTGTTGCGGACCTTAAGATGATGCTACAGGATTCCGCCCGCGAAGCGATTTACAAGATGGTCCAGGAGATCCGTCAGTCCGCTCCGAGCAAGATCACGATCGGTGCTGGCGGAAATTCCATTCAATTTGAGTTCCCTGATCCCACGGCCCCCGTCGACGGCAGTTATAATATTGATTGGGACAGTGCTCATACACTTACCTATGCCCTTGGCGGGACGGGTTCTCAGATTATCCGCACGGATTCGGATGCAGGGACAACGCAGATTTTGGCCAATGACGTTGTGGACATCGATTTTACGGGTAATTCGGGACAACCGACTTTGGTGACGATTACCGTCAGTGTTCAAAGAACCTTTACGAATGGCCGTGTGGTCCCGGATAGTCCTCTTGCTGTGTTGGGCCAGGCAGAAGTCCGTAACGTGTCGTCCTAAGGGAAATTCCTAGACCCATTTATTTTTTACCCCTCTTGTGCCCTCATCTTTTAGAGCTTTAAGAAGACTTAACCTCCTGAAAAGGCCAAGGTTAAGATTCCCGGCCCGCTGTTTTTTGTCTGCGGCTTGCAAACAACATACCTAACAAAAACATCATTTCTATTTTTAGTAAGTCGTAACGCCTTTGGGCCTATAGGATTTGTTAGGAATATCATTTATATTTTAAGTAGGCCCAGGTTCCGTTGCGGAAACGGAAAATATGGAGAATGTGATGTTTAAAAAAGGACTTGTCGGGAGAAACCAGAGTAAGGGGTTTATCCTCATAACGTCGTACTTTCTTATTGCGGCGTTATCGATGTTATCGCTTGCCTTTTTGATGCGCGGCAACGTTTTCCTCAATTCTGTCGAGAGAAACATGAATCGTTATGTGGCCTTTCATATGGCCGAGGCAGGTGTTGACATTGCCCTCGCGACGCTGAACACAAGTCCCAATTACGCGGGCACCGGCGGTTATACCTCACTTGGAAACAATGGGGGATATCGCGTGGATGTTTGTCCTCCGACTTGTGACGGACTCACGCAGCCGACGGGTTCGAATATTCGTCTGATTTCCGCCACGGGTTTTGCTCCGAGCAATAGTGCGAGCGACAGAGGTTTTGAAACCCGGACCGTGACGGTGTATGCCAGCGTTCAATCCGATCCCACTTTTCAAAATGCCATTTTTTCAAACGACCTCGTTGCCTTGGTCGGCAGCGGAAAAACAGACAGCTACGACTCCAGAGACGGCGCTTACGGAGGAGACAATCTTACGCAAGAGGGTCATGTCAGGACCAATGCGACGGCCGATGACCGGATCACGCTGATCGGAAGCCCGGATATTTATGGGGACGCCGTTGTCGGACCGGAGGCCGATCCGAGCGATGTCATTTTTAAATTTGGTCTTGGGATCAAAATAACCGGAGAACAAACAAGTGCGGCCGAAACCAAGGATTATGAATCGGTGGAAGACGTCTCGGTTTCGTCTACAGAGGAAGACGGAGCACTTTTCCTAACGGGTGAGGATGTCGTTTACCTCAACGAAGGGACCTATGATTATTCATCCGTGACGGTTGCCAACGACGCGGAGATTATCGCCTTGGGACCGATCACGATGAATGTAAGTGGGAATGTCAGCTTTTTGAATAGCGGGTCGATGACGTCGGTAAGCTCTGTGACGGTCAACACGGGCGGGGCCTTCAGCCTAGTCGGTGACGCATCTTTAGAGACCGGCGGAACGACTGAGATCAATTCCGTTGGCTCTGTCAATATTATCGATACGGCGGAAATCGATTCCGGCGGTCCGACAACCATTACGGCCAGTGATAACGTCCGGTTGTGGGGGCGTGGGGTGGTGACCTATGATAATGATCCAACTAATCTTGTCTTAAATGTTCCTGACGGCAGTCCCGTCACGCTTATCGGCGATGATCAATTTTACGGAGCAATCTATGCTCCGGATTCCCTCGTGACCATTATTGGCAGCGCTGATATTTTTGGCGGTGTGATTTCCGAGGATTTCATCTGTGTCGCCAATTGCGGGATTCATTATGATGCGGCCTTGGAAGCCGTTGGGGTCGGCCAGGATTCGGCCGTCGAGGTTCTGTCCTGGGTCGAAAATGATACGGTTGCGGCCAGTTGATCGGTTATACCCTTGGGGAAAAATGTTGAGGTATTATTTTAATTTAGGATGTAAGGTTTGGTAGGAATCGAAATCATTTTTGGTGTTTATGCAATAAGGCAAGATAGCCGATGATGAGAGGACAAGGGGATGGCGGAAATGACAGACTCAAATAAGAAGAGGTTGCCGAAAGATCACGAAAAGGGATTTTTTCTTATTGTCTCTTATTTAGTGATTGCAACGCTCGCTGTCTTTTCCGTTGCGCTTTTTACTCGCTCCTTCAATTTTCAGAATGTGACCGAATCCAATAAGAACCGGATTGCGGCCTTCAATATGGCTGAAGCGGGACTGGATCAGGCCATTGTCCAGCTGGCCCAGGTCAGTCCGTTTCAACCTTTTACATCCATGAATTATCCTTGCTCAGGGGGGACCTATTATTCCGTGAATACAGCAACGGGCCGGACCGATGGATGCGCGACGTCTTATACAGATTTCTCTGCGGCAAACAGCAGCGTCCAGGGTGGCTATGATATCTGGGTTACGGATCCTTCTCCCAACAGCGGTTTTCGTCAGGTCGAAGTGGCAGGGCATGTGCCTTCTAATGGCAGCAGCACCATCGCAGGAGATTGTCCTGCGGTAAGTCCGGGTGTCCGCGGTTATGCCTGCCAGTCTTTGGTCGCTTACGTTGAATTGGACGACACCCTTTTTGATAACGCCGTTTTTTCGGAAGGTGATTTAGTGCTAAATGGGACCTCGACGGATATTGACAGTTACAATTCTGATTTGGGGGTTTATGGGGGCTCGAATGTCGGGGAGAATGGAGACATTGCCAGTAACGGTTCGTTTGACGGCGGTGAAATCGTTTATAATGGAAGTCCGGATGTTGACGGGGAAGTTCATGAAAACATGAGTATTTATTGTGATGCGCCGTCGGTCTCTCCGGGGATTTCCTCGATGGGGACTTTAAATAAAAATTCCGATTACACCCTTCCCGATATGCCGACCAATACTTATCGGTACGATTCGATGACCTTTGGGGGAAACGCTGAAATCACGATTTCACCTTCGGACGGAAGTGCGGCAACGGTCTACGTGGACGGAAATCTCACGATTGGGGGCGGCAGTAAGATTATTATCGATGTTCCCGTTGTGATGTATGTGGGGGGAACGATCGATATCGGAGGCAGTGGGATCACCAATACGAGCCAGATTCCATCCAACTTGATCATCGTTTCTACAGGAAGCGGGGATGTTGATGTTTCGGGTGGCGTTGCCTTTTACGGAGCGATCTTCGCGCCCGACTCGGATTTCGATCTGAGCGGCAGCGTGGAATTTCACGGGGCTGTTTTTGCGGCCGATTTCCGTCACAACGGGACCAACAATCTTCATTACGATGAAGCCTTGACCGATACGACAACTCCTTGTGTCGTCGTTAGGCTTCGTTCTTGGCGCCAGAAGAATACCATTGCCAGTTCTTAGGAAACTTCTTCTTTCATCATTTACAATCTAGCCCCTTAACCTGGGGTGTCTTCTTATACGAACGCACCCCTTGACCCCCCTCAAGGAAGCCGATATGATGACAGCCTATGAAAATTGCTGAAAGTTTTATCCTTATTACCGGGGCCGCCAAACGTCTGGGCCGTGAAATGGCTTTGCGCCTTGCCCAGGAAGAGGCCTCGCTTGTCCTTCATTACAACCGTTCGAAGCGGGAGGCGGAGGAACTCCAGGAAGAAGTCGAAGGGCTCGGGGGGCGAGCTTATCTTGTCCGGGCCGATCTTTCGGCCGGAAAAGGGAATTTGGTCCCGCGGCTCAAGCAATTTGTCGGGGAGGTTTACCGGAAAGTTCCGGGGGTGGACGTTCTTATCAATAACGCCTCGATCTTTTATCCGGCACCTTTTGGAAAGATCAAGGAATCCGATTGGGATAAATTGATGTCCGTGAATCTGAAAGCGCCCTTTTTCCTCGCCCAGGAGATCGGGCTCCGGATGCTGAAGCAAAGAAGAGGGAAAATTATCAACTTGATCGATTGGACGGCCATGAAGCCCCGGAAAAATTATCTGCCGTATGCGGTTTCAAAAGCGGGACTTCAGGCAGCGACGATAGGATTAGCGAGAACCTTGGCACCACACGTTCAGGTGTTGGGGATTGCCCCGGGACCGGTCCTTCCGCCCAAGGGAACGAACCGGAAGGCGGCAGGAGAAATCATTTCGAAGACTTTACTCAAGCGGTTCGGTCATCCGAGTGACATTTCGGAAACAGTCCGGTTTTTGATCGCCGGAACGGATTTCATGACCGGAGCGGTAATCCCCGTCGAAGGCGGCGCCTCCGTTTTTTAGAAGTAGAGCGCGCGGAAGTAAGAAGTTGGAAGTAAGAGATAGGAAATAATTTTTTTCATATTTCATACTTCCTGCCCCATGTTTTTTTGTTAGCACAAAGGAGAGTGGCAAAAGATGTTTCGAGTTGTACGGGAAATTCATTTTAGTTACGGGCACCGGCTTTTGGATTATCCGGGAAAATGTTCGCATCTTCACGGTCATAATGCGCGGGTGTATATCGAGGTTTCCAGCGAGAGGCTGAATCACGAGGGGATGGTGATGGACTTCTACCAAATCCGCGAGGCAGTGGGGAGCTGGATCCGCGAGGTTTTAGATCACAAAATGATTCTTTATAAGGAGGATCCCCTGGTTCCTATTCTCCAGAAAGCGGGAGAGCCGATTGTCTTAATGGACCAAAACCCAACAGCCGAAGCCCTCGCTCAATGGATTTTTATGGAGGCCCGCAAGAAAAGGCTTCCGGTTTCGCGTGTCACGTTATGGGAGACCCAGGATAATTCCGCCGTCTATCATGAGTAGGCAACTCATCATCGGTCCTGCCGGTTCAGGAAAGACTCACGATCTCATCCAGGATTTTGAGAAGACCTTAAGCGAAAGCCAAAATCCCCTCGAAGAGGATTTTTTCTTTATTGTTCCTTCCCGCGAGCATACCGAGCGGATTGTGACATTGATGGTCCAGCGTGGGATCAAAGGATTTTTTCACCGCCGGGTGACGACGCTTCCGGACCTTGTCATGCGGCTTTTTGGGATCCCTGAAGAAGGTGTGGCCACCAATGTCACGCGTTACCTTATCCTCAAAGATATTTTAAAAGAAAACGAATGGGAAACTTTCCGGGGGATCCAGGAAAGTTCGGGATTCTTGAATCTCATCCTTGCTTTTATCCAGGAACTCAAGGAATCGCTGATTTCGGTGGACGTTTTTAGGGCCCGGACCAACGACCTCAAACGTCTGGAACCGGAACTTGCACCCAAATATGAGGCCTTGGCGGTGATCTACGAAGCCTACGAAACGGCCTTCAAGGCACGAGGTTTAAGGGACCGCCAGGATGCCTTGACGATTTACCGTTCCAAGGAGAAACCGCCCACCGCTTATCGCTTGAGAAAGGTTTGGCTTGACGGATTCTTTGATTTTTCCGAAGTCCAATTCGGATATCTCGAGGAACTTTCCAAGCGCACAGATGAAATGAAAGTTACCCTGACGTATGATCCGTCACCTCACCGCAGAGAACTTTTCGAGGCGGTTCTTACCACCAAGGAAGCTTTTGAGCAAATGGGATTCGAGATCTTGAATAAGAAACTTCCGCCTTCCGCAGCCAAGGCCGGTTTTCAAAATAGAGAACTGGCTTATCTGGAAAATCATCTTTTTTCTTCGAGCTTACCCAAACAGAAAATGAAACCGCCCGGTCATATTCAAGTCTTTGAAGCGATCGGGATGGAAGGCGAGCTCGAGATGATTGCCCGTTCGATTCAAAAGCAGCATCGCTTGGGTGATTACCGGTTCAGCGATTTTGCCCTACTTTTAAGGCAAATCGGGGATTATGAACAGGTGATCCGTTCTGTTTTCGGCCGTTACAAAATTCCGTTTGAAATTCACGAGCGTGAAAGACTGAATTTTGCTCCCTTGATGCAGGTCTTCGGGAAACTTCTCAAGATTTTCAGAGACGGCTGGCGCAAGCAGGACTTGACGGAATTCTTAAAATCGTCTTACGTTCGGACCTTGGGCGGCGAAGCCAAGGATTACGAATGGGTGAGCCGGCTTGAACACAGGGCGATGGAGCTGGGCATTTTCCGGAA
Source organism: Candidatus Omnitrophota bacterium (assembly GCA_016930235.1). GTDB lineage: Bacteria > Omnitrophota > Omnitrophia > Omnitrophales > Aquincolibacteriaceae > JAFGHI01. Next base: position 55,292 of record JAFGHI010000045.1, read on the forward strand.
ACGGGAAAACTGGTTCGCACCGTGGGACCCAAAATCTTGCGGTAAAGATTTCAATACGAAAAAAGCAAAAGGCCTTCAGGACCTTGCGGATTTGGAAGATTCTCTGGCCCGGGCCAAGACGATTTCCGAGATCAAGATCCGACTAATCGAGGCAGCGCGAAAAACATTCGGGATTTTCCAGCGGTTCGATTCCAGCGAAGAATACGTCAGGCGCGATGCCGCCAGCTACAAAAGGTTTTTGGCGATCTTAGATGAGATTGATGTATCTTACCGTTTGCCGGGGCGCAGTCAGGCCGGTATCCCCGTCACGTTGGAATCTTTTATGGACCGTTTTTTTCGTCTTTTGGATCTGGATCTTTTTTCGCTTCCTGAACGCGATAAGAACAAGGTGCAGATTTATGATGTCTCGATGGCCCGCCAGAAAGAGTACAAGGTTGTCTATTTGGCCGGTCTCCTTGAAAAGAGGTTTCCGGTCCAAATGAAGGAAAATCCGGTCCTTTCGGATTGGGAAAGACAGCTTTTTAACGGTACCCACAAAAGCGGGATCCTCAAACTCCAGCTTCCCCGGCAGCGGATGGAGCGGTATCTTTTTTATCTGGCGGTGACACGCGCGAAAGAGAAACTTTTCTTGAGTTATCCGCGTCTTGATTTGGAGGGCAAGGAATCGCTTCCTTCTTATTACCTGGAAGAGGCCGAGAAGGTTTTTGACGGCCCGCTTGTTCGCGAGAAGCAGGATTTGAGCCGTCCGTATCCCAAGATGGAATCCCTGGTCAATGAGCGTGAGCTTGAAATGGCCCTTTTGGGTGAATTTTTCTCTCAAAGTCCGAGTAAGAGAGAAACTTCGGCGCTCCGGCTTTTTCTTTTTAATGAGGTGCTGAAGAATAAGACCAGCCAGGGAAAAATCCGCCGCGCCTTTTATGAAATCAAAACAGAGCTGACGGATGAAAAGATCCTCGAAAAAGATCCTTTTAAGGCGTCGAAGACAAGTGCCACCGGTCTGGAAGATTATGCCAAGTGTCCTTTTAAATATTATGCCCGCCGGGTGTTAGCGCTAAACGATCCCGAAGAAGATGTGAATATCTTCAGGCGGGGCCTCATCCTGCACGAAGTCCTGGAACATTTCTTCCGGGCCGCTAAGAAGGACCCCAGGATTTTTGGAAAGCTCGAAGAGATCCGCGATTTGCTTTCCTCGAAACTTGAAGAGGCCTTGAAAGAGTTTCCTTTGGTCCTGGATCAACAGTACCGGATGGACTTGGAACTTGAAGATCTCCGGGAAATGCTGGAACGTTTTGTGGAAACGGAGATCGAACGCCTGAAAGACTCGCCTTTGAAGCCGGAACATTTCGAACTCGATTTCGGAGGTCCCGGAAGCAAAATCCCGCCCTTGGTTCTTCAAGACGGAAAAAGAGAGATTCTGATCCGGGGCAAGATTGATCGGGTGGATGCGGATCCTCGTGCCAAGGTCGGCGCGGTCCTGGATTATAAGAGGACCGCTTCCTTTAAACGCGGGGAGCTTGATCTCGGAGTTGCCTTGCAGCTTCCGCTTTATTCCCTGGTGTTAAAAGAGATCCTGAAACTTGAAGTGGCCGGAGCGGAGCTTTATTCGATCAAGAAATGCGAGAAAAGCGGTTTTTATCGTTCCGATTATCTGAATTACTTTCCGGGAGTAACCGCAAGACGAATGGTCTTAAAAGAAAAGGAATTTGAAGATGTTTTAAGCCGGTGTGTGGAGTTCGTCCTTTTGTTCAGTTCGGAAATGAAGGTCTTGAAAATGCCGGTCAGGCCCCGGCAATGCGATTCCTTTTGTCCTTACAGTTCCGTATGCCGGATCGAAAAATGGCGGCTGCCGTTAATTCTTGAAGAAATCCGTGAGGAAGACAAGAAAAGGCGGGAAGAAACCAAAGAGCACGCGCTCACAAAGTAGGCAGGATTGATGAAACTCACTAAGACGCAGGAAAAAGCGGTGAAATCAACTGGCGGAAATGTCCTTGTCTCGGCAGGTGCGGGGACAGGGAAGACCACGGTGCTTGTGGAGAGATTTCTCCATTTTGTGGTCTCCGGCGAGGCCTTGGCAACGGAGATCCTGACGGTCACCTTTACGGAAAAGGCAGCCAACGAAATGAAGGCGAGGATCCGCCGCCGCCTTTCTGAGATAGGACTCGAATCAGCGCGGCGTGACCTCGAATCGGCTTACATTTCGACGCTTCATGCTTTTGCGGCCCGTTTGTTACGGGAGCATCCGATTGAAGCCGGAGTGGATCCGGATTTCCGGGTGATTGAATCCGAGGAGTCGGATTTCTTAAAGGAGCAGGCTCTCGATGAAACGATGGAAGCCGCCTGTCAAAAAGGAAACGACATCTTCACGCTTGTCCGGATCTACGGGGAAGAAACGCTCCGGCGGGGTCTTCTGCATGTTTTCGATACGGCCCGGCACGAAGGGCTTTTTCTTAAAACCTTTTTCGAGAATTCAAAGGAGCAATCCTCCTCGGTCAATGAGGCCGGCCTTCGCCAAAAGATTGCTGATTTACTCAAAAGACTTGAGGCCGAAGAGGACCCTTCCGGTTGGGAGCTTTTCGGGTCCGAAGGGGATTGGGACTGGGGAAAAATCGAAGAATTTAAGGAGTGGATGCGTCCTTTTTCCCGGCGCGGCGGTAAGAAAGCAAAACATCTTTGGAAAGAGCTGCTGGAATATTCAAGAACCCTGCTTTCTCTCAAAATCGAAATAAAATCCAAACCTTGGAAAGAAAAGTTTGAAGCCCTTGCCTTTATTTTTGAAGAAAGGTACGAGGCAAAGAAAAGAGAAAAGGGGTTTCTGGATTTTGATGATCTCCAAATCAAAGCGGTCGGTTTATTTTCAAATCCCGCGCGTGCCAATCAGAAATTGCGGGAGCGTTACCAGGCAAAATTCCGTCAAATCCTGGTCGATGAGTTTCAGGACACCAATTCGCTTCAGGTCCGGTTTGTGGAACTCTTGAGCCGGGGCAATAATCTCTTTTTTGTGGGGGATTATAAGCAGTCGATTTATGCCTTTCGCGGGGCCGAGCCCGAAATCTTTTTGGACAAAAACGAGCGGTGCCGCAAGAAGGAAGAGGGCGAACGGGTTTCCCTGAATGAGAATTTTCGCTCTTACCCGAAAGTGATTGATTTTGTGAACCAATTTTTTGGAAAACTCTGGCAGGATGACAGTTTTCTTTTTGAACCGCTTGTGACGGGCACTCAAGAAAAAAAAGAGGACGGGGCGGGAATCGAAATTCTGAAAGTTGAAGCCAAAGAGGATGAGTTGATGGAAAGGGCCAGGATGCGCGAAGCCGATGAAATCGCCGACCGTATTCTCGAATTGCAGGAAGCGGGGGTGTCCTTTGGCGGGATCGCGATTTTGTTCCAGGCAATGTCGGACGTGGGGATTTATGAACAGGCGCTCAAGCGCAAAGGGATCCCTTATTATGCGCTTTCGAGCCGCGGGTTTTATCACCAGCACGAAATCCGGGACATGATGAGTTTCCTTGCCTTCTTGGAGAATCCCTTGTCTGATATCCCGCTTGCCGGCGTGCTTCGCTCGCCGATGTTTCAGGTTTCGGATAACAGTCTTTTCTGGATGTCGGACTTCCTTAAAGGCCGGTCGGAGGGGAAAAAGGAAAGGCCTCTTGTTGAAGCCGTCAAACGAATCGATGAAATTGAATCGATCCCTGAGGATGAAAAGCAAAAAATCCGCTTTTTTCACGGGCTCGCGGGCGAACTCCTGGCGATTAAGGACCGTTTGAAGATCAATGAACTGCTGGATTTGATTTTGATGAGGACCTCCTATGAATTAACCGTTCTGGCGGACTTGGAGGGGACAAGGCGGCTTGCTAATCTGAAAAAGCTTGTCAATTTGGCGCGGGAATTCGAAAGTTTCGAGCCTTTGTCTTTGGGAAATTTCTTGAGGACCGTCAAACGCCTGGAATCCCAGGAGGTCCGGGAGTCCGAGGCGCAGATCGAGGCGGAAGAGAGCGGACATGTGGTCAGGCTGCTTTCGATTCACCGTGCGAAAGGGCTCGAGTTTGACGTGGTCTTTGTCTCAGATATGGGGCGCTCGCGGCAAGCCTTGGAATCGAGAACGTTTTTGGCCAAGGTGGGCGAAGGGTATGCGTTCGAGGTCAGGAACGAATTAACGCTTGAGATGGAGCAGCCTTTCGTTTGGAAGCGGATTTACGAAAAGATTTTTCGTCAAGACCGAGAAGAGTGGAAGCGGCTTCTTTATGTAGCGATGACGAGGGCGAAAAAGAGGTTAGCCCTTACGGGGGTTTTTAAAGAAAAGAAGAATGAGAAAGACAGCTTTGATGAAATGTCCTCCTGGATGGAATGGTTGTCGAGGCTGGAAGAAGATTTAGAGGGTATCGAAATCAAAAAGTCGGGAAAGGCAAAGCCTGCCGGGAGGAAGGCACTACCGTCAGGGGAAAGGTTCCTTGAAGTCTTTCCCGGATTTGAACCTGTCGAACGGAAGAAACTTTTACCGAAGAAGAACCTTCAGGAAGAAGTGATTCCCGCGGCCGAGGACATTTTCCGGTCCTTGGAAACGAAGCCGGTGGTGTCTGCAAGGAGTATTGATTTGCCGGTGTCGGCTTATGCGGCCTTTCGGAAATCCCCGGAGCATTATCTGCGCGTCTATGAAGTGGGGTACCCGGACGAACCTGAAGGCGACGGGACTGTTGAAACAAAAGAAAACGAAGAGGAAGCCGTGGCGGCCGATTTCGGAACGGCCATGCACCGTGTCTTGGAACGACTTGACTTTAAGCATCCTCAGGGGACGGAAAACGAACTTATCGAAGAGTGTTTCTGCTCTTTTTCAAAGGAGCAAAAGCAGGAAGCAAAAGGTTATTTGCGGGCTTTTCTCCAATCGCCGCTTTTTGAAGAATTGAGGCGTGCGAAGGTTGTCAGGAAAGAAATCCCGTTCCTTTTAAACGAAAGGCACGGATTGATCCACGGGGTGATCGATGTTCTCTTTCAAGATGAAAAAAACAAGTGGCATCTTATCGATTACAAGACGGCTGTGGGAGACGAAAAAAAGGTGAAGGATTCGGGTTATGAAGTACAGATGGAGATTTATGCTTATGCCCTTGGCACCCTTTTGGGCGTGTGGCCGGCCTCGGCCCGTTTAGTTTTCCTGAAGAATCAGTGGACTTGCCCGATACATCTAAGTAGGGAGAAGGTTTTTGAACTGGAGAAAAAAATTCAAGGAATGCAGGAAGAAATTCTTTTGCTGAGGAATCAGGAAGCAAGCAACGTGGAGTCTTCAATAGGTCAGGAGTGAGATGTATTGTTATTTTTGCGGGAGAAACTTTGAGGCCGTCGAAGGATTCGAGGAAATCCGCAATCACCGTAATCGTTTTATCCGTTGCGAATCGTGTTCGATGGAACAGCGCGAAGAAGAATATAATTGGCAGATGAATTCCGAAGGGCGCTCCATGACGAATGGCGAACGGGATTCTTCGTAACGCATCAAACAGACGTGACAAATCACGGGTCTTTTGACATAATAAGCGCCATTCCTTTGCTGAAAGGGGTCTTAGGGCCTCCTGAAGCATTGAGAGGATGTATTCTCAGGGCGTAAAGGCGATCCGTTTTTTGAGGTTATCCGTATGGCAAATGAAAAAAAGATTTTGGTTGTTGACGATGAAGATGATGTCCGGCTTTTCCTGCAGGATTTCTTAAACGAACGTAATCTTGCCGTCGAAGCGGCAGGTAACGGCGAAGAGGCCCTCAAAAAGATAGAAGCGAATCCTCCCGATATCGTTCTCTTGGATATCATGATGCCGGGGATGGATGGTCTGACCTGCCTGGAACAGATCAAGAAAAAACACCCCAAGATTATGGTGGTGATGATCACGGCCCTTAAGGACGAAACCCGGATCAATCGAGCCAAAGAACTCGGGGCCCACAATTATATCGTCAAACCCTTCAGCTTGAGTTATCTCGAAACAGAATTGATGAAATTGTTCCAAGGTTAATCGAGCGGCCTGGATTTCCCCCTCTTTTTTTGACGGGGGATTTTTTTGTTGTTCTGCGTTATGAAACCGTACGAAAGGCTGGTTCATGAAAATCATCTTCTATGATTTGGACGGTACCTTGGTCGATACGGCCCAGGATATTGCGAATGCAGCCAATTATATGCTGCGTGAGTTGGGGAGTCCGGAGCTTTCGCGGGAGGAGATCGCGCGTTACGTCGGCAAAGGACTTCATCAACTGATTCAGGCTTGTGTCAGGTCCGATGAAAAAAAACTGATTGAAAAGGGAGCGAAAATTTACCGTTCGCACTACCAAGCGCATATGCTTGATCACAGTGCTCTGTATCCGGGGGCTCGGGAAGTCCTCGATTATTTTTCGTCCGTCAAACAGGTGATTGTGACCAATAAGCCCAATCCTTATGCCCGGGAACTTTTGGAGGCCCTTGGCGTGGGCGGCATTTTTTCGGATATCATTGCCGGAGATTCCCCGTTTCCCAAGAAGCCGAATCCTTCGTCCATTCAGCATATCTTGGCCAGGGAAGCGGTTAAGCCTTCGGAAGCGCTTTTCTTGGGAGACAGTCTGATTGATATTGAAACGGCCCGGAATGCCGGCTTGAAAATAGTTGTATTGACTCATGGATTCGGGCTCGCCGATGAGTTAAAATCAGCGTCTCCGGACGGGATTTTCCCCGGTCTTTTTGAGTTTTTGGAGTACGCTAAGGAGAAGGGGTGGTCATCGAAATGAATATTGAGGAGCAGGTTAACGTTTCATCGAATTCGATCCGGGAAGGCGATGCGGTTCTCCTTTGGTTTGGAGAAGACGAGGTCAGTTATTTAGTGGACGTGACGCTGGGGAAGCGTATCGGGATCCATTGCGGGCGGCCTTTACTCGTCGATGAATGGATCGGACGTCCGTTTGGGGACAAAGTTGTTTGCGAACACGGTGAAGCCCGGCTCCTGAAGCCGACCATGGAAGATTTTATGATGAAGGCCTCCCGGGAAAGCGGAATCATTTATCCCAAAGATGCCGGTTATTTAATCGTCAAAGCCAGCGTGAGTCCGGGTTCTCAAATCCTGGAAATCGGAACAGGCTCGGGTTCCCTGACGATGGCGCTTGCTCAGGCTGTTTCTTCGACCGGACATGTCTGGACCTATGACAGACGCGAAGACCTTCCCAAGAATGCCATCAAGAATATCAAGCGTGCGGGGTTTGAAAAAAATGTCACCTTTTCTCAGCGTCAGGCGGGCGAGCCTTTTCGGGAAAACTTTTTTGATGTCGCGATTTTGGATATTCCCACACCCTGGGAAGAGGTTGAAGTGGTGAAGCAGGCCTTAAAAGGGGGAGGGCGGATCGTCAGCTTGAACCCGACGATGAATCAGATTGAACGAATGGCGGAGACTTTACGGGAAAAGGGATTTTTAAGGGTTGAGAGCGTGGAGCTCTTGGAGCGCCCCATCCTTGCCCGTGCCGGAAAGACGCGGCCGGTTCAGCGAATGGTCTCTCATACGGAATATCTTGTTTTTGGAACAAGGGTCTTGTAAGAACCGACGAATTCAGGGGTTACTAATTTGATTGATTTCAAAAAGGGCATTTGATAGACTTCTTTGTCAAGTTGGTTGGGTGAAAGATTAAACGGCTTCAAAATCTTAATGTGAAAGAGGAGATCTTTGCATGAATAATGTTCGCCGAATTTCCCTTTTGGTGTTGTTCCTCAGCCTCCCTCTTTTGTTTACAGCTTGTGCAAGATCCGGTTCGAATAGACAAATCGATTCCCTGCAGGCCCAAATCGGGGTTTTGACCGATGAAGTCGTCAGGATCGATGAGGGTTTGCAGGATACACGGGCTGCTCTCCAAATGCAGGAGTCGCGTCAATACGAAATCTACTCCAAGATGGACACCGTCAAACAGTCGTCCAGCGCTATGTACCGTACGCCATCAGGTTTTGAAATCCCGGCCCTGAGCCTTCAAGAGGCTTTAAAGAATGCGGGGTATTACAAAGGGACTTTGGATGGCAAGATCGGGTCTGGAACGCGTGAAGCCATCAAGAACTTTCAACGCGATAACGGTTTGAAAGTCGATGGTGTTTGCGGACGGAATACTTGGGAAAGATTGAAGGTCTATTTACGAGGCAGTATTAAATAGCGGAACCTGTTTTCTTGCTGGATATTTCGGGAGTCTTTTCTTTGGGGTGAGGTGTGTCTACCCTTCAGCCGCTCTTTTTTCTTCATTTCACATACCGGCAATTACCTGCATTTGTTCTCAGGGAATCCCTGATTGAGTTCGCAACTGTTTTTATTCAAAGGCGTTAGTGCAAAAAAGCTAAAAATCCGAATCGCTCCGGTTTCGCCTGAGCTATTTCAAAATTCACAAGGTCGTGGTACATTTTCCGTAAATGCGTTACCTGTGTGCCGTAAAAAGGAGATTTTGTGAATTATCAACGGATCAACGCAGAAAGCCACAACATGTCAGAATCCGATTTTGATTTTCGATACAATATCCAGCCGGGAAGGCACCTTTATCAGTTCTATAAAGGGATAGAGGACTATGTCAAAGTCGTCGTACCGTTTTTGCGCGCGGGACTTGAAAAAGGAGAGGCCTGTTTGTGGCTGGTTTCCAGTCAAATCGATTTGGACGAAGTCATGGCTTATATGGAAGAGGAAATACCAAGACTTCTTTTCTATGTCAGTTCCGGACAATTGACGATTCGTTCTGCCGAGGAGTGGTATCTGACCGAAGGGCATTTTGATGAAGGCCGGGCCCTCCAGAACGCCATACAGTTTGGGAACGAGATTCAAAAAAAAGGGTTCCATCGGGTGCGAATGGCAGGGGATGCCGGCGTGATCCCGCACGAAGACTGGCTTTTCTTGAAGGCCTACGAAGAAAAGTCCGATCAGATCATCAAGGCGAGTCAGGCAATTGTGCTTTGTTGTTATCCTATCCTAGGCTGTGATCTTCATGACACAAAGATGGTCCTGGAATGTCACGATAATGTTTTGATGGGCCGTTTGTAAAAAAATTTTCCCTTCCGTTATCTTTCTCGTTCATAAGTGACCTATTTGTTGTTACAATACCCGCCATGATTCGTACGCGTTTTTATTCCCTTTTCTTTGTTGTCGCGCTATCCTTATGGCCTTTTTCGGGAGACCGGGAGAAGGAAATTAAACCCTCCAGCATGGAAATTCCCAGCCAAGTCGATCAATTTCAAGTTATGCGTATTTTATTGTTCAAAGAAAAGGCAGGCGGGGTTGTGATCCAAACGGATGATCCTTTTATGGTGCTGGACCGGGAAGGAAGAGTCCTCTTGAAGGGAGAGAACCTGGCGCCGACAGCGGTCAAGACAGACTTGAGGGGGGTCCAAATCGGGGTTCAAGTTTTCAGGAATGCCCCGATATTTTTCCAGAGTCTGGGTGAGGGGGTCCACATCGAGAATAAATCCTATCGTGATACCCTGGCCTTTTGGCCGGATCCGCCGGACAAGCTCACGGTCGTCAATCATTTGGACATGAGCGATTATTTAAAAGGGGTTTTGCCGTTTGAGATCGATCCCAAGTGGAAAATGGAAACCTTGAAAGCGCAGGCGGTGGCCAGCCGGACCTTTGCTTTGTTTCGGGCGCTTGAGAATCAATATGAACGCTATGACGTTACGGCGGGGGTGATGAGCCAGGTTTATGCCGGGAAAGTGGTTGAGCATCCCTCGACGGATCAGGCGGTCGAAGCTACCCGGGGGGAAATCTTGACGTTTCAGGGGAAGATTTTCCCGGCCTTTTTCCATTCGACTTGCGGCGGGGCGACCACTGCGGCTCATGATGTTTGGCCGATCGAATCCCATCCTGCTTTACAAAGTGTCCGCTGCGATGTCTGCCGCGCATCGAAACATTTTTATTGGAAATCGGATTTTAGTTTGTCCGAGATTGAAAAGAAACTTAATGAAAAAGGATACAGTGTTTCCGGTGTGTTTAATTTTGCCCCGGTTGATTATGATTCAAGCGGGCGGGGGCGTTTTTTTGTGATTGAGTACTCAGGGGGCAAGCTGAAAATCAAGTCCGATGAATTTCGTTTGATGATGGACCCTTCGAAGTTTCGCAGTACTTTGATCAAGTCATGGGATATTCGGGAAGGGCATCTTTATCTTGAAGGACAAGGCTGGGGGCATGGTGTGGGGATGTGTCAGTACGGCGCAAAACGTCTTGGAGAGCTGGGTTATACTTATCTTCAGATTCTGGATTATTATTATCCAAGGGCCGATATTACGGTGGTTTGGTAGGGTGGAAAACACAGAGCGAAGAGGCAGGAAGTAAGAGGTGCAAAGTAGGTGTGTGGAATTTTGGCCCGCGCTTTTCCTGTTACGTGACGAAAGTTGCAAACGTCCCACCCTCTCGTTACAATACGTCTTTCGCGTGCGCCCGCCGTACTACGTTCCTTCGGAGCTTCGCAGGGCTGCTACGTTGGAGTTAGTACGCTAACGAAGTTTTCTCACGTAGAGTGTTGGTTACTGTATTCAAAGGTTTGTGCGCCCGTAGCTCAATTGGATAGAGCGCTACCCTCCGGAGGTAGAGGTTGGTGGTTCGACCCCACTCGGGCGCGAAAAATTATATATTTCATAAATGAGGGTGATTCAGGTGCGATAAGTTTTATACGCATTAATTCGTAACCTGCAGCCCCGTCGAAGTCGGGGCGTGCTTATAGCTTAGTCAAAAGAGATTTTAAGAAGACAAATGAAACCATCTCATATTTTTAATGCTGTCCTGACGCTCTTGGTGGTGGTCGTTTTTCTAACGGTTGGTTTCTGGGTCAATCGCTGGCTTGAGGAGAATCGGATTTTAAGGGAAGTGATTGAGCGTTTATCAGCCGATTCAAGGGTTGCCGAAGTCCTTGTGACACGCAGCGAATATGACGAAGAAACCAAAAAGGTCATGACGACGATCAAATTCCTGGAGTTCGGCGCACAGGGCAAGCCGTTAGCCCCAAAATATTTTTCGTTTCACGGAAATATCATCCAGTTTCAGGCGCTTGTCGTCCGCTTCAGGGATGATTTGGTGAAATCCGGCGATCGCTTGCGGGGGAAAAGCGTCTATCTTTTTATGAAGGCCTTTGTGCTGGAAGATGAAAAGACGCAGGTGTTTGATATTACAAAGGCACACGAAATTCCTGCCGGGTATAAAGTGGAAGGGGAAAAGTCAGAATTGGAATCAAAGTTGTGGCAGAAGTTTTGGGATTACGCCTTGGATCCGGCAGAACGGGACCGGGCCGGGATTAAAAACGCCCAAATTGAGGCGCCCGGGTCGCTTTTTTTACCGGGGACAATTTATACGCTGGTGATTGAACATGACGGCGGTCTTCGTATCGATACACGCCCCGTCCCTGAGATCCTAAAAGGAGAAAAACTCTAGTGGTTTCCCACACCGTAGCTGTTTTTGGAAGTGCGAAGGCAAGTCAATCGGATTACGACAAGGCATTCCAAGTTGGCCGGGCTTTGGCCGAGAGCGGTTATGTTGTGTGTAACGGTGGTTATGGCGGTGTGATGGAAGCTTCTGCCAAAGGGGCGAAGGAAGCGGGCGGGAACACAATCGGGGTAACCATTGACAATTCACCGAGATCCTGTAATCGCTGGATTGACGAAGAAAGGAAGATGAAGGATTGGCAGTCGCGTTTATTTGGGCTCATTGAAACAGGGGATGCTTGCGTCGTGATGGACGGCGGGACAGGGACTTTGACGGAGGTCTTTGTTGCCTGGGAAATGGTGAATCAGGGTTTGATTCAAAAGCCGCTTATTTTATACGGTGATTTTTTGAAGCGTTGGGCCAAAGAGTTGATGAAAAAGGATTACGTTATTTTTAATGATTACATCTATTTTGCGGAATCACTCGATGATATCCTCGGTTATCTTAAGGAATCTTTGAAGTAAGGCGGTTTCCCCTTCATGTTAAAACTTTCCGAATTTGATTATGAGTTATCCAAGGATTTGATTGCGCTCGAGCCCCCTCCGAGAAGGCCGGAAGCGCGGTTGCTCTATGTTTCGCGAAACGGCGAAGAAATATCTCATCACCGCTTTGATGATCTCCTGGGATTTTTGACAAAAGGAGATATTCTCGTTTTAAACAATACCAAGGTGATTCCGGCAAGGCTTTTCGGCAGGAAGGCGACAGGCGGAAAAATCGAGGGTTTTCTGTTGGAGGAAAATCCGAATCACGAGTGGCGTGTGTTATTAAGGCCGGGCGGCCGCGTTTCGAAAGGAGCTCATTTGGTTTTTGGAGAAAACGGAATTTCTCTTCAGGCCGAAGTCTTGAATGATCCTTGCCCCAATAGTGTTGAAAGGATTCTTCGATTCTTAGGCGGGTCCGAAGAGATTCAGGAGAAGATCCGTAAGATCGGTCATGTTCCTTTACCGCCGTACATCAATCGGCCGGACAACGATTTGGACAGGGAACTTTATCAAACTGTGTTTGCAGAGAAAGAAGGGGCGGTCGCTTCGCCGACGGCGGGACTTCATTTTGACCGGAATTTGCTGGATCAAATTTCGAACCGCGGGGTTGAAATCGTTTATGTGACTCTTCATGTAAGTTACGCGACATTCCGTCCCATTCACGTTGAAGAAATCGAGAAGCACGAAATGTTTGAGGAGAGATTTGAAGTGACCCGGGAAGCGGCACGGCAGTTAAACTGTGGTCTGAAAGAAGGCCGGCGAATAATTGCTTGCGGGACAACATCGGTCAGGACTCTGGAATCGGCGGTCAATGTTGCCGGAGAGATTGTCCCCCAACAAGGAAAGACAAGGCTTTTTATTTATCCTCCTTATCCCTTTAAAGTGGTTCAAGGATTGATTACCAATTTCCATCTTCCGAAGAGCAGTCTTTTACTGCTCGTGGCGGCTTTTTTGGGAAAAGACAAACTCTTTCGGGCCTACGAAGAAGCGATTCAAAAAGGGTACCGTTTTTACAGTTACGGCGATGCCATGGTTATTTTATGAAGACGGTGGCCAAGAGGAAGTTTGACAATAAAACATTTGGGTTTGAGGTGACGGCACGTGATCCGAAGACTCATGCGCGTGCGGGGCTTATGACAACTGCCCACGGAGTTGTTGAGACGCCTGTTTTTATGCCCGTTGGGACTCAAGGGACCGTCAAAGCATTGACGCCAAGGGACCTTCAGGAAGCGGGTGCTGAAATTATCCTTGGGAATACCTACCATCTTTACATTCGGCCGGGGATCGATATAATCCAAAAATTCGGTAGCCTTCACCGGTTTATGGCCTGGGAGGGTCCCATCCTGACCGATAGCGGCGGGTTCCAGGTTTTTTCTTTGAGCCGTTTGCGGGAAATCTCGGAAGAAGGTGCGCGGTTTCATTCCTACTTTGACGGGAAGGAAATATTTCTGACTCCTGAAAAGGTGATTGAGATCCAGGAGGCGATCGCAAGTGATATTGCGATGATCTTTGACGAATGCCCGCCGGCAACACAGGATAAAAAAAGAATCCGCCATTCTTTGGAATTAACCCTTCGGTGGTCCGAGCGGGCCAGGAAACATCATAAGCGTCCCGACCAGGCATTGTTCGGAATTATCCAGGGCGGCATTTTTAATGATTTGAGAAAGGAATCCCTCGAAAGAACAGTGGAAATGGATTTTGACGGTTATGCCCTCGGGGGATTGTGTGTCGGAGAATTAAAAGACCAGATGCTTGATGTGATTTCGACGGTGACTCCCAAGATGCCTGAAGACAAACCGCGGTATCTGATGGGGATCGGGACGCCGGTCGATTTCCTGGATTCGATTGAACAAGGGGCTGATCTTTTTGATTGCGTGAATCCGACCCGCTACGGACGTAACGGAACGGCTTTTACGCGTGGCGGCCTGCGGGTTGTCCGTAACGGCAAGTATCAAAAGGACGAAAAACCGATCGAGGAAGGCTGCACTTGTTACACTTGCCGTCATTTTTCGAGGGCTTATTTAAGGCACCTCCTCAATGCCGAAGAGATGCTGGGGCCACAGCTTGTGTCGATTCATAACGTGACTTTTTTTGTGCAGTTTGTCCGCTCGATCCGCCAAGCGATCCGGGAGGGCCGTTTTCTGAAATTTAAAAAAGATTTTTTGAATAATTTTTCTTTCGAAAGCCGATAATGAAATGATATTCTAGGAACCCAAAAGGAGCCGACATGTTTGAGAAGATAGCTTATGCAGCCACACCCGCAGGACAACCGGAGATGAACCCTTTGGCGAGTTTTTTTCCGTTTATTCTGATTATCATTATTTTTTATATCTTCCTTATTCGCCCGCAGCAGAAACGCCAGAAAGATGTTCAGACGATGGTGGATAACTTAAAAAAAGGTGACCGCGTGATTACCGCCGGCGGGATTATCGGGACAGTTACAAGTATTCAAAAAGATTATGTTGTGATCAAGACGAGCGATCATGAGGGCTCAAAAATGGAAGTTTTAAAAAGCGCTATTAGCGGTTTACGCCAACAGGGGGAATAATGGATAAATTCTTTAAATGGAAAGTCGTCATCATTGTTTTAGTGGTCGCTTTTTCGATCTGGAAGGCTTATCCGCCTCAGGACAAGATTAATCTCGGTCTGGATCTTCAAGGAGGGATGCAGCTTCTCCTGGAGGTTGATCTGGAAAAAATCCCCGAAGATGCCCGCGACGATGCGACCGACCGCGTGGTTGAAATTATCCGCAACCGCATCGATGAATTCGGAGTCCGTGAGCCGGTGATCGCTAAACAGGGAAGTTCACAGGTGATTGTTCAGCTTCCCGGGGTGACCGACCGCGATCGTGCCAAGGATATTGTGGGCAAGACCGCTCATCTGGAATTCAAGTTGGTTTCCGAGGATGCGGCACTCATCAAACAAGCCGAGGAAGGAACTGTCCCTGAGGGTTATGAATATAAGGAAATGAAAGGTCAGATGGGGACGACAAGCCACCTGCTATTACATGCCGAGGCGTCCCTAACGGGTGAACACTTGACGACAGCCACTGTTGGGTTTGATCAATATGGGCAGCCGATTGTTCAGCTGGAGTTGGATAAGGACGGCGCCAAGGCTTTTGATAAATTGACCTTTGAGAATATCGGCAGGCAACTTTCGATCGTTCTTGACGGCAGGGTCCACTCGGCCCCCGTGATCCGGGACAGGATTCCGAACGGCCAGGCGCAGATTTCCGGAAATTTTACGGCTGAAGAAGCAAGCGACCTTGCTTTGGTCTTAAGGGCCGGTGCTTTGCCTGCTCCTGTCAACGTGATTGAGGAAAGGACCGTCGGACCGAGTCTCGGGCGTGATTCGACCCAAAAAGGTGTTCGTGCCGGGATCATCGGGGCGATTCTGATTTTCCTTTTCATGCCGATTTATTATTTCTTCGCAGGGTTTATGGCCAATCTGGGTTTGGTCGTTTACGGGATTGTGGTGATCGGATCCCTGGCGGCTTTTCAGGCTTCCTTGACCTTGCCCGGTATTGCCGGGTTTATTCTTTCAATTGGTATGGCTGTGGATGCCAATGTGCTCATTTTTGAGAGGATCCGTGAAGAACATGAAACCGGTAAGACAGCCCGAGCGTCTATTTCAGCGGGGTTTCATAAAGCATTTTCCGCCATTTTGGATTCGAACGTAACGACCCTTTTGACATCTCTGATCCTTTTTATTTTTGGGACGGGACCGGTCAAAGGGTTTGCCGTAACGTTGAGTATCGGTATTATTGCGAGTATGTTCACTGCCCTTGTGGTTGTCCGGGTCCTTTTCGATTTCTCTGCGAAGAAGAATCCCAATCTCAAATTAAATATGCTCAAACTGATCGGGTCAACGCATATCCCTTTTTTGAAGGGGAGGTTTTTTGCGTACGGGTTTTCTGTGCTTACGATCATCATCGGGATTGCGGCCTTTTTGATGAGGGGACAGGAAAATTACGGGGTCGAATTTACCGGCGGGACTTTTGCCCAAATTCAGTTTCAACAATCCCTGGAGATCTCGAAGTTACGGATTATGCTGGATAAAGAAGGTGAACGCGGAGCCGTCATCCAAAGGATTGGCAGTGAAGCGGACAGCCAGTTTGTGATCAAATCTTCGGCGGAAGATACCGCCGGAATTGAAAACGTAGCTCGTGAGATTGCGGGTGAGGGAGGGTATAAAATTTTGAAGGTGGATCGAATCGGTCCGGCCGTCAGTCTTGATTTAAAAAAGAAAGCCATACTGGCTGTGTGCTGGGCGAGCGTCGGGATTCTGATTTATCTGGGGTGGCGATTTGAATGGAAATTTGCTCTTGCGGCCGTCATCGCAATGCTTCACGATACGATTTTTACGTTCGGTGTTTATGCTTTAAGCGGCCGGGAAATCAATTTGCCCATTATCGCCGCGATTCTGACGATCATGGGTTATTCGGTGAACGATACCATTGTCAATTTTGATCGGATCCGGGACAATTTAAAGCTGATGCGCCGCACGCCTTTTGAAAAGATTGTGGACACGAGCATCAATCAAATGTTGAGCCGGACGATTTTGACGACCGTGACGACGCTGCTGGCGGCTTTTGCGCTTTTTCTTTTTGGGGGAAGCTCAATCCAGGATTTTGCCTTTATCCTCTTAATCGGTTTTGCGGTGGGTGTTTATTCCAGTATCTTTGTCGCTTCAGCCCTTGTCGTGGATTGGAAGGCTCATTGAAAGTGAGCCTTCCGGCCCGCTAGAAGTTTCAAGAAAGGATTTTTCAAAAAAGTCATTCCTTTGAATCAGGCCGTCTTACCTTTCAGCTCGTCTTTTTTAGAGCTTCTCAGGAAACGTGGTTTCTCATCTTCTGAGGAGATCCAAGAATTTTTATCTCCACGCGTAGAAAATCTTGAAGATCCTTTTAAACTCAAGGGCCTCAAAGAGGCTGTCACAAGGATTCACCGCGCGGTGGACGCCCGGGAAAAAATCCTGATTCACGGGGATTATGATGTGGACGGGATCACGAGCACATCCATTCTTACCCGTACACTCAAGAAACTTGGGACAGAATGTTCCGTTTTTTTGCCTCATCGTTCAGAGGACGGTTACGGGGTGAGTGAAGCGGCTTTAAAAAGGGCTCGAGGGGAAAATGTTTCTTTGGTGATTACGGTTGATTGCGGGATTACCG
Source organism: Candidatus Omnitrophota bacterium (assembly GCA_016930235.1). Classification (GTDB taxonomy): domain Bacteria; phylum Omnitrophota; class Omnitrophia; order Omnitrophales; family Aquincolibacteriaceae; genus JAFGHI01. The sequence goes on from JAFGHI010000045.1 coordinate 72,373, forward strand.
CCGTGAAAGAGATTGAAGCGGCACGAACCCTGGGGATGGATGTAATCGTGATCGATCACCACCAGATTTCCCCGGCAGGGCTTCCTCCGGCCTCTGTCATTATAGATCCGTTACAACTTGATTGTCCTTATCCATTCAAGGAGCTCTCAGCGGCGGGGCTGGCCTTTAAACTCGCGCAGGCTCTCATAGGGCCTCAGGCGTATGAAATGTTGGATCTTGTCGCGCTTTCAACGATTAGTGATGTCGCGCCTTTGGTGGGGGAAAATCGGATCTTGGTGAAGAAAGGTTTGGAGAAACTTTCAAGCCGTTCGAATCAAGGTTTGCGCGCGCTCGCCCAAGCAGCGGGGCTTAAGGCGCGGGAAATCAATGTCGGGCATGTAGGTTTTGTGCTGGGGCCCAGGTTGAATGCCGCCGGAAGAATGAGTTCCCCGGAGATTGCCCTCAGGCTTTTGACGACGGATCATGAAAAGGAGGCCGCCAGTCTTGCGGACATTTTGAATCAGGAAAATAAAATGCGGCAAAAAGAAGAACGCCGGGTCCTTAAAGAAGCGATTGAAGAGGTTGACAAGACGGTCAATTTTAACCGCGAAAAAATTATTGTCGTTGGACGGGAAGGATGGCATTTGGGGGTCATTGGAATTGTTGCTTCCAGGCTGGCAGAAAAATATTACCGCCCGGCAATTGTCATGAGTTGGGACGGAGAAAAAGGTCAGGGGTCGGGACGCTCCATTAAGCAGGTTCACTTGTTTCGTGCTTTAGAAGCGTGCCGGGATTATCTTGAAGAGTTCGGAGGCCATGAACAGGCCGCCGGTGTCACGCTTCGACGCGACCAAGTGTCGAATTTCAAAAAGGCGTTAAATGTTCATATGGAAGAAAATTATACGTCTGAAGCTTTTGTTCGCAAAGTTGCTTATGATATGGAATTAAAACTTGAAGATTTGAAAGGGCCCTTTGTCGAAGAACTGAAATGGTTGGAGCCTCACGGCGCGGGTAATCCAAGGCCGGTGTTTTTAACAAGGGGATTAAACTCGGTCGGAAAAGTCGAGCAAATGGGCCCTCAAACACTGAAATTTTGGGTGAGGGATGAATATCGGACTTATGAAGCTATTTGGATGAACCGGTTTGGTGATTTTGACCTTTCCCGGATCGGAAGGGACACAGCTTTCGATCTTACTTATTCTCTTAAATTCCGCTCTTGGAATGGGATAGAGAGTTTAACGCTTGAAGTGAAGGAGATTAAGCCGCGATCTTCTTAAAAGAAGCGGCTTTGGTGACTTTTCCTGCCTGAAGACACGCCGCACAGACTTTGACCCGTCGGACGGTCCCATTGGGAAATTTCACCTTGACCTTCTGCAGGTTAGGAAGAAAGCGCCGGCGGGTGATACCCGTAATTTTCTTTCCCACTCCGCCGGATTTCTTAGCTAGACCTCGGCGGTCAATGGACCGGCCAACGATAGGTTTTTTTCCACAGATAGCACACTGTCGCATGGGGCGCCATTATAGTCACCAGATGCATCTTGGCAAGGTCTTTTTTCTGATATATACTGTCTCGCTCTTGTGACCAAGCATAGTGGGAGGTAAAAAATGGCTTCAAAAATGGTGAATCACCGGCGCCGGGACAAAGAGACACAGAAAATTCAATTTGAGTATTTTGCACCTCAAGTTCAAAAAGTTCTTCTAGCAGGGAATTTTAACAATTGGGATGCGAAAAGAACACCCCTCAAAAATGATCGCGAAGGCCGATGGAAAGTGACCTTGGAACTTCCGCCGGGGCGGTATGAATACCGTTACCGGGTGGATGATACCTGGCAAAATGACCAACGGCCGGTCGAATGCGTCCCCAACGCTTTCGGAACCTGGAACTGTGTGATAACAGTTCACTAATTCATCAGTAAAATTTCGGATTTCCATGAAAATCGCATACGTTGCCTCTGAGATGATACCTTTTGCAAAGACGGGGGGGCTGGCGGAAGTGACCGGCACTCTGGCTCACGAAGTCCGCCGGCTCGGGCACGAAGTCATTGCTTTTATTCCCCGTTACAAAATGGTCGACGCTCAGAAATTGGACCTTAGGGTCGAGATTGAACATATGGAGGTCCCCGTTGGTTCGGAACGCGAGACCGTCAAGGTTTCCTCGTATACTTTTAAAGACGGGGTACAGATTTACTTTATCGAACATCCCGAATTTTATGCGCGGGAGGGTTTGTACGGAACTCCTCTTGGGGATTATCCGGATAATGACCGGCGTTTTATCCTTTTCCAAAGGGCCGTTTTGGAAACCCTGCGGGCTGTCGATTTCCGGCCGGATTTGATTCATTGCCACGATTGGCAAACGGGATTGATCCCGGTTTATTTAAAGACCTTGTATTCGCAAGATCAGTTTTTTCAAAAAACGAGGACGGTTTTTACGATTCATAATTTGGGGTATCAGGGGAATTTTCCTCCGGATTCTCTTCCGGCGACCGGTTTGGGTTGGGAACATTTTACAATGGAACGCTTGGAATTTTACGGGAAGGTTAGTTTTATTAGGGGCGGGATTGTGGATGCGGACATGGTGACAACCGTGAGTGATCGTTATTCCAAGGAGATCCAAACCAAGGAATTTGGCTGCGGCCTGGAAGGGGTATTGGCCAAAAGGCGTGAACATTTGACCGGGATCATCAACGGGATCAATTTTGAGGAATGGGATCCGGAAAAGGATGCCGATATTCCGTTTCCTTACAACGCAAAGAATGTTACGCAGAAATCAAAAAACAAGGCAGCCCTCCAAAAAGAAAATGAGCTGGAGATCAAAGCCAACACGCCTCTTTTGGGAATTGTCTCCAGGCTTGTGGATCAGAAAGGGCTGGATATCTTGATCCCATCCCTTGAGTCGATATTCCAAATGGGGATTCAAGTCGTGCTTTTGGGAACAGGGGATGAAAAATACCATAAGGTCTTGCGGGATATGGCCAAGAAAAATAAAGAACATTGCGGTTTTCATATCCTGTTTGATCCGAAGATGGCCAAACGGATTTATGCCGGGGCCGACATGATTTTATATTCCTCTTATTACGAACCGTGTGGACTGGGGCAGATGATTTCTTTAAGGTTTGGGGCTGTTCCGGTGGTGCGGGCGACGGGCGGATTTGTCGACACCATTGAAGAATTTCAACCGACCACCTTGAAGGGAAATGGATTTATCTTTGAAGATTACTCAAGTGAGGCCTTACTGGCCGCTGTTGGGCGGGCTCTTGATACCTACCGCGAACCCAGGCTTTGGAAAAGACTTGTTCAGAATGCCATGGCCTGTGATTTTTCATGGTCGGCCTCAGCCAAACAATATGCTGCTCTTTATCAGCGGACCCAGCGCCGCGCGATCCAAGGATTGGGGAAATAGCGTACGGCGTTAAAGGCGGTCGGCTATAACGCAATGCGCTATTTTTTTATCCGCCGGTGCTAATCGAATGACGCCGAAAGAAAGGAATGAGAATGAAAACATATCATATTGCTGTGATCCCCGGAGACGGAACCGGGGGAGAGGTTGTTCGGGAGGGACTGAAAGTCCTCGATGCGATTTCTTCGATTCATCAATTTAAAATTGACCGCCAGACTTATGATTTCGGAGGCGAACGCTACCTGAAGACTGGTGAAGTGCTGCCCGATTCTGCGCTACAGGAATTCAGAAAGTATCATGCAATCTTTTTGGGCGCGATTGGTCACCCGGATGTCAAACCGGGAATCCTTGAAAAGGGTTTATTGTTGCGTATCCGTTTTGGATTGGAGCAGTACATCAATTTACGGCCCGTCAAACTTTTCCCCGGGGTGGATTGTCCTCTAAAAAACAAGGGGCCCCAGGATATTGATTTTGTGGTGGTCCGGGAGAACAACGAAGGTCTCTATGTTGGGGAAGGGGAATTTCAGAAAAAAGGTACGAAAGACGAAGTGGCCATTCAGGTGAGCCGCAACACGCGCCGGGGGGTTGAACGTTGCGTGCGTTTTGCCTATGAATATACCAAGAAAAGAAATCGGAGAAACAAACTGACCCTTTGCGGAAAAACCAATGTTCTGACTTATGCGTTTGATTTGTGGGAACGCGTCTTTCACGAAGTCGGCGGGGAATATCCCGGGATTACCCGGGATTACGCTCATGTGGATGCGATCTGCATGTGGATGGTGAAAAATCCCGAATGGTTTGATGTGATTGTGACCGACAACATGTTTGGGGATATTATTACGGACTTGGGAGCAATGATTCAAGGGGGGATGGGTATTGCCGCGGGCGGCAACTTGAATCCCGAAGGAGTTTCGATGTTTGAGCCGATTGGAGGGTCGGCTCCCAAGTATACGGGGAAAGGAGTGATCAATCCTCTTGCAGCGATCTCTGCCGTTCAAATGATGCTGGATTATTTAGGCGAGAGTCAGGCGGCTTTGCAAATTGAAGAATCCATTAAGTGGGTGACAGCGACGCAACTCAAAAGTCTTGCGGCAGGCAAAATGGGTTTCTCGACTTCCGAGGTCGGTGATTTAGTCGTGAAGGGATTGGATCAAAAAGTCCGTGTATAAGATAGCTCTTTTTCGAGGCGACGGGATTGGGCCCGAGGTGGCCGAACAGGCCGTCAAAGTGATCCGCAAAGTCGGAGAGATTTCTCACGTCGTTTTTGATCTTTCTGAAGCTCTGCTTGGCGGGGCTTCGATTGATGAGTATGAAAGACCGGTCACGCCGGAAGCTTTGGCCTTGGCCAGAAATTCAGATGCGGTTTTGATCGGCGCGGTCGGGGGGCCCCAATGGGACAATCTTGAAACTTCGATGAGGCCTGAAAGCGGTCTTCTCGAACTTCGAAGAAGCCTTGAAACCTATGCGAATTTAAGGCCTGTTCATGTTTTCCCCAGTCTTGAAAACCATTCAACCTTAAAAGAGGAAGTGATTCGGGGATTGGATTTCTTGATCGTTCGTGAGCTGACCGGCGGGATCTATTTTGGGACGCCCCGCGGTATTCAGAAATTAACTGAGGGTGTCGAACGTGGTGTGAATACCGAGGTCTATACAACGCCTCAGATTGAACGCATTGCACACCGGGCGTTCAGTTTTGCGCGTAAGCGACGCAGGAAAGTTACCTCGGTCGACAAAGCGAATATTTTGGAATCAAGCCAGCTGTGGCGGAAAGTCGTTACCCGGGTTCACCGTCAATATCAGGATGTGACGCTTGATTATCGCTATGTGGATGATTGCGCGATGCAGCTTGTGCGAAATCCGAAACAATTTGATGTCATTGTCACAACCAATCTTTTCGGGGATATTTTGAGTGATGAGTCCGCAATGTTGACGGGTTCGATTGGGATGCTGCCCTCCGCTTCTTTGGGGGATCGCCATGCTATTTATGAGCCCGTTCATGGATCGGCACCCGATATTACCGGCAAGGATATGGCGAACCCCATTGCTGCTATTTTGTCGGTGGCGATGATGATGGAATACAGTTTTCATTTATTGGACGTTGCAAAAAGCATTGAAGATGCCGTTTCCCGAACACTTGCCGAAGGATACAGGACTGCCGATATTGACGGTGGAGGGGCAAAGAGAGTAAGTTGTTCAGTTATGGGAGATCTTATCCAATCCAGGATTGGATTATGACATAATCGATAAGCGAGGTGGAAGAGCTATGAAACCATTGCGAGTGGCTGTATTAGGAGTTACGGGGGCTGTTGGGCAGGAATTCCTGTCCATTTTAGAAGAAAGAAAATTCCCAATTTCCGAACTCCGGTTATTGGCCTCGAAACGTTCGGCGGGGAAAGAAGTCAAATTCCGGGATAAGCAATATAAGATCGAGGAAGCTACCCCCGATTCATTTCAAGGGATCGATCTTGTGCTTTCCAGTGCGGGAGGTTCTGTGAGCCGCGCTCTTGCGCCGCATGCTGTGAGAGCCGGCGCAGTTGTTGTCGATAATACAAGCGCTTTTCGAATGGATCCTGAGGTCCCTCTCGTGGTGCCTGAAATTAATCCTGAAGATATCTTCAAGCATAAAGGGATGATTGCCAACCCGAATTGCTCCACCATTATCATGCTGGTACCGCTTTTCCCGATCCATCGTGTTTCGAGAATCAAAAGGGTTGTCGTCTCGACGTATCAATCGGCAAGCGGTGCCGGGGCTCAAGCGATGAAAGAGTTAAGGATTCAGGCGCGCGAAATCCTGGACGGGAAAATTCCGACCAAAGCGGCTTTCCCGCATCAAATTGCCTTTAATCTGTTCTCTCACAATAGTGCGATCCAGGAAGGCGGTTTTTGTGAAGAAGAGATCAAGATGATGAAAGAAACCAAAAAGATCTTTCATGATGATGAAATCAAAGTGGTCGCAACGACGGTGCGTGTTCCCGTCTTTCGGGCGCATTCGGAATCTATAATGATCGAACTTGAGAAAGAAATTTCGGCTGAAGAGGTAAAATCCATCCTTTTAAAAGCGCCTGGGGTCAAAGTGGTTGATGATCCCAAAGGGAATCATTACCCCATGCCGATTGAGGCAGAAGGGCATGATGAGATCCTTGTCGGCCGGATTCGTAAGGATCCGACAGTTGAAAAAGGGATAGCCCTTTTTGTCAGCGGTGATCAGCTTAGAAAGGGAGCGGCGCTGAACGCTGTTCAAATTGCCGAAGAATGGGCAAAAAAACTTTAAAGGCCTCAAGAATAATTTCCCGGAAGAAATCTTCCGTCCGCAATATCAAACTGACCCTGGAGTATGACGGCTCTTCTTTTTATGGATTTCAAAGGCAGCCTCATTTCCCCACCGTTCAAGAGACCCTGGAGCAGGCCCTGTCGAAACTTTTTAACTCACGCATGAAAATTAAAGCCGCTAGCGGAAGGACCGATGCCGGTGTTCATGCCGAAAACCAGATTGTCAATTTCTACACGCGTAGTTTGTTGGCTGCGGAGAAAATCCAAAGGGGTCTTAATCATTATCTTCCGGCTTCTGTTGTTGTTAAGAAGACCGAAGCGGTTCCTCTTAGTTTTCATGCTCGATACGATGTGAGATCAAAAGTGTATGAATACAGAATCTGGAATTCGATCCACCGCTCTCCTTTATCAGCCAATCAGACGTGGCATATCCCTGTCGCATTGGATCTCAAGGCGATGCGTTCGGCCGCGGGGTATTTTGTCGGCACCCATGATTTTCGGTCGTTCTGTGTGAAGACAAGCCTGACCTTTAAGAAGGGAAGCGGCGATATCTGTCAAAGGGGAACTGTGAGGACTGTTCGGTCGGTCGAAATCACAAAGCGTGAAGAAATGATCCGTATTCGGGTCGAAGCCAATGGTTTCCTGCATCATATGGTTCGCAATATCGTGGGGACTTTGGTGGAGGTGGGGCAGGGGAAGATAGGGCCTAAGGATGTTCGGGGTATCCTTCTTGCGAAGGATCGAACCCGGGCGGGGAGGAATGCCCCTGCGTGTGGTCTCAGGCTGTTAAATGTAAGTTACTGAATTTAAACGAGTTATGATTTCCCCGAAAGGTTTTGACATAAGATGTCCTTTTTGCTATACTTACGCCTCTTTTTGCCATAGGGAAAGTGTATAATGAAAACTTATATTGCTTCAGAAAAAGATTGGGCCCAAAAGACGTATCTCGTTGATGCCTCTGGAAAGACATTGGGGCGTTTGGCGACACGTGTGGCCTCTCTCCTGATTGGGAAAGGGAAGCCCAGCTTGATGACCGATAAGCTTTGCGGGGATCAGGTTGTGGTGATTAATGCCAAAGGCATACATGTGACAGGTCGAAAGTCCAAACAAAAGATTTACAAACATTACAGTGGTTATCCTGGCGGTTTAAAAACCTATAATTTTGAGACTTTGATTGAGAAGAAACCAGAGGAAGTTATCCTACGAGCTGTTTCAAGGATGTTACCTAAGAACAAGTTGGGCAGTGAGATGCTTAAACGTTTACGGGTTTATGCTGGTTCTGAACACCAACAACAAGCGCAGAAACCGGAGCCTATTGAGTTATCATGACAGACGATAAAGCTTTTTATGCAACTGGAAGAAGGAAAGAAGCAGTGGCCCGCGTTTGGTTGTTTCGCGACCAAAAAGGGTTTACGGTTAACGGACGGGAAGTTAAAGACTATCTGACTCAACAGCATCTGCAGGTGATGGTTGACCAGCCGATGAAAATTACCAAGTTGGCCGACCAATTCCGTATCCGTGTTAATGTGTGCGGAGGCGGTATTGCGGGGCAAGCAGGCGCGATTCAACTGGGCATTTCCCGCGCTCTTTTATCTTATGACGATAATTTACGTTCTTCCTTGCGGCGTGCAGGTTTTCTGACTCGTGATCCACGTGAGAAGGAACGAAAGAAGGTCGGAAGAAAAGGCGCAAGAAAACGGTTCCAATATACGAAACGTTAATGAAGAAGTCGCTTGTTTCTTTATTGTTGATCATTTTGGTTTTGGCATTATCCGGGTGTGCAAGTTTCCTGGAGGATTATGATTACGCGCCTCTAGGACCCGCTCAAACCAGTTCCTATTAAAATTTCAAGGCGAATGCTTCCAAAAAGAAGAAATCCGGCGCTTCTAGCCGCCACTCTGCTGCTTTTCATCATCCTGGCTTTTTTTGGAGCCCTCACGTTTTCAACCTACCTTATTCCTCCGGATGTTATTGAGAAAAAAATTGTCGAAAAAATAGAAAATTTTTCCCAAGGAGACATTGAATATGGATCCTTCGAATATTCAAGATTTCCTTTGCCCGAGGTGAAATTTTCCCATATCAGGTGGATGAGTGAGAAAAACAATCAAATTCTTTTGGAAGCAGATCAACTTTGGGTTCGGTTAGACATCTTAGGGGCTTTCCTCAGGCGTGTTGAGATAGGGATACTCGAAATTGAAAGAGGGAAATTAGCTTTGCGTTTTCCGGAATCTTTTCCTCTGGATAGTTTCCAGATCACAAACCTGAATTCACGGATAGGCCCTTTTCGGTGGGGAAATTCCTGCAAAATCAAAATGGGGGCTTCACTTCAGGACGATGAGTCTGATTTTGTCGGGGAAGGGGAGTTGTCGGTCCCTGTGTTTTCCAAATGGGATTGGGACAAGGTTGGCTGGTCTATCGATTTTAAAGTTGAAGCCTTGGATTTGGCGCTTTTTACGGATGATTCCAAATGGAAAACTCTAACGGCTGTTGAGTCTGGACTGTTTGATGGGCAATTTCGTTTTCGAAAACTTCCCGAGGATTCATGGATCTCCTTAATCGGTGAGACAGATCTCCGCCAAGTTATTTATCACATACAAACCCAGACGAGTCTTTTGCGTTCCGAACCTTTGGATGCCGAACTTGGTTTTGAAGTTCAATGGAATATGACCGAAGAAGAGGTGGCCATGAAGGCATTTTCGTTCCAGACGCCTTTTGGTTCGGTAACAGGCGCCGGGTATGGATTTTTAGGAACGAAAGAAATCAAGGAACTCCAAATCAGTGCGTCCAATATCATTCTGGAAGAAGTCCCCCGGTATCTGATTCCCTTGAAAGAAGCTATCCCGTTTAATCTTGGATTTTCAGGGCAGAGTAGTTTAGAACTTTCCGTGGGAGGAACTTTGGATCATCTTTCATTTAATGCCAATTGGGATTTTTCTTCGGGGCTGCTTACCTATGGGCGTTATTTTGTGAAACCCAAAGATGTCCCATTGAATTTCACTTTGGATGCTCTCGTCAAGGATGGGGAAATTTTTTCGGGCGACTTTTCTGCAAAACTGAAAGGCATTACGGTTAAAGGGAATCTCACCGATTTTGATATCGAATCGGGGAACGGGCAATTCAATATGATCACCAATAAGTTTGCTTTGGAAGCCGTCCAAAATTACTTTCCGCCTTTTTCAGATTACGAAGTAAGCGGGGAAGCAAAAATCCTGCTCAATTTCGAAGGATTGTTGGGAAATTTATCCGAGATAAAAAGTATGCTGAATTTAACGCTTGAGGGTGCGAGCTTCGAAACGCAAGAAGGCAATGGGATCAAGAATGCTTTTCTTGCCTTAGACTACGGGCCTGTCGGTGTCGAAGTCAAACAAGCGCGTTTTGAGATTAATCAGTCTCCCTGCGAATTAGATCTGACCATTTACAATCTTCTTCAGAACCCGCATGTGAAGATGAAGTTGAAATCACCTTACCTGTCCCTGACCTCGACGGCGCGTGTTACGGAGGACATGACTTCCAAATGGTTAGGATTGGAGGACCGTCAACGCTTAGAACGCTGGTCCAGCTGGGTCCGGAAGACTTTTCCTTCAGGGGAATTGGTGGAGAATGTTATGGCGGAACTGGAGTATCGCGACAAGCAATGGGCTGTTCAGAATTTGGAGTTTCAAATTTCAGAGGGTTGGGGACGGATGCAGGCGGGTGTGGATTTGAATTGGGATCCTGCTTTTTTTTGGGCCGATTTTGGCCTTAACCAGATCAATCTCGAAAAATTTTCTTCACCTTTAGAGCGAGGGACCTATCCTCTTTTGGGAGTTCTTTTTCTTGAACTTCAGGTCCAGGGTGAGGGGCTTGCTTTTGAAGGGATGGACAAGCGTCTTCATGGGCAAGGGAGCTTCTCTTTGACGGACGGAACTTTGCGGTCGGCTGATTTGATCAAGCTGCTGAGTACGATTCAAGAGCTTTCCAGCATTCAAGAGTTGTCTCGCGGGAAGACGGATTTTGATGATTTACGTTTCCCCTTTGAATTAAAAGACGGGAAAATTTCGACGGAAAAACTGACCATGGTGTCCCCTGAATTTATGCTGGAAGGTTCGGGTGAAACAACCGTCGATGGTATTTTGAATTTTCGAATGGACGCATTTTTGTCGCCGGAGTTGACAAACAAATATCTGGGGCCCGTTCTCGGCTATCATCAAATAAGCGAGGGTCAACAGTTTGGGCCTGTTCCGATCTTGTTGGCGGGGCCTTTATCAGCTCCCGATTTAAAATTGGATCCGACTTTATTCCCCACCCTCGAAAGAGATCTTTTGCACGGCCGATCTCAAAAGGTTCTGCGTAATTTCTTGCCGGAAGATTTTTTCTTCGATCGCGAAACAAATTCCTGACGGATTTTGCGGATCAGGAGGCGGGCCGCTTTCTCTTCGGATTTTCGGCGCGTTTTCGCAACGGCAGTTGTTTTTCTTCTGCGGTCAATGGCAATGGTCGTTTTCACGCCTCGCGGCGAGAATTCATTTTGGTAAATGGGAAGTTTTTGCCATGTTTTTTGTGATAATTCCTGGAGTGTGCTTTTGGGATTCGGATCGAGGCGGAAAAGTCTTTTGGCATCAAAGTAGGAGTGGAAGTGTTTTAGGATAAAGGGTTCTGCTTTGTGCATTCCTTGATCCAAATAGATTGCCGCAAAGAAGGCCTCAAACGTATCTGCGAAGATTTTAGCTTTGGAGATTTCCTTTTGTTTCCTGAGGCTTTTGCTTAACTTGATGTGCCGGGTGAGCCCTATTTCCTGGGCGATGCGGCTTAAAATTTTGCGTGAAACCAAAATAGACCTGAGACGACTTAAGGCCCCGTCATTGGCTTTCGGGAAATCGTTGAAAAGTTTCTGGCAGACGATAAAATTCAGGATGACATCACCGAAGAATTCGAGTCGGTCAAAATCCTCGAGGCCCGGCATTGGGTTTTCGTTTCGATAAGAAGGGTGCCTAAGGGCTGCTTCGAGTAAAAGGGGGTTACGAAAGGTGATTCCCAACATCTTGGAGGGCCTCTTTTTTCGCCTAGGACGAGAAGTTTTCAGCATGATGACTCCAAAATAGTGATTTTTTTGCTTTTCGTCAATGAAAATCATCGTAACTTATGAAATTGACAAAAGATAGAGGCGTTTCTATAATACCAAACTTCATTCGAAGTGGCAGGATAAAGCTTCAAGAGGGTGCCTGATCATGGTAAAGTGATGGGCAAATAGAGGGGAATAAGATGAACAAATGTGCTGTTATCGGAGCGACCGGATACACGGGGATTGAGCTGGTGAAAATTCTTATCCAGCATCCCTCCGTTGAAATTGTTGGGTTGACGACCCGGCAAAAACAGTCGATCCCTGTTCGGGATCTCATCCCGGCCTTGGGACCTTCCTGCGATCTTATGATTGAGACCTATTCTTTTGAGGCGATCAAGAGAAAAGCGGACGTTGTTTTCCTTTGTCTCCCTCATACGGAGGCGATGGAAACGGCCGAGAAATTTTTAAAGGCGGGTAAGATCGTGATTGATTTGTCTGCGGATTTTCGTTTAAAGAAAGTCAAGGACTATGAGAAATGGTATAAAGTCCGGCACAGCGCTCCCCATTTGTTGAAGAAGGCGGTCTATGGAGCCCCCGAGTTTTTCCGGAAGGATATTGGACAGGCCGATCTGATTGCCAATCCGGGGTGCTATCCTACCGCAGCGTACTTGGCGGTAGTGCCGCTGCTTCAAAGGGGATTAGTAGAGTCTGAGGATATCATTATTGATGCAAAATCCGGCGTTACCGGAGCGGGAAAGAAACTGAACCCGGCGACGCAATTTTGCGAAGTGCACGAAAATTTTTATGCCTATAAAGTTGCTCAGCATCAGCATACTCCCGAAATCGAACAGATTTTATCGGATTGCGCTCAAAAAGCCGCTAAGGTCACTTTTGTTACCCATTTGCTTCCTGTTCGGAGGGGGATTCTCGCAACCGTTTACATGAAGAAAAAGAAGAATATCCGGTTGCAGGAAATCAGCAAGGCTTTCCGGGAAGCTTATCGCGGGGAGCCTTTTGTTCGAGTGAAACCCGAAGGCGTCTTTCCGAGCCTGAAGGACGTCGAGAGGACGAACTTTTGTGATCTTGGGTTTACCGTCGAAGAGAAGACCGGCCGAGTCATTGTGGTTAGCGCTATTGATAATCTGCTTAAAGGGGCTTCGGGACAGGCTGTCCAGAATATGAATATCCGTTTAGGATTTCCCGAAACGAAAGGTATCTGTTCGCTATGATCCAATCGAATTGGGAAAAAAGGAGGAGAGGAACGATTACCACTCCTCGCGGTTTTGTCGCAAGCGGCCTTTACTGCGGTATCAAGAAAAACAAAAAGAAATATGACGCTGCTTTGGTTGTTTCAAGAACTCCGGCTGTAGCCGCCGGGACTTTTACGACCAATAAAGTGAAGGCCTGGCCGGTGCTTTACACCATGAAGGCAATAAATGCACCGCGCCATCGCGCCTATCTTGTTTCCAGCGGAAATGCAAATTGTGTCAACGGCCCCAAAGGCAAAATCGCTGTTGAAGAAGCTGCTGCCGAAGTTGCCAAAAATTTAAAAGTACCTGTCGAGGAAATTTTAATTGCGCAGACAGGTTTGATCGGAGCCCCTTTTCCCATTACAAGGTTTAAGCGGGCCATTCCCCGGCTAGTTCGGAGGCTGTCTTGTGATGGAGGGAGGTCCGCAGCGAAAGGAATTTTGACGACGGATTTGTCGCCGAAAGAAGTAGCCTTGTCCTTCCCGTTAGGCAAAAAGAAGGTGACGATCGCTGCGATGTCAAAAGGGGCGGGGATGGTTCATCCGAATATGGCGACCATGCTTTGTTTTATCACCACGGATATTGCGATTACCAAACCGCTTTTGAGAAGGGCTCTTCGGCATGCAGTGGACGACACATTCAATAAAATGGCGATTGATAATGATATGAGCACCAATGATATGGTTCTCGCTATGGCCAATGGCCAGTCCGGAGTCCCGACGATTCAAAAAATTGACCGGGAATACCGTCTTTTTCGTGAAGTTTTAAAGGAGGTTTGTCGGATTATTGCTTATAAGATGGCACACGACGGGGAAGGCGTATCCCATGTGTGTACACTTCGATTGAGCGGGGCTAAAAATCCTACTGAAGCCGAAAAAGCTGCCCGCCAGATTGCTAATTCGATGCTTTTTAAAACGATGCTGGCTGGTTCCGACCCGAATTGGGGGAGGATTGTTGCCGCTCTTGGGGCAAGCGGGGTTGCTTTCAATCCAAAACAAATCAACATTTCATTCGATGATGCTATGGTGGTTCACCACGGAAGTTTGCGTGTCCTTAATATCCCTAAGGCCCGGAAGGTGTTGCAGAAAAAGGGATATACGATTCATATTGTCATCGGGAAAGGCAGAGGAAGAGTGGAGTTCATTACGACGGATTTGACAACCAAGTATGTGTCCATCAACGCTTCCTATTCGTGATCTATGCAGGAATTTGTCGAGAAAGCCAACATTCTGATTGAAGCACTTCCGTATATCAAGAAATTCAGGGGCCAGGAAATCCTGATCAAATACGGTGGTGCGGCTTTGAATTACGAGGATATCCGGGAAAATGTCCTGAATGATCTTGTCTTTATGAATTATGTCGGGATCCGGCCTATTTTGATCCATGGTGGCGGGATTATGATCACGGAAAATTTGAAGAAACAAGGGATTCAAAGTAAATTTATTGACGGTTTGCGGGTGACGGATAAAAAAACAATCGGCGTTGTTGTTGAAACTCTTGCCGAAATCAACAAAAGTATCGTAAGTGATATTAATGCCTTTGGTGCCAAGGCGGTGGGTTTGTCCGGGCATGATGCCGAAATTTTAACCGTGATGAAACATCAGGCAAGCGGTGATGTCGGTTATGTCGGCGATGTGAAGTCCGTGAATATCCTTCCGTTGAAGGAATTGACGGAGTTTAATATCATTCCCGTTGTTTATCCGGTCGGCATTGATGAAAAAGGCGGCACCTACAATGTGAATGCTGATGAAGCGGCGGCCAAGATTGCTGTCGCGATGGGTGTTCAAAAAATTATGGTTCTGACCAATGTCAAAGGCATTTTGCGTGATCCGGCGGAAGAAGATTCCCTGATGTCCTCACTCCATGTGGATGAAGTTCAGCAGCTTATTGACAAAAAAATCATCAGCGGCGGGATGATCCCAAAAGTGAAAGCGTGTATTACTGCTTTAAAAGGGAATGTTAAAAAAGCGCATATTATTGACGGGCGCATTAAACATTCTCTCCTCTTGGAAATATTCACCGATCAAGGTATCGGGACAGAGATTTACTTATAAAAAATAGACGGCCCCGTTTGTGGGGGAGATGACTTTCTTCTGGAAAGGGCAAGGCTTTTATTGACGCTATGAATACCCGAGACATCGAAAAAATTTATCGTGAATTTGTGCTCCCGACTTATTCCCAAGCATCGCTTTGTTTGGTCAAAGGGAAAGGATCGAGGGTGTGGGATATCCACGGTAAAGAGTATCTTGATTTTTTCCCGGGGTGGGCGGTCTCGGGGCTTGGGCATTGCCATCCTGAAGTGATTCAAGCGATCCGGCATCAGGCAGGCAAGATCCTTCATATCCCGAATAATTTTCTTAATTTGAAGCAAGCCGAACTTGCCAAGGAAATTTCCGAAGCGTCTTTCCCGGCGCGTGTTTTCTTTTGTAACAGCGGAGCCGAAGCCACCGAAGCGGCTATCAAGTTTGCGCGTAAATACGGATCTGAAAGCGGCCGGTATGAAATCATTACGATGAAACAATCTTTTCACGGGAGAACTCTAGCGGCGATCACTGCGACGGGGCAAGAAAAGGTTCAAAAAGGGTTCGAACCGTTGCCGCAAGGTTTCCGGTATGCTGAGTTTAATGATTTGGATTCGGTGAAAAGGGAATTGACGGATAAAACCATAGCGGTTTTTCTGGAACCGATTCAGGGTGAGGGTGGTATCAATGTGGCGACAGAAGAATTCATGGCAGGCCTTCGCCGTCTTACTGATGAGAAAGATTTGCTCTTAATGCTTGATGAAGTACAGACGGGTATGGGACGGACTGGGAAAATGTTTGGTTACCAGCATTACTCGATCGAGCCGGATGTGATGACGCTTGCCAAATCCTTAGGGGGAGGTGTCCCCATCGGGGCTTTAGTCGTTAACCGGAAAGTGAAAAAAGAGGTGTTAACGCCGGGGACTCATGCAGCAACTTACGGCGGAAATCCTCTTGTCGCAGCGGCCTCACTCGCTGTTTTTCGGGCGATCCGAAAGGGGAAATTATTGTCGCATACCGTGGAAATGGGCGAATATTTGGAGAGCCGGCTCGAGGATTTAAAGAAGAGATTCCCTGTGATCCGGAAAGTCAAAGGAGTGGGTTTGATGCGGGCTTTGGAATTGGAAAAACCGGGGGCGCCTTATGTGGAGGGTGCCCGGGCAAAAGGGCTTTTAATCAACTGCACTCAAAATCAGATCCTTCGGATTATGCCCGCAATGACGGTGACGAAACAACAAATCAATAAAGCGACAAGGATTCTGAAGAAGGTTTTTTCGGAAGCTGAGGGGAAATCATGAAGAAACAGCTTATCTCCGTGAATGACTTGAGCCGGGAAGATATCGAGAAAATTTTTGCTTTGAGTACGGATGTTAAAAAGAACCCCGAAAAGTTCCAGAATGCACTTCAAGGGAAGATGTTCGGGCTTATTTTTGAGAAGCCGTCGACAAGGACTTGGGTTTCTTTTCAGGCCGGCATTTTTTCGCTCGGAGGAAACAGTATTTATTTGGGGCCGGATGATATCAAATTAGGCGTCCGGGAGGAAGTCAAGGATGTGGCGCGGGTGCTCAACCGGTATCTTTCGGGTGTCGTCATGAGGACTTTTTATCATAAGACGATCACGGAATTCGGGATGTATTTTCGCCAGCCGATGATTAATGGGTTGAGTGATTATCAACATCCCTGTCAGGCCCTTGCTGATTTCTTTACGATCCGGGAAAGATTTGGCGAGGATGCGAAACCCATTGTGACATTTGTTGGCGATGGGAATAATGTCCTCAATTCACTGATCCTTTTAGCTGCCAAACTTGGAGGGATTTTTCGTTATGTTACTCCAGAGAAACACCCTCCGGCGAAAAAGGTCCACGAACAAGCAATGAAACTGGCTCAAGAGACGGGGGCGGTGATTGAATCAAGCCATGATCCTGTGAATGGCGTGCGTGATGCCGATGTCGTTTACACGGATGTCTGGGTGAGTATGGGGCAGGAAGAGGAGAGGGCCAAAAAAATAAAGGATTTTGATGGGATGCAGGTCAATAGTGAACTCCTAAAAAAGGCCAAGAAGGATGTGGCCGTGATGCATTGTTTGCCGGCTCATCGCGGGGAAGAAATCACCGATGAGGTTATGGAGGGCCAAAACTCCATCGTTTTTGATCAGGCCGAGAACCGTTTGCATGTTCAAAAAGCGATTTTGCTCCATTTGTGTTCGGCATCCTAGGGAATAATAAATTTGACCGATTCATTCAAAAGGCGGTGATGTTATGAAAAAAGTCGTGCTTGCATATTCGGGGGGATTGGACACATCTTGTGCCGTTCGGTGGCTCAAAGAACGTTATCATTGTGAAGTGATTTGTTTTTCTGCTTTTTTGGGCGAAGTTCAAGATAAAAATAAACTGAGGAAACGTGCGCTCGCTGCCGGGGCTAAAAAAGTCTATATCGAGGATTCCAAGCCTGAATTCTCGAAAGATTTTATTCTCCCTGCGTTGTGGGCTCATGCCCGTTATGAAGGGAAATATCCTCTTGCTACTGCGATCGGAAGACCCTTGATTGCTAAGAATTTGGTCAAGATCGCGGCCAAAGAAGGCGCAGACTCTGTTGCCCATGGATGTACGGGGAAAGGTAATGATCAAGTCCGGATTGAAGTGGGGGTGAGGACTTTGAATCCGAAATTGAAAATCATTGCGCCCTTACGGGTATGGGAATTCAGGACGCGCGAACAGGAAATGGAGTATGCGAAAGAAAGAAATATTCCGATCGCCGTGACCAAGAAGAGCCCTTATTCCATCGATAAGAATATCTGGGGTGTCTCCATTGAAGCCGGGGTCTTGGAAGATCCCTGGCGGGAACCCCCTCAAGATGCTTATGTGATGACAAGACCTTATGAAAAGGCCCCTGGGAAACCAAGATATTTGGAGATTGGTTTTGAAAAAGGAATCCCCGTCAAGATCAATGGCATCCGGAAAAACTTGGTACAGTTGATCGAATCGCTGAATCAGATTGCCGGCACTTACGGCGTGGGCCGGTTTGACCAGATCGAAAATCGCCTGGTCGGAATTAAGAGCCGAGAGATTTACGAAGCACCTGCAGCCGAAGTGCTTTTGAGGGCCCATCAGGAATTGGAAGGAATGGTCATGGACCGGGAGTTTATGCATTATAAAGAGGTCCTCTCTCATCGCTACGCGGAGTTAATCTATTACGGGCTTTGGTTTTCTCCTTTAAAGAAGGCCTTGGATGCATTTTTTAAATCCAACCAACATCGTGTTACCGGGACGGTTAGGATCAAGTTGGAACGAGGGCATGCTACATGCGTTGGGCGAAAATCGCCCTATTCACTTTACAGCGAAAAACTTGCAACCTATTCGGAGGGCGATATTTTCAACCGGGATATGGCTGAAGGATTTATCAAACTTTGGGGATTACCCTACGAAGGGATGGGGGCCGAGTCATGAAAAAACTATGGGGCGGCAGATTCAAGAAAGAGATGCATCCACTTCTGAAGTGTTTTAGCTATTCTTTGAGGGTTGATCAAGAATTGCTGGAAGCGGAGATTCGTGTCAATGAAGCCTGGGTCAAAATGCTCAGCCGGATTGATATTCTCAATAAGGGGGAGACAACCAAGTTGTTGAGCGGCCTCAAGGGCATCGCCAAAAAATTTGTTCCGAAAGGGCCTCACGATCAATTGCCTGCGAAGTTCTTTTTTCAATATGAAGACGTTCATACGATGCTTCAAGCCTTACTTGAGAAAAAGGTCGGGACTTTGGCAAGGAAAATTCATACAGGGAGAAGCCGTAATGACCTTGTTGTGACTTCGACGAAGTTATATTTGAGGGATCGTCTGGAAAATATCCGGCTAGGTGTCCTGGGACTTCAGGAGGCACTGGTGGGTTGTGCTAAGAAGGCGGGTGAAGAGATTGTTGCGGGCATGACGCATTTAAAGAAGGCACAGCCGTTACTGATCGCACATCACCTTTTAGCTTATGTCGAGATGCTGGAGGAAGACAGGCAGAGATTGGACGATGTCAGGAAACGAATGGATGTGCTTCCGTTAGGTTCAGCGGCTTTGGCCGGATCGGCTGTTGCCGTTGACCAAAAATATTTAGCGAAGGCGTTAGGGTTTTCCAAAATTGCAACCAATAGTCTGCAGGCTGTGAGTGATCGCGGGTTTCTCGCGGAATTTTTGAGTGCGCTTTCCATCTTATGGGTTCATCTTTCCAGGCTTTCAGAAGATTTTATCCTTTGGAATTCCGAGATGCTCCATTGGATTGAACTGGATGATGCCTTTGCGACCGGATCGAGCTTGATGCCGCAAAAGAAGAATCCGGATGTTTTTGAGCTTGTCCGGGGTCGCTCCAGTGTGATGATAGGTCATTTGATGGCAATCTTAACTCTCCAAAAGGGGTTGACCTTGGGGTATCACCGGGATTTGCAGGAGGATAAGCCTGGTCTTTTTAGTGCCATCAAAAGGACGGAATTGGCGCTTCGTTTGTTATCGTTAACGGTTGGGTCCGTTTCTTTTAAGAAACGTGCGATGGCGGCGACCCTTCAAGATGACAATTTATATGCGACCGACCTTCTGGATTATCTTGTCCGGAAAGGGGTATCTTTCCGGGATGCTCACGGGGTTTCCGGCAGAGCGGTTCGCTATGCGATGGAGTTGGATAAACCGTTGAGGAAACTTTCCATGAAAGAATGGAAAAGGCTGTCAGCTTCGATTGAAGCGGATGTTTATGATCTATTCGATCCTAAACATTCCGTTCGGTTGAAGAAGACGATTGGGTCGACGCATCCCGCGCGTGTCCGCAAAGAGATTGCGCGTTGGGAGCGATCTTTCAAATCCTTGGTTTAGTCATGAAGGATTTTCTAAGAGGAGAATGCATGCACGATTTTCATTACCGCGGCCGAGAGCTTTTTTGTGAATCGGTCCCGATTCGTGAGATTACGAAGAAGACGGGAACGCCTGTTTTTATTTACAGCACAAAGACTCTCGTGGATCATATTAAAAAAATTCAAAGGGCATTTCGTTCTGTTCAACCGATTATCTGCTATTCCATGAAAGCAAACTCGAATCTCGCTGTTTTGAAGACCCTTGTTCGGGAAGGGGCGGGACTTGACATTGTTTCCGGAGGAGAGCTTTACCGCGCGAAAAAGACGGGATGTGATCCCAAGAAAATTGTCTATGCCGGAGTGGGAAAGACAAACCGGGAAATCGAGGAAGCGATTCGTTATGGCATTCTCTTTTTTAATGTGGAGTCCGTGCCTGAGTTAAAAGCCATTGAGCGGGTGGCGATCAGACTCAGGAAGAAAGCCAATGTTTCTTTGCGGGTCAATCCCGGGGTGGATCCTCAGACACATGATCACATTGCGACGGGGAAAGCGGAGAGCAAGTTCGGTTTGGAAATAGGGACGGCCAAAAAAATCTTCCTCAACCGTAACGAGTTTCCAGCGCTTCGTTTTTGCGGAATCCATGTCCATATCGGTTCTCAAATCCTGAGTGGGAAACCCTTCGTTGAAGCTTTCTGGAAGGTTTTATCCCTTATCGATGAACTGGAAAAAGAGGGGCTGGAGATTCAGTTTTTAAATCTGGGCGGTGGTTTGGGGGTCATTTATAGTGATGAAAATCCGCAAACAGCGGATGAGTTTGCGAAAAATATCCTCCCGCTTTTTAAAGGCCGGCGATTTAAACTTGTTTTTGAACCCGGGCGGTTTATTGCCGCCAATGCCGGTATCTTGGCCGCGCAAGTTCTTCATGTTAAAGAGACCAAGCTTAAAAATTTTGCCATTATCGATGCGGCCATGAATGATCTTATCCGCCCGACTCTTTATGATGCCTATCATGAGGTTTGGCCCCTTGTGAAGTCCGAGACTGCTTCAAAGAAGAACTACGACATCGTGGGGCCGATTTGTGAAAGCGGGGATTTTTTAGCGAAAGATCGTCATTTGCAGGAATTGAGAGAAGGAGATCATCTTGCATTGATGACTTCAGGTGCTTATGGCTTCGTCATGTCATCAAACTACAACTCACGTCCGCGAGCCGCAGAGGTTCTGGTCAAGGGCAAAAGTTTTTTTGTCGTACGTAAAAGGGAAATTTACTCATCACTTGTAAACGGGGAATCCACCCCTAAATTTTTAGCGAAAAGAAAATAAAGCCCAACGCAAAAAATGTCAAAACAGCACAAAAGTTTTGATTCCGCAAGTATTCTGTTGTAATATTTCTCCAGAAGAGATAATTTATAAGCGATTCAATTTTGTTTGAAGGAGAAGATAAAATGAAATTCGACGGGAAAATTCTTATTATCGGGTGCGGATCTGTTTCTCAATGCGCAGTTCCGCTTGTTGTTAAACTCATCGATATGCCGGCCAAGAATGTGACCATTATGGATTTTGTGGATAATCGTCACCGCGTTCAAGATTCGTTGGCCCGTGGTGTCAATTATGTGATGGATCGCGTGACCGCAGATAATTACAAGACTTTGCTCCGAAAATATGTCGGACCCGGCGATGTCATTATTGATCTTGCTTGGAATATTGACTGCTGTTCGATTGTCAGTTGGTGTCGTGAGAATCAGATTCTTTATGTGAATACATCGGTGGAGGAATGGGACCCCTACAAGGATCATGAACGGAATGACCCTTCAAAATATACACTTTATACCCGCCATATGGAAATCCGCCATATGCTTGAAGCTTGGGGGACCAACAATGGGCCGACCTCCATTGTGGATCATGGGGCCAACCCTGGCCTGGTTTCTCATTTTACCAAATATGCTTTGGTCGAGATTGCCGAGAAGATACTCCGGGAAAAACCGCAGGATCCTCGTCGAGGAGGTTTCGAGAAGGCCCTTCAAAATAAGAACTTTGCGAAACTCGCACAGCTTGAAAATGTTCAGGTCATTCATATCAGTGAACGGGATACTCAGATTACGAATAAACCTAAACGGGTGAATGAATTTGTCAATACTTGGAGCATTGAAGGGTTCTTCGAGGAAGGCGTTGCTCCGGCTGAATTGGGTTATGGGACTCATGAAAAATATGTTCCCAAGAGCGCTTATTTTCACAAAGAAGGGCCCCAAAACCAGATTTGTCTGAAGTCGATCGGGATGAAAACCTGGGTACGATCTTGGGTCCCTTGCGGTGAAATTACGGGGATGGTGATTCGTCACGGCGAAGCTTATAGTATTTCCGACCGTTTGACTGTGTGGGAAGATGGGGAAGCTGTTTACCGGCCTACGGTTCATTACGCCTATTGCCCGAGTGATGTCGCCATTAATTCGCTTCATGAGCTTGAGATGCGGCAGTTCCAGCTTCAGAAGGACCAGCGAATCATGAATGACGAAATTATCGAGGGTGCTGATGAGTTGGGGGTGCTTCTCATGGGGCATGATTTTAAATCGTGGTGGTGTGGAAGTTTACTGGATATCCATACGGCCCGCGAACTTGTTCCTCACCAACAAGCGACAACTCTTCAAGTCGCGATTTCTGTTGTAGCCGCGGCGATTTGGATGATCAAAAACCCGCGCCGGGGTTTTAACCTGCCGGACGATATTGACCACGATGAAATTTTGAAGGTTTCAATCCCTTTTATTAAACCGTTTGTTTCTCAACCCGTTGATTGGACGCCGCTTAAAAGCTTGAATACGAAATTTACCAAGTTTGACATTCCGCGTCCGAAAGATGAGGATGTTTGGCAATTTTCGACGTTTTTAGTCGACCCAACGGAAAGAGTCAATGCCATCCCAAACCCATGCTATCGCGAACGGCAAGCTGTCAAAGTCTAAAACGGACGTAAGCGGTATTGAGAGTTTGATCCGCAGCCTGCTAAAAAAACACACCACTCCTTTCATGATCATTCGGGAAAGTGTGCTTAAGAAGCAGTATGAGCGTTTCCGGAAATGCCTGCCGGAAGTGACCCCGTATTATGCCATCAAGGCAAACCCTCATCCGAAGATCATTAAAACATTCATCAAATTGGGTGCTTCGTTTGATGTGGCGAGTGCCGCGGAAATGAAGCAGGTGTTACGCTTGGGGGCTTCTCCGAGTAAGATTATTTTTGCCAATACGATCAAGAGGGTTGAAGACATTATTACCGCTCGAAAAAGGCGTGTCCGGCTGATGACCTTTGACAATGAGCCTGAACTCTATAAATTATCGGAACATTATCCGGGGGCTCATGTTCTGGTCAGAATCAAGGTCGAAAATCAGGGGAGTATGGTCGAACTGTCACTCAAGTTTGGCGCCGATCCGGAAAATGCGTTTGTTCTCTTAAGGAAAGCAAAGTCACTGGGTTTGGTCCCGATGGGTGTCAGTTTTCATGTCGGGTCACAGTCGAAAAATGTTGAAAATTACCTCCAAGCCCTTGAAATATCAGCGAAGATTTTTGAAGAGGCGGAAGAAAACGGAATGCCGCTTAAAGTGATGGATATTGGCGGGGGATTTCCTATCCAGCATTTTGACAGTGAAATTGGAGTCAATTTTGAACGAATGGCGGCTCAAATCCGCAAACAAATGAAACTTCTTTTTGATCGAAGGGTGCGTTTCATCGCGGAGCCTGGAAGATTTCTCGTGGGGCCGTCAGGTATTCTTGTGACCCAGGTGATTGGCCGGACCTTTCGGAACAACAAAAATTACTATTATTTGAACGACGGTATTTATCAAGATTTTTCAGGAATGGTTTTTGACCATTGCAAATATGAATTCAAAACTTTCCGCCGCGGGCAGAAATTTTTAAGTACCTTGGCGGGACCCACCTGCGATTCTTTCGATACCCTTTCGGTGAATGAAGAGATCCCCGAACTCTATCTCAATGATGTTGTTTTTGTTAAGAATATCGGAGCCTATTCATCCGCTAGTGCCTGTTCTGGTTTTAACGGTTTTGAACCGGCGAAAATCGTCATTATTTAAAGTTTCCTTCTCTGTTCTTCTAGGGAATTATTCTTTCAGTTTGCTACCCCGTGGCTTTGTTGTACAATCGTTGGGACGGGGCACCGTTATTTAGCATCGATTAATTGAAAGAAGTGTTTAAAATAGGAAGAAAATATGGCTGACACAGTTATTTTTAAACCCCGTAGGCGGGTTCTTTACGATGTTTTGTTCGGGGTCAATATCCTTTTTCTACTTCTTTATTCAGCCTCTATACTGTCGGTCTTGGTTCTTATCGTAACCGTGGCGGTCATCAATATCGGTCTTATTCTTAGCTGGTTTTTTGTGATACAAAATGTATTTAAGATCAAGATCAGTCAAAATGTGATCACGGGGCCTTCAAAGTCTCTTTTCCCGACATCCTTTTTGTTGAGAAAGGTGGATCATTTAAGACTTCATGAAAGGTCTAATTTCGAAAGGGCGCTGGGGCTTTACAATATTTGGTCTGTTGAAGGGACAAGAATATTGCTGATTCGCCGTCTGATCGGGCGAAGCCCTACGAGTAAAATCCTGTCGATTATTGAAAAATATCCTTTTCGCGAATCATTAAGTCCGGTGACGAAGAGCGGGTAAAGGCTTGGCCCTTAAGTTTTAATGCCGAATGATTGGAGAGGTGTGATTATGCAGAAAACAATTGCTGTGATCGATGATGAAGAAGAGTTCCTAGAAGTTATGACTTCTTGGTTGGAAGATCAGGGATACCGTGCTGTGACGGCAACCAACGCCGATGATGGATTGTCCCTGCTTTACAAAGAAAATCCAAGTTTACTTTTGTTGGATATCATGATGCCGGATACGGATGGATTTGAGGTCCTTTCCAAAATTCGTAATGACCAAAGGTTATCCAAAGTTCCGGTTGTTATGGTTTCCGCCAGAGGTGAGACAGGGTCGATTATGGAAGCCCAGAAGCTCAAAGCCGAGGATTATGTTATTAAACCCTTCCAATCCGAGGTACTTCTCAGGACTATTCGAAAACACGAAAGATAGGAAGACGAAGTTGCTTTTAGAAGCTGTTAGCTTTTGCTCTTTCACCTTTTTTGTATAAATAGTAAACGGTAGCGCCGATACTTAAAGAAGCATAGAATAAGATTTGCCTAAGAGAGACAGCCACTAAAATTGCGTTTTGGGGAGGTTAGTGGATGGATGCAAAGGTTGAGGAATGGGTCCAGCATGCGCGCCAGAGGCGCTTGAAAAGATCCGAAGAGATTGCGCGGTTCAAGAAGCACGAAACGTTTCCAGCCCCTCAAGAAATTTTGTCCCTAAGAGAAAATTCACCCATGCTCTATCTCGTGGCCCAAGGCACCCAGAGATAGACTGTTTTGGCTCTTAATGATCCTATCTCCTATTGATGAGAGTTTTGTTTGCCTACACTCCTAGGGGAACCTCCTCATGGAGGCTTATTATAAAGAGAAGGTATAGCATCTGGTCTTAAGATTTGTTAGAATACAACCCCTTTTTCCACAAGATGATAGGGCTCAAACAGGAACCACTTAAGGAGTTTTTTTAGGCATCTCATGAATGAGATTTTATTTTCGAAAATGGCAGCTTCGGGAAATGACTTTGTGGTGGTGGATAACCGCCGGAAGATCATTCGAAACGCGAAATTTTTTGCGCAAAAAATCTGCCGGCGTCACTTTAGCGTCGGTGCCGATGGCGTTCTGCTCTTGGAAAAATCCAAGAAGGCAGCGTTTAGAATGAGAATCCTTAATGCTGATGGGTCTGAAGCCGAAGCCTGCGGGAATGGTTTTCGTTGTGTCTCGCTTTTTGCCCATCGAAAATTACGTTATCCGAAACGGTTTAAGTTTGAATCTCTTGCAGGCGTGATTGAAGCCCGGATGAAAGGGGAAAGGATTTGTGTTGAATTGCCCGATCCGTCTCATCTTAAGAGGGATCGGAAACTTCGGGTTTTAGGAAGGTCTTTTGCTTATGATTTTGTGAATACCGGGGTCCCGCACGTTGTTGTGCTTGTGAGGCATGTGAACGGCGTGGATGTTGAAAGGTTCGGGCGGGCCATTCGTTATCACCGGCATTTTAAGTCCAAGGGAGCAAATGTTAATTTCGTCCAACCGGTAGGACGCCACCGTTTAAGGGTCAGGACTTATGAAAGGGGAGTTGAGGCCGAAACTTTGGCTTGTGGAACAGGTTCGACCGCTTCGGCTGTGATCGGCGGGCTTAAAGGGATTGTCAGCTCGCCCGTTCAAATTCAGACACGAGGAGGAGAAATCCTTACGATTAGGTACCAATGCTCAACGAGAGGTATTTCTAACGTATCGCTTGAAGGAGAAGCGAATTTTGTTTACGAAGGTGTGTTTCAGTTTTGAGCAAAGGATCAATGGATGTTAGGGATCGTCTTGGAAATAGAAAGTGAGGAATAGGATGATGAAGGACAAAGGGATTTTTGAAGGATCGATGGTGGCATTAGTGACACCGTTTCGAAACGGGAAGATTGATGAGAAGGCACTTAAAGGCCTCCTCGATTTTCACCTCAAGGCCAAGACCGATGTCATTATTCCGTGCGGAACGACGGGTGAGTCGGCGACGCTTTCTCATGAGGAACATCGCTGGCTGATGTCTTTTGTGATTGAATATGTCAACCGGCGGGTCCCCGTGATTTGCGGGGCGGGCTCTAACAATACCGAAGAGGCTTTAGGATTGGTCCGCCATGCGAAAAAGAATAATGCGGATGGCGTTTTGGTCGTCACCCCGTACTATAACAAGCCGACACAGGAAGGGCTTTACCGCCATTATGAATTTCTTGCAAAAAAAGTTGAGATTCCGATCATTCTTTATAATGTTCCGGGCCGGACAGGAGTCTCTCTTATGCCTTCAACCGTGGCTCGTTTGGCGAAGATTTCCAATATTGTTGCGATTAAAGAAGCAAGCGGGAATTTGGATCAAGTCGAACAAATTCGCGAACTTTGCGATTTGAATATCCTTTCGGGGGATGATGCGTTAACGTTCCCGATGATGGCAATTGGAGGGAGAGGTTGCATTTCTGTTACCGCCAACGTGGTTCCGGGGTTAGTGCGGCAGATGGTCCACCGCGCCCTAGAAGGGGCGTGGCATGAAGCGCGGGAAATCCATCGGGAAATTTATCCTTTAAACAAAGTCCTTTTTGTCGAGACCAATCCGATCCCGGTTAAGACCGCCTTAGGGATGATGAAAAAGATCAAGCCGGAACTGAGGCTTCCTCTATGCGAAATGAAAGATGAAAATCAGGAAAAATTAAAAGGGGTTTTGAAAAAGTTAGGGGTGATCTCATGATACGTCTAGTTGTTGCAGGGGCAGCCGGGCGCATGGGGAAGATGATCCTCGCGCTGGCGAGCTGTCAGGAAGCCTTCAAAATTGTCGGAGGGCTGGAGTATTCCGCTCATCCGTCTTTAGGGAAGGATCTCGGGGAGATCCTTGGGGGACATGTGCTTGGGGCAGTTTTGAGTGACAAACCCAAAGATCTATTAAAAGGGGCGGATGTATTGGTTGATTTCAGTCTTCCGGAGGCGACGTGTGCTAATGTTCAAGCTGCGGTAGAAACCGAAACCGCATGTGTGATCGGGACCACAGGGCTTGGCGAGGTTCAGATGAAAGCTATTCAGGAGGCGGCTAGGAAGATCCCGATTGTCCAATCACCGAATATGAGTATAGGGGTCAATATTTTGTTCAAAATGGCCGAAGTTATAAGTAAGGCATTAGACGAGAGTTACGACATTGAGTTATCCGAAATCCATCACCGGATGAAAAAGGACGCTCCTAGCGGGACGGCCTTAAAACTAGTTGAGATCCTTGCGAAAGCTCGCAAGAAAAATCTTGATACCGATGTAATTTTTGGCCGGAAAGGAGATGCAGGTGCTCGCGCCAAAGGGAAAATTGGTGTGTTTGCCCTTCGAGGTGGAGATGTGGTGGGGGACCATACCCTCCATTTTCTCGGCGATAGTGAACGGCTTGAACTTACCCACCGTGCAACTTCACGCGAGGCGTTTGCGCAAGGGGCGCTTCGAGCGGCCCAATTTGTTTCCAAAGCCGGGTGCGGGCTTTACAGCATGCTGCAAGTTTTGGGAGTTGAATAAAAGCTTTTCTTCGAGGTTTTTCCGCGCCTTCGGTTTTACCTTCGTTTGTCTGACATTGTTAGCAGGCACAGGTTTTTCGCAAAGCGGAAAACTTTATCCTTACCGCGGGACCCAGCCACCCCAGTCAAAAAATCTTTTTGCTGAGCAGTTTTTTCTCCGTACGAATCAAAAACTCGAATACCGGATTTCAGAGGTTCGAGGAGTGGTTTTTGTCGAGACCCCCAGCCGTGATTGGAACACCCGTTATTCCATCGTGACCGATTTTGGAGAGGATACGTTAAGGATGCGGTACGTTCCCGGACTTGAAACCCTCGAAGATGGACGGAAATGGGTTGTCGACAACCTAGAAACCGCAAAATTTGAAGGCGTTGAGATTAGGCGCTTACCGGTGACTTCAAAATCAGGGGAGACGGGATATCTTTACTGGGTGGGGCACAAGGCGTTTGAATCGGCGAATGAAGCTAAGGCCGAGATTGCGATGATAAAGGATGCGATTGAAGCCAAGGGAGGGAATTTCAAGTCCATGGTCTCTCAAGCGGAGGCCGCACATGTCTTGCCGGAAGAGGAACCGCCGGTTGAAATTAAAACAGAGGCTCAGTACCGGAAAGAGGAAGAACTTGCCCTGAAATTTCTTGATTATATGAATATCGGGGAAAAGCTTTACGGACCTTTTCACGGGACACCGATGGGAGAGCCCATCCTTTGGCAGTCTTTTGGTGAAGCAAGCTGGCGCCAGACGAATCTGGAGTCAAAGAATAATAGTAATGTTACGGGTTACTGGGCTAATCGAATTGTTTTTAAAGGGATCCGGGCGCCTCTCAATACAGTAGATCCTTATGTGGAAGTGACAAATTCTCTGGATTCGAGCGGTGTGGATTACAAAAGCAATATGCAGCTTTGGGCCGGTTTGGAGTGGAGACCTCTTGCCCGGATGGCGTGGTTTCAAAATTTTCGCCCTTTTGGTGATTTCGCGATTTTAAATTGGATCCGCAATTACCGTCTTTTCGTTCAATACGGGAATCGGAAGAATCTTAAAGATGAAATTGAAGCCAGCGACAACCATGATTTGAAATGGGGGGCCCAGATTTATTTTGAGTGGGGCACGGATTTGCCCTCCCTTGACGAGGCTGCCCCGGGTACTTTTTCAGAATACATCAGGCGTTATGTTTGGGGAGAATACTTCGGCAGTTATGTGGTGAACACGACGGGCTTCAGTTCCGAGGATGATTATGACGCCGTGACATTAAATTCGAGCGTCATCTTGGGATTTAAAACTCCGCCTTTGCCGTTACCTTCCAACCCGATCAACGATGAACTCGTTTTAATGCCTTATCTTCGGTTTGAACATACGAGTAATGACGAATTTTCTTTTCCCGCTTCCAATCAATACTTTGTCGGCGCCGGCTTGCGCTGGATGCCCTTCAATAATTATCGTTATAAGGAAAACGAATGGCTTTATAAAACAAGGCTTTTTGCAGAGTACGTTGGCATTGGAAAAGTCCAACACACCAAGCAAGACGGCGAAGCGCCTGACGCGGTTCGCTATGACTTACGTTTTGGCGTCAGTTTTTCAAGTAATCGGTTTTAAAAATAGGGTTTCTTTTCATTGAATCCAATGGTTGTCAAGATGAAGAAAATGAGGGACAAAATTATAAAAAAAAGCGTTTATGTTTTTCTTCTCTTTGTCCTTTTCTTTGGGATTTCCCACTCTGATCTCTTAGCCAATGAATTGAGTAATCCGAGTTTTGAGGAAGAACTTGGGAGTGCGACGGAACGCAATTGGGACAGCTCGAATGGAGCGACGCGGTTGAATGCCGTCGGTATTGCAGCGTTGGGTGCCGGTTTTACGGCGAACCCGCCCGATGGAAATTTTGCCATCTCCATCGTCAACAATACGGATTTCACTTTTCAGAATATTGACGAGGTTCAGCCCGGTGATTTTGTTTCCTTTAGCGGCTTGGCGGAAGCCAGTGTCATAGCCCCGAGCGGCGGTGAGTTTAGGATTGAATTCAAAAAGAAATATGAGGATGGGACCGATGAGACGATTTCGACGGTTCAGTCGACCCGGATCAATACCACAACGGCTCCCGCCGGTGGAGGATACACGCGTTTTACAGTGACAGGAATTGCGCCGGTGGAAACGGAACGTGTTGTTTTCACCCTCCGTGGAGCAGGTGGAGGCGGTGGATTCGTCATTTTTGATAATGTGAACGGTGAAATTAATCCCTCTAAGCTTGCGGTGCGGGCCTCCAAGAATCGAGTGAAGGCAGGGGAAATAATCACGATTTATTCCACTTTTGATAACCGTTCGGCTGTTGCGTTTAACCGTGTGCGGATGCAGGCTGAAATCCCGAATGGTTTTGATGTGGTGGGAGACTCAGTGCGGTTGAATGGTCGGCCAACCTTCTTTCAGGAAGGATCGCTGATTATCCCCGTCGGGACAATCAATGCAGGACAAAGAATGGATGCCCTTTTTCAGCTTGTGGTGACAAGCGGTGTGGCCGTTGGAAAGAACTACACCATTTCGATTACGCTGAATAACGGAAATAATTTGTCGGAAACTGTTTTTATTCATTTGAATGTCATCGGGGATCCCGTTTTTGATGAAGGGACGATTATCGGGAAGGTTT
Source organism: Candidatus Omnitrophota bacterium (assembly GCA_016930235.1). Classification (GTDB taxonomy): domain Bacteria; phylum Omnitrophota; class Omnitrophia; order Omnitrophales; family Aquincolibacteriaceae; genus JAFGHI01. The sequence goes on from JAFGHI010000045.1 coordinate 102,938, forward strand.
TTCAAGATGAGAACCAAAACGGTCATCAGGATGAAGGAGAAAAAGGAGTTCCGTGGGTGAAGTTGGTGACCGAGGAAGGTATCGTCGTCGTGACGGATGCACATGGACGATATCATATTCCCGCCGTGAAAGCAGGCCGGCATGTTGTCAAAATTGACGGGCATTCCCTTCCTTCAGGGACGAAGTTTATTACCGAGGAAGCTTTTTTAGTTAAAACGACGCCTGGGATTATGAACAAAGCCAACTTTGCGGTTTTGGTGCCTCCTTCAACAATCCCCGAAAAATTTCAAGAGGAGTTAACAGTGACAGTCAGTCAGGGGCTGGATACCTCGCGTCCGGTTTTGGATGTTCAAATGGCCCCTGATGTTCTTAAGCTCGGTGTGGGAGTTTTGGAAACAGAACCCCTTTTTCAGTTTAAGCTGAATTATCCCGAGTATGTTCGCAATTGGTATTTGGAAGTTCGCGATGAGATGGGCCGTGAAGTTTGGACAGGTTTCGGCGTGTCTTCGCCTCCCCGCGAAGTTCCGTGGACCGGCGAAACAGAAGCAGGTTTTATCACGAAAGAGGGGATTTATTCGTATCAATTGAAGGTTGAAGACCAAGAAGGCCGGCAGGATTGGACACCGCTTAAATTTTTTCGGGTGATATCCAAGTTGAATCCTGCATGGGAGGAAAAGAAGCTGGTTGAGATCCCGCCTCTCGGGAATTTCAATATTTTTCAGGATGGAAAACAATCCATCCCTTTGGTGGCGAAACCTACCATCAGCGTTCGGGGGAAAACCAAGCCGGGATATAGCGTTGCCGTTAATAAGTATCCGGTCGAAGTGGATACGGTCTCGGGGCTTTTTCAAACTGAACTTTATACCAGCCCGGGTGAAAAGGAGATTCAGGTGACGGCGACAAGCCCGGAAGGAGAGTCGACAACCTACCGGCATAAGATCGAGATCAAAGACAGCATGTTTTTTATGGTCGGATTGGGGGAAGAACAACTCGGCGTGAATTTTCAAAACGGCGATATTGTAACGGCCGGTCAAGACGGAACGCTTAAGGAAGGGTTCTATGAAGACGGACGCTTATCTTTTTATTTGAAGGGCAAACTAAGAGGAAAATTTCTGGTCAAATGTCATTATGATACGAGCGATGAGCGTTCAGAGCTTTTTACCAATCTGGATCCGGATGAATATTATCCCATTTATGGAGATGCCTCGACTCGTGATTACGATGCACAAGACACCCAGGACCGGCTTTATGTGCTCGTTGAAATGGACCGTTCTTTCGCACGTTGGGGAACTTTTAAGACTCAATTTACGGATACGGAACTTGCCACCTATAACCGGACGCTTTCGGGGTTGAAGGCGCATTATGAATCTCTGGATACAACCGATTACGGGGACCCCAAAAGGGCCTTCAAGCTTTTTTGGGCGGAATCGAGTCATCAGGGAGACCACAATGAATTTGCGGCAACGGGCGGTTCTCTCTACTACCTTCGGAATCGAAATGTGGTGGAAGGCAGCGAAAAGATTCGTGTCGAGACCCGGGATAAGATTCAGGATATTCCTGTCGACAGCTATGACTTGAAAGAAGGGCAAGATTACGAGATTGATTATAACGAAGGACGGATTTTACTCTCAAGACCGTTATCGTCCGTTGGTGCGGCAGACACACTGATCACGAGTGACTTGCTTGATGGGAGCCCCGTTTACCTCATTGTGGATTATGAGTATGAGGGAAATCTTCATATTTTTGAGACCGGAGACCGGGGGATTCGGGGTTATACCCACATGGGCCAGCATATTCGTATCGGAGGAACGGCCGTTGAAGAGAAACGCAATGGCCAAGATTATGATATGCGGGGTGTGGATGCGACACTCAAACTTGGGCGTAATACCAAGGTAACGGCTGAATATGCTGAAACAAAATTAGAACAGGTTGATCATGCCGTTTCTTTTAACGGGGGATTGAGTTTTGTTAATCTGGATCCCATCAGCGGCCCTGGTCAAAGGACCCGTGAGAACGCCTATTCCATCAAAGCAGAGTCTAAGCCCGTTAAAAATCTCGAGCTTTCTGGATACCTTCAGGGTGTTGAACCCGGATTTTCTACCGATCGCATCCGTAGTCAGGAAGGTTATAAGAAATACGGTGTTAATGCCAGCTATCGATTGAAAGATTTGACCTTGCGTTACCGGTACGATCATAACGAAGTGGTAGGACAGCTCATGCCGTTAAACGAACATGGAATGATAGCGCCGTTTGATACGGTTGAAACTCAAACCATTCAAGCCAAATATGATTACGGCAAGATTCTCGCGGAGGCCGAATATCGCCGCCAAGTTGCGGATATCCCTGAGGACCATCTCTCACCGACCCTTCTTTCCGAAGTCCCGTTTGAAAACGGAGTGGCAGGAAAAGTTGGATATCGGCTCAATGAGCGGCTAATGCCTTATGTCAAAGCTCAAATGACGTTCCAGGAGAAACAAAATCACCAATTTGGCGGCGGACTCCGATATGAAGTGGTGAATAATCTTTTTGGCTATGTTGAACAAATGGTTGGAAATTTGGGGGATTCGACCTTCTTTGGCCTTGAACAGATGCACGAGAATGGGGGGCGGAGTTACGCGAACTTGAGGATGCGTGACCGCGGAATCGGTTCCAAGGCCCTTTCGACGGCGATCGGGAGTTCTTTCCCGCTCTCTCAAAAATCAAGAGTCTACACCGAACAGGAACATTCTTCTTATGACGGGGTCGATGGATTTGCGGATATTTTAGGGATTGAAGGAAAGGCCGGGGATCGTTGGGATGTTGACGCTAAATATGAAAGACGGCATTTAGACAATGCCAGTACCCGTCTTTTGGATGTTCAGGCAAGTAATTCTCTTGTGAAAGCGAATACGACGAATGCGGTTTCGGGTTCTGTGGCTTATGCGGATGGGGATAAACTCAGAAGCCGCGTTCATCTTGAAGTGCGGTGGGATCATGATGATCCACGGCTCTGGCAATGGGTGAGCCGCAATTCACTGGAATATAAAATGAACGAGGATTTCAGTCTCCTCGGGAAATTAGATTACGGGAAGTCCAGATTTTTAGATCCCAAAAATAAACCCGCTGATTTTATGGAATTGAATGCGGGCTTGGCTTACCGGCCTGTCTCGAATGACCGGTTGAATGCCTTTGCCCGGTATGCTTATTTAAGGAATATGGCCAATGATCTTCAGTTTGACGCAGGGATTTTTTCGGGGCTTGCGACCGATGAACAGTCTCATCTGGTAGCAATTGACATCGCTTATGAACTTCACCGTTTTTTAACGGTGGTTGAAAAAATGGCTTATAAAAATTCGATTATTGAAACACCTGTGACTCAGACGATTCTTCATAATCTTTTGTGGGCCCATCGGTTTAATTTCCATGTGACCCGGAAATGGGATTTGGCACTCGAATACCGCTTCTTGTGGCAGTTTGATGCCGCTAGGACCCTCAAACAAGGGGCCTTGGTGGAGATTGACCGTGAGTTCTATGATTATGTGCGGCTGGGGGTTGGGTATAATTTCACCGATTTTGACGATGACTTGAGGAAGGTCAATAATTACGATACCCATGGGCCCTTTGTCAGGCTTTCGGGGAAGTTTTAAAATTGGACTTGATAAAGTGACTCATCATGCCGAAGAAATAAGAAGGAAATCATTTTCTAACAGGGGGGGATACTCAATGGCCGGTTACAAAAAGTGGATATTTGTACTCATAATGATTGTTTTCGTGGTTGGCGGTTGCACACTTCATGAGGAGCTCCTGCCATTGCATAATGAAGTCTTGATGTATAAACTTCCCTATGACTTGACTTACCTTCGAACTTTTGAAGCCCTCGAGACTTTTGATGATTGGGAGATTGAAGAGACTGAAAAGGGCAAGGGCCTGATCCGTGTTCGAAACCTGGCCTATGGATCCTTTGGGGATGCGGATAAAAGGATCATTACCTTTTATATCAAGCGTTACAATCGTGATATGACGACAGTCCAGTTAGCACCAGAATCCCAGCGGGTTTTGGGTGGCGGAATGCTCCTTGAACGGATTGGGGAATTTCTGACCGAAGCGCTTGCGAAACGCGCTTAAATTTTTACTGGAGGATCTGTCTTTTTTCCGGTATCCTGTTTTTCACGAAGCTGCTGGCCCCCCCATAAAGCATCATTGCGTGACGCGGTTCGTATTCGACAAAGATAGGGCAGATAAGGAAGTTCGGTTTTTTCGATGGATGCCATTCTCCTCCAGGGAGTTAAAACACATAATCTCAAAGATTTTCAGTTAATCCTGCCTCACGGGCATTTTTATGTTATTACGGGTGTTTCGGGCTCGGGGAAGTCCAGTCTTGCTTTTGATACCCTCTATGCCGAAGGTCAACGCCGCTATGTAGAATCCCTCTCCTCGTATGCGCGCCAGTTCTTGGAGAGGATGGAAAAACCCGACGTCGAATTTATTTCAGGGATTCCTCCCGCCATTGCTATCCAAGCGAAAAATGTCATTACCAATGCCCGGTCGACGGTGGGCACCCAAACGGAAATTAACGATTACCTGAGGATCCTTTTTGCGCGTATAGGCGAGACCATTTGCCCGGACTGTGGTTTGGCTGTTATGAGTAATTATCCTGAGTCTGTGGCTGATTTGCTCCTTCGAGAATTCCAGGGCAGGGATATTCACATCCTTTTTAAAGTTCATTTCCGGACACGAGGAAAAACTTACACAGAGGAATTTCTGAAGGAACTCCAACGGCAGGGATTTGTGGAGTTGTGGGTCGAAGGCAAGGTTGTGCCGATTCAAACGGTTCAAAAAAAGAAAGGTGATAGTTCCTATTTTGTTGTCGTTGACAGCTTAAATCTTGGCCGCCCTCGCCGCGAAAGGCTGATCGATTCGCTGGAGTTAGCCAACCGCTCAGGCCGAGGAGATTTTCAAATTGCCATGGGTAAAAAAGTTCTTCAATTTTCCGAAAAGAGACGCTGCTTTTCCTGCGGGCGTGAATTTAAAGAACCCAATCCTAATTTATTTTCCTTTAACAGCCCTCTTGGGGCCTGTTCCGAATGTCAGGGGTTTGGACGGGTGATTACGATTGACAAGGACCTCGTTGTCCCGGATCCGGCGAAATCCATCCAAGAGGGTGCTGTTGAACCTTGGACAAAACCCAGTGCGGCTTGGGAATTCGAACAGCTCCTTCGGTTTTGCCAGAGGAAGAAGATATCCACTTCCATGCCTTGGGGAGCTTTGCCTGAAGCCAAACGCAGACTGATTTTTGAGGGAAGCCCCGGGGATGATTATTTCAGCGTTCAGGATTTTTTCAAATACTTGGAACGGAAAACTTACAAGATGCATGTCCGGATCTTTTTGGCCAAATACAGGGCTTATGTGCCTTGTCAAACATGTAACGAGACACGGCTGAAGCCCGATGCCCTTCATGTTCATTTTCGAGGAAAAACAATTTATGATTTTCAAATTATGAGTCTTGAAAAATTACATGATTATTTTGAAAGACTGTCTTTGGAGCCGTCGGAGAAAGAGCGCGTGGAACCGGTGTATTTGGAGATAAAAAGGAGGGTCCGTTTTTTGAAGGAAGTGGGACTCGGGTACTTAAGTCTGAGCCGGTTATCCCGAACGTTGTCCGGAGGCGAGGTCCAGAGGATTCACCTGGCGACCTCTCTGGGCTCGGCCTTGGTCGATACGCTCTATGTTCTTGATGAACCCAGTGTGGGGTTGCATGAAAGGGACAATGAACTCCTGATTCGGTTGCTTAAGGAATTAAGAGATCTCGGGAATACGGTGGTTGTGGTTGAACATGACCGGACCATGATTGAGGCGGCCGATGAAGTTATTGACTTGGGGCCGCTTGGAGGGAGACAAGGAGGTGAATTAATTTTTCAGGGCAGGGTCCAAGACATTTCCAAGGCGCCAAAATCACTGACCGGCCAGTATTTATCGGGACGTCTGGAAATTAAAAGGAGATCCATAGCCAAACAGAAAGCAGGCAAGGAACTTCGTATCCAAGGGGCTCAGCAACACAATTTGAAGAATATCGATGTCCATATTCCCTTGGGCCAATTGGTTGTCCTGACGGGGGTTTCGGGTTCCGGAAAAAGCACGCTGCTTTATGAGATTCTGAATAGGCATTATCTCCGTTACCGGGGGCGTCCTGTTCAAGATCTTGGGAAGGTTCGTTCGATTCAGGGATTTAATTGGATCGACGAAACCGTTTTGGTCGATCAATCTCCGATCGGACGAACGCCCCGGTCCAATCCGGCAACTTATATTAAAGTGTATGAAGAAATTCGAAAAACTTTTGCCCAAAGTTCCGAAGCTCGTCATGAAGGATTCGAAGCCCGTCACTTTTCGTTTAATGTCGATGGCGGACGTTGCCCCGTTTGTAAAGGAGACGGAAGGATTAAAGTTGAGATGCATTTCCTGGCGGATGTTTTTGTGACTTGTGAAGCATGTCAGGGAAAACGTTTCAAAGAAGATGTTTTAGGGATTCGTTACCGTGGGAAAAATATTGATGATGTCTTAAATATGACGATTGAGGAAGCCATGGAGTTTTTTAAGGGAGAGGCAAAAATCTGTCAAAAACTTTCCATTTTACAAAGAGTCGGCTTGGGTTATTTACAGTTGGGGCAATCCGCAACAACCCTTTCAGGAGGCGAGGCCCAGCGCCTGAAATTGGCCTTTGAGATGATCGAAAGGCAAGGCGGACATATCCTCTATTTGTTTGATGAGCCGACAACAGGACTTCATTATCATGATATTCATTTTCTGATGGAGGCCTTCGAAGAACTGCTCCAAAGAGGACATTCTCTCCTCGTTATTGAACATAATATGGAAATCATCCGTTTAGCGGATTATGTGATCGATTTAGGGCCTGAGGGGGGCGAAGACGGAGGACAAGTCCTTTATACAGGTGACCTTCAGGGGCTTATGAAGTGCCCGAATTCTTATACGGGAAGATTTTTGAAGCAGCATTTAGGTAAGACGGCTGCTTTGGCGGGCAGGAAAACAGCCGTTTGATCTTTTTCGGAATGCTGTGTATTCTTTTGATTGATCCTTGAGGATAAAAAAAGGAAGGGATTTTATGCCGAAGACGCTTTTGGGTATGTTCGTCTTAGTGGTGATTGTGGGACTCTTTCACATGGGGACTGTCCGCAAGAAAGAGGATCCTATCAGAAACACGCAGACGGATCCTGTTGCCTATAAAGCAAAACAGGAAGAACTTAAAGACGGTCCCAAAGGGGCCCCAGCTCCTTCCCTCAAATTTTATGAAAAGGAAGAATTCCTTATCGAGCCGCCCATGAAAGATCAAGGAATCGGACGCGGCGAAGAAGTCCTCGATGAGTTTGTGGAATCATGGGAGGATGAAACTTTGGATTATGAGGAGGGAACTCTCGAGGAAGATTGGTGGTTTGAGGAATGGGACGAGGAAGAGACGGCATCGAGTGATTTGGATTCTCAATTACCGCAACCCGTTGACAATCAATAAGATATGCCTTCCGACGAAACAACAACCCCGGATTTTCAGATGAAGGATCAATCTTAGAAAATTGGGTCTCAAGAGATTTGTCCTATTGGACGAATCGTAGAAACGGTCATTGCCCCCTGTTTATCCAAAGGCAAGATTGACAGCAAGGAGTATTTCAGAGTATATTGTTAAACTCAAAATTGGACCGTTGTAAATAGTTGTAAGTATTTTTGTCATAATAAGATAGGAGAAACACATGAATCGTTGGCGGCTTTTCAAGATGCATTTTGATAATCATAAAGTCAAGATCTTCATTATCACGGGTGTTTTGGTCCTGTTGGTCTTGTCGGTTTATGGGATGATGTCCCTTGAGAGCTACTACCGTAATATTACGCTTGCCCAGATGCCGATCTCAATCCTCCTTGTTTTGGTCAACAGCGTTGTCTTTGTTTACATGTACATGATGGTACTCCGTGGCGGATTTTCGAAGATTGACAAGAAAAATATCCGCGCTCACGAAGTGAATGTCAAATTCTCGGATGTTATAGGGATTGAAGAGGCCAAGGAAGAGTCCTGGGAGGTCGTCGAGCTGATTAAAGATCGTACGAGGGTGAAAAAGATCGGCGGGAAAATCCTTCGGGGGATCTTGATGTTGGGACCTCCTGGATGCGGAAAAACTTATTTGGCCAAAGCCATTGCGACAGAGGCCAAGTTGCCCTTCCTTTCGATGGCAGCGAGTGAATTCAATGAGGTTTTCGTTGGAGTCGGGGCAAGCCGTGTTCGTCAGCTTTTTAAAAAGGCCAGAGGGCTTGCTTACGGTTATGGAGGATGCGTCATTTTTATCGACGAATTGGATGCGATGGGGCATCGCCGGACTTTTAACCAGTTCGGAAGCGGAGAAGGTAACAGCACGCAGAACCAGCTTCTCGTGGAGATGGATGGTCTTGGAGGAAGGGCGGAGAATATTATTATTATCGGGGCCACCAACGCGAATGAGGAAATTTTGGATCCGGCATTGCTGCGTCCGGGACGGTTTGACCGGAAGGTTTACATCACAAAACCGGGGCTCGAAGGCCGTGAGGCCCTTTTTAAATTTTATTTGGGGAAGGTCAAACACGATGCCTCGATTGATACCGGACGTCTGGCCCGCAAAGCGGTGGGGAAGACTCCCGCTGAAATTGAAAATATTATCAAAGAATCAGCCCTCATTGCCACGCGTAACAACCGTGATGTTGTGACTTTGAAGGATCTTTCGGAGGCGATCGAGCGGATTGATTTGGGAACGAAAAACCGGATTACGATGAATGACCGGGAAAAAGAGATGACGGCTTATCATGAAACGGGTCATCTTATTACAACGTATCTTTTGCATCCCCGGGATGATGTTTTTAAAGCTTCGATTATTCCCCGGAAATCGTCTCTTGGAGTTGTTCATCCGACGCCGAGCGAAGAGTGGCATAGTAAAGACAAGGAATGTCTCCTGGCTGATATTAAGGTTTATTTGGGCGGTTATGCAGCCGAGAGGGTCAAATACAAGACCTCAACCATTGGGGTTGCCAGCGATTTTAAAGCAGCCATGACTATTGCCCATCATATGGTTTGGAGGGCGGGAATGGGAGAATCGGGGTTGGTGGGAGATTATACGGTCATTCCGCCCGAGCAGCTTTCGCACGATACGATTCACCGCCTCAACGAAGATACCAATAATCTTATCAATGGATGTTTGAAAGAGGTCGAGGGTCTTTTAAGGACAGAAAACGCCCTTTTTGAGCGTTTTGCCCACGAACTTTTAACGAAGAACGAACTGGATTACGACGAGATCGAAGCCATTTTTGCCGAATACGGCAAGGCGAACCCCCGCCGTTTTGGAACGAAGCCGGCCAAAGAAAAAACATCAGGTACCGATAGCGCATCCTCATGAGGTGGCGTGACTATTCCTTCTTTTCGGTTTTGATTTTCTTGGCTGTTTCATTCGCGTCGTGTACGATCCAATCTTATCCCCCTGAGCTCATCAAAAAATCCCTTGCCGATATCTGCCGCATCGAATACGGGATCCAAAATGTCGGAGTCAAAATCAAAGGGGGAACGGTCGGGGTCTATTTACCGCTTGAAAAACTCTTTGCCGCTGATTTCAAAGAAGCGGCCGTGACGGGGAAAGTGAGAAATCTCGAAGCCCTTTTTGAACCTTCACCGGATGCTTTAGAAAAAGTTGAAGATGTCCTTTTCTCCATTTCGAGGGTCTTGCTCAGTACGGACGAACAGCTGAAGTTTTATGTCTTGCTTGCGACCGATGTCGAAAATACGGGGATGCAGTTAGTCCTGACTGGCTATGTGGATGACATTAAGCGTGTCCGGATTTGGGATATTTCCAGGGATGAATACCGCAAGCGTGTGATTCATGAGCTGCGGTTAAATCGCGCTGTGAAATGGCATCAACCGGTACGTCAGTTTTTTACCGATATTGGGACGTTGCCGCCTGAGAGGGTAAGGCAGAAATATTTTCAGGAAGGTCTTCCGACGGAAACCATCCGGACTCTTTTTTATGGGGATACAGGTTCACCGCTTATAGCAGACTCCGATGCAAGGTGGGAGATTTTGGAAATTCGGAGTGCACCTTTTCGGAAGGCCGAGGTCCTTGTCTACGCTAAGGTTAAGGCCCCTTATGAGATTGTCGGCTTCGAAGGGGAGGATGAAAAATACCTGCAGTATCTTTTCATGGTGTCCTTAGCCGAGGAAGAACCCCGCCTTGTAAGGATTATTCCTTTTCAATTTTTAGATGAAGAGGGCTATTGGCAGCGGATCCCTTTTCCTGAAGAACTCCAGGTTGAGGAAAATGTCGAGAATTGGGAACAGGAATTTGATTTTGATGAAATCAAAATGGGCGATTTCCTGGCGGAACAGTTGACCCGAAGGTTGCAGGGGGTGATGGCCACCGATGAAAGGATCCATAATACCTTTCGCCAAGCCAAGATGACTTTTAGCTATGATGATACAAAACCACCCCATTTTTCTTTGTCGGTCGAAGCTGCCCTCAAAGATTACAATAGTTACACACGCGAATCGGTGGTTTATCACGAAGATATGCTTTATCTGCTGAATTTGGCTTCTCGTGAGTTCGTCAATGTGTTACGGAGTTATCAGTTTGGCCAATACGAGTACCTGAGTCTTGTCGTAGCTGAAGATCCCGATCCCTGGATTTTAGGCCGTGAATCCCTCGAGCAGTTTAGGCGCAAGAAAGTTGATCTGAACAGCTTGCTCTCAGTTCCCCGCCTTTAGGTTGTGCAGTGTTTTCCCTGTGTTAGATCGGATTGAAAAGGGAACCTTCAGCCAAGAGGGAGCAGGGGTTCTTGGGGCAGGGTGCCTTGAGTTTATCGGTTATTTTTGGTATCATTCTCGCCCTATGCTGAGACTTTCAACAAGACAACAGTCCATCTTAAACCGGGTTGTGGATGCCTATATTGAGACGGCTCAACCCGTGGGGTCTCGATTGATTACCGAGCTCTATCAGCGCCTTTACCGGAGCAGTTATTCCCCGGCAACGGTTCGCCACGAAATGGGCCGTCTTGAGGAGTTGGGCTATTTGACGCATCCTCATACCTCTGCCGGGAGGATCCCGACGGATTTGGGGTATCGTTATTATGTGGATCATGGTCTGAGTTTGGAAAATCTCCCGGACGAATTATTGGGGGATGTCGAAGAACAACTTAAAGGCATCGGGAATGGAGTCGACTCGGTGGCGGATAGAGTCGCATCTTTATTGACGGCTTTGTCGGGAGAGATAAGTTTGGTGCTCTTTCCGGTCGTAAGGAATCGAGTTTCTGATACTGAGAAAACTTACAGTCTTGTCATTATGGGAACAAGCCGTATTTTGGAGAAACCCGAATTTCAGGACATTCAAAAAGTAAAGCGTGTTTTTAAAGCGCTCGATGAAAAAAAAGAAATGGTTGAATGGATTTCCTCACGTATTCCCAAAGAAGGCGTTCAGATCTCGATCGGAAGAGAGAATGAACAGAATGCTTTTTGGGAATGCACAATGATCTCAACACGCTGTTCAGTCGGGAAGGGTTGTGAAGGGACCATGGCCCTCTTTGGACCCAAGAGGATGAGGTATGGACGACTGATCCCTTTACTCAAGCAGGTTTCGAGATTGATGAATTGGGTGTTGCCGTAGAAAGAAGGGTTGATGATGAAAGAGTCGAAAAGAGACAAGCATACAAAGGAAGAAAAGAAAGATATTCCTCAGAGCCATGAGGGTTCTGGGGGATCCTCGCCGAAGGAATCCAGCGAAGTCATCCTTTCCAGGGAAGAATTCGAGCAATGGGTCAACAAGGTCGAGGAGTTGGAAGGCATGCGGGAGCGTATGCTGAGATCGGCCGCTGATTTTGAGAATGCCAAGAAACGGCTTGCCCGGGAAAAGGAAGACTACGTTCGTTACAGCCGGGAATCTTTTATCCGCGAATTGTTACCGGTCCTGGATAATTTTGAAAGGGCGCTCAGCCATGCCGGCGAGATTCAAGAAGAAAATCAGGCTGGTATTGTCACGGGTATTCAGATGGTCTTAAAGCAGCTCAATGATATCTTGAAAAATCATGGGCTCAAGAAAATGGAAACTCTTGGGGCGACATTCGATCCTCATTTTCATGAGGCCGTGGCTTATGTTCAAGAGGAGGGTGAAAGCGATATTATCATGGATGAAATCGAAAGCGGATATTTGCTCCATGACAAACTTTTGCGGGCTGCAAAAGTAAGGGTTCGTATAGCCCCCCAAAATACTGCTTATAACCCATCGCAAGATGTAGATGAAAAAAGAGACGAGATAACTTAGGTCATGGCTTCCGGTTCAATGAAGAGAGATTATTATGAAGTTCTGGGTGTTTCCCGAACCGTCAATGGTGATGAGATTAAGAAAATCTACCGGAAAGTAGCCCTTCAATATCATCCCGATCGTAATCCCGGCAACAAAGAGGCGGAAGAGAAATTTAAGGAGGCTGCGGAAGCTTACGCGGTCTTAAGTGATCCCGAAAAAAGGGCTCAGTATGATCAGTTCGGACATTCTTTAGGAGGCCGGGGATTTCAGGGTTTTGAGGGGTTTGAAGATAGTTTCCGTGTTTTCGGTGATATTTTCGGGGATCTTTTCGAAGATTTTTTTGGCGGCCCTCGCACCGGGGCGAGGCAGCGGGCACGTCGGGGAGCGGATCTGGAATTAACGATCGAAATCACGTTGGAAGAAGTCCTTTCGGGTAAAGAATCTGAGCTGGATATTCCCCGGCGTGAAACTTGTGCGGAATGTCAGGGAAGCGGTATTGCGCCGGGTTCGAAGAAACTGACTTGTACGGATTGTCATGGACGCGGCGAAGTGCGTATGTCCCAAGGTTTTTTTACGCTGAGACGGACTTGTCCGACTTGCGGTGGTTCGGGTGAAAGGATCGAAAAAAAGTGCCATCGCTGTCTGGGGGTGGGCAGGGTCAAGAAGGCCAGGAAATTGAATCTTAAGATTCCTCCCGGGATTGAATCGGGTTCGAGGCTTCGAATTTCAGGAGAGGGGGAAGCCGGAGAACGGGGAGGTCCGCGGGGTGATCTCTACGTTCATGTGATAGTCAAAGCTCACAAGATATTTGAACGCCGCGGGACAGATCTTGTTTGTGAATGTTTGGTCCCTTTTTCGGTTGCAGTCTTAGGAGGCGATTTGATGGTTCCCACTCTTGATGGGGAAGCGAAGTTGAAGGTTGCTGCGGGGACTCCGTCGGGCAAAGTTTTAAAAGTTAAAGGCGCGGGGCTTCCAATGTTACGTCATCCAACCGGTCGAGGGGATCAATATGTCCGGATCGAAATCGAAGTTCCGACGAAGTTAGATGCAGAACAGAAAAAATTGCTTCAAGAATTTGCCAAGCGGCGGTCCGAAAAAGTTCAGATTAAGAAACAAAATATTTTTGACCGTTTCAAAGAATCGTTATAAATCATGAAATATTTTGATTATGAATACCGCGTTCGTTACGGGGATACGGATAAACTAGGCATCAGCTATTACGCCAACTATCTGGTGTGGTTTGAAGCTGCCCGAACGGAGTATTTCCGTGCCTTGGGACTTCCTTATACGGAATGTGAGAAAAAAGGATATTTCCTGCCTGTTGTTGAAGCGACGGTCCGATACCATGCTCCTTCAACGTATGACGATTTGCTGGTGATTCGAACCAGCGTCAGCCGTATTCGCATGAGTTCCATGAAGTTCGAATATCAAGCATTTCATAAGGAGAAGCAAACCCTTTTAGCGACGGGGTTTACAGTTCATGCGTTTGTGGATGGCTCCATGGTCCCAGTCAAAGCGCCTGATGAAGTTCGAAGCCGGGTCCAAACACACAAACTCCTCGATGATGAATCCGCCTGATTCCAAGATTTGAAGGAATACCAAAATATATTTGGGAAGACTGTCATTTCTTCGCATAAAAAAATCGCTCGCATCACTTTTTTCTTTTGATTCCCCTATATTTCCGTGCTAAAGTACAAAACTCACACAAGCCTTGCGGCACAAGGGTCTCATGATTTTACAGCCTTGAGGGGAGCCATCAAAGAGCATGAAAACAAATCGAGTTGTGATCCTGGGTGATGGCGGATGGGGAACGGCGCTTGCGATTGTCAATGAGCGCCGCGGCAATGACGTCCTTCTTTGGTCAGCATTTCCTGATTACGCCAAAGTCCTGAAAGAAAAAAGAGAGAATATTAAATTTCTTCCGGGGGTGCCGCTTTCTTCCAAAATACGGATTTCAGCCGATTTAAAAGAGGCCATCCTTTTCGGGGATATCATCCTCCTCGCCATCCCTTCCCAATTTTTGCGAAATATTCTTCACAAATTAAAAGAGCTTCCCTTTCAAAAGAAGATTTTTGTTTCTGTTGCCAAGGGGATCGAGAAAAAGACTTGTCTGCGGCCATCGGAAATTATTCAAACGATCTTGGGAGGTGAAACGCCCGTGGTGGTTTTGAGCGGACCTTCTCATGCCGAGGAAGTCGCTCGTGGTTTTCCGACTCTTGTGGTCGTGGCGTCCAAAAACGAAAAAGATGCGACGTATGTTCAGCAGGCGATCAAGGACACCTATTTCCGTGTTTATGTTCAGTACGATATGATCGGGGCCGAAATGGGAGGCGCTTTGAAGAACGTGATTGCGATCGCTGCCGGGGTTTGTGACGGGTTGAAATACGGAGATAATACGAAAGCAGGATTGATCTCGCGGGGACTCCTTGAAATGGCCAGGTTGGGTATTCGGATGGGAGCCAGTCCGAATACGTTTTATGGGCTTTCGGGGCTGGGGGATTTGGTGGCGACATGTTTTTCTCCTTATGGCCGAAATCTTCGCGTGGGTTATGAACTTGGAGAGGGAAAGAAAATCAATGAAATCCTAAGCAAGATGGAAATGGTGGCCGAAGGTGTGGATACCGCCTGGAGTGTTCAAGAACTTAATCGGCGGGTCCATTTGGAGTTACCTGTGATGGGAGAGGTTTATAAAATCCTTTTTGAGCATAAAGCCCCCAGACAGGCGGTGGAAGACCTTCTGAACCGGGATGTTCACCAGGAGTTAAAGCAATATTAATCGTTTTTTTGGTTTCAAAATCCAGGAGAAGGAGGTGAGAAAATGAATAAATCGGAATTGGCAAGTGAGATTTCCAAGAAGACCCAGATTTCAAAGGCCAAAGCTTGGGAGACTTTGAATGCGACGATTGAGTCCATCAAGAGCTCTCTCAAAAAAGGCAAGAAGGTTTCTTTAGTGGGGTTTGGCAGCTTTTCCGTGAAACAGCGCAAGGCGCGTACAGGACGCAATCCCAAAACGGGAGAAACGATCCAAATCAAGGCCCGCAAGGTCCCTTCTTTCCAAGCAGGATCTGAATTTAAAAAGATGCTGAAGTAGGGTATGCGGGTGAACCGATCCATAAAAAGCGGTTGGGGCATGGAATTCCGTTGCCTTTGGATGACTTGGGGAGGATGAGAGCTTAAAGATTTAGGCTGTCATTCTCGGCTGTGTCTGAAAAAAGGAAAAAGGGATTCAGCCTCACCGCTTTTTGTGTTTTGTGGTATACTTTTTCCCGATTAAGAGAGGGTTCTTGAAACGATGAAATACCGCGTCGAAAAAGATTCTTGTGGTGAAAAAAAGGTCCCAGGGGAAGCTTATTATGGCGTGGAAACCGTCCGGGCGTTAGAGAACTATCCCATCTCAGGTTGCCGTTTTCATCCTGATTTTATTTGGGCGTTGGCAATCGTCAAAAAGGCCTGTGCTTGCGCTAATCAAGATTTAAAAATTTTGGATCCTAAACGGGCGAAGGCCATTATTCAAGCCTCGGACGAGATCCTTTGCGGGAAATGGCACGATCAATTTGTGACCGATGTGCTGCAATCGGGGGCCGGTGTTTCTGTCCATATGAACACCAATGAGGTCATTGCGAACCGGGCCTTGGAAATTATGGGCGGGAAGAAAGGGCATTATCGTGATCTGTCCCCGCATGATCATGTCAACAGGGGACAGTCCACCAATGATGTGATCCCTACGGCGATGCGCTTGGCGACCCTTAAACTTATTCAGAAATTCTATTCATCCTCCGAGCAGTTAGAGAAGGCCTTTTCGAAAAAATCAAAAGAATTCCGGAAAATAGTGAAGGCAGGCCGGACCCATATGCAGGATGCCGCGCCGATTACGTTGGGGCAGGAGTTCAGCGGTTGGGCACGCCAACTTGAGAAAGGGCGAGGGAGAATCCAAGCCTTGGCTGAAAATTTAAAAGAGCTTGGGATCGGAGGGTCCGCTGTCGGGACGGGTTTGAATACCACTTTAGCTTATCGCAGGAAGGTGGTAGAGAATTTGAAGGCTGAAACTAAATTCTCCGTTAAAAGCGCAGAAAATCTTTTCGAGGTGATGCAATCCGATGCAGATTTTGCCGGGGTTTCAGGAGGGTTAAGGGATTATGCCCTTTCGCTTGTTCAGATATCGCACGATCTTCGCTTATTGAGTTCAGG
>JAFGHI010000046.1 GCA_016930235.1 Candidatus Omnitrophota bacterium
ATGTTTCTTTCTTTAAGCCGCTTTTCTATGCATTTCACCCATCCGGCAATATCGCTGCTTTTACCCTCATCGCAGCGGTGATCATGGTCACGGTGATCGTCAAAAGCTTTTGGGTTTACCTGTCCGGCCTTCAGTTTGCTTATTACAATGAGCATTTCAGTTTTCATTTACGGAATAAAATATTTGACCGATATCTGTCTTTCGGGAGGCATTATTTCGACCGGAACAGCAAAGGGTACGTGACCACTGTCTTGAAATTTTCCGATCAGTTTCAAAATGTTATTTCCTACCTAAGCGGATTGTTGAAAAAAGGATTTACCTTGATTGTCTATTTGGTCATGATGACTTTGATCTCCTGGCCTTTGACGCTTTTTTTCATGGTGACGTTTCCTGTGCTAATCATTCTTACTTACGGGATCGTCGAGAGCATTCGACGCGTGGCCAGGAATGAAACCAGGGCGTCACTCAAACAGGGCAAAGAAGTTTTTAATCTGGTGCATGGGATTTCCGTGATCCAAGCTTATACGCGCGAGTCATTTGCGCGAGAGCGTTTCAGGAGTATCACCTCAAGGTTAAGGAAAGCGGGTTTTCTGATTGGACTTCGCAAGAAATTGATCGATCCCATTCAAGAGATGATTATGGTTTTTTCCCTGATTGTTCTGGCTTCGGTCATTACCTTCGTTTACGTTCATGATCGATCGTCCGAGATTGCCGGATTTCTTTTGTTTTTGATCTTAGCAAGACGCTCATTTCCTCTTTTTGCAGCTTTTAATGATGCGAAGGCCGTGATTGCCCGCAAAGAACATCGATTAAAGGAAGTGATGAAAATATTTGAAGAGGGGGATTTTTATGACGTCCCGCAGGGAAGTCGGCGTTGCGGTCCTATCGAACAAGGCATTGTTTTCAGAAAAGTTAATTTTGCGTATGTTCCGGACATGCCGGTTTTGAATGATTTAGATTTAGAGATCGAGAAAGGGAAGGTGACGGCACTGGTGGGGCCTACCGGGGCAGGTAAGACCACCATCGCAAATCTTATCCTGCGTTTTTATGATTGCCGGCCGGGGACGATTCTGATCGATGGTGAAGATATCCGGCAGTTCACATTAGAGTCGATCCGCGAAAGGATAGCGTTTGTCGGCCAGGATGTTTTGTTGTTCAACGATACGATTCGCAACAACCTTCTATTTGCAAAGGGCCGTGAAGTCCAAGATAAGGAAATCGAAGAGGCCTTAAAAAAGGCAAGACTTTATGATTTTGTGATGAGGCTTCCCCGAAAATGGGATACCGAAATTGGTGATGTCGGTGTTTGCCTGGCGGGAGGCGAGCGGCAACGATTATCGATTGCGCGGGCGATCTTAAAAGACGCAGAGGTGATGATCCTTGATGAGGCAACGAGCTCGTTGGATACAATAACCGAGAGGCTGATTCAAGAAGCGATTGAAGAATCTATCCAAGGGCGGACAACGATTGTAATTGCGCACCGGTTATCCACTATCAAGCATGCAGATAAAGTTGTCGTTATTCAAGAGGGTCGAAAAATGGAAGAGGGCAGCCTGAGCGAATTGATAGAAGCTCGAGGCGTTTTTAACCGGTATTGGGAAGAGCAGAAATTTTTTGTCTAGAGAGGAAAAATGTCTAAAAAGAGAATTGTCGTAACAGGGGCGGGCGGATTTGTCGGACACCATTTGTCAAAATATCTTGTTTCCCAAGGTTATTGGGTTAGAGGAGTCGATCTCAAGAGGCCTCAATTTTCAAAAACGGCCTGCCATGAGTTTAAAATTCTGGATTTAAGGGAAAAGAAGAATTGTCTCAAGGCAACAAAGGACATGGAAGAAGTCTATGCTTTAGCTGCGGATATGGGGGGGATGGGATTTATTGATTCCAACCACGCGACGATTCTTTATAACAATTCCTTGATTAATCTTTTTACCATTGAAGCCGCGCGTTTGAATCATTGCCGGCGTCTTTTTTATACTTCGTCAGCCTGCATCTATCCCAAATATAAACAAACAAGTACGCAGGTGACACCTTTGAAGGAAGAAGACGCTTATCCGGCAGATCCTCAAGGAGCTTACGGATGGGAAAAACTGATTACGGAAAGAATGTGCCTTCATTACCGGGAGGAATACGGACTCGAAACAAGGATTGTCCGATTTCATAATATCTACGGGCCCGAAGGGGCTTGGAAAGGCGGTAGAGAAAAAGCGCCTGCAGCATTATGCCGGAAAATTGCGTTGGCGAAATTTTCGGGAAAACCCGAGATCGAGATATGGGGCGATGGTGAACAAACAAGGTCTTTTTGTTTTATCGATGATTGTGTGGTCGGGATCCACAAATTGATGCGCTCCGAACATCGGGATCCCCTGAATTTAGGACATGATCAACTAGTATCTATTAACCAGATCGTGGACATTATTGCCTCTGCTGCAGGGATAGCCGTGAAAAAGAAATATATCGAAGGCCCCCAAGGTGTCCGCGGCAGGAATTCCGATAATACCCGCCTTCGAGAAGTTTTGGGGTGGGCACCTCAGATTTCCCTTGAAGAAGGTTTGCGGCGAACCTATCATTGGGTTGAAGAACGGGTTCGCCAAGAGATCCCCCGAGACAGAAGAGGATAGGCCGTATTTTTCTCCCTTATGATAGATAGCCATGATAGGGGCAGAGGGTGTCTTGGTGCCAGTATGGCACACGCAGGGGTCAGGATATGTGAACGGGGATTAGGCCCTGTTCGTTAATGTTAGAAAATACATTTTTAACTTGGATTTTTTTACAGTCCTATAATATAATGTAAAACTGCCCAGAAGAAATGGGCAAACAAAAGTTGTTCTATTGTAAAGGACAAAATCATGGCAAGGCGGCCTAACAAGCAAAATGGAGTTCCGAAGCGCACAGCGAGGAATGGAAGAAAGTCATCCCAAGGTTCTGAAGAAAATAAGAAAAAACAGCAAGGCCGCCGTCCTCAGAGAAGGACACCCTTCACGCCCATCTCCGAAGTTGTATTTGAAACACCTCAGCGGGAGAAGATAAAATTCGAAACACCTATACCGGAAATAATTGATCAGCCCGGCGTGACTTATACCGAACCGCAAGCTTATCAAGACCTTCCGGAAAATTATGGTGACAATGTTATTTATCTCATGGTGAGGGATACTCATTGGCTTTTTACATATTGGGAAATTCAAAAAGATCATTATGAAAAGGCGCTGGCGCAACTTGGTGGGAAGTGGGAGCATGTTCAAAGGATTCTTCGTGTTTACACGCGGACGCAGGGGAAAGCTGCGGATCCTTTTTTTGATATCAATCTTCAGCCGTTCATCAACAATTGGTATATTCAAGTCGAACCCAATCGCGGCTATTATGTTGAGATAGGACTCCTCCATCAAGATGGGCGGTTTATTGCTCTTGCACGGTCCAATGAGGTTTGGACCCCTCGTGACGGGATGTCGGATGTTTTGGATGAAAGATGGATGGGAATTGATTTTGAGAAAATGTATGCCCTTTCAGGGGGATTTGATGTTGGTAAGAGCTCAATGGAGTTAAGGGAGCTGATGGAAGAACGTTTAAGCGGTGCTCTCTCGTCAGGTTCCGGAGCAGGCCTCATTTCAAGTCTATCCAGTCCTGTAAGAATCAAGAAGCGAGGTTTCCGGTTTTGGTTGGAATGCGAGTTGATTATTTACGGAGGCACCGAACCGGATGCCAAAGTAACCCTCCAAGGAAAAGAGATCAAATTGCGTCCCGATGGGACTTTTTCTCTCCGCTTTGCTCTCCCCGACGGCAAGCTTGTTTTGGATACAAAAGCTGAATCGGCCGATGGGATCGAAGAGCGAACGATTACCCCCATTGTTGAAAGAAAGACAAAAAGGCCGGCCCCGGTCTTGAAAGCAACGGTGGGGAAATAATCTATGGAAAAAGGATTGCTTTCGATTGTTCTTCACGCACACCTTCCGTTTGTTCGTCATCCGGAACATGATTTTTTTCTCGAAGAGAACTGGTTTTACGAGGCCATTACAGAAACCTATATTCCCTTGATTCACATGTTTGAAGGGCTTGAGCGGGATCAGGTTCCTTATCAGGTTACGATGTCGCTTACTCCAAGTTTAATCTCCATGTTGAAGGATCCTCTTTTGCAGGAACGGTATATTCGGCACTTGGATAGGCTCATTGAACTCGCCAATAAGGAGATTGAGCGGACACGTTTTCAGCCGGATTTTCAGGAAACGGCACTCCATTATTATTGGGAGCTGACTCAAGCAAGAGAGACTTTTACCAACCGGTATTACCGTGACTTGACGTGGGCTTTCAAAAGATTCCAGGATATGGGCCATCTTGAAATCATTACGTGTGCGGCCACTCATGGATTTTTACCTTTAATTAATCGCACTAAGTCGGCTGTGCGAGGACAAATCAAAACAGCGGTTGAACAATATGAAGGTATTTTCGGCCGTAAACCGATGGGGATCTGGCTTCCCGAATGCGGGTATTATACGGGCGTGGATCAATTCTTAAAAGAAATGAAGATCCGCTATTTTCTCACCGATACGCACGGGATTTTACACGCCTCGCCGCGTCCTAAATACGGTGTGTTTGCGCCCATTTACTGCCCTTCGGGTGTGGCGGCGTTTGGACGGGATACGGAATCTTCCAAGCAGGTTTGGTCAGCGATTGAAGGCTACCCCGGCGATTATGATTACCGGGAATTTTACCGGGATATCGGTTTTGATCTGGATTACGATTATGTGAAGCCCTATATTTCTCCTGACGGTTTGAGGATTAATACGGGCATTAAATATTACCGGATTACAGGCCGAACGGACCACAAAGAGCCTTATTCGCGTTCAAGAGCGCTTGAAAAAGCAGCATCCCATGCCAGTAACTTTATGTTCAACCGGGAAAAACAGGTTGAATATCTCTATCACTTTATGGGGAGAAAACCGATTGTGATCGCACCTTACGATGCGGAACTCTACGGGCATTGGTGGTATGAGGGGCCGGAATTCCTTAATTTCCTTATTCGCAAAGTTGCCTTCGACCAAAAAACAATCCGCTTGAGTACTCCGGGGAATTATTTGCGGGAGTTTCCTATTAACCAAGTTTCAACGCCATCTTTTTCAAGCTGGGGTTGGAAAGGGTATGCGGAAACATGGCTTTCCGGCTGCAATGATTGGATTTACAAGCATCTTCATAAAGCAACGTTGCGAATGACTGAGATGGCCAATCAATACCGCGGCCAAAATGGGGTGGTCCAACGGGCGCTGAATCAGGCTTGCCGTGAACTCTTTTTAGCGCAGTCAAGCGACTGGGCCTTTATTATGCATACGGGGACGATGGTTCCTTATGCTGTAAAGCGGACGAAGGACCATATCATGAATTTCAACCGGATTTATGAAGATTTGAAAGCAAATCGACTAGACGAAAACTGGTTAAGGGAGATCGAGGGACGTAATAATATTTTCCCGAATGTCAATTATGAGATTTTTTGCGGTTCTCAGTAGTTTTGTTTTAAACATTAAAGATAAGAAAGGAAAGGGTGGTGTCATGCAGCAACAGTACTATGCAATTGGTGACGCGGCAGGGAAGATTTATAAAACCTTAGAGCAGCAGGGGAAAAGGTCATTAACGCAGCTCCAAAAAGAGAGCGGCATTTCTGATCCGGCTCTTGTCAATCAGGCTATTGGTTGGCTAGCCCGCGAAAACAAAATTGCATTCGATAAAATTGGGCGTGGATCCAAAGTATCTCTCGTTTAAACGAGGTTACCTAGGGGAATCGGTATCATATATGATGAGCTGATTCCCCTTTTTTATTTGTGGCGGGCAATCCGAAATTATTTTAATAAAAGGCCTACCATAAGTTGAAATATCACGGTACGATATCGGAGATTTGATGAAAGGGGCCAAAGACAAATGAGTGACAAGACGGTTTGCATTTGTATCCACGGGCATTTTTATCAGCCGCCGCGGGAAAACGCCTGGATTGAAGCGGTGGAGCGGCAGGAGAGTGCCTATCCGTTTCATGATTGGAATGAGAGAATCCAGTTTGAATGCTACCTTCCCAATTCGATCGCCCGGGTCTTTGATTCTCACGCTCAAATTGTCAATATTGCCAATAATTTCGAGAAGATAAGTTTCAACGTGGGGCCGACCTTAATGTCATGGTTGGAACAGAAGCACCCGGAGACCTATCAGAGGATTATCGAAGCCGATAAGCTTAGTGTCCAAGAGCATCATGGGCACGGCAATGCGATTGCACAAGTTTATAACCATATGATTATGCCGCTTGCCGACAGACGTGATAAAACGACGCAGGTGCGATGGGGAATTGACGAGTTTCGATACAGGTATGGAAGGGACCCCGAAGGGATGTGGCTTCCTGAAACAGCGTGCAATGATGAAACCATGGAAGTTCTGGTCGAACATGGAATCAAGTTTACGGTGCTTTCTCCCTATCAAGCAAAAATGGTCCGGCCTTTTAACGGCCATTGGCATGGTGTCGGGAGCGGGCAAATCGATCCCAGACAGCCTTACCGATATTTTCTCAAGCATGACCGAACCCGGTATATTGATCTTTTCTTTTATGACGGTCCTATTTCGCGAAGTATTGGTTTTGAGAACCTTTTGTCGGATGCCAAATTTTTTATTGAAAGAATTGAAGGAGCAATTGTCGATTATAATGGGCGCCCTCAATTGATCCATGTGGCGACCGATGGCGAAACCTACGGCCATCATAAAATTTTCGGCGATCAAGTGTTAGCCTATCTTCTCAATGTTGCATGTCCTGAGCGGAATTATCGGATTGTTAATTACGGAGAATTCTTGGCAGAGAATACGCCGAATTACGAGGTGGAACTCATTGAGGCCGAGAAGGAAGGGACTTCCTGGAGTTGTGCTCATGGAGTCAAAAGATGGAAGGAACATTGCGGTTGCCGGGGAGATGGCCCTGGACATTGGAACCAACATTGGAGGAAACCTTTAAGGGATTCTTTGGATTGGCTTCGTGATCAGGTGACCGAGCTGTTTGAAAGAGAAACCGATTCTTTATTTTATGATGTAGGGAAAGCGCGCGATCATTATATCCACATCATTTTGGAACGAAGCGAATCGCGGCTTTGGAATTTCTTCAGTCAGCATGCCAGGCGTCCTTTAGAACCCCCTGAGGTGATCACTTGCCTCAAATTGTTAGAGATGCAGCGCCATGCCATGTTGATGTATGCCAGCTGCGGATGGTTTTTTACCGAGCTTTCGGGAATTGAAACGGTTCAGATCTTGCAGTATGCCGCCAGGGCCATTCAACTGGCGAAGGAAACCACGGGTGTTTCCCTTGAGGAAGAGTTCCTTGAGCGAATGTCGCATGCTAAGAGCAATGTCGAGATCTTTAAAGATGGCCGCGGTGTTTATGAACAACTTGTTAAACCCTCGATTGCTTCGTTGGAACATATTGTGAGTTATTTTGCCATCGGCTCTATTTTTGAGGACTATTATCCGCAGGAAAAACAACTGGATATCCATTGTTTTAAGATCAATGTGATCCACCGGCGAGAAGAAACCTTTGAGAATTTAACGATCAATTTTGGGCGGGTTCAGATTGCTTCAAAAGTAACGCTGGAAGAGAAAGACATGATCTTTGTTGTGATCCAAATAGGACTTTACGATTTCCGGTGTTCGGTCAAACCCTATACCTCCGAAGAGGAGTTTCGGATTTTCGAGAGATCTCTTTTTGAAAAGATCAGTCAGGATCACGGGGACGTGTTAGTCCTCTTGAAGGAAATTGATGCACGATTCGGCGAAAGCTATTTCATGTTGAAGGACCTTCTGTTGGAAGACAGAATGAAAATTATATCGCTCTTGACCAAAGGACAGATTGAGAAGGTCAGCCGGTTTTATGAGCAGATTTATGATGAAAATAGAAGAATGAATACCATTTATCGGTCGATTAATTTGCCGATTCCTGTCGAATTCCGGTATGCAGCAGAGCATGTGCTAAGCAAAAGGCTGGCCGAGATTGTCAGCAAACTCGCCGAGCAGGGATTTCCTTTAAAGAAGGCAACGCCTGCGTATCGGATTATTGAGACTGCCCAGATTTTTCATGTGAATATCCAAAAAGAATCGACGGCGCAGCTCCTGAGTGACGAGCTGACCCGGCGTATTCTCGAATTCGTTAACCAGCCCCGCCCCGATCTTATTCGGGAGTGCCTGAATATCCACAAACTCTCCAAAAAAATGGGTATTGATGTCGATCGCCGACAGGCTCAAAACCATCTTTTCTCCCTCCTGAAGGGCTGGCATGAGAATCCGGCATCCATCCCAGGTCTGATCTTACAGAATGCCGATCTCCTGGTCCAGCTGATGAGGGAACTTCAGCTGGCTGTCGATAGTTTTAAGAGATTGACGGCTGAGAAGGTTTCTTAGCTTAGCAAAGGTGTGTTAAGGAGATAGCCATGTTCCTTTCAGATTTTTTGTCTTATAGCTGGTCGTATACCCTCGAAATCATGCCGCCCCTCCTCTTGGGATTTCTGGCAAGCGGTGTCATTCATGAGTTTCTGCCGACGAGCTGGGTTCAAAAGCACCTTGGAGGAAAAGGGATAAAACCCCTTTTCTATTCCACGGTTGTGGGGACGGTGATGCCTGTTTGCTGCTGGGGGTCGCTTCCTGTCGCGGTAAGTTTTTATAAGAAAGGGTCCTCTCTCGGGACAATTTTTGCTTTTCTAGTCGCAACACCGGCAACGTCTCTAACGGCCTTGTTTGTGACATGGAAGTTTTTTGGCCTGGGATTTATGCTTTATGTGGCTTTTGCTGTGATCACGATGGGGCTAATGACGGGGCTCATTGGAAATCAAGTGTCTGTGCCCAAGAAGGAACCGTCACAACAGAAGCATGAAGAAGGGGAGTGCTGTGCCTGTGAAACGTGTGAGACTCAGAAGCCTTGGAAGAAGAAGATCCAAGGAGTTTTCTATTATGCTTTGATTGAAATGCCAAGGGAAATTGGGAAAGAAGTTATTCTGGGTATCGTTCTTGCGGCGTTAGTCAGTTCACTCGGGTTTGTGGGTGACTGGATTCACAGTTATCTGGCCGGAAATTTCGCGTATCTTTTTACAGTTGTCTTTGGCTTGACGGTCTACTTGTGTTCGACGATGAGCGTTCCTCTTATCCATGCTTTTATTACTCAAGGGATGAATGCCGGCGCTGGTTTGGCCCTTCTCATCTTGGGCCCGATTGCCAGTTTCGGGACGATGCTTGTCCTGAGGAAGGAATTTGGTTTGAAGGTTCTTATACTGTTTCTAAGCTCCGTCACCTTTTTTTCGTTAGCTGCCGGTATTTTATATGAAATTTTTCGATAAGGAGTAAGAATTATTGTCATGAGCTGTCAAAATGTATGGAGAAATCTGAAAGAAATGATGGAATTCCCCAAAGAGGGGATTTTCAGCAAGGTCTTGGCCAGCACGGGAAAGGCGCACTACACGTTGATGTGTTTATCAAAAGGGACAAAGATTGATACGCATACTTCGACAAAGAATGGATGTGTCCAGTGCCTTTTTGGCAAGGGGCTTTTCACCCTGTTTGACGAGCCCATCCCGTTGCGCGAAGGGGTTTTTATTGCGATGCCGGCCCACGCCCCTCACGCCCTCGAAGCCGAGGAGAATCTGGCTATTCTCCTATGTTTACACGAGTGAATTAAGAAGTTTTCTCAGTTCGCTCTCCCGCCGGTTATCTTATTGACAAGAAAGGAGTCCATACCCTATACTCTTTCTTATTAAGATTAAGTCTTAATAAGAAAAACGACCAACGAAATTAAGAAAGTTGAGGCTAAAGATGCTGACAAAGAAAATGGAAAAACTGCTCAACAAACAAATTGTCGAGGAATATTACTCGTCCAATCTATATCTTGCGATGAGTTCCTGGTGCAAAAATCAGGGATTAAATGGCTCGGCCAATTTTATGTTGAAGCAGGCAGAAGAAGAGCGCCAGCACATGTTGAAGCTTTATCATTATGTCAACGAGTCGGGAGGGCATGCCATTGTTCCCGCCCTTGAAGAACCGCCGGTCCAATTTAAATCCCTCGGGACGATTTATGAGCAGGCGATGCAACATGAGCAGCATATTACCCAATGTATTAGCAATCTTGTAACAGCGAGTTGGGCCGAAAAAGACTATGCCACATTCAATTTTCTTCAGTGGTACGTTGAAGAACAGCATGAAGAAGAAGCCCAGTTTCAGGGGATTCTTGACCTTGTGAAGTTAGCAGGCCTGGATGGGCGGGGTCTTTATTTGGTGGATAAACAAGTCGGGAAGTTGGCTGAAAAAAAGTCGTAAGCAAAAAGTAGCAAATAGAATTTCAAATTGGATGCTGGAGTATTACCATTGGATGTGAAGCCTCGGTCTTCTTCGGGTCCGTTATCTCCGGAGTAATTTAAAATTTCCTTTCGACCTAAGGGAGTTGAGATGATCAAGCCGGATAAACCTACAACCCATGCTGAACGGGAAAGATTTCAAAAATTTATAAAAAAAATGGGTCTGCGTTTAACCCGGGAGAGAATGGATCTTTTGGACGGCATCAAAAAACAGACGGGGCATTTTAGCGTTGATGAGCTTGTCCAGCGCCTTAAGGAGCGGAGGTATCGCGTCTCCCGGGATACCGTTTACCGCAATCTCTCATTGCTGATGGAAGCTGGAGTCTTGCAGACGAGCTATAAATCAGGAAGGGATACCCTTTATGAAGTCAAAAGCGGGCGGCCGCATCATGACCATCTCTTTTGCCGTCATTGCGGGAGGGTGGTGGAATTTGTGGACAAGCGGATTGAAAAGGCACAGCAAGCAATCGCGAGGAAAAAAGGTTTCAAAATTGAAAGTCATTCGCATCAACTTGTAGGAGTATGTCAAAAATGTCAGAAGACGAATCGTCAGTTTATGAACAGGTGACACTCGATCAACTGCATCCCGGAGAAGAGTGTTTTTTGCAGGGTTATCAAGGTGATGAGGAGATCCACCTGCGTTTAAAGGAATTGGGGCTTATTCGGGGTGTACGTATTGCGGTCAAGCGGTTTGCCCCCTTAGGAGATCCTATGGAAGTCATGGTCCGCGGTTTTCATTTATCGCTAAGAAAAAAAGATGCTTCCTATTTGATTGTTAAAAAAACAAATCCTGTTGAAAGCGGCAATCATGTCTAAATCGAGCTTGAAGAAGTTAAAAGAAGTTGTCTTGGTGGGAAATCCGAACTCGGGAAAAACAACACTTTTTAATGCCCTCACGGGCCTACGGCATCAAACAGCTAATTATCCGGGGGTAACGGTCGAAAAGAAATCAGGCGTGACGAAACTGGGGAGGAATCAAGAGGAATGTTTGGTGTTGGATTTACCCGGAACCTATAGCCTCTTGCCTCGTTCGATGGATGAGGAAATTGTGCATAATGTTCTTTTGGGGATCCAGGAGGGGACATCCAAGCCTGACTGCGCTATTGTTATCCTTGATGCTGCAAATTTTGAACGAAATATGTATTTGGCGTCCCAAGTGATGGAGACAGGATTGCCCACCGTTTTAGTCCTCAATATGTGGGATTTGGCAGAGGCAAACGGTGTCGCAGTGGATTTGGATAAACTTTCGAAGCTGACAGGATGCCCTTGTGTCAAAACGGTAGGAAATAAAGGAAAAGGCATCCTCGCCCTCAAAGAGGCGATGGAGTTAATTTTGAGTCAACAATCGTATTCACCCATATGTCTTTCCAAGACCATGGGTTTCCCTGCTGAGGTTGAAAAAGAGTTAAATTATGTCGAAGATCTGATTAAAAAAATGCTTCCCTGGGGTGTTTGCGCTTCCCGTGGTGAGGCTCTGCGGATGCTCTCGGATGTTCATTTCCGGAGCCACTATTTCGATCACAAACGATATGGGGAAGAATTAAAGAACAGGATTTCCATAGCCCGGGCCCATCTGGATCAGGCTGGTATTGATTGGACGTCTCTTGAAATGGAGAAACGATACGAATGGATTGAAAATTTATGTCGTGACGTCCTCAAAAAATCGATCTCCAAACGTGTTTCGATCTCTGAGAGAATCGATAAGGTTTTAACTCATCGTATTTGGGGATTTGTTTTTTTTGCGGGTTTGATGGCTCTTATCTTTCAGTCGATTTTTACCTGGGCCTTAGGACCGATGGATTGGATGGCGGACATGATTGAGACCTTGGCCGGGGTTGTCGCACGGATCCTACCGGACGGGCAGCTCAAGAGTTTGGTGATCGATGGGGTGATTGCAGGTGTCGGGAATGTGATTATATTTCTCCCGCAGATTTTCCTTCTTTTCTTTTTTATCGCTTTTTTTGAGGATTCCGGGTATATGGCCCGCGCAGCCTTTGTTCTTGACCGGGTCATGAAAAAGGTCGGATTGAACGGAAAAGCCTTCCTGCCTCTTTTAGGTTCTTTTGCCTGTGCCGTGCCGGGGATTATGGCGACGAGAACGATCGAAGACAGGAAAGACCGGTTGGTGACGATCTTGGTGGCTCCTTTGATGAGTTGCAGTGCGCGTCTTCCTATCTATACCCTCATGATCGGGGCTTTTGTCCCGGCTGTCCCCATTCTTGGATTCATCAATTTAAAGGGGATGACTTTGTTTTCAATGTATTTTTTGAGTATTTTTGCCGGACTGGGGATGGCTGCTTTTTTTCGGAACAGTTTTTTTAAAGGCAACGGGACTCCCTTTGTCTTTGAACTGCCTCCGTATCGGATTCCGAATTTAAGAACCGTTTTATGGGCAACATGGGACCGCGGCAAAGAATTTATTGTTCGAGCAGGAACCATTATCTTTTCTATGTCGATTTTATTGTGGTTTCTGGTCAGTTATCCCCGGCATCCTATGCTCGAACGGAAGTACGAGGAGCAAAGAACCAAGATCGAGCAGAGCGTTGGAAAAGATCTTTTGGGCGAACAACTCCGGAAGATAAATGCAGCCGAACAAAGCGATATGATTCTATCAAGCTTTGCCGGGAAGATGGGGCGGCTGATTGAGCCGGTCATTGCCCCGCTCGGATTTGATTGGAAAATCGGTATCGGTATTATCGGATCTTTTGCCGCGCGTGAAGTTTTTGTCAGTACGCTTGCGATTGTCTATAACGTGGGGGACCGTGCGGAAGGAAATTCGGTGGACCTTATACATGCGTTGAGAAAAGAAGTTTCGCCGGTGACGGGCAAGGCCGTTTATTCCCCTTTGGTGGCGGTAACAATTATGGTCTTTTTTGTGCTCGGTTGCCAATGCTTGTCAACGGTAGCGATTGTTAGAAGTGAGACCCGAAGCTGGCGCTGGCCCATCTTTATGGTTCTCTATATGTCATTA
Source organism: Candidatus Omnitrophota bacterium (assembly GCA_016930235.1). Lineage (GTDB taxonomy): Bacteria > Omnitrophota > Omnitrophia > Omnitrophales > Aquincolibacteriaceae > JAFGHI01. Next base: position 13,315 of record JAFGHI010000046.1, read on the forward strand.
CTGGCCTGGCTTGTCTGTTTTTTCATTTATCAAGGCGGCCGTTGGCTGGGATGGGGGTAGAGATTATGGACAAGACCGAATGGATAGCTCTCTTGATTGTCGGTATCACTTTTGCTGTTGTCATGAGACGGCTTGTGTCTAAGAAAAAACGAAAGTCCTGTTGTTCAAAAGGATGCCAAGGATAGCCCTATGGAGACGATAAACAAATGTTTATCGTCCTTTGCGGATCAATTAAGTTTTCAATTATTGAAAGCAAGTCATAGGAATTTTTATGAATGAGATTTGCTCATCGATCGATTATTCCGAGCGGCCGTTTTTGGTTTGCTGGGAAACAACGCATGCTTGTGATCTTGTTTGCCAGCATTGCCGTGCGAATGCCGAACCCGAGGCGATGCCGGGTGAGCTTTCCACTCAAGAAGCAAAAAAACTGATTCGTGAAGTCTCCGATTGGGGAGTCCCCGTATTGATCTTTAGCGGGGGTGATCCTCTGAAGAGAATCGACTTGGAACAGCTCATTGAGGACGCTGTGCAATTAGGCATCAGAACGGCTGCGATCCCTGCTGTAACCGGTTTGCTCAAAGAAAAAAGGCTCGAGGCACTTAAGAAAGCGGGTCTTCATCAAATTGCTTTTAGTTTAGACGCAGCTAATGCTGAAGAACACGACCGTTTTAGAGGTAAAGAAGGGGTCTTCCAGCGCACACTCGAGTCGGTTCGAATAGCTCATCGGCTGGGCTTTTCAGTCCAGATCAATACCCTTATCAATATCCACAATATCTTAAAGTTAGACGAACTTATTTGCTTGGTTCAAACGCTGCCGATTGTTTTTTGGGAAGTTTTTTTCCTTGTCCCTGTTGGAAGAGCCATGGAATTGGCCGTGCTGGATGCCGGAAAGATGAAAGAAGCCTTTGAAGCGATCTATGCGTTAAGCCGTCGAGCTTCTTTTATCATCAAGGTCACGGAAGCCCAGCATTATCGGCGATTTGTTTTTGAAAAGGAATGGCTGTTGCAGGGGAGAAAAATTGAGGAAATTCGCGCGAAAGATATTACTTTGCCCAGCTATCTAAAGAATCCAACGGGACCCGGCAAAAGTATCGGGCGTGCCCCAGTGGGGGTTAATGCCGGGAAGGGTTTTGTCTTTGTCTCAGCTCAAGGGGATGTTTTTCCAAGCGGTTTCCTTCCGGTGGCCGCAGGCAATATCCGAAAGACTTCTCTTCGTGAAAGTTACCAAAATGCCGTGATCATGAGAGAGTTGAGGGATGCTTCCTTGCTTAAAGGGCGCTGTGGTCAGTGTCTGTATCGTGAAATTTGCGGCGGATCACGTTCGCGTGCCTTCGCGTTGACAGGGGACTATTTGGCCGAAGAGGAAAGTTGTGATTATCAGCCGGTTTTGCCGATAATGAGATAAATTATTTATTGAAAAAGTCTATTTTTTAAAAAAAGGCGGCATCATTTCATGATTGAGAAAGAAATGATCGATTTTAATTCGTTGCATTCGGTTTATCAGCCCATCGTGGATATTGAAAAAAATCGCATTGTGGGATACGAAGCCCTTATCCGCGGGAAAGGCAAATGGGCAAATCCCGAGAAATTATTTCATTATGCGTATGAGAAAGGCTTCGTCATTCCTTTAGACTTAGAGTGTATTCATAAGGCGCTTGACATTCTTCCTGCACTTTCCTTGGGACAAATGTTGTTTGTGAATATTGAGCCGATTACCTTAAGCAGCCATCTCTTCAGGCAGAGCGATTTTGGTAAATTACTCCAAGGCATACAGAAAAAAAAGCCGGTTGTTTTTGAATTGACGGAAGGCATGAAATCACGCTCAATCCCGCTTATTCAAAAGGGGGTCCAGATGCTTCGCAGGTGGGATTGTCAGCTTGCTTTGGATGATGTGCGGGGAATCGGTGTTAAGTTCCTTGAATTGCTTAAACTAAAACCCGACTATATCAAGATTGACCGGTCTATTGTGCAAGGGCTTTCAAAGAATTCCTTTCTTCAACGTATGGTACGCGAGATTGTCGGGGTGAGCCAAGGGTATGACGCTCATCTGATTGCCGAAGGCGTCGAAAACCTTCACGATCTTAATTTGCTTAAAAGAATGAAAATTCGTTTTTCGCAAGGATTTTATTACGCCAAGCCGGAAAAAGAGCTAAAAAAAATACTTGCTGCCAAGACTCCCAATGGTTTATTTAAACCCGAAGCCGGTCAGAATTTCCGGCGTTACAAATTATCCTTTGATGCCGAAAATGATTATGGTTCACGAAAATAAACACGAAGAAATACTTTGCCGAGCTGCGAATCAAGCCCACGAGGGAAATCTTCCCATTGTGCTTGCTTCAACAACAGGCAGGACCGCGCAGGAAATGCTTCGCGTCTTGGGGGATCGTAGGGTTTCTTTGATTGTGATTATGCATGATATGAGGAGATTGCCGAAGAATTCTGCTTTCGATGAGGGGGTGGCCCAGAGGCTTAGACAACGGGGTGATAAGCTTCTCATGGATCGTGCTCCTTGGTTGCCGTCTCTTCGAATAACGCGTTGGCTTGAGCGGCTTCTTCGAATTTCCGGTTTGAACCTTGGGGAGAAGAACTTGGAAAGACAATACGGGATAGGTGGGAAGGTTTGTTTTTTGATTGCTGCTCGTGCAGCTAAAGCAGGTATGATTCAGGAAGGACAGAAGGTGATTGCCGTGGCAGGCAAACAAGCGGGTGCTACGACGGCTTTGGAACTTTGCTTGGAAAAAGTCGAACCTCTTTCAATCGTTTGTTCGAAGACAATTGCTTGTTTTAATAGGCATTCGTAATGGTCAAGATTGATAAAATCTACATTGATGCTGCAGTGTGCGAATCCGAAGTCAGCCGGCGGATTCTTGCCCGGTTAAAAGGTGTCCCCAGGGATGAAGTTCATGATGCGTATTCATTTCAAGACAAGATCAGAGATCTTTCTTTGTCGGCCGGGAAGCGGATCTTATGGTTGACTTCTTTTGACGGACCTTTGGTGAAGCCTTGTCCCGGGACAGCCGAAAGCTACTTATGCTGCCGGTACTGGATTATTAATGCTCAAACGAACTGTCCGTTGGATTGTAGTTATTGCATCCTCCAGGGATATTTAAATCAACCGGTCATTACGGTTTACGTGAACATTGATCAGGTCTTCCAAGAGATCGACCGGATTTTAGCGAGCGAACCTCATCGCCTTTTTCGTTTTGGGACGGGGGAATTAACAGATAGTTTCGTTTTGGACCCGCTAACAGGCTATAACGAATACCTTATTGAAAATGCACAGTCCCGGAATATGATCCTGGAGCTTAAAACAAAAACAGCTGAAGTTGAGCATTTACCCGTTTTATCGAGACGGAATATTGTTTTGGCTTGGTCGCTCAATCCCCGTGAAGTTATTTCCAGAGAAGAATTCAAAACGGCGTCCATCTCTGAACGATTAAAAGCAGCCAAAGAAGTTTTAAAGAAGGGGTACCGTTTGGCCTTCCACTTTGATCCGATCTTGTCATTTCAAGATTCTGAGAAAAGTTACGCGGAGATGATAAGGGCCTTGGTGGAGGCTGTTCCCGAAGAGGCTATTGCATGGATAAGTTTGGGAAGCCTGCGGTTCCCCTCTTCCTTGAAGAATATTATTGAAGAGCGTTTCCCAAAAAGTTCTATTACCTCCGGAGAACTTATCAAAGGGATGGATGGGAAATATCGTTATTTCAGGCCTCTAAGAGTTCAATTGTATAAGAACGTTTATGACAGATTGAGAATGCATTGGAAAAGCCCGTGGGTCTATTTCTGTATGGAAAATGCAGCTGTTTGGCAGGATGTGATGGGGATGGCGCCTGAGGATAACGCCCATTTGGATTTTCTATTTCATGAAAGTTTAGCTAAACGTTTTCCTGATTTGGGGTTAAAATATCCCGATAGAAATGATTATCCGAATCCATCAGCCATAAAAGGAGACAAAAGATGAAAAACCATTCTTTCAGAATGCTACTTTTTGCTGGAGCATTTGTATTAATGTGGGCTGCGCAACCTTTTGTGCAAGCCGCCTATTCACAGTGCAACCATATGGGTGGACGGGGTTCCAACATGCAGGGTAAATTTTTCCAGAAGTTTGGAAAAATTATGAAAAATCAAGAAGCCTTGGGATTGTCGGATGAACAGCTAGACGTGATCAAAAAGCTGAAATGGGATCTCAAAAAAGAGATGATCAAACAAACGGCAGAAATCGATGTTCTGGAAGTCGACATCGATGCGGCTTTGTACGAAGATACCGTTGATATGGAAAAGGTCGGGGGATTAATCGACCAAAAATATGAATATAAGAAGGCGAAAGCAAAGACAATAGCCGGTGCTGTGGCTGAATTGAAGAAGATTCTTACAGAGGAACAACTGGCTAAACTCAAGGAACTTCATTACCAAAATAAGCAATAAGATTCCGGATCAATTTCAAAATATTCTTTTGGGCATTTATGGCCAATGATCAAGCAAAAGAGTTGTGTTTTCATTATGCCTTCCGATGGCCCGACTCTCGCAAACAAGACTTCCATATTTCGTTAAGGGAAGAGTCCTTGGAAATTGTCCCTGAAAAGAGGGAAGTCTACCCTGAATGGGTAAGGCTTAGCTATTGTCAATGCTCCGTCTGTCCGTTGAAAGAGGAAGATCACCCTCAATGTCCCATTGCTTCGAATTTAATCGATGTGATAAGTTTCGCGAAAGATGAACTTTCGCATCAAGAGATTGATGTCGAGATTGATTGCGAAGCCCGGACGTATCGAAAAAAAACAAGTCTCCAAAATGCCCTCAGTTCACTTATCGGTATTTATATGGCGACGAGCGGTTGTCCGATCATGGACAATCTGCGGCCGTTAGTGCGGACCCATTTGCCTTTTGCAACGCTTCAGGAAACAACCTACAGGACTGTTTCCATGTACTTGCTGGCACAATATTTCTTATGGAAACAGGGGAAAACCCCTGATTGGGGTCTTACTCAACTGAAGAATCTCTACGGCCAAATTCAACAGGTGAATGAGGGCTTTCGAAAAAGGATAGCGGCTATTCACAAAGAGGATGCTGGTTTAAATGCGGTTATCCACCTTAATTGTTATGCTTGGTTTACCAATATTTCTCTCTTGGAAAAGGATTTGGACGAGATTAAAAGATTTTTCTCCGCTTATTTATCGTCAGGAACTTCGTAAAAAGAATTCCTGAGAGCAACGAGAAAGGAATCCTATGAGTGAAGAACAAATGCCTCAAAATTTCTTCAATAGCCGTTTTTTTGTGGTTCTATGTTTTGTCTTGGGGTTTTTGGCAGGAGTTGTCGTCGGATTAACGGTTCAGTGGACAGGCGGAAAACACCTGGGCGTTGCTAAAATCGGGGAAATGCTCGATACGGATTTTATTTATCTTAAAAAAGGGGGGTTGGCGCAGGGACAGATTCTAGCTGAAGAAAAGGGGCAAATCCTCTTTAGTATGGAAAATGCTACGTTAACTTTTTCGCCTGAAGAAATCAGGTGGGTCGATCGGGATCATTATACTCGCTACCTTAAAGAGGTTTTATAGTGCAGGAAAAAAGACGTATTTATTTTCGCCTCAAAGTCAAATTTCCGGTATTGTTTCGCAGGGGATATTCCGATAATTGGTATCCTGCCGAAGCTGTTGATGTCAGCACGAACGGGGTTGGTTTTATGACTCAAGAGCTTCTTAAGGATGAAGAGGAGTTGACTTTACGTTTTAGCTTGCCTTGGCAATTTCGAAAGATCAAAGGCACGGCTTTTGTTCGTCATCAAAGTGAAAAACAGGAGCAAGGGGGGGCACGCCGATATTTTATCGGTGTTCAATTCGAAGAAATCTCCGATCAAGATATTAAGTATTTGGGGCGGTATATTGTTCAAAGCATGAATCTTGTTTTTCCAAGGATTTTTTTATTAGGCATAGGTTTTGGCGTTTCCCTTTGGATGTTCCTTAAAGGGGTGAATTATTATTTCATTCAGCAATTTTGGGGGACGCCTTTTGGTAACGAATGGCTCGATCCCGAGTGGGCTAGGATTCCCCTTATGCCCCTTTTTGCTTTTCATAGCTTCTATGCGTTAATTATTTGTCTGTGCGGGATAGGCCTTTTTTATTTTAGGAAATGGGCTTTTCGATCTTATCTGTTATTGGCGGTTGGAGGAGTCGGTATGCAGCTTTATCGATTGGTCACAAAGACATCTCTTTTATCCGAGAATCTGTTTTTTCGATCGGTTTATTTTGCCGAATTCATATGTTTCCTAGCGTTGTGTGGTGCCGTTATTGTGATGGCTCAGATATGGAGCCAATTTAATTCGATTTTTGCATCCATGGAAGAGCATATGATGCATTATTAAGGGTTTGAGTTCTTGTGCAGGTTCTTTAAACGCATGCCGTTAAATTATCCAAGGGGGCTTGTTGATGGAGGAGAAAAAGCAGAATCGCGAAGAACCCGCCTGGCGATTAGGAGAGATTCTTGTCCGTAACGGCCATATTACTTGGGAGCAGTTGGAAGAGGCTTTGAGCATACAAAAGAAGACTGGGAAGATGCTGGGAGAGATTTTGCGAGGGAAAGGTTTTGTGACAAGCCGTGATTTATACCAAGCATTGGCTATTCAATATCGTAGAATTTTCGTTGATTTTACCCACATCAACGTTCAAAAAGATGTTCTCCGCCTCATTCCCAAAGGGTTCGTTTATGAACATAAAATTATGCCTTTGGTTTTGAAGGACAGGATGCTTTTGGTTGCCATTTCGAATCCCCTTAATGTTTGGCCCGAAGAGCAAATTAAGCGATATTTAGGACCGGGCTATGAGGTCCGACCGGTTTTAGCTTGTCCGGAAGATATTGAGGAAGCCCTTTTCCGGCATTATGGTCCGCCGACAGCTATCCAGCGTCCTGAAGCGTAGTGCTTTTTTCAAAAGCATCTATGTTTCCAAAAAAAACACGGTATTGCAATCTCCGCATTGAAAATTTAGAATGCTGTTTCCCCAAAATGCATGTGGATTAAAAAAAGGGGCTTTATCCTCATACTGGAGAAAAAATGAAAGCTAAGAGTTTTTTTTGTTTTGCGGCGTTCTTTTTTATTGCCCTGCGCATGATCTTTTCAGGAGAAAGCTTGGGTGACGTCTTAACGGAAGTCAAAGCGCCTCAAACTCAGTCTGCCGAAAGTGCACCAAGCGATCTTCAAGGTTCCCAGGAAACTCAAGATCCTTCTGTTGAAAAAGCTCTGGAAGAGATTAAACAGAAAATCATCCAGGAGAAGATCAGCAAGGCCATCCAGGAAGGATATGTGATTGAAATTGACGGTGTGAAATATGGTACCGAAGAGGCCTTTGAAGGAGAAAAAGAAGAATCTTTTGTCCCTGCCCCCTTAGTCAAAACGCAGGCGTTTCCCTCGCCGGAAGCCGTTGAAGTAAAATCCGAAAAAGTTGAAACAGAGTCTAAAGAGACAGACCCAATAACTTCCAACGATCTTTCGATATCGAAAGAGGGGAATGTTACTGTCTATCATAACTTGAAGGGCAGTGGAGGGCTTACCCATGAAATGATGGATGCGGCGCTGAATATGAACGAGAATATCGTTCCTGAAAAGCAGGAAGAAAAAAATGATGATAAAACCAAGAAAAATCAAAGCAGCCGTTCAAAGCGTCCAAAAGTTCTTATATCAGGTTAGCAGGCATGATTTCAGAAACCGTCGCCGATGATGGAGGAGACGATGAATGATTCAATGCGGCATGTGATAGTGATTGGGGGTGGGATCGTAGGGCTGGCGGTGGCCCGGGAATTACTCCTGAGGGATTCGTCGTTGAAGGTTTCGATCCTTGAAAAAGATGGGGAAGTTGGTTCCCATCAGACAGGTCGAAACAGCGGGGTCATCCATTCTGGGATTTATTATCCCCCGGGATCTCTAAAGGCAGAGCTTTGCAGGGAGGGGATGCGGTTGATTGAAGAATTCTGCGATCGTCATCATATTCAGAGACGTGTTCGGGGAAAGGTCATTGTGGCGGTTAAGGAGGCGGAACTCCCTTTTCTAGAAAAACTTTATGAGCGGGGGAAAGCTAATCAAATACCGGATGTCAGAATGATCTCAGCCGAGGAACTTAAAGAAATAGAACCCGCCATCACGGGGATTAAGGCCTTGCATTTGCCCCACGTTCCCGTTGTTGATTTTCAAAAGGTTGCAGCCGAAATACGTCAAGAATTTGAATCGATGGGTGGCCGTGTTTTTTGTCGGCGGGAAGTAACGGCAATTCATGCCAAAGGGAGCAAGATTACCGTTAAGGTACGGAATGAGAATTTTATCGGCTCCTATCTGATTAATTGTGCGGGATTGTATTGTGACCGGATTGCCGCCATGGCAGGTTGCAAATCCCCGGTGAGGATTATTCCGTTTCGTGGAGAATATTATCGGTTAAATCATCATTGGGCCAGTAAGGTTCGGGGATTGGTTTATCCTGTGCCGGATCCGCGGTTTCCCTTTTTAGGGGTCCATCTGACCCCTGTGATCACCGGGGAAGTGAAGGTCGGACCGAATGCGATGTTGGCCTTAGCGCGTCAAGGTTATGCCTGGTATGATATCAATTTGAGGGACATTTTTTCTATGTTTCTTTATCCTGGATTTTGGAAGATGTCGATCAAATATTGGCGGATGGGTCTTGTCGAAATGAGTCAGGCCGTGTGGAAGCCTCTCTATGTCCGAAGCGTTAAGCAATTTTTGCCTGGAGTCCCGTCGTCTGCGCTTATTCGGGATAATTCAGGGGTCCGTGCCCAAGCGGTGGATCAACAGGGGAATCTTGTCCAGGATTTCTTATATCTCCAGCAGCCGAACGCAACTCATATTCTCAATGCGCCATCACCCGCTGCAACAGCTTCTTTTGCTATCGCCAAAAAGATTGTGGATTTGATCCCGCAATCAAGAGGATTTTTTGCGGGCCCGATTGTTGCCGGTTGACAACAATTGTTGCCGAAAATCAACATTTTGATTATTTTACGCATTCACATATTGGCCATCCCCTAGAATCTAAAGGTTGCCAAAACGGCACACAATTTGCATACAATACTACACGAATAGAGTATGTCTGCTCTAAAAAACTTAGGTGAGAGTGAACCATGAAGAAAATTGTCATACTTCAGTTTTTTACCATCATTTTTTTATTAGCCATCACCCAAAATGCCCACGCGCTCGTTATTACCTTTGATGATCTTCAAATGAATTCTCCGGGTGATCCTTCTGATGAGCCTTTTGGTTTTTTTGATACCTATACGTACGGAGGGTTTATTTTTACAAGTGAGAAATACGATGGAAGTCCCGGCCAGCTTTCATTCCCCTATCAAGATAATCCCAATGGATATTATTATGGTTCTGCGAGCTTGCTTAATCGACACGATGGCGGTATCACCCGACTATCGACCGTATCAGGAGATATGTTCACGTTGGAAGCCATGGATCTGCATCGGCATTTTCAGCTTGAGACCTACACAGCACTCGTTGATTTTTATGCTTATGATGAAACGGATACACAGGTTGGCAATCAATCCTATCTTCTCGAAGATGGGGAATGGCATAATATCGTCTTTGGAGAAGATTTTCAGGACATTGCGTATGTCCGGTGGGAACAATCGCCCTATTATCATCAATTTGATAATGTGACGGTTTCTCTCATGCAAAGTGACGAAGGTAGTGGTCCAGAAACATCGACTCCGGAACCTGCATCCTTGTTCTTTTTTGGGACAGGGCTCATAGGGTTTGCTTTATCCAGACGTCGTTCATAACCTCATTGTTTCAGAATATCCACCCTTTTTTTATTCAAACAGCCAAGCGCAGGTGTCGTAACTTATTTAATATGAACGGGTAACATCGTTCACAATGTGCATCCCAAGGGCATTGAGTGTCTTGAAAAAGGTGATAACTTGTGTTATGCTTAACTCTCTTATGCGTACTCTCGTACTTTTACTCATTGGTTTCGGAATTGTTTTTGGGGCATGCCAGCGCTTGGGCACTCAGGAAGGTGTGACGGATACCCAAGTCGATATAGAGCTGACACAGTCTCAGCCGCCTGCTTCTCCACCTGATTCAGACCCCGGAATTCCACAGAAAGGATTTGAGCAAGATTCTCTTGATGCTTATCATTAGAATTTTTTGCTGAGGTGATTTCGTTGTTAAATACCCCAAAACCCCCAAAGCTCAGATGGCAGTTGAATATCCTGCAAGTCTTTTTTATTTTGACGACACTTTTCCTATTCGTTTCTTCGCTCGGTTTTTTTCAGGAGTCATTGGCCGAAAAAGGAATCGGACAGGAGAACACCATATCGGCCGATGCCTTTATTCAAAGTGAGGCAGGCCATTATTTCCAAACAGGAAATTACGAAGAAGCAATTCCCACTTTAGATAATCTTCTGACTCAATATCCTGGCGATTCACTTTTGATTCGATATCGTGCTATCGCGCTTGATCGATTGGGACAGTCGAAGGAGGCAATATCAATCTTCCGAGATTTGTTGACTGAGGACCCGGGTCATATCCCCACACATTATTTTCTGGCTCAAGCTTATGCGCGTAATGGCCAGGTTAAGGAAGCTGTGGGTGAATGGGAATGGATTGTCGAGCAGCGCGAAGGCAGTGTTTATGAAACGTGGGCTTTAAGCGCATTAGAGAGTGCAGGCGCTGTCCAGTTGTCGGCGGAAACGAAAGAACTTTTACGGTGGTATATTGTTGCACAGTATGGATATGAATACGATTCGAACGTTATCTTAAGGCCGGACGATGATACATTAGCAACTTCGAGGGATCATAATGCAGGGCGTCAAGTTTTGGATCTGGCCATGCGGTACCGCGCGTTTTCCAGACGTGATGTTGCTGTGGATCTTCTTTATGAAGTGAATCAAACCATCCATGATGATAGTCTCAACGAGTTTAATTTCCACTCTGAAGATTTTGGTCTCAACGCACGCAAACGCGTTCAGATAAGAAATCAAGATGTTGTGTTGGGGCTCCGCTATGACCTCTTGGTGGGTTTTTTAGAGACTGATCTTTTTTCTGTTCGTAACCGATGGCGCTTAAGCGGTGACACTCGTTTTTCACCGAGGACCCGGACCGTTTTCTATGACCGTGTGACACTCGCTGAATTTGGGCCGGATGGTTTTGACCCCGAAAGAACATCCCGCGACGGTGTTTATAATGATGTGGGCGTGACCCATTACTTTTATTCTTCAGATTACAAACGGTTTGCTTATATCCTTCAGGAATTCAATAGCGGCCATACGCGCGGGCGCAATTACGATTATGTCGGGTCACAGACCCGCTTAGGGATTCATATGCCTTTGCTTGAGAAGTTAGATCTTGATTTGTCCACGGGGCTGCAAGCGCGCTTCTATCACAATTTTTCTTCGGTCTCGGTACTTGATCAATCGCGCCGGCGTGACTTTTATTGGGATGTCTATTCGTCCCTGACATATCATTTGACGCCGAACATTGGGGTCAGTGGTATTTATCGTTTTTTTAACGGCTACAATCAGAATAACTTTTACGACTATACCCGGCATATTGGAGGTGTGCAGATTGCCTATAGTCGTAAATTTTAATTCTCCCGAACTCATATCTGCGGTCAATCACTTATTCGCGAATGAGAAATTCCTTTTGGAGGTATTGTGATGTTAACGAATCTATTTCAAAGAAAAATATTCCTGTACGTGATTTGTGTTTTCTTGATTTCATTTCATGCCGATGCAGCTCAGAAGTCCGGAGGGCGTGATGCCCAGGTGGATGCTGCTTTAATCGGTCCGGGAATGGCCGGAGTATTGCCGGCGACGGGATCTCAAAGCATGTCCCAAGCTGTTTCCAGTTCCGGGGCCGGTCAATTTATTGATCCAGGTGCCGTCGGACGTACCTCCGTCAAAGGAGTCATAACGATGGACCAAACGGATCAGTGGGCACGGGTTTATCAAGTGAACGGGAATGTGAAGATAGCGAGTGAAGGATCGGATGATTGGAAGAAAGTCAAAGAAGGTACCGTCATTCAAAAAGGGGATGTTGTCGTGACCAATGAGGGAAGTTCGGCCTCGATCACTTTTGATGAAAGTTTAATGAATGTGACCTTTATTCCGGAAAATACGCGGGCTGTTTTTCGGTCGATTGAGCCGACGGATATTTACCTTGAGGATGGAACCATCTACAATGTGTTCGAGAACTTACCGAAAGGAAGCGGGTGGCAGGTTTCGAATCCGGTGGCTGTTGCGGCCGTTCGCGGAACTTGGTATCTCGTGCAATATCAAGCATCCAACGGCGAATTGATTACGGCCGTTTTTGATGTTCCTGAAGACGGACAAACGAGCCAAGTCGCTCTCATTGAGGTCTTGGAAGACGGTACGGAAGGTTCTGAAGTGGATATTCCCGAGGGCTTTCAAATTAGATGGGCGGCCGGGGACCCCTTAGATTCTGATTTGCTTGAGAAGATTGCGCCCGAATGGATTCAAGCGATCGAAGGATTTTTGGAAAATTTGATTGAAGAGAGAAAAGATAATCAAGGCGGTCTTCCTCCGACGGGGGGTGAGTTCCTGGGTGCTGGTAATGTTGGGGGCGGAAACTCCGATAATCTTTTGGATCCGCTTTTGGATACCGGAGCTGGCAGGGAATTTGAGCCGAATCTAGGTTCTGGTCCCGAACACGTTGAGGAGCCTGAGTCTCCTTATGTTGAGGATGAAGGTTGCACGCATGAAGGCTGTATTTCAGGGATTCTTCGGTAATTAGACTTAAGAGCGTTTAAAAATCTCAAATATCCGAAAGAGGAAGAAGGCCTTTCGTTCTTTTTTCTTTGCAAGCTGGATAAGATAAGTTGGATTTTTGATCGTTCGAAGAGGCCATCCACGAGTTCCTTTTTGTTCTGCAAATGCGCCCCAAGTCCATTGGGGATTCACGCGACTGAGCGCTTCCTCAACAGTTTTGCTTTCATATTGGTAAAGACGGTCTTCATTGATGACATTGAACCGTTCTTTTTCCCGGTAAAGGGTAATCGTATGACCATAGCCATGAGGTCCATACAGGCTGACGACGAATGCTTCCATGCCCTTTTTCTCCAAAACAAATTTTGCAAATAAGGCATAGTCTTCACAATCACCCGTCTTGGAGGCCCAAAATTCTTCCGGGGATTGCCAATAATCAAGCGTTCCGAACAAATCGTAATCATCTACGAACTTAAAATGATCTCGCATGAGTTGAACGAGATCTTGAGGATTCTGGATGCTTTCGAGTGTATTTTCAAGCGGATTGGGCAGAACAAGCTCGGAATGAACCTGAACGGAGTGGATCAATAAAAAAGTGATGCAGCATGTTGCCCCCAAAACCGCACGGACAGTTTTCATTTTTAAGACCTCGATTCGTTTCCATGATCGGGTCAGGGCAGCCTTGCGGATTCAGGAACCATAAAAAAACCCATTCCGCAAACGGAATGGGTAGGTACCGCCAAGATTTTTGGCAACCCAGCGGCCCCGTCAAGATTCTTATCGACGGGGTCTGTGGCTTTGCGTCCTACCCTTACGGGCAGTTTGCCTCCGAGAACCGAAACATGGACCCGCCATTTTTTGTGGCGAGTTTTTCAAAAACCTTCCAAAACCTGTGAAAGATCTCCTCAACCTAAAGTATGCCCGATGGTTAGGACAATTGCAAAAGTCTTCAAAAGACCTAGAAAAACAGGGTTCGAAAGGGTCCCGGACGCCTATGTATCTAATCGTGGCTTAAAGAGTTAGAAAAAGGGTGCTAGGAGGGGGGCGTGAATTTTTGCTACGCAGAAAGTGAAGTTGTCGCTAGAATATATCTATGCCGCTTTTAAAACGCTTATTTGTGTCTCGTCCTCTCTTGCTGTTAATACCTGCCATGGTTTTCCTTATTTATCTCTCGCATTATTTTCAGCTGGTCAATTATCACGAGTTAGAAGCCATCGATTTAAGATTTCGGTTGCGTGGAGAGAGACCGGCCCATTCCGATATCACCATCGTCGCGATTGATGACCGGAGTCTCGCTATGTTTGGGAAATGGCCGTGGCCGAGAGATATATATGCCCGGTTTCTTGAGATTATTTCAAAGTTTTCTCCCCGCTCGATTTTCTTCGACATTTTGTATACGGAAGAAAGTGTGGATCCGGCTTTAGATGAAAAACTCAAGGGAGCATTGAAAGATGCCGGTAACGTTGTGCTGCCGTTTTTTTATCAGTCCACGGATCCTTTTCAAGCGACATTCCCAATTCCGATATTTAGGGAAGTGGCCAAGGCAATGGGATATGCGAATATTGTCATTGATCCAGATGGGCATGTCCGCCGTGTTAAGGCAAAAATCGAGGGAGATGAAAAGATTTATTATCACCCGTCAGTCCTCATTAGCCTTGATCAGGAGGTCCTCGATCGAGGGCTTCGAAAAAATATTCCGCTCGACCGTGACGGATATTTTTGGATCAATTTTCCCGGAACGATGTCTAGTTTTAGAGTTGTTTCCATGAGTGATCTTATTAATAAGGCTGGAATGAACCGTTTGGATGAATTAAACGAGCTCATCCGAAACCGTGTGATTATCGTAGGACATACAGCGACAGGTACCGGCATGATTGATATCAAGGCGACTCCTTTCTCCCCGAATGATCCTGGAGTGCTTTTAATGGCAAGTGCGGCCCATACCCTTTTGGGCAGGCAGTTTTTAAGGAGTATTCCTGAATGGCTTCATCTTCTGATTTTACTCATTTTGGCAAGCGGTGCCGCCTTTGGAACTTACCGGGCCAGACCTGTTACGGGACTGATGACGAGCGTCCTTATTTATCTTGTGTATCTTGTTGTCAATCTCGTGCTTTTCATATTTCTTGGAGTCATTTTGCCTGTTTTTGTTCCCTTGGTCGTGGTGATTGCTAGTTATGGAGTTGTTCTTTATGGCAAATATGTGGAGGTCTTGTTTCAAAGGGAAGTTTCTCAACGAGAACTCAAAGCAGCGGTCCAAATCCAAGAGAATTTCTTGCCCAAATCGAGACCTCAAGTGCCGAATCTGGATGTGGCTTTTGAATGCCGTTTTTCAAAAGGGGTGGGAGGAGATCTTTATGATTGGATTGATCTCGGCCAAGATCGGTACGCTTTCTGTGTCGGAGATGTTTCGGGGAAAGGGATGCCGGCTGCTCTTTATATGTCAAAAACAATGAGTGATTTTCGGAGCTTTGATAAAAAATCCTTAATGCCCGGTGAAATTTGTATGGCCCTCAACGACCGTTTGGCCTCAAGCGGTGTCTCCGGCATGTTTTTAACCTTTCTCTATGTTTTAGTGGATGGTCATGAAAAGAAAATGTTTTATGCTTCCGGCGGCCATGAGCACGCCATTTACTATTCGGCCAAAACAAAATCCTGTCACAATTTGGAAGGAGCTCAAGGGACGCCGCTCGGCTTGTTCGAGGGGATGGATTACCAGACAGAGGCCCATTCTTTTCAGTCAGGAGACGGCTTTTTGTTGATCAGTGACGGGGTTAAGGAGCTCAGAAACGACCGGAAGGAGGAATTTGGAATTGACCGTCTCAAAGATTTGTTTCAGAAAGAAATGTCGGGGAAGCATTCAGCAGAAGTCATTATTCAGAATTTGTTCTTGGAGATGCAGAAGTATCAAAAAGGCATTCCGGCTCACGATGACCGGACTTTGCTCATTGTCCGTTTTTTAGGGTAAGATCGGTTTTATAAATTTGTTTTTATGTTATGATAATGCATTCAAAAAGGGAGGCGTGCATGAGTTTATCCGTGATGGATCTTATTGAGGGAGGAACATCTGTGACTAAGAAAAAGATCGGGTTTGACAATGAAAAGTACCTGAAAGAACAGTCCAAAGAAATTCTAAAGAGGGTTCAACGGTTCAGCAATAAGCTTTATTTGGAGTTCGGCGGTAAACTTCTCTTCGATTATCATGCAGCGAGGGTTTTGCCGGGGTATGACCCCAATGTCAAAATGCGGTTGCTGCAGAAATTAAAAGACAAGGCAGATATAATTCTTTGTATCTATTCCGGAGATATTGAGCGCCGCAAGGTGCGGGCCGATTTTGGTATTACCTACGACACGGATGTTTTTAAGATGATCGATGATTTAAGGAGCTGGGATCTTAATGTTTTAGCGGTTGTGATCACCCGCTTTGCCGATCAACCCGCGGCCAAAATATTCAAAAATAAATTGGAGCGTAGAGGCATCAAAGTTTATACACACCGATTTACCAAAGGGTATCCCACCGATGTTGATCTCATTGTTAGCAAAGAAGGTTATGGCGCGAACGAGTACATCGAAACCAAGAATCCGCTGGTCATTGTCTCAGCCCCGGGCCCGGGAAGCGGAAAGCTTGCAACCTGCTTGTCCCAGCTTTATCATGACCACTCAAGGGGGTTAAACAGCGGTTACGCGAAGTTTGAAACATTTCCCATCTGGAATTTGCCATTAAAACACCCCGTGAATGTGGCCTATGAGTCGGCGACTGCCGATTTAGGCGATTTTAATTTAATCGATCCGCATCACTTGGAAGCGCATAAGCAGACGACCGTCAATTATAACCGTGATGTTGAGGTATTTCCTGTCTTAGAAAGGATCCTCAAAAAAATCATGGGGGACCATGAAGTGTATCAATCTCCAACGGACATGGGAGTGAACCGTGCGGGTTTTGGGATTGTGAATGATAAAGTGGTTCGGGAGGCTGCGACCCAGGAAGTCATTTCTAGATTTTTCCGGTATTCCTGCGAATACGCCATGGGGTTTGCCGAAAAGGAAACGGTCCAACGCTCAGAGCTTATTATGAAAAGCTTAGACGTCAAGCCGGAAGACCGGCCTGTCGTGATTCCTGCGCGGGCGGTGATTCAGGATGCTCAGCAGCGCGAAGGGGAGAATGGAGAAATCTATGGAGGTGCGGCCATTCAGCTCCATGATGATTCGATCATCACAGGAAAGAATTCTCCTTTAATGCATGCAGCGTCCAGCGCGGTTTTAAACGCCATCAAACAGCTGGCGGGCATTCCCGATCGGATTCATTTGCTGTCGCCTCACGTCATTGAATCCATTGGCGATCTCAAAAAGCGCATTTTAATTTCAAAAAGAGTTGCGCTTGATCTGGAAGAGATTTTGATTGCCTTAAGCATGAGTGCTGCCACGAACCCTACGGCTCATGAAGCGATGGAGAAACTTCCGGAACTTAGAAATTGCGAAATGCATTTGACGCATATTCCCCATTCCGGGGACGAAAAAGGGCTCAGGCGCCTTGGAATGAATGTGACCAGCGATAATGATTTTTCCTCAGTCAGCTTATTTGAATCGTAATGGACATTTATCGGTTTCGGTTGCCGGGATTTGAAAGAACTTTTACTCGAAAATCCCGTAACCGGGGTTACCTGGTAATTTTGCAGGCCAAGAAAAAGTCCCGCGAAGCGATGGATGACAGTGCCCAGGAAATGGAAGAGCTTGTCCGTTCTGTCGCCGTCCAAAAAGTGGGCGTTGTGAAAGCTTTTATTCCACACCCAAGTCCAAGTCATTTTCTCCGGGAAGGAAAACTCAGGGAGATACGCGAAGACGTTGAAAAATGTAATGCGGAGATTCTCATTTTCAACATCGATCTTTCGAGTACTCAAGCCAATAACATCGAGGCCTTTACGGGGATCCCTGTCGTGGATCGCACAGGGTTGATCCTTGAGATCTTTGGAAGGAGAGCCAAGTCGAAAGAAGGGAAACTGCAAGTCGAACTGGCCAATCTGCAGTATGCTCTTCCCCGTTTACGCGGATTAGGCGGTGTTATGTCCCGTTTGGGGGGCGGAATCGGGACCCGGGGGCCGGGCGAACAGGAACTCGAAAAAGACCGCCGTAAGGTCAGGCATCGGATTGAAAGGGTCAAAGAGGAACTCCGACATGTTCAAAAACACAGGGGATTGGTCCGGCAAGGAAGAAAGAAAAAACGTTTCATTTCCATTGCCTTGGTGGGATATACGAATGCCGGAAAATCAACTTTGTTGAATAGTTTGACGGGAGCAAAAGCAGTTGTCGAAGACAAACTGTTTGCCACTTTGGATCCGATGACGCGTTTGCAGTCCATCAATGGGCATCGTGATCTTTTATTTGTGGATACCGTTGGATTTATTCGGGACCTTCCGCATACCTTAGTCGAATCCTTTCAAGCGACTCTCGAGGAAGTGGCCGAAGCGGATGTCTTGATCCATGTTCTGGATGTTTCACATCCTCGTGCGGAGGATTTTAAGATTGCGGTTGAAAAAGTGCTCGAACAAATTGATGCGGACCAAAAGACATGCGTTTTAGCTCTCAATAAAGCTGATTTACTGAATGAAGAACAGAAAAAGTTCGTTTCCGGTCTGTGGCCGCAGGGGATTCTGGTCTCAGCCAAGGAAAGATGGGGGCTTGAGCCCCTACTGGACAAGGTAGACCAAGTGGCTCATGGGAGAGTTTCGCGGGGCCTTAAGACCCCAGAGTAAAAAGATCGAAATAAATAGTGTCGCTTGGCCGATGATTTCAAGCGAGGTAGAACTCTTATGAAAAGTCAAAATCTAACCATTATGTTTACGGACATGAAGGATTTCTCGGCCAAGACGAGTGCCCAGAGCCGGGAAGCTACAGTGGATATGATTCGCCGCCACAAGGAATTGCTCGTGCCGGTCATTGAGGGGCGGGGCGGCAAATTGATTAAATCGATCGGAGATGCCTTTCTTGTAACCTTTGAAAGTCCAACCGATGCCGTTCTGGCAGGAATGGCCCTTCAAAGCGTGCTCCATGAATTTAATGAAAAAAATCCAACGCCATCGAGGATTGAAGTCCGCGTGGCGATCAATACGGGAGAGGTTTCGTTAGATGAAGGGGATGTTTATGGCGAAGCGGTGAACATTGCGTCCCGCATTCAGGGGTTGGCGGAACCCAACGAGATCTATTTTACCGAATCGACATTTCTCTCGATGAATAAATCCGAGGTGCCCTCCGCTGAAATCGGCTACCGGATTTTAAAGGGAATTCCTCAGAAAATCAAAATCTACAAAGTGCTCAAAGAAGGAGAGCTTCCCGAGACAGTCATGGCCGCGGGATTGGCCGGTGGCGGGTTTCCAAACGAATTAGCTTCTTATGGTAAACGAATGGCGGCTTTCGGAATCGATATTATTCTCGCAGGCTGTCTAGCGGCTTTTCTCATGAACGGTGAATATCGGGAATGGAAACAGTTGAAAAACGAAATAGGGGGCCCCGCACGTTCTACCCAACGGTTTGATCGGTTGAAAAGAGGAGGTCCTTCAGGGTTTGAGGGGATTCAGCAGGAGTTACAGGGGTTTGAACGACAAAAGCAGATGAAGCAAAGGGAGCTGGATCGCGCTTTGGAAGATCTTGCGCGAATGGAACAGCAATCCCAGGAAATGGGGCAGGGAGGAGGCCGCGTAGGCGATCTTGAAAAGAGGCACCAGGAAGCAGAACGAATGCTGGAACAGGATCGCCGTGAGATCGAGCAGAAACGACAGGAACTTGAAGAACTTGAGCGTGGCGCCCAGGAGATGTCTCGCGATGGCGGTGGGCAACATGAGGTTCGAAGATTGGAAGATGAAATTTCGGATTTGCAATCCGAAATCAAAGATCTACAGCGGGAATTAATCCAATATATTGCCAAACCCGTACGCGCAAGGGAGCTTCGAAGCGAGATCTCGGACAAGCAAGATGAGCTCGAAGAAAAGCGAAACGAATTGCGGACAGTTCAAAGGGAAGTGGTGCCTCAAGCTGATTCCATGAGGGGAGGCGCTCAAGAGGTCGAAAGAAAGCGGCGTGAATTGGAAATGATGGAGGAACGGTACCAAAGACGTGAAGAACAGACGCAGCGCATGATGGAAGATGCGGAAAGGCAGTCAGCTGGTGGGGATCAGACTCGCAGGGTGGAAGAGGAAATCATGAGGAGAAGCGAGGATGTCATGCGTTTGGAAAAAGAGCTTCGTGAGATTGAAGGTATCCAGACAGAACGCCGGGACGAAGTGACGAGAATGAGTCAAGAAGTTCAGGAAATGAAAGTCGATCTCATTCAGGGCCGGAAGCACATACTCTTTAAGTTTTTCATTTTTTGGACCGCCGCCTTTCTGATCATGAACATCGTCCTTTTGGGATGGAAGGGGAGAACGGCAGGAAAGGCTTTATGGAAATTAAAAGTTTGCGGGATGAGCGGTGAGCCTATTGGATGGGGGAGGGCGATTTTACGGACTCTTTTTTATATTATTTCGTTGATGCCGCTAGGTTTGGGGTTCCTGTGGAGTTTTGCGGACCCCTACCGCCAGACCTGGCATGATAAAATGACCAACACTTATGTTGTCAGCGAAATCTAAATCATTTGCTTCTGGTTCACAGGAAGAAATTAAATTGACCTATCACTGTATATTCACGGTCTAATATGTGTGGCATTGCGGGTTTTTGGAATCTCAATGGAAACATAGCAGATCCTTCAGTTGTTCGTCAGATGGTTGCTCAGATCCGTCATCGAGGTCCTGATGACGATGGCATTTGGACGGAAGGTTCGATCGGGATCGGCCATTCTCGCCTTAGTATTCTGGATCTAAGTTCTTGCGGTCATCAACCTTTTATAACGGCCGATGCGCAGGGGATTTTGTCCTATAACGGAGAGGTTTATAACTTCAAGGAATTAAAATGTCTTCTTAAGAAGGAAGGCATCGTTTTTAAAAGCCATACCGACACAGAAGTCGTTCTGTATGCCCTTCACCGGTGGGGACCTGAAAAAGCTGTATCATTGTTCAACGGTATGTTTGCTTTTGTTTACTTTGACCGGCGGTCGCAAAGATTATGGATGGCTCGTGATCGGCTGGGAATTAAACCCCTTTATTGGACACGGCACGGGAACGTTCTCGTCTTTGGTTCGGAAATTAAAGCTATTTTAAAGCATCCTGAAATATTACCGGTGCCGGACCTTATGGCATTGGCGAGTTATACCATTCAGCGGTGATTCGAAGGTGATTGGACACCTTTTAAGGATATTAAAGCCGTTATACCCGGCCGGATTTATTCCATCGGTGCGAATGACTGGAAAGAAACATGTTTTTATGACCCGATTGAAAGCATTGATGTAGAAAAAATTTTATTGAACGAACATCTATCGTTGGAAGTCCTCCAAAAACAATTTCAGGAAATTTTGGAAAAAAGCGTCCGTGATCATTTGGTAAGCGACGTTCCCGTGGCTATGATGTGCAGCGGAGGGGTGGATTCGAGTTTGCTCGCGGCTATGATCCGCAAACAGATGCCTTTTGCGGAAGGGTATGTGGCCGATGTGAAGGGAACAGCCGAATCTGAAGGAGAAAAAGCCAAAAAGGTTGCATCGTTGTTAGATTTTCCGATCCACCAGGTTCGTGTCGATCGTGAAGATTACCTGAAATTATGGGCACGTTCCATATGGCATAATGATCAACCCAATCGGTTTCGTAATGAGGTTCCTTTTCTAGCTGTGGCCGAGGCTTGTAAAAAGGACGGGATTAAAGTGTTGTTGACCGGAGAAGGAGCGGATGAACTTTTCGGGGGGTATCCTTGGCATGTCGAGGCTTTCAATGTTTGGAAACGGTTTGAAAGACATCAATGTTTTATATCTCAAAAAGGGATCATGAACTTAATAGGGAAGTGGATGCCACGATCCTTGTCCGTTGGCCGTGAAGTACAAAAAGAGCATCCTTTTAGTTATGCTTCAGTGTATACGCCGAACGGTTTGGATTTTC
>JAFGHI010000007.1 GCA_016930235.1 Candidatus Omnitrophota bacterium
CGGCAGGCGCGGAGGCTTCGGCGGAGGCGGCGGCCGGGGCGGTGATCGCGGCGGTTGGGGAAACCGTTAGGATTGGGTTCCCAAGAGGTTTGTAATAAATCATAAACAATTGGGTGAGAACGACTGGCGGCATACGCCATTTTAATATGGAGGGTACGCAAATGAAGAGGATTTTCGTATTATTGCTGGTGGTGGGCATGTCCTTCTCTTTGATGGGATGTGATGCTTGTAAAGAAAACGCCCTTAATAAGGCGGGAGATTGGGTCGCGACCTTAGGCAAAGACGGTGTTGAAAAAGATAAAGTCTTGGCCGGAAGAAAAGCCGACCGGGCCAAGAAGTGTGCGGAACAAAAAGCAGGCGAGATGAAGAAGAAACTGGGGATGTAATTTCTTCGGTATTGTTTTTGATTTTAGATTGATTTGCTGAAAGAAGCCATAGTTGTTCAAAAGACTATGGCTTCTTTGTTTTTTACTGACTCACAATAAATCATGAAGAAGCTTCGAATTCATAATGAATTCTTGTGGCTAATTTCCGGTCGGCTGGTATAATTCATAACGGGCGATGGAGTTCGCCGAAAAGAAACGCTCATTGAGATTGCATAGGATGGGCTGATGACTCCTACGAAATCCAAACAGAGATTTTGTGGGAGTTTTTTTATGGATGGAGATAAAATCATGAAATGGTTATGTCTTGCGTTCGGGGGAGCCTTGGGGACGATTTCCCGTTATGCTCTTTCAGGCGTTGTTTATCGGGTATTGGGGACTCAATTCCCTTTAGGAACCCTTACGGTGAATCTACTCGGGTGTTTTCTGATCGGTTTCTTGGCGGTGGTCTCCGAGGAGAAATTTTTCTTAAATCCCCATACTAGGGTATTATTGATGGTCGGTTTTTGCGGGGCGTTTACAACCTTTTCGACTTTTATATTTGAAACAGCTCATTTAATGAGAGATGGGGAGACCCTACGGGCTTTTGTCAATGTGATGGCGAGCGTGATACTGGGTTTCCTTGTTTTCAGGACGGGGATCCTGATCGGAGAATTGATTTAAATCAAAGGGGAGGATGTCTATGAAAATTCCTGCCGAAGGGCAGCTCTTAAGAGTTTTTATCGGGGAACAAGACAAATGGAATCATCAGCCCCTTTACGAAGCGATTGTCCATCTTGCCAAAAAGGAAGGAATGGCCGGAGCAACTGTAATCAAAGGGTTCTTGGGTTTTGGCTCGAAGAGCCATATGCATACAGCCAAGCTCTTGAGACTTTCAGAAGACTTGCCGATTATTATTGAGATCGTGGATAGCCCCGAGAAAATCGGCCGATTTATCCGGCATCTCGATGCCATGATCCATGAAGGGTTGATTACGGTTGAGAAGGCAAATGTGGTGATGTATCGGCCTCAATTACCTGCGAAAGAGAATTCCTAAATAGATTGGGTGCAAGAGGAATATTATCGGTCCTGAACAAGGGGATGAATTCATTGCGCGCTACGTGTATATCGGTAGCTTTTCTTATTGTCTTTGTTTTGCTGCTTCCGGCGTCTATTTTGCTTGCCGATCCTGCCGTTGACGGATGTTATCTTCAATCTCAATTAGGGGCAGGTGCTCGGCAGGCGGATTCCCTTTCGGTTGTCGAAGAACGTGCGGTTGAGTTTATGAAAATCAGGCATATTGGGACGAATTCATGTTGCTGGCGGATCGGAACGGAGTATGGAGCCATGTCTTTTTCAGATTTTAAAACTCATCATGAAGCTTTGCGGTGTTTCGAATATTTGGAATTAAAAACCCAGTCGAGGAGTGTGATATCGGTGCTGGACGGTGAGACGCTCCGGCTTTCTGACGGCAGCCGTGTTGGGATTCAAGGTGTCCGTCTAGATCAATCCGTTTTATTCCCGGATCAAAAGAAAGACACTTCTAAGGAGGCAGAGTTTTATTTAAAAAAAACAATCCAGGCGGAAGATATCTTTATTCCGACTTCAGACCCCAATAGGGAATTAAGCCCCTATGGGGAGCAGATTGTCTACATATATCGGATGCGCGATGGTTTGTTTCTCAATTTGGAGATGATTCGCCAGGGGGTTGCCTATTCTGATTCAGGCAGCCATCATACGAAGAAAATAGTTTTGGAACAGGCAGAACGCGAAGCCAAACAAAACCAGCGCGGTGCTTGGAGCCTTTAAGCGTTTTCTCGCTTTCTTTTTTTGTTTCTAAATATCTACAATTGTTGATGAAACTCCACAATTTCAGAAGGGGACAGTCCCCTTAAAAGGGGACTGTCCCCCTTTTTTTATGGCATAACATTTGCTCCCTAACTTCTGGTGTGTAGTGTGCCAACAAGATCTTTTTCAAATCAACGAGGTGACAAAATGTATCGCAAAAAGATGTTTTTATGGATAATGATTCTCTCATTATTTTTTACCCTGATCCCTGCCGCTTCAGCCGCGGTGATTGATGTCCTCACTTATGATGAATCCGTGGTTGGAGTCAAATCGAATGTGAATGGGAGCATCAACTTTAATTTTGCCACGGGAGGTGGCTACGCAACGGTCCGGAATTCTCTTCTAAATACCTCCAATTTCGGGTCCGGTGGTATTATTCCTCATTCTGTCAACATTTTGGCGCCGGTACCGGTTCTGACGGGAACCGCTTTGTCAAATGCCGATGTCGTTGTTCTTTCGGCCTATTCAAATCTAAGCGATGCGGAAAAGACGGCCCTTTCTGTTTTTATGGAAGGCGGCGGAGGAGTGCTTATTTTCAATAACTACGCTGCGACAAACCTGGATTCGATGTTGGGTGCCACGGCAGGTCCTTATACGACCGGCGATACCACAGGAACAATTACCGATTCGGCATCACCGATTATTAATGGTCCCTTCGGAGTGGTGAGCGGAAATATTTTGGCCGGTTGGTCTGGGTCATTTAGTGATGCGGGAGCCGAAGGAAGTGAAGTGATCGCGAATCCTGTCGGAAGCCTGGGTGTCACCTTTGATACGGGTTATGGCCGCGGAGTTGTTTTCACCGATGAAGAACTCTTCTTAAACAGTCCGTCTGTCGATGGCATCGCCTGGGCGGCTTTAAGAGATAATACAGAACTTCTTTTTCTTAATTCCTTTGCTTACGCGGCATCGGGACATGGTCCCGGAGTCATCCCGGAACCCGGGACTTTCTTGTTGATGGGCGCAGGTCTTTTGGGATTCTTTTTCCGGCGGAAGCCTTAATTCAGGGAGTATTTCTTATCAGGGCAGTTTCTTTGATGGAAACTGCCCTTTTTTTGTTGATGGCCGTCCTCTCAATTTCGAGTATAATCCTCCGCTAAATAGAGACATGACGATGAAAGCAAATCCAGACGCACCTGATCTTAATAGCCTTAGGCAAAAACTATGGATTGCTTATGCGTTGGTAGTTTTTTTGGTGATAGGGCTTATTTTTGCCACCTTCCCATATTGGGGGTTTCTTTTGAGTTCCAAGGAACAGATGACGCATGCGATGGCAATTGCTAAGGATACCCCTCATCGGGAAGAAGTCCTGAAGGTTATCGGTCCTCTGCGATATTCCGGTTTTCGGGATTTGATGAAGCCTGATGTTTATGTGACGCTTGATTTTGAGAAGAAGCAATGGACGATCCATAACGTTCATACCTTTGATGAGAAGGGAAATGTGATTCTGGCTGAAGGGAAATATGGGGTTTGCGGGGATTTGGCTATTTATGCTTATCAAAAACTTCGCCCGGTTTTTGAGGAAAAATATGCTCTCCAGTTTGTGAAAGTTGCTGAGGCCGGTTATTTTAATTTGGGTAGGGGATCGCATATCGTCATCCGGGTTATTGATAAGACCCTGCCTTTTGGAAATCCGCACAAGATTTTCTTGCTGGATCCTTCTTATGGCCGCTATGGGAGCGTGGATCTTTTTGATCAATATTATCCATTGGAGGAATTTGCGGCCGGCAGCTTTAAAACGGATCCTCCGGATGAGATGTCCGATTTAGGTGGGGGGCCTCCGATTCTCATCAATGACAGGGCAATGCTGTTTTTTGCCGTGGATGGTGTCGGCGATCAGTTTGATCCGAACAATTATCGCTTTGTTTTAAAGGCAGCGAAACGCTACGGCTACATGAATTATGAAATCTTTGTGATCCGGAAGCGAAATGGAAAGATGGATATGCTTGAAAAGGAAACCCCGGTCTCAGGTTTGCTCCCCGAGAAAGTTTACAAGAAAAGCAAAGAGGTTCTCCAAAAACTTTTCCAGGACCACGAGCAGAGATTCAAATCCGTTTGATATTCTCTCGTGTTATCGATTTGCCGTTTTTCTTCCGGCTCTAATTTCTTGTTTTAAGCCTAAAGATGGCATCAGATTGCCAGACCGATTGCGGTCATGAGGATACCTAATCCGATGATAAAGATTCCCAGCATCCTCAGCATTGAATTCGGAAGCAGGATGAATTCCGTGGCGAATTTATGGAAATGGGGATAATTCCGCAGAATCCATAAGGGTTTCAGGAGCATAAGGCCCATCACCAATGAAATCCCCAGAGTCAGAGCTGTCGGGGTCTGCAAGAATTTGTACCAGGTGAAGGCAACGAAAGCGATCGTGACCCAGGAGGCGATGGTAAACCAAACCGGTTTTTTCTCCGGCAAGACCTTGGAAGCGAGTGCTTTATATTTGTCGGGGAAAATCATCACCCAGATCCAGGCAACCGACATATAAACACCGAGGATTAAACTGAGGTAACGAAAGTAACCCATGGGAGCCCTCCATTTTTGTTTGTGAGTTCATGCTATCCTATCATAGAATGAAGCGGGTATTCTTAATTCCTAATTTTTAGTTTATGATGAATCCAGGAAGGTGATCAATGCAAAAAACAAAGGTACGGTTTTGGATCCTCTCGGCGGGCTATTGGGCTCTTGTTGGCGAACTCCTTTTTTTCTCTCTCTATCATGCTTTTTTTGGCCCCCAAAATATCAGGGGTATCGCCGAATATGAGGAGCTTGCCGTCTCTAGCGTTTTGGCGGGACTCATTTTGGGGGCAGTTCTATCCCGTTGGTTTATGGGGAGTAAAAAGAAAGGCTTGTTGGGTGGAATCCTTCTGGGGTTTTTTTTCTATCCGGTGACGCTTGGGATAACGGCCTCTCTTGTGAGTTTCGCCGATTATTGGGCTAGAGAGATTTTACTTTTGGAGGTTTTTCAAAATATTCTGCACGGAGCCACCGTCCTTGTTATTGTTCCTCTTGTTGTCACAGGGATGGTGGTGATTCCCGTTTGCGCGATTGCGGGTATTGTGTTAAGTTGGTTCGGAAAACGGTTTCTTGAAGGTATCCCAAAATGAAGGAGTCCAAATGAGAACATATATGTTCTTAAGTTTTTTTCTTTGTCTTTTTTGTTTCAACGGTTGCGGGAGCGCAAATAGTTCAAGCCCTGAAGAGCCGCCAAAAAAATGCACGCGTGAGTACGAGCCGGTTTGTGGCGTTGACGGTGTAACCTATTCCAACCGCTGTATGGCGGGTCAAATGGCAATTGCTCATGAAGGCGAGTGCGGTCAAAGTTATGAGTGTACGCCTGAAGAAAAGGCGGCGAAAGCTTGTACTCTGGAATGGCGTCCTGTTTGTGGTAACAACGGCAGGACCTACGGCAATAGCTGCCAGGCTTGTGCCAGCGGTGAAGTTGACGAATGGACCCAGGGCGAGTGTTAACCCTAGGAAACTCTTTGGGTTGGGAACTGAAAGTTGATGGTGACCGGCGAAGTGTTTTGCCCCCATCTTGACATGCAAGGTTTTAGCGCCTATGATGCTTTTCTGTAGTTAAGAAAGAGGTGATTAACCCGAAAGAATCCCGAGGTTGAGTGGGCTGTCTGATTGGATCGGACGGTCGGGATAGCAGGGCGAGCGGCTTTGTTGGAAAGACCGTGCCCTGACGTTGGAGAAAAGACAAACCTTTTAGTTTAAGTTGCAGACCTTCTTAAGAGAGGGAATGTGGCTTTGGCTAAAAGGTTTTTCTTTTTTAAACGAGTTGAAATAGAAAAAGAAAGGGGGTGAAGATCATGGGAGGTTATTTCAGCAAGAAGGATAAGAAGGAGCAGCCAAAGCCTTCGACTACGAAGCCTCAAACACAGCCTGTGCAGAAGCAGCAACCGCAAGGACAGGCACCGCAGAAACCCGGTTGCTGCAAATAATTGTGATGAAGAGTGTTAGCCTTCATCATTTTGAAAGGAGGTGAATTCACATGAAAAGCACATTAACACGAGGACTTGTTTTGGCGGCCGTGCTTGGTCTTTTTTGCGCCCAGGCGTCTGCTAATATCGTTACCGGTGAAGTGTCTGAGATCCAAAAGGATAATCAGGTTTTAAAAATTGTCCCTGAGGATTCTGAGACAGGGAGTGAGGAATCGGTAAGTTATGATGGTGAGACGGCTTTTAAAGGCGTTGCATCAGTTGATGAGCTTGAGGCGGGGGATGTCGTTACCGTCATAGCCCAGCAGGATGCAAAGACCAAGGTCTTGAAAGCTAAAACAGTGACGCTTTCGTCGATGTAAGAAGTATCGGTTCCCGCCGAAGGAAGGGAAGCAAAGCGCCTAATGACTTTCGATCAAGAAGAAAGTAAACGGGAAAAATTGAAAGGGGTGAATTCGCCGGCCCGAAAGGCGAAAAGGCTAAACTGCGGCCTCAACCCAAGAATAATCCCGTCGGCGTTGCAGTTTCTTCCTTTTATGGCTTGAGATGGTTCAAGGAAGGGGATTTAAACGTGCTAATTGCTTTTGCAGTAAGTGTTTTGCTCGTAGTAATTTTATGGGTGGACGGGTTTGTTTTTTGCCGAATTGACCGGAAGCTAAGTTTAAGGCAGGCTGTTTTGTGGAGCCTGTGGTGGATTCTGCTTGCTCTTGTCTTTAATCTTGGGGTTTGGTTTTATCGAGGGCATCCATCCGCAGCCCAGTTTTTAACGGCTTATCTTCTTGAGAAATCTCTGAGCATGGATAATCTTTTTGTTTTCCTTCTTATTTTTTCTTATTTTGGGATCCCTCAGATTTATCAGCCCAAGATTCTCCGGTGGGGGATTCTGGGAGTTCTTGTCTTAAGGGGGATCTTTATTTTTGGCGGAATCGCCATCATACGTCAATTCCATTGGATGGTTTATGTGTTTGGGCTTATCCTTGTTACGACTGCCGTGAAGCTTTTCTTCCGCCGAGAGGGGGAAGCCCATCCGGAAAGAAATCCTCTTTTAAAAATGTTGGAGACATTTATTCCTTTAACGAAGGATATGTCTGGCGGAAGCTTTTTTGTCTCAAGCGGGCGCTTTTGGAAAGCGACGCCCCTTTTTATTACCTTGGTTGCCATTGAATGCAGTGATATCCTTTTTGCTTTTGATTCTATCCCGGCCGTTTTTGGAATCACCCTGGACCCCTTTATTGTTTATACTTCCAACATCTTTGCCGTCCTTGGACTCCGCGCGCTTTACTTTGTTATTGCCGATCTCATGCATCGGCTTGTGTACTTTCATTATGGCTTGTCCGTTATCCTTGGATTTATCGGTGGCAAGATGCTTGTTTCCGGGTGGATTGAGATTCCGACGGTGGTGTCTTTAGCTGTCATTACTTTTGTTTTGGTTGTGGTCGTTCTTTCCTCAGTTTTAAGTGTTTGGATCAAGAAACCCATGAAAATTAGAGACACAGGTTCCGTGAGAGTTAAAACTTTAGCTGTCTTTCTCTGCTTATTTTTTTCATTAACTTCAGGGGTATTGGCACAATCGGTTTCACAACAAAAAGAGGCCGAAATCAATAAGGATTTGGAATTGCCCGCTTCTCCTGTGAATAGCACATATCTTTCCAGCCAAAAAGACTCAGTTTCGAGCGTGAATGAGACGCTGGGTAAGATTCTTTGGGAGACAGTCAGCCACTTTGGGACTTTAGCCAAATCCGTCGGAGAAACTACAGAAAGTTATGTGAAGCAAAAACAGCGTGAAAAAAAGCAGAAGGATCTTGTCGAACAATTCCATTGGAGTTTGGATAAATGCCTGAGGCCTTTACACCTAAATCAAAAAGAACATGATGAGCTTTTATCGCGCGTTGAAAATGCTTACATTGAAGATTATAAAAGCGGTCGATATCAGTTGGATCCTTTTTCGTTTAAGGATATGCCGAATGTTGTAAAAGCGGAATATGCTGAGATGAGACTTGAAGAAACAGTAGAAGGCGTCATCGACACTTATTATTACAATGGAAACCTTAAGACCCGGTGGTATTTAAGCCGGGGTATGCCTTACGGACAAATCGTTACTTATTATGAAAATGGGGAAATCCTTTACATGGATACCTATGAGGAAGGAGTCCGCATAAGCCGGCGAAAGTACGATCAGGAAGGCAGACTTGAGTTTGAGCAATCCTACGGCTTGGAAAATTCGACTGCCGATGGTCAAAATCTACCCCGTGAAGATACTCAGTCGGAGAATGCTCAGCTGGAGGAATCACCAAGAATGGAGAATCCGAAAGACAGAATTTTAAGATCGCCTGCGGAAAGCAAAACCCAAGAGCCCCATCCCGAAGAGCAATAAGGTTGTTGGTTCCGGGATAACGTATCGGCCGGTTTCGACCGTAAAAGAAACGCCGCGGTTCCAATAGTGACAATCCGGATCGAATCCGAAACCAAATCCGCCATCCAAATAAGATGCAAGCGTCGAGATGTCAGATTCTGTGAAATTGTAATAATAATCTTCCGAATTTGTGAAATTGTTGGAGCCCGGTGTGTTGGGGGCGTCTGCGGGGTCTGTATAAGTATCCAGCAGTATCTTATTGCCGGGAAGTCCCAAGATATTATCTCCGCCTCCCTGATTGTCATTAAAAATCGTGACACCCAAATCTGCTTGATCAAGTAAGTGGATGGTTAACTGATCGTTGGCTTCGACCGCCCAGTTGTTGATGTCATCGATAAAAAGTTGGGCGCTGACAATGACCTCGCCGGCTTCCGGCATCCAGTTAATTCCCCACGTATAATATTCCTGGTGGGTGAAATTATTCATGTTGGCCGGATCAGGATAAAAAGTAATGACAGCTGAAAACGCAGGTGATGCGATCAAAAACAAAATAAATGCCGTGAAAACTGTTCGTTTAAATTTGGGGGACATGGCTTTTCTCCTTAACAAGAATTTAAAGCAAGTGACATCGTAAGCCCCAAAGATTTTTTTGTCAATTAGGACACGTTCGGACAACATAAGACACACTCGGACAAACCTTACAAAACCCATTTTTTATAGCAGGATCACTCAAATTTGATTAGGGGAAAGTACTAGGCGTCAGAGGGGTGATAGAAGCTAACCGGGCTAGAGGGAAGGGCGTTATTTTTTTGTCAGAATTAAGCTTGGTCTTGTTGATTTTGTCCGTGTTATGGACTAGGATACACGGTGATTCTTAATGAAAGGATAAGAAAAAGCTTTCCCCCAGAGGGGTTTTTCTTAAACGCTCATCATGGTTCTCGTGGTTGAAAAACCAAAAGCTGTCAGCTGGAAACCCATTTTCTGGCGCCTTACTTTGACCTTTTTTATTTTCCTTCTACTTGCCGCCGGTTTTTTAATTTACGCAAAGATTCAAAATATTTATTTGCCCGCCTATAAGATCATCAATTATTTCGGGGAAGGCGGACTTCTTCATCCGAATGCCAAGACAGGCAGGCCGATCGAACGCGGATTGGAGCTCCACAATTTTGAGCGGGTTTGGGTGAGTCCCTATTCCCAGGCGGATATTGCTGCGGGGGAGAATGTCTTTGTCCGGATGAAGGGTGATTCCGAGATCGAAATCCGTAAGCCGGGGCTGAGTCTTTTGGGGTGGGCCGCTTACCGGCTGCACGTTCGCCGGGGACAGGTTTTCATTATGGTGACGAGTCCGAAGAGCCTTCAAATTTCGGTGCCTCATTCGGTCAAGATTGAAAAGGTCGGCGACGCTTATGTGCAGATCTGGAAGCCTCTTTTTGTGGCGGCCCTCAAGAAGGGTGCTTATCTGGTGGATGTGAATCACGAAGAAAAGTCGGCAACATTATCAGTGCTTCGGGGCAAGGCTTCGGTGAGGCGCGGGACACTCGGCCAAAAAATTCAACTGGGTGTGCATGAAAAACTTCTTGTTGATCTTGAAAATGTGGACGCAGAACCGATGCGTCTTGAGATGAAGGATTGGTCGAATCTCGAAGAGATTTATGCCATGGATTTTAAGAGCACACCCGGTGTGGGACAGTCGGAAGCGGTCCGCTATTTTCCCGGAAATTTAGGCGGGAAAGTCAAAGAGATCGGGACCCGTTCCGAGCAGGGGGACGGCTATGTGACGTACCGTTTTGTCAGTCCGGTAACTCAGGATCAGGCCAATTCCGTTTTAAAGCTGACTTATGAAGTCATGAATGAAGGCGATGCCGCCAGTTTTTATATTCAAACAAAGAATCTGGATTTATCTCAATATGAAAGTCTTGAACTCTTAATGGCTTTGGAGCTTTCGGATAATCCGCCTGAGCGGTTTGTTGTGGAATTAAAGTCCGGAGGACGTACCGTGCGCAATTTTCTCATCCGTGATTTGTCGCGGGGTTCCTCCATCAAAAGCTTTCCGCTCCAGGTGACGAGCCCTATCATGCTTTCTGAAATCGTCATCCGCTTCCGTAACTCCCTGGCAGGTTCTTCCAAGGTGGGTTCCGTACGCTTTAACGAAATCAATCTTATCCCCAAGAAGTAACCCGATTAATCTTGAAATCTTTCTGAATTTCCCGCTGTTTGTTGAGAAGTCTGCCTGTGTTAGAATAAACCATGGCAATTAAAATCCGAAAAGAAACGGGCGTGTTCTTAACATTTCTTCTTTTGCTCGCGTTCCTAGCCGCCTTGCGTTTGTTCTTTGTCCACCCCCTTGTCCGGAATGTTTATGCGGGAAAAGGGCCGTCTATTTTAAATTCTATGATTTGCGGTCAGCACGTTCATCCCGTCGATCATTATTTGAACGTTGCCGACCGGTATTATTATTTTTTGGCTTTTGTCATGAGTGGAATCTTGGTTTGTTTTATTTTTTCTTCCGTAAGGCGATATGTTTTAACGCTCCTTCGTTATGCTATGTGGCTTTCAATACCTCTCCTGGTTGTTTTGCTGATCGCTTCGGAAATTTTCTTTGCGTTGTGTTTCCGGCATCCGGAGATTGCACGTTTTATTCCCAGGAACGAAATTCGGAAATGGGTTTACTGTTCTCGGATTCATCGGGTGATTCCAGAATCTCTTCCGAGGTTAGTCTACGATTCGGAGGTCACCTACACGATGCCTCCCTCGGCTACTTTTAAGAAAGTTGCGCCGGAATATGAAGTGGTTGTTCGGACCAATAGCGAAGGACTTCGAGACGATGAGGAATCGCTTAACGCGCCTGAAGTTATTGTTTTAGGGGACTCTGAAGCGATGGGGCAAGGCGTTGAGCAAGATCAGACTTATGCGGCCATTCTCGAACGAGAGAGCGGATTCAAGGTTTTGAATGCCGCGGTCGGTTCTTTTGGGACAGTTCGAGAGATGATCCTTCTTAATCGCCTTGAAACAACCCGTTTGAAGTACTTGATTATTGATTATCACCCCAATGACTATGATGAAAATCGCTATTTCTATGAGCATGGGCGATTGGATATTACTCCGAGAGAAAAAGTAGAAGCTTTGTGGGATAAGGAGGTTCGAGCGGCACGTTATTATTCCGGGAAATATACAGTTTATGCTGTCATAGGGTTGCTGGAGTCAATCAAGGCGCGTAGCATCGTTCAAAAAAAAGAGAATGAGGCAAAATATTTTCTCCATGCTGTTTCGGAGGCGAGTAAGAAGAATCTCCGCGGGGTGAAGATCGTAAGCATTGTCCCCGGGCCTTTGTCGGAACAAATTCGCCAAGAGTTGTCGCTTGGTGAATACCCCGACCCGGTTTCGAATATGATGCTGGTCAGCGAAAATGAAATCCGCGAAAAGTGTTTCGGAGATTGTTATTATCCTTTTGATGGCCACCGCAAGGCGAAGGCTTATCGGCTCTTTGCTGATAGGATTCTTGACTTGATTGCACGATCTCAAGATTCAGAGCCTTGAGGATTGAAATAACGGGAATGATTCTCTCCTTTCGATAAGAAACCTCCTGCAATAATTTTTGTCATAGATGGATTCGATTCAAGAAATAAGCCGCTCTATCGTATGGCCATTTTTGCGGAATGGTGGCGGTTTCCTCCCTTCGTCCGGCGGTAGCGAGGCTGAAAGAATTTGAACAATGTCCATAAAAAGCAACATATTTCGAAGAGGGCCCATTGGGATTAAATGCGTAAGTGGTATCAATATCATGGGTTGTAATCAAGGATTATTTGGCACGGGAGTTGCTAACTAATAAGATGTAATTGATAGTGTGCAATAAAAGTAACATAGCTATCATTGAAAAATCAAAGGAGATTTCAAAATGAAAAATGTACTGACTGTAATGCTCATAGGCTTGATGACGATGTTTTTTGCCTCCAATGCGCACGCCATTATTATCGGCGGTGACGTGATTGGCGGTTATGCGGATGCCCAAGGGGGCGTTTTCCAGCAGATCACCCCTCCGATCGGAGACGTAGGTAATAATAACCAGCAAAGCTGGAATCTCTTTGGGTTCAATGAAGATCAGAACATTGTTTTGGGTGCACCATTAAGCGTTGACGTTGGCCCATCTTTGACGTTGCCCACTGGAGAAACTGTGGCAAGCCATTATGTGTTTTATGATCCTCCTGGAACGATTTCAAGAAGTATTGTTGGTTATGTTGATTTTGACGCTGATATATTAGGCATTATTACAAGCAGGACAAATTTGGATAACAGCGATTTTCTTGCGAACGTATCAGCAAATTATTTAAGTCCTTCATTGCGAGGTCTTGAAGCAGTCGACGGAGATTCTGCAACGATTGATAGCACATACGCTTATCGGTTGAATATTAGTCTTTCTGCGAGCTCACCCGGCGACTATATTCGCGTTCTCACAAAGCGTTCGCCTGGTCACGATAAAGTCATTCCTGAGCCGTCCACGATGTTGATGATGGGTTTGGCTTCGGGGTTGATGTTCGTACGGCGTTTTCGTAAGTAATCTTTTAGATTGATCAGGTCCACATGAAGAGGCGTTACCTTTTACGGTAACGCCTCTTTTTTTGTTTCAGATAGGTCTTGAATGCCCCTCCTAAGAAGTATCTGCCAATACAATTCTTGTATGGATAGAAATACTATGCTCCCAGCCGCTTGTCTTTAAATAATTTGGTGGTTTGAGCCGATCTTATCAAAATGGTCCATGGAACGATGATTGCCATCCAAAAAACGATCAAGTATCTAGGGGGTTTTTTTCAGGGTTTGTTTAGGCACGGCCTCTGGTTTGCAGGGATGAATTATCCTGTTTTACTCTTTCAAATGGGGAAGGTAGGATCCGTTACGCTTCGATCCAGTCTCGAGGCTGCTGGGAAAACCGTTTTGCACACGCATGATTTTTCAGAAAATGCCGATGCGCGAATGATCCGCAAGTTGATCCGGCAAGGGAGAAAAGGCTGGAAAGTCATTACGCTTGTTCGGGATCCCGTGGCTTATCGGATCTCAACGGTTTTTCAGAATTTGGACAATCCGGAAAGTTTCTTTTTTGTGGCGCCCAGGGAGTGTCTCCGGCTTTTGACCCATCAAGAAATCGCCGATCACGCGATTGAGAAGATACTTGAATATGCCCCCCATCCTTTTGATTGGTTCCGAACCCAGCTCAATGACAAGTTTTCAGTCGATGTTTTTTCCGTGCCGTTTGACCCTTCTCAAGGGTTTCAGATTTATGAGGGGCCTTTAGCAAAAGTTCTTCTTATTCGATATGAGGATCTTTGGGAGAAAGGCAAGGTTGCGTTGAAGGCGTTTTTAAATATGGAAGAGGATTTTAAGTGGATTCCCGCAAACTTGTCTTCTGAGAAGTGGTATCATGATGTGTATGAATATTTTAAGCAGCAAGCTATTTTACCTGGCGATTTTCTAAAAAGGCTATATGATCATCCCTGGACGAGGCATTTTTATACGGAACAGGAAATAACGCTTTTTAAAAGCCGGTGAAAAAATAGTGGTTGACCCTGATCCTTTAAGCTGAAGGATATGCGTATGAGGGACGAACTGAGTGTCGTCATCACTTGTTATCAAGAAGGAGAACTCCTGCGGCGTGCTTATGAGAGCCTCCTTAGGCAGACCGATAAGGATTTCGAAATTTTGATCGTTAATGACGGCTCTTCCCATGAGCCCACCAACCAGTGCTGCCGTGTGCTTGAGAATCAAGAAAGACTGCGGGTGATTTGGAGAAAAAGAAACGGTGGTGTAGCGGCCGCGAGGAATACGGGATGCGGTGCTATCAACGGTGATATTATAGTTCCTTTGGATGCGGATGATGTTCTGCCTCCCAAAGCGATTGAAGTTATTCGCCGCACATTTCAGCAGGCTCCCGAAGCCGATTTTGTTTTTGGGGATTATCTCAAGCAAAATATCGAAGAAGGCAATAAGGAAATTGTTTCTTGCGCCCGATTGGCTTCGCCAGACGGCTGGCTTGAGCCTCAATTGCTCACCGGTTATTGGTGGATGTATGGCGGGAGTCCTTTTCGTAAATCGATGTGGAAGCGCATAGGCGGATATGACGAAAAAGATTATGAGACAGAAGACGTCGATTTCTGGAAACGGGCTTTCCTTGCCGGTGCAAGGGGTTTTTATACAAGAGAGATGATTTATGAATGGCATTGTTCCCGGTACGGAAGAAATCAACAGGTTCCTTATGAGAAATGGCAGTTCGAAGTGGCAAAAAATATAGCCTTTTTTGATCGCTTTGGAGATGGGCTTGAGAGAAGAAAAGATCTCTTGAATTATTTTCTAAAAGAAGGCGAGGTTGCCGTTTGCCAACGCCTGGCCTGGCAGCTTCTCAGGAAAGGGTATTTTCCCTTTCGCGTGGTGCTATTGGCTCTCCTCCCTTATCTGATAGTGCCGCTTTGGAAATGGACCCATCACTCCTAAAGTTGCCCGTTTTTGGTTTTTTGGGGGTGTCGAAGGCGGGCTAAGAAGACAAGCATAAGAAAAAGAACAAAGAATCCGATGACGATATAAAGGGCTTGTTTAATCATCTTTTGTTGGGCCAGAAAACGGCGTTCTTCAACGGTAAAACCACCATCGCTCTTCTCTTCAGCGATCCCAAGAAGCTCGTTTTGGTAGCGGTTGTTTGGGTCCGTGATGTTCGGTTCGGCGAAACCTTGATCGATGAGTAAACGATTCACAAAGGTTCGGTTCTTCAGGAAAAGGTAGACTAATAACGAACCGTATCTTGTCTTCCTTTCCTTATCGTATTCCAGGCGGACTTCGTTGTTTAAAAGAATATTTTCAAGGTATCGACGAATGGCTCCACGGTCATGGTCGCTCAGGAGTTTGACGCCGATCAACTCCGCGGTTTGCCCGGTAGATAATTTAAAAGTGCTTCCGTCAACGATTTGGATGATCTTTGCCTGGTAAGGATAGTCCCAGTCGGTTTTATCCAGGACAGCCGGTGTTTCCTCAAGAGTTTCAGGATTGCTAACTTCTTCGGATTGGGTAGACAATGTTTTGGGCAGGTTGAGACAAGAATCATACCGTCTCCAATTCTGTTGTTTGAGATAATTAATGGCGATACGCTGGTCCGCTTGGAGTTCACCGAAGGTAAGCTCCCCTCTGGCAATTTTATTGAGGACATTGCATCCTTTATCCTGGATATCGAACTCCCAGCGGCTTACTTCCCCATAAGCATGCGATGTGATGAAAAGACTTGCAACCAGGGTCAAAATGAGGGTCCTCACCGTTTTCTCCTTTGATTCTTTTACGACATGGCCCCTTCAAATCTTAACCGATGCCGCCCACTGTCGCAGTGGGAGAATCGGTTCGAATTGTGCTAGCATGCGAATGGCTTTTGGTTTATTCTTAAGTTGAGAAAGATGGGAGTCCTTATGAAACAACCCAAGATTGTATGCACTATCGGTCCGGCGTCGGACGAGAAAGAAACGCTCCGACGGTTGATAAAAGCGGGTATGAACGTGGCTCGCCTCAATTTTTCGCACGGTTCCCATAAAGAACATCACAGGCGAATTCAGGTGATTCGCGAACTCAATCGTGAGAAGGGGCCGGATGCCAAGATCTTGCAAGACCTCGAAGGTTACCGTATTCGGATCGGCGAGTTTGATCACAAGACGCCGATTGATCTTAAGCTAGGAGATATCGTCAAGCTTGTGAAAGGGAAGGGTGATCGACGAGCGAAGAAGATTCCCTTTGATTATGACGGCCCTTTCACGGATATTCCCGTCGATGAAGAAATTTACATTGATGACGGACAGATACTCCTTTACGCTGTTCGTTCCAATTCTAAGTCAATTAAAGCGAAAGTTATCCGCGGCGGGATATTAAAACCGAGAAAGGGCGTCAATATCCCCGGCATCCGCCTTCCGATGAAAGGCCTCAGCTTTAAAGACGAGGCCGATTTGGAATTCGGGGTCCGTGAGAATGTGGATTGGATCGCTCAATCATTTGTGCGCACGAAGCGGGATGTTCTTGAGCTTCGAAAAAGGGTTCCTCGCTCACATCGCCATATTCAGGTGATCGCAAAAATCGAAAACCGGCAAGGTCTCAACAATTTGGATGAGATACTTCCGCATGTTGACGGGATGATGGTTGCAAGAGGGGACTTGGGTGTTTCGGTGCCGATTCATCGAGTTCCCATGATGCAGAAATGGATTATCCGTCAATGTAAAAAACACCGGAAATTTGTGATCACGGCAACTCAAATGCTTGAAAGTATGACGGAACACTGGCGGCCAACGCGCGCGGAGGTCACCGATGTGGCCAATGCGGTTATGGATGGGTCCGATTATCTGATGCTTTCAGGGGAGACCGCCGCCGGGAAATATCCCGTTCTCTCTGTTGAGATGATGCATCGGATTATCGCTTATACCCAGGATGCCATGAAACGTCCCCGCAGGTTTTTTTGGAAATAACCCGTTTGACGGGATTTGCCGTTCTGAGTTAAAAATTCAATTGCTTTTTCAAATTTTCTCGGGCATTGTGGAGTCAGATTTTTGCAAAGGACTTTTTAATGAAGAAACAATTTGATCCTCAATCTTTTCCAAGGGCCGTATGGCTCATCCTAGGGATCGTTTTAGCCATCCTCGTCGAGTTTGTTGACTACATAACCGGTCCTGAAATTGCCTTCAATATTTTTTACGTGCTTGTCATCATTTACTTTGTCTGGTATGTCGGGTACCGGACGGGATATGTGATCGCTGTCCTTCTATCCAGCGCTTCGATCACGATTAATGCGCTTACGGGGCATACCTACTATTCTGATCTCAATAACTTCGTGTGGTCCGTTGCTGTCAGAATGGCCCTTTATCTCGTGATTGTTGTTCTTGCCGGTCGTGTGCATCAGGCCTTAAAAAAGGAAGCCGAAAACAATTTGAAGCTGAAAAAGGCAAATGAGGAGATCCTGGCTCTCGCCAATGTCAAGAGTCACTTTACTGCTATGGTTTCGCATGAGCTTAGAACACCGCTGACAGCAATTAGGGAAAGTATCCGTTTGGTTCACGGC
The DNA here is from genome assembly GCA_016930235.1 of Candidatus Omnitrophota bacterium. Classification (GTDB taxonomy): domain Bacteria; phylum Omnitrophota; class Omnitrophia; order Omnitrophales; family Aquincolibacteriaceae; genus JAFGHI01. The sequence goes on from JAFGHI010000007.1 coordinate 17,575, forward strand.
GAAATGATGGGGGCCCTCAACCCTGAACAGAAAAAATTCCTGGGCATGGCTGAACGGAACATCAACCGGTTAACCCGGTTGATTAACGACATCCTGGATTTTTCAAAACTGGAAAGCGGTAAAAGAAAATTTCACTTTCAGGAAGATGACTTGAATACGTTATTGCAGGATAGTGCCAAAGTTTACGAGCCTCTGGCTTTGAAATCGGGACTTAGCATCGAGATCGAATGTGACCTCTCTATTCCGAAACTTTTTTTTGATGCGGATGCCTTATCCCAGGTGATCAATAACCTGCTGAGCAATGCCCTCAAATTTACGGAAAAAGGGAGTGTTGCAGTTGGAACGAGGATGAAGGGGCCGTTTGTAGAAATTTATGTTCGGGATACGGGTTTGGGTATCGAGCAAAAAAATATCCCGCGTCTTTTTCATGCCTTTGAACAAGTTACCCTGCGGGATGGGAAGCGGCCTGAGGGGACCGGTTTGGGGCTTGCTATTTCAAAACAAATTGTGGATCAGCACGGCGGTGAGATTGTCGTTGAATCCGAAGTGGGCAAAGGGACAACGATACTTGTCAGGCTCCCGCTTCAAGCGAAATTACATTGTGTTGAGGAGATTGAATGAAGAAAATTTTAGTGGTGGAAGACAACGAAGACATAGCGGAAACTCTAGCGTTAAGACTTAGAATAGCTTCTTATGAGGTTGCTGTTTATCACGACGGTTATGATGTTCTTACTGTTTTGCATGAAACGGAACACCCGCCGGACGGTATTGTCCTTGACCTGATGCTTCCCGGCAGGAGCGGTTATGAACTCTTAAGTTCAATTAAGGGCAAATGGCCGGAAGTAAGAGTTTTTATCTTTTCTTCCCATCAAGAGTTGGAAAAGACCTTCCCGAGGACCTGGATCGAGGGATTCTTCATCAAGACCGATGGCATTGAGAAACTGATCGAGGCAATGGATAGAGTTTTAAAGTGAGAAAGAGTTCCCCTCAACATTGTAACTTCAAGCTGGATATAGGGTTGAGGAATCAGTTCACTTAAGTCTTGTCTCGTGTTAGAATGAAAACCGTAGTGCTTGGGACCAGAAGCTGTCTTAAGAAACCCCTCCCCGCTGGATAATTAACCAGCATTCCGTACGATTCAAAAAGGTGCAAAAATGTCAGCTTCAGCAAAAGCAGCAAAAAGGGTCGGTGCGAGGAAGAAGATTCTCAAAGACTGGGCCAAGCGCTCGCTTGGCTTGAAGGAGATTGAGCGTGTGGTCCGTTTTGAGGAGCCGGAACCTTTTGATGTTCTGGGTCCCCATCTTTTAAAAGCTGAGAAATGTGTCGTTATCCGCGCTTTCCTTCCTCGTGCTGTCGAAGCCTGGGTCCAAATGACCGGCCGGAAGCGCAAAAAGAGGATGATGGAAAAGATTCATCCCGGCGGCTTTTATCAGGCCATTTTTGAAGATGAACAATCATTCTTTTCTTACAGAATCGGTTTCCTGGATGCGGCGGGCTATATTCAGGAGACCGAAGACCCTTACGCTTTCTCGACGGAGATCAGCGATTTCGATCTTTATTTGATCGGGCAGGGGACCCATTTCAGAAGCTACGAAAAGTTCGGGGCCAGAACATATACCTTTCAAAGGACTCGGGGTGTCCATTTTGCTCTTTGGGCGCCGAATGCCAAGAGTGTCAGCGTCATAGGGAATTTTAATCATTGGCGTGTTGGGGCCCACCCGATGGCTAAGATCCATTTTTCCGGTGTGTGGGGACTTTTTATCCCAGGACTCCAAGAGGGCGAAGTGTATAAGTTTGCGATACGTTCTTCCTTTGATAATGAGATCCGGGTCAAAGCGGATCCCTATGCTCTCCAGGCAGAGCTTAGACCGCAAACGGCTTCAGTGGTGGCATCCCTGGATTCTTATGAATGGCGGGATAAGAAGTGGATGGATTACCGGCCTTATAAGAATTTCATTAAATCACCCATCTCTATTTACGAAGTCCATCTCGGGTCCTGGAAAAGAGATGAAAAATCCGGTTGGGGGTTCTCAAACTACCGGCAATTGGCTCATGAGTTAGTCGATTATGTGAAGACAAGAGGGTATACCCACATTGAGCTTCTGCCCATTTCCGAGCACCCACTGGATCAATCCTGGGGGTATCAGGTCGTCAGCTACTATGCACCCACGAGCCGCTTTGGAAAACCGGAAGACTTCATGTATTTTGTCGATTATTGTCATGAGAACGGAATCGGTGTGATTTTAGATTGGGTGCCTGCCCATTTTCCCAAGGATGTCCACGGCCTTGCTGATTTTGACGGCGGTCAAATTTATGCTTACGGTGATTGGCAGAAAGCCGAACATCGGGATTGGGGGACGCTTGTTTTTGATTACGGACGGAATGAAGTCCGGAATTTCCTCATTTCCAATGCCCTTTTCTGGTTGGACAAATACCATATCGACGGGCTTCGCGTCGATGCGGTGGCTTCGATGCTTTATCTGGATTATTCCCGTAAGGACGGGGAGTGGAACCCCAATGCGTACGGCGGCAGGGAGAATTTGGAAGCCGTCGATTTCTTGAAGAAATTTAACGAAACAGTTCATGGCCGTTTTCCGGGAGTCTTGACCATTGCCGAAGAATCCACGGCTTGGCCGGGTGTTTCCAAGCCCACTTATATGGGCGGCCTGGGATTCAGCATGAAATGGAATATGGGATGGATGCACGATACCTTGACTTACTTTTCAAAAGATCCCATTTACCGTAAATATCATCAGAATCTTTTGACCTTCTCCCTTGTCTATGCTTTTTCGGAGAATTTTGTCCTGCCGGTCTCTCATGACGAAGTTGTCTATGGGAAGAGGTCTCTTCTTGAAAAGATGCCGGGAGATGATTGGCAGAAATTCGCGAATGTCAGGCTCTTTTTCGGGTATATGTTCGGTCATCCGGGCAAGAAGCTTAATTTTATGACCAATGACATCGGTCAGCGTAACGAATGGAATTGTGAACAATCCATGGAGTGGCATCTCCTGAATTATGAGATGCATCAAAAGCTCAATTTATTCGTAGGGGATCTTCATAAGATCTATAAAGAGAACCGCGCACTGTCTGAAATTGATTTTGATTCGCCGGGGTTTGAGTGGGTGGATTTCTCGGATGCGGACAACTGCATTCTTTCCTTTATCCGTTGGTCGAGGGACAGGAAACAGCTACTCTTATTTGTTTTTAATATGACGCCTGTACCTCGTTTTGAATACAAGGTGGGTGTCCCGAAGGCCGGGATCTATGAGGAAATTTTAAATAGCGATGCGCGGGAGTATGGCGGCAGTGGAATCGGCAACGCGGGTCAAGCTCATTCCGGGAAAATTTCTTGGCGGGATAAGCCCTTTTCGTTGAGCTTGAATTTGCCGCCGCTTGGTGTTACTGTTTTCCGGCAAGAAAGCGCCTAACCGTTTTTCTAAGGGAGTTGGGACGGAATGATAAAAAAGAGTGACAGGGCCTATGGAGTCAATGCTTCCACGCAAACAGTCGAAACAGAGATGGTGGAGGAAGGTATGAGAGAAAAGAGAGGAATTGAGAAAGATTTTGAGGTCCCGATCATTATTGAGAATGTTACGCCCGAAATTGACGGGGGGATCTTTGCTGCCAAGTCAGTGGTCGGGGACCCTTTTATCGTTGAGGCTGATATCTTCCGGGATGGATACAGCGTTATTGCGGCTTCCTTAAAATACCGTAAGAAGAACGAAGAAGGTTGGCAGGAAGTTCCGATGAAGCATTACGAAAATGACCGCTGGCGAGGCGTTCTCATTCCCACCGACAATACCCTCTATCTTTATACCTTGGAAGCCTGGGCGGATCACTTGACTTCCTGGTTCCGTTTTATGGAGAAAAAATGTCCGGCCAACTCCAATGTCTCCGGCGATTTAGCCGAAGGCCTTCAATTGATTGAAAAGGCCGAGACGCAGGCTAAAGGGAAAGACTTGAAAAAGATCAGCCATTTCAAAAATCTTCTTGAGCTTTCCGATGGTGGAAGTGACGAGGTTTTAAGGATCATTCAAAATGAGGATTTCCGCGAGGCTGTTTTAAAATATCCCGTTAAGGATAAGCTTTCGAGTTATGGGAAGGAACTGCCTCTCTTTGTGGACCGTAAGCGAGCAGAATTCGGCGCCTGGTATGAAATGTTCCCGAGGTCTCAAGGAAAAAGCAAATCGAAAAGCGGGACCTTCAAGGATTGTATCCGGCGTCTTCCCGATATCAAGAAAATGGGTTTTGATGTGATTTATCTGCCGCCGATTCATCCGATCGGGACCACCTTTCGGAAGGGGAAAAATAATTCGCTTGAGGCTGACAAGGATTCGCCCGGGTCGCCGTGGGCGATCGGCAATAAGGAAGGCGGGCACAAGGCCGTTCATCCCGAGCTTGGGACGCTTGAGGATTTTGAAGATTTCGTCCAGGCAGCCCGCGAATATGAAATGGAAATTGCTTTGGATCTGGCTTATCAATGTTCGCCGGATCACCCCTATGTGAAAGAACATCCCGAATGGTTTTACCGCCTGCCTGACGGGACGATCCGTTATGCGGAGAATCCGCCCAAGAAATATCAGGATATCTACCCAATCGATTTTTATTCCGAGGATCATGAAGCTTTGTGGGAAGAGCTTCGGAGCATTGTCTTTTTCTGGATCGCTAAAGGGGTCCGCATCTTCCGGGTGGATAATCCTCATACCAAGCCGCTTCGCTTTTGGAAGTGGCTGATCGATACGGTCCAGGAGAAATATCCCGATGTCCTTTTCCTGGCGGAGGCCTTTACGCGTCCGAAGGTCATGAAGTATTTAGCCAAGGCAGGATTCAGCCAATCGTATACGTACTTCACCTGGCGTAACCAGAAATGGGACCTTCGGCAGTATCTTCAAGAGCTGACCATGACCGAGATACGTCATTATTTCCGCCCCAATTTTTTTGCGAATACTCCGGATATCCTGCATGAGTATCTTCAGAAGGGCGGCCGGCCGGCATTTAAAGTCAGGCTGGTCCTGGCGGCCACCCTTTCCGGGAATTACGGGATTTACAGTGGCTATGAACTTTGTGAAAATAAACCCATCAAAGAAGGTTCCGAAGAATATCTTAACTCCGAAAAATATGAGATCCGGGTTCGGGATTGGAACCAGCCGGGAAATATCATTGATTATATCGCCCGTATTAACCGTATTCGGGCCGAAAATCCCGCTCTTCAAAAGCACCTCAATTTAGAATTTTTCCAATCTGAAAACGAGCAGATTCTTTGCTATGGTAAAAAGACGCCCGATAATTCGAATGTGATTGTTGTGGTGGTGAATCTGGATCCTTTTCGTCCGCGCGAAGATTTGGTGGCCCTTCCGATTTGGAAGTTCGGGATCGAAGAATGGCAGACGTACCAGGCCAAGGATTTGATTACAGGGGATAAGTATTATTGGAAAGGGTCGCACAATTATATCCGTCTCGACCCGGAAGTCGAACCTGCTCACATCCTGAGCCTTAAGAAGTGAGGCTTAGCGTGAATACCGAATCGTTGAGCGAAACACAGGCGATTGGCTCTTCGGAGAAATCAGGCGGGACCGGGGTTCCGAAAAAACGAAAAAGCCGCCGGCATTTTGTTTCAGGTCTTGTGGACGATCCTCTTTGGTATAAGGACGCGATCATTTACGAGACGCATGTGAAGGCTTTTTGTGATTCGACCGGCGACGGGATTGGGGATTTTCGCGGGTTAACCCAGAAGCTCGATTATTTGCAGGACCTTGGGATCAATTGTATTTGGCTCTTGCCTTTCTATCAATCGCCTCTCCGCGATGACGGGTATGATATATCCGATTACCGTAAAATCCTTCCCGATTATGGGACCGTGAAGGATTTCCGGAATTTTACCCGTGAAGCTCACCGGCGTGGGATTCGCGTTTTGATTGAGCTCGTGGTGAATCATACTTCCGATCAGCATCCCTGGTTTCAGGAGGCGCGCACCTCAAAAAGTTCAAAGAAAAGAAATTTTTATGTTTGGAGTGCGGATCCGGAAAAGTATAAGGGGACACGCATTATCTTTACCGATACCGAAAAATCCAATTGGACGTACGATCCTGTTGCCGGAGAGTATTATTGGCATCGTTTTTTCAGTCACCAGCCGGATCTTAACTTTGATAATCCGATTGTCTGCCGGACCATGCTCAATATGCTCTCTTACTGGCTGAATTTTGGGGTCGATGGTTTCCGTTTGGATGCCGTGCCTTATCTTTTTGAACGTGAGGGGACGAACTGCGAAAACCTTTCCGAGACTCATGCCTACCTCAAGGCTTTACGTAGCAGGCTTGACCGGAAGTTTAAAAGTAAGATTTTTCTGGCGGAAGCCAATCAATGGCCTGCCGATGTCCGCCCCTATTTTGGGGAGGGGGATGAATGCCAGATGGCTTTTCATTTTCCTCTAATGCCCCGTATCTTTATGGCGATCCGGCAGGAAAATAATATGCCCATCATCGATATTATGAAGCAAACGCCCGACATTCCCGAAAATTGTCAGTGGGCCCTTTTCCTCAGGAATCACGATGAATTGACGCTTGAAATGGTGACCCATGAAGAGCGGGATTATATGTATAAAGAATATGCGGCAGATCCCAAAGCGAGATTGAATTTGGGTATCCGCAGGCGGCTGGCCCCGCTCATGAATAATGGCAGGAGGCAAATGGAGCTCTTGAATAGTTTGCTTTTCAGTCTTCCGGGGAGTCCTGTGATTTATTACGGCGATGAATTGGGGATGGGAGATAATATTTATCTGGGGGACCGTAACGGAGTCAGGACACCGATGCAGTGGACGGGTGACCGCAACGGCGGCTTTTCTCAAGCGGATACGGCTAGACTTTATGCCCCCCCGATCGTGGATCCCGTTTACGGTTACCAGGCGGTTAATGTGGAGGCGCAGTCGCGGACCCCAACCTCCTTTCTCAATTGGATGAAAAGACTTATTCAGGTGCGTAAGGCCTACCGGGCCTTTGGAAGGGGAAGTCTGGAATTTATTCTTCCTAAAAATAATAAGGTCCTTGCTTATATCCGGCAATATCAGGATGAGACACTTCTTATCGTTAATAATCTGTCCCGATATGTTCAGCCTGTGGAGTTGGATTTGCAAAAATACCGCGGACTTATTCCGGTTGAGATTCAAGGGGGTGTGGTTTTCCCGACCATCGGAGAACTTCCTTATTTCCTAACTCTCGGGCCGCACGGATTTTACTGGTTCCGGTTGACACCGCCTCCCAAAGTGGAAGTGACCATGGAAAAAGCGCCGGAACTACCGGGCCCGCTGGAATCCCCTCAACTCTAGGTCCAAACCCATGATGGAATATGTGAATCCTCGTCTTATAGCGCCTTGGCTGGAAGCTCTCGAGGTGAATGCCCGTTCGGCGCTCATTCCTTATTTCTTGAATCAACGGTGGTTTCGAAGCAAAGAGAAGGTCATCAAGGAGATCCATGTTGATGATTTTTTAGCGATAATCGATGGGAACGTTCTTTATTTTCTTATTTTCTTTCGTGTGAGCTACCAGGATGCCGTGAGCGAATATTATTTTGTCCCCTTGATTGGGACATCAGCGGAACAACCCCGGGATGCTGCGATTCTTCGGTTTGAAAAAGAGGGCAAGGTCTACAGCTTTTTTAATGCTTTCCAGGATCTGACTTTCGAGAAGTGGTTGTTTGAGCGGATCGAAAAGGGAGAAACGTTATCAACCCAGCACGGGGAGTTTCGCTTTAACCGGCATCAGCCGGAGGCGGACATCCGGTTGCTTCAGTTGTCCGAGATTCGCAACATGAAGGTGGAACAAAGTAATACCTCCATTGCCGTTCGCGAAAAATATCTTCTGAAGATTTACCGGAAATGGGAAGAAGGGATCAATCCCGAAGTTGAGATGCTGGATTTTCTTCAGAAGCAGGGATACAAGAATGTGCCGGGGTTGGTGGCCGATGTGGTTTACGAGAAAAAGGGTTTATTTCCCTCTTCTTTGGCGGTGATGGTTGATTTGATTAAGAGTCAGGTCGACGGCTGGGGTTATACGCTCTCGGAATTAAAATCTTTTTTTCAAGAGACCGAAAAAGCGAAACATCCCGAAATTCATCTAAAAGAACTTCTTTCACACCTTCATCGTTTGGGAGTGCTCACGGGCAAGATGCATCGGGCGCTTTCGGACAAGAAAGATGACCTTGCTTTTTCACCGGAGCTTGTCCGAATGGAGGATGTTCATAAATGGCAAGAGGCCTACAAACTGCTTTTTGAAGCAGTCCTTCAGATTGTCAGAAAAAAAAGCAGAACAGAAAAAGGGCCTCTTCGCGAGCATTATGATTGGTTTCTTTCTCAAGCGGCCAGGATTCAGCAGGGGGCCTCAGGGATGGAGGTATTTGCCGGGAAAGGTATTTATAAAATACGTTACCACGGGGACTTCCATCTCGGCCAAGTTTTACGCGGTCCGCACGATTGGATACTTTTTGATTTTGAGGGGGAGCCCCTTCGGACTCTTTCGGAAAGAAAGTCGAAATCTTGTGCGCTTAAGGATGTTGCGGGGATGCTTCGTTCGTTTAGCTATGCCGTTTCCGTTTCGATTTCAGAGATTGATCAAACGAAGGCTTTTACCGCAAAAGAAGATCTCAAGGTTCAAGTAGAGGGTCTTATGCGGAAATCCTTTTTGGAGGGGTATTTTGCCGCCACTTTAAAAGATACGGGTGAAAGATGCCTCTTCCTTTCAGAAAAAATCGATGAGAATCATGAACTCCTTTCTTTTTTTGAGATGGAGAAAGCGATTTATGAAATGAATTATGAGCTTAATAACCGGCCCAATTGGATTTTTGTTCCGCTTTCCGGCATTCGTCGTTTGGCACAAAAGCTAGATCTTTGAAAAAAGATTTTTATTTATTTGCTCGTACACGATCCTGCCAAAAAAGAAATCCTCAAAAAATAATTCAGAGCTTATCGCTAAGCGTTTTTTCATAACCTTGTCAAAATAAAAGAGTAAGCAAAAAGAAATTATTTTAAAAAGAACAATAATATCTTTTTTTGTGATTTGTTTAATATGATTTTGCTTGCAATAAGAAGTATTTCATTACAAGATACGCCCAGATCTTTTTAGATAAAAGCTGGGCGACTGCGGCGCTTTTTAGAAACCGCTTCCTACTATCCTAGTTATTCCCCTAAGTGAATCAAAAATCAATTTAAGAGGTGGGGTGTATTTTATGGTTAAGCATGAGTGCGAACAGATGAAAAAAAGAATCTCTGAATTAGAGAGAGAGTTTAAACAACTATCGCAATACCAATTTGCTTCTTTGAATGCGCTGGTCGAGGTCTTGATTGAGCGAGGGATCACCAGTCATAAGGAGTATCGGAAGTATTTAGCAGCCTACAAACGTTATCATGCCGGGGTGACCCTCGATCAAGAGTTCGAAAAATTGATTAAAAGTTTTCATCCCCAAGATTAGAGGCATTGAAGGGATTCCGGCGCTTCTCCCGAACGCCTTGCCCTTTGGATAAAAGAGAGCCCTGATTCAAGAAAAACTATTCTTGTGTGTATAGGGAGCGTAATCATTTCTTCCAGCTTTACCCATTCTGTGCGGCGTGCCATAATAAGGTGTTTTCTTGAGGGGTATCTAAGATATGGATCGAGGGGATAAGTGCACAGGAGTTGCTGACAAGCAAATTATATTTAGCGGACGGAGGCCCGCTTTTTTTGTGTCTCGCCCTTTCGTTTTTTAACAAGTTATTTCATTGCGATGCGACTGTAACACGAATAAGATTAGAGAATGTTAAAAACAGATTGACTTGTCAAAAAGGAGGATTTATGGGAGCCCTTCTCGGATTGGTAGTTCTTGTTTTGGATATCTGGGCTATTTTGGATTGCCTTAAAAGTTCGCTTGCGACCGGGATGAAAGCCCTTTGGATTGTTTTGATTCTTGTTTTGCCGCTTCTTGGGTTGATCTTGTACTTTTTGATTGGCCGTAAGAAGGCATCGGCGTAAGAGTCAAGCGTTTTCAGGCCCCTCTCTTTTATGCTGGATTTATAAGAGGGGGGCCTTTCCGCTTCTGAACGAAGATAGTTCTTTCTTTGAAATTATTTCCGAAAAAGGATGGAGGGATGATGACGCCTGAAACAATTACGGGTTGGTTTGAGCAAATGGGCGGCGGGATTCTAGTGATCGCGGGAGTCTTGGTGGTTGCTTATCTTGGGATTGCCTTCATGCGGTTGACGAAGAAGAGTGAGAAACAGTCCGAGATTAAGCCACAAGCGGATATGCGAGATCTTCCCGGCGAGGAAGGCCCCGGAGATTAGAAAGCAAAAACAGCATGTGCTGTTTTTGGAGTTCGATCAACCATAACGAGTTTTTAAGGGCCAAGCGAATGCTTGAAACGCGTGATTCTAGGCTTTTTCATTTTTCGATTCTGTGCCATAATAATTTCCGAGAAGAAGGCTCATCAAGGAGAAAACGAGATGAAAGGGCTTGATCTGACAAGAGTTTACGTGGATGCTTATGAACAAACTCCTGCTCAAGACAAGCAAAAGATTTACCGCCTGTACCTTTTTTTATATCTTTTGGGGCTTCCTCTCCTTATTGCTGTAGGCATTTTTTTAGTAATTCTTGCAATCATTATCTATTGGACGATCTCCATCCCCAAATGGCTTCTTGTTTTTATCGCAGGGTTTAACTTGGCCATTGTGACCGGTGCTGTACTGTTTGAAATTTGTTTGGCTAATGTGATCAACCGAATCAAACAGTATCGTAAAATCTAGAGGCGGCTTCAACGATCGCTTTTAGAATTTTCCCCCAAATCATCGAAAGTGAATTACACTAAAGAAGTGTTTTGAAGCTTTGATGATCGCAAGAGGAGTTTTTGTATGCTAAGTATTGCTTTAAATGCGCTGCTGATCTTCTTTCTACGGGTGACTGATGTGTCCTTGGGGACTGTCCGCATGGTGATGGTCACCCGAGGACATCGTCTGACGGCTGCCGCGATCGGTTTTTTTGAAATTACGATATGGGTTGTTGCTGTCAGTAAGGTGATCAGCCATTTGACCAATTGGTTTTATGTCTTCGGTTATAGCGGTGGATTTGCTGCCGGGACATTATGCGGAATGTTTTTGGTCGAGAAGCTTGCGATTGGTTATGTGATGATCAAAATCGTTTCCTCCGAAAAGGGCAAAGAAGTGACGGAGGCGATCCGTCAGGGAGGACATGGGGCAACCATGACCCAAGCTCAAGGGTATGCCGGACACGTATCTCTCATTAATGTTGTGGTCAGCCGAAAGTATGTTCCGGATGTTATCGAAATTGCGAAGAAAATAGATGAGAATATCTTTCTGATTGTCGAGGATGTTCCGAAGGTTGTCGGCGGGTATCAGCGGCTTTCGAAATAGGGGAAGATCCCGAAACAATTGTGACATGAGGGAATCACGGGTTGCTTGTTTAGGAAATTCTCATATAATGAAATAGTCACGAATCATATTGAGGAGGAATCTTGTTATGTCAGCACCTGGTAGGCGTAGAAAAAGAACAAAGGAAATTCAGAGAAAGAATAGATTACGCCATAAGATTCAAAAGTTAAAAAAGCGTTATCAATCGGCCAATAGCGAAGGGGAGCGAAAAAAAATTCTTCAGAAGCTTTTTAGAATGTCGCCTTTGTATCCGGTTAAGGAGTTTATAGGCGCAAAATAAATGATTTGCTAGTTGGGACAATGAGAGGCCACCGGAATCGGACCGGTGGCTTCTTTGTGAAGGACGCAAGGGATGAACGACGAGGAGCAAACGCTCGAAAACGCTTATTTACGCTGGCAGTTTGATCAATTCTCGCCGTTTGTCGGGCAAAGAGTCGCTGAGATTGGTTGTGGGTCCGGGCATTATCTTCCATTCCTCAAAGATACGAAACGTTACCTCGGTTTGGAGTCTCGCTCCCAAAGAAGAGAAGATCTTCTTAAACTCAAGTGGCCGGAGAATGCGAAGCTGGCAAAGAATCCTGATATTTTGACCCATGGAGCGGTACGGGAGTTAAAGAATCACCGGATTCAGACTATTATTTGTGTCAATCATCTAGCCTCCATGGAAGAAGATTGGCTTGCTATGAAGAATATGATTCGTGCTCTTCCTCCTGAAGGGCACCTTTGCCTTATCGTGCCTGCGATGCCGTGCCTTGATGGGCCTCTTGACCAAGCAGAAGGTTTTTTGCGCCGCTATAGCCGGCGGTCCCTTTGTCATATAATCCACGAAGACGAACCCATTGAAATTGTACGGTGCCATTATTTTGATCTGATGGGTGCCGTGGAGCGTTTCTGCGATGTCAGGGTCTTTCGCCGACGCTCAAAACCGTCTGATTTAAATCATCGAAAGGTCAACAAAATTGTGTCGATGATTGAAAGGGTGAGCCGGCCTCCTTTTGGGCTTTCCATCGTTTTGGTCCTCAAGAAGGTGAAATAGTCTTAGAACGGTTTTGTCCGGGAAGGGAGGAAATCAGTGAAGCGGTTTCAAATCATTATGCTTCTCGTTTTGGTATTCACACTTATGATGCTTCCTTTCTTTCGAGGACTTGAGCAATTTCCTTTGCACGGCGATGAAAATCTGTGGTTGTATTCGGCCAAGTATTTTAAGTTGTTTTTCGTCGATTATGATCTTGAGAATCCTCAATGGTTTGAGGACTGGGCCTATGATCAACCGCCGGTCGGCAAGTACTTGATAGGAGGGGTCCTCCATCTGGCAGGGTATGCCGATATCCCGAAGGTGCTTGGCGAGACAGAGCAATGGAATTTTTTGAAAGGGAAAGAGGAAAACATTTCTCGAGGAGCTATGCCTCCAAAAGAAATCCTTCTGCCTGTCCGGAGGTTGATGGCAGGTCTCGGATTTTCGTCCTGTCTGATTCTTTTCGGTATCGGATATGCGCTGGGAGGAGTCCGTTTGGGAATCCTTGCCGGTCTTTTGCTTGCCTGGAACCCGCTTGTTCAAAATACATGCCGGCGTGCAATGCCGGATGCCGCGCTTTTATTTTTTCTGCTGGCCAGTGTGGCTGCTATTTTCCTGTTTTACCGAAGGATGATTGCCGGGAAATTCAAAGAAGCCTTTTTGTTTTGTGTTTTACATGGGGTTCTTTCGGCTCTGGCTGCAGGGACAAAATATAGCGGGGGTCTGTCGATGATTGTCTTGGCATCTTTCATGGTGTATCTTTGCCTTGTAATAGGACTCCAATCCTTATTTTTTAAAAGGGATGAACGGTTGAATCGCGAGAATGGGAAATTGCTTTTAACGGTGCTGACCGGATTTTTGCTTTCCGGCTTCTTTGCTTTTGTATGCTTTGTCGGGCTGAATCCTTATCTGTATCATGAGACTTTGGAGAAGTTGCGGTATATGATTGGATATCGGCATGACATTATCTGCTTCCAGCAATCGGAAATCGGGCCTGCTCTTTTATCGGTTAGCGAGAGACTGCCTCGAGTTTATTGGAGGATATTTTATCCTCCAAACTATGTTGTTATCGGAAATCTCTTTAAATTTCCCGCGGAGCTTTATCTTTTTGTTTTAGGGATTGGCTGTCTTATGTGGAATGAAATTAAGATGTTATGGCACCGATGGCTGCCTTCGGAGGGGGCCATTCTACTTCTTTGGGTGATCATTGCTTACGGGGGAATCTCACTTTGGATCCCGCTTGATTGGGACCGGTATTATCTTCCGATTATTCCTGGTGTGACTTTGGTGGTGGCCTTTGCGATCGAGGCTTTATTGCGCGGTCTTTCCCGCGCCGCTGAAATGGTGCTTGAAAGGCGTCAGAATTCGTGAGAGAATCGCCACGTATACGGTAATCCCCCCGAAATAAATCAAGCCAGATCATTCTAACTGACTTTATGTCAATAGGTTATGACATTTGATCCTGGAATTATAGGAGGTTTAAGATGCCAGCAATTGTGGATGTTGAGAAATGCAATGGGTGCCAGCAATGTGTCGAGGTTTGTTCTGTTCAGGCTATTGTCATCGAGAATGACAAAGCAAAGATTACCCCTGAATGCATTGACTGTGCCGCTTGTGTGAGTGTTTGTCCCAACGAAGCCATTTCGATGGAGTAACCTCGTTGAATGAGGGGCTTAGAATAAGACGCTATTCTAAGCCCCCGACAATCAAGAGTTATTTCCGGTCCTTCCTTAAAGCAACTGTTCTCTCAAGTATTGATTTAGATTATTCAAATCCCGCAGATTATAAAAATCATAAATTTAGCCGTTAATTAAGGAATCAAAAAGTTCCTGAAGCGGGGCTGGTCCATACATGCTATTCAATACGGTTGAATTCCTAATCTTTTTTGTCATTGTTTATTCTCTTTATCTTCTTCTCTCGTTTCGCTGGCAGAACCGGATGCTTTTGCTTGCGAGTTATATCTTTTACGGCTGGTGGGACTGGCGTTTCCTGGGTCTTATCCTTATTTCAACGGCGGTGGATTATTATTGCGGGATTAAGATTGAAGAATCGGCTGAGGAAATCCGGAGAAAAAAATACCTCGCCTTAAGTGTGATCGTCAATCTGGGGCTTCTCGGATTTTTTAAATACTTCAATTTTTTCGCGGAAAGCTTGCAGGAAGCCGTTTCATTGTTTGGATGGACAATCCATCCCGTCACGCTTCGGATTGTTTTACCGATCGGGATTTCCTTTTATACCTTTCAAACGATGAGCTATACGATTGACATTTACCGTCGCGAGATTCAGCCGACGCGCCGGTTTTTCGATTTCGCCCTTTTTGTTGCTTTCTTTCCACAACTTGTAGCCGGTCCGATCGAAAGGGCCAAGCGGCTTTTGCCTCAAATTCTTGCTCCCCGGACATTGTCACCGGCTAAATTTCAGGAAGGGGCCTATTTGATCTTCTGGGGACTTTATCAAAAGGTTTTTATTGCGGATAATCTTGCCAGGATGGTTGATCCTGTTTTTGCTTCATCGGGACCCTATCCGGGCCTTCTTGTCCTCTATACGACTTATGCTTTTGCTTTTCAGATCTTCTGCGATTTTGCAGGGTACTCGAATATTGCCCGGGGTCTTGGCAAGATGATGGGATTTGAGATCATGATCAATTTTAATCTGCCCTATTTTGCTACAAATCCACGTGAATTCTGGCAGCGGTGGCACATCAGCCTGTCCAGCTGGCTGCGGGATTATCTTTACATTCCGCTGGGGGGGAATCGTCGCGGGCGATGGCAGACGTACCGGAGTCTTCTTTGTACCATGTTGCTGGGAGGCTTGTGGCATGGCGCGGCGTGGACCTTCGTTTTTTGGGGAGCTTATCAAGGGCTGCTTTTGATGGGGCATCGTGTCTTAAGACCCTTCTTGGAATTGTTTAAGTTTGCTCGAGGATCTTTGTCGGAGAAGGGTTGGTTCGTCACCCGTATTTTCGTCTTCTTTCATCTTGTTTGTTTGGGATGGATATTTTTCCGCGCAGAAAATCTGTTACAAGCTTTTGAAATGTTCAGGAGCCTTTTGGGGATTCGTATGAAAGCCGGGATGGGGGTCTTGACCTACTCTTCTGAGATGCTTCCCACTCTTATTTATTATCTTTGGCTGTTAGTTTTTCTTCAGATTCTCTGCTACCGCAGGCATGTTCATCTTGCGGTTTGGAGTTTACCTGTTTGGGCGAAATCCCTTATTTTTATAGTTATGTTTTATTCTCTTGTTGCATTTGGAGCGCCGGGGGGTCATGAGTTTATCTACTTCCAATTTTAAATATATTTCGAAATCTTTCTGGCTGATGATGATGATCTTTTTAGCCATCGAAACGACGTCCTATGCCTTTATGCGAATCGTTGAAAAAAGTTGTCAAGGCGCCGACCTTATCCGTTACGATAAGGATTTTTTCTGCCGGAATTTGAAACCTCTGAGTTTTCCCGAGACTTTTCGCATGCGGCAAAAATATGATCGCCTCGGGAAAAAGTCTTTTCAAGAGATGGGCAAAGATGGCCCCTTTGATGTCATTGTTTTTGGGGACAGCAGCGGGATCAGCGGGTGGCCGGAAATCCTCAGGGATCAATATGAATTACGTATCGTGAACGTGACTTCGTACCGGCATCAAGATGAATACCCGGATGCTTTTCTCAATGTGATGCGAAATTATTACGAGCTAAATCAGGATCATCCCGCCATCCTTTTATGGACAACGATTACCGAGAGGGGGAAGAAATACACTTTGCCTCGGTCATTATGGTCCGTCCTTTATGACAAACCAAAATGGCAGTTTGATTTTTCATTTTTGCCCTCAATTAAATTAATGAATTATCTCCGTTATAAAATCTATCGCTCGGATTACGTGGAAGTAATCCAATTGGGAAAGCACCGGCAAATGTTTCTAAGTTGGGATATCAAAGGGGTCGCCCAGACACCGGCCGGCCAGGATGTCCTTACGGAGCAATTCAAGGAGGCCAAGGCGATAGCCCAAGAAAAGGGTTGCCGCCTGGGTTTTGTTTTCATCCCCACCAAGGTTCAACTTTATCCATGGCTTTTGAAGGACAAGATCAAAAATTGGGATTATGAGGTTCGAGGGTTACCTTATCTCATGGAAGCCGCTCGAAAAGCGGATATCCCTGTGTTGGATATCTCAAAGGAATTGCTAGCCACAGCCAAAGAAGTTTATGAGAAGAAAGGGGAGCTTTTGTGGTTCCCCGACGACAGCCATATGAATCTCGAAGGAGCGTCTTACGTGGCGGAGGCGGTTTATCCTTTCATTCAAGAGATCCGCAGAAAGCCACTGCCCCCTCAAAATGAATAAAAATCATTTCTTAACATCTCGCTTTAAGATGATATCGGTTCGGGATACAATCTTTAGGGCGTTGGGCTTATGGAATTCTATGTTTACGGCCTCGAAAGACGGGTTATCCTTAAACAAAATTTCGTGTAGGAGCGATGACCCTGGCCGGGGAACGGAAATTGACCGGTATTCATTGACAGACGATTCTTATAAAGGTGACAAAAAGGATCCAACCTAAGGAGAATCTTATGAAAAAGACATTATTGTTTCTTATCGGGGCTGTCAGTTTATTCAGTTTTATTTCTTGGGCCGCAAAATCGGCGAGTGACGAATTACGGGTGGAAGGAATTGTTTATGAAGCGAATTCGCCCCAAGGATCGGTAGCCGTCATCAACGGGCAGTTTCTCCAAGAGGGAAATGTTTTCCAGGGATACCGTATCGAGAGTATTCAGGAAAGCTGGGTAACGGTCAGTCATGTGGGGACGGGGCAGACTGAAAAACTCGACATTGTGGGAGGAGAACCTTCCCGTGAAGTCTATAAGAAAGAGGAAAAAAAGGAAGCGGTGCAGCCAAAGCAGAATGCCGGAGTTACTGCGGTGCCTGTGAGGGGGCAGCCTGCGACCGCGGGGCCTATGGGTGAAATGATGGAACAGTTTCAGGGTGTTTTTGGGAAGGTGTGGGAGATAACGGCGATAACTGAAATGAAGAATATCCAGGCTTCTGCCAATGTTTATGCGATGGAACAGAACATCAATAGCGGGATCAAGATTTCAGCACTCATCAATCAGGGATTTCTGAGCGGATTCAGTTCTGATGGGGTCAAAGGCCCTTACCAGTATCGCATCGAGACCAAGAATGGGGTTGCTGTTGGGGCCGCCCCTGTGGATAAAAAATCGGGCCTGCGATCTTTTTATGTCGATTCGGAGGGACGAGTTCATGTTTCGGATAAAGGGCTTGCCGCCGAAGGGAGCCCGATCTATAAGCCGACGGGGCTTTCGATGCTACCGGTGGCTCCGCCGGGAGGTCCCAATTTTGAGGATTACGAAAAGTACTTTCAGGAATAAACTGATTTGTTGACGGCGTTTAAAAAGGGTTTTTGTTCTTTTAAGCGGTTGTCTCAGGGCTTATAATCGAAACTGATTTTAGGAGTTCGAAGCATTCTGGATTATCTCGTTAATTTGAATTATGACAAGATGAAAAAATACAAGCGGTTTTCCACACTCCTTATTTTATTTACCGCCCTTTTTTTGTTCCCTGTTTTATCCCCAAGTGCATCGGAACCCGTAGGTCTTCTCAAAGCGTCTCAAGGGGAAGTGATGATTCTTCGGGAAGGGAGGATGTTCCCTGCCCGGGCGGGGGATGTGCTTTTTGCGGAAGATATCATCAAGACGGGAGCGGAGGGAAAGGCCAGCATTCATCACAATCTGGGTTTTGATTCTGAGATGGGCTCTCAGGCAACCCTTCGCGTGGCGGAAGTTATTCTTGGTATTGCAGGGTTTAGCCTGGCCCGAGGGTGGCTCGAAACGGAGGGAAGCCTGGAAGACAAAGCAAAACAATATCGAATTGCGACGCCGGTTGCGATTACAGGGGTCCGGGGAACCGGTTTTCTTGTTATCGGTTCGATGGACGGGGCTTCGCTCGTGTCAGTCAAGAGCGGGACCGTGAGTGTTGGAGTGGGGGAGGAAGTCTTTCTGATGAATTCGGGCGAGCGAACCCGAGGATTTTTAGCGCAAGGGTATGAAACTCCCGAAAGCGGACAGCTTACAGTTCAGGATGCCGAGGCCTGGCGTTTAGATCAAGAAAAAGATTTAAAGGGCCGCGTGGAGCAAGTTTTGGATGAACTGATCGATCTTCAAAAAAAAGAGGATGCCGATTGGGAAGCTATCGAGCGGGAGGTAGTGACGGCTTCGCAGAAGATTATGACGGGCCAAGTGACTCAAGAGGACCGGTTTTTCTTTCGCAAAGTGTTTGATCTGGAAGACCGGATGAGTGCCAGAAGACTTTTGGCAATCGATTTGCGCGAATGGGCAGGCTTGACGGATCCGGAAGCGGCCCAAAACGAACGGACTCGACTTCAAAAAGTCTGGCAGGCGAGGGATTGGCAAAGGAAGACGTGGGAAGATGTTTCTCGCGGGAAAATTCCGTCTTTAACCTCTCAGCCGGATAATCTCAAAAGTTATGACAATCGCGCTCAAAAGGATATGATGCAAAATCAGGACCGCAAACGCAGTGATATCCCCATTTTGCCGGATACAAAATCTCTCTTTCCTGAAAATGTCGAGGGGGTTTATTTGGGGATGCCCGTGGGTGAATTCCGCCAAATCCGTCCGATGGCCCAACTGCCTCCTGTGATGCCGGAAGGGGATATTCCTATTGTTTATACCGAAAAGCAGCTCTCGGGGGGTGATTGGTCACGCCCCGGTTGGTTTACGGGGATGTATACCTTTTACCGCGGGAAGATGATCCAGGGGACGTTTCTCGCATTTACGGGTGTCGAGACCTTACGAACCGGACTGGCTCAAAAATTCACAAAACTTTACGGCAATCCTGGACGTTCCCGTTTGGAACCGGATTGGGCGCAGCCGGGAGTTTTTAAAGGAAGTACTCTTGAATGGCTGTCCGGTGATGTGGAGGTGATTTTGATTTCGCGATGGGTCCCCAGCTTACAGGGAAATACCCGGGGGTTGGAATTACGCATACGAATCGCGGGGTTGGAGACTTATTTGGAGAATGCCGGTCAGTTTGAAGAGAATCAAGAAAAACTTGCCGGGCAACTTGCCATTGATTTTCCCGAATATCGACTTTCTTAAGTTCTTGAGGAAAAGATGAAAAAGAAATTGATCAAACCCATGAAAAAAATGTCCTTACGCCAGAAAATATTTTTCTCCGGCCTCAGTTTGATCGTTTTATCTTTAGTTTTGTTTCTGACCGGAGAGTGGGCGATTCGAGCAAGCGGATGGGGGAGTCCTCGGCACCAGGAACTCTATGAAGACACTTTGCTGAAAGGAAAACCAAACGCACAGTATTGGGAGCTTGCCGAAGGCCGCAACCGTGTTATTTTGAATAATTGGGGATTTCATGACTGGGATCGAAACCCGCGGAGTGAGAAGTGGCGGACCCTCGTTTTGGGCGATTCCTTTGTGGCCGGTATGCAGGTGCCTACCTCAGATTTAATGACCACACGGCTTGAAGAGGCTTTCCAAGAGGCCGGGCAGTCTGCGGAAGTGATCAATGCGGGTGTTCCGGGGGCGAATACGCCCTATGAGTACATGCTTTGGAAGAAATTTTTTGAAGATCGTATTGAGGTCAATCAAATCATTTTGTGCATCTATCTTGGTAATGACCTGGCCAATAATACGAAGGCACTTCACCAGTTGACAGGGCGTCCTTTACTCAATTACGGTATTTACTTCAATGAAGCGGGTGAAATTGAGACTCATCGTCTCATGGTTCATCCGTTTCAGGAGTTTGTGAGAGGGCTGACTCGTTATTCAGCTCTTTTGAATTTTATCTATACACGGCTTTATTTATTGAAACAAGCCGGAGAGAAAAGTGCATTGAGTGATTATTTGGAAGGGCGCAAGCAGGATCCTGGATTCAGGGAAGAGCGGGAGGAGGCCTGGGAAGAAAGTAAAGGCTGGACACTTCGGTTGATTGATCGGTGGGCCGGGGAATTGAAGAGGCAGAAGATTCAGTTTAGGGTTGTGCTCATTTCAGCGCCGCCGAATCAAGACGAGGGGAAAAATTTACGTGCAGTCCTTAGGTTTGTTTCAGAGCTTGAGGTTTGGGGAGAACGCGCCGGCGTGCCGGTCCTGAATATGAGTTTTCCTGATTACCGTCCCGAGGATATTTATACGAAGCGGGGTAAGACCTACGGCCATTTTAACCAGACAGGGCACACCGTGGCTGCCATGAAGATTTATCGGTGGCTCAAACAAGATGGAAAGTGGCCGCCTTCCGAAAAAAAAGATCTTGTTTAAAAGGCCAATAGTGAGTAGCTGTTAATATGAGTTTTTGACTGAAAGTGAGTCTGCAGATTAAATTCATAGCGAAATGATAATACCTATCCTGACCTATGCGCTTTACTTCCTCGCGGTATCGATCATGGTCCCCCTTTTTTTAGATCGTGTTTCTTGGCACCAGCGGTTTGCCCTTGCCGTGAGTATTGGGGGCGTTGTGGCGACAGGGTCGGCCTTCGGGCTTTTCCTCATTTTTGGGCAAGGCTCGATATCCTCCGCTTTATGGTTTTTCTCGGGGATTTTTATCTTTGCCTTGTTCATCTATTTAGGGGAGAAAGTTAAAAAACCCTTTCATCTCGAGATGGGACAAGCCCAGAAGTCAAAAAGAATGATGATGGTTTTGGGGATCCTGTGTTGGGTTCTCTTTTGGGGATGGGCCGTTCGGGAAATGGTTTTTGTTAATCAAGAGGGTGTTTTCACGGGTTTAGTCTCTAATTTCGGAGATCTCAGCGAAAATATTGCGTTTACGTCTTATTTTGCGTGGGGGAATCATGATTTAGCCAATCCTCTTTACTCCGGGGTCTTGTTGCGCCATCATTTCTTGAGCAATTTCATGGCCTCGCTATTCCTGAGAGCGGGCGGGGATGTCCATCTTGTGTTTCAGATTCAGACCTTCTTTTTTGGCCTTCTTTCAACCTTCCTTTTCGGTTATTTTGTCAAAAGGATGACGGGAAGCCGTTTTTTGGGATGGCTTGCGCCCCTTCTCTTGTGGTTCGCCGGAGGGTTGCAGTGGGTTTACTTTCTTTTGGGAAAAGAGATAGATTGTCCGTGGTATAATTTTCTTTTGACCCGCATGTTACCGCAGCGTGCCTTTCTCCTTGGATTGCCGCTTGCTTGTACCGTCCTCATTTTTTTGTGGGAAGGATTCCTGTATTCCAGGATCAGGGTCTGGGCACTCTTGGGTTTTTTGACGGGATTGTTACCGATGGCCAACATTTTTTTGTTTGTCGGGCTTGCATTCGTCGGTTTGTTTCTGGGTCTGTTGAAAGGGGTACGTATTTTTACTGTTTATCTTCTCATGCTGATTATAGTTGCTGTCCCGCAACTGATGTATCTTGCTGGGTCGTCAACCCATTCTTTTTTGACTTGGACTCAAGGATGGCGCGATATGGGCGAGAAAGGATTGGGGGCGTGGGTTCTGTTCTGGTTTCAGAATACCGGGTTTGTCTGGCCTTTTGTTCTTCTGGCTCTTTGTTTAAAAGCCCCTCGGCGCGAGCAGGTCATTTTTTATTTTCCTTTTGCGGGGCTTTTTCTTTTTGGCAATGTCCTTAATTTTACGCCGGATACGAATAATAATTACAACATCCTTTATGTTTGGATGATGGGCTCGATCCCGGTTATTTTGATGGGGATCAAAAAGGTCCGGGAGCTTCGTCCTTGGGGGGCGTCATGGGTTGCCGGTTTAATGGTCATACTCTTAATGGGAAGTGGGGCACTGGAATTCTACAAGCTTGTTGAACCGAAGGCATCCAATTATCTTATCGTAAGCAATAAGGATCTCGAATGGAGTCAAAAGCTTCGGGAAGTCACATCGCCTGATGAAGTCATCCTCATTCGGCCCATCCACAATCATCCTGTTTACTGGTCGGGGCGGAAAGTCCTCATGGGATATCCTGGTTGGGTTTGGTCCCATGGATGGGGAGCGGTCGAAGAGCGGGAGTCTGCCGCGCGTTCCATTTATCGCGGAAATGAGAAGGCGGAGCAATTCATAAGACGCTATAAGCTTGATGGAATTCTTGTCAGCCCGCTTGAAGCGAACCATTACGTGATTAATCAACACTTCCTCGATCAGGTTGGCAGGGAAATCTTGAGTGAAAAGGGTTATGCGTATTACCGCCTTAATGAATAATGCCTAGATAGGCCCGGAAAATTGTTCATTTGAAAATGGTCTGTGAAAAAACACCCGCCTTCTTAATTGATGATCGGATCTTTCCCGCGATTGGGGCGCTGCCAGGCTAAGTAGATGGCAGCTGAGATTCCCGTAGCTCCTAAAAGCATGGCCATCACCACGATTTGATATCGGACGGCGATCAGGGGCGAGACCCCTGCCAGGATTTGTCCCGTCATCATGCCGGGCAGTGAGACTAGCCCGACGGCAAAGAAGGAATTGAGTAAGGGTATCAGGCAGGCCTGATAAGCCTTATTTCTCGCTTGAATATACGGGATGTTCCTTTCTGTTTCAGAATGAAATCGTTCGATGGCCAGGCTGAGGCCGTTCATGGCGTTTGCAAAGATCATTCCCGCGATGGGGATCAGGTACCGGGGTTCATGCCAGGGGCTGAGACGGATGACTCCGCCAATGACCAGGATAAGAGTGGAAAGGCATCCGATTGAAAGACTGGCCAATGTTTTCAGGTAAAGATCCGGACTTTTTAAGGTCAAAGGACGGATGGCGATCCAGCTTGCGATCATCAGCATAAATGAAAGGATGCCTGTTACAAGCCAGGGTGAATGGCTTTCGAAGATATAGATAAGGACAAATCCAATTAAAATCAGCTGAATAAGCATTCTTGCTGTGGCATCAAGAAGGGTTTTGTAAGGTAGAGCCCAACGGATGTAAATAATCATGACAATAACGAGCGGGATCATTGCCACCGCAAGAAAAGGGACGGGAATATCATAAATGGAGTTCGTCATTTAAGGGCAAGTCCTTTTCGTCTATAATGCCATAGGGCTAAGAAGGTTAAAAGTCAAAAATGAAAAGTGAAAGGCCAAAAGCTTGTCTGACAGAACGTCGCGCGGGCGGGTCCTAGGTTAAAAATCAAGAGATGTACCGCATTCAATGTTCGGAAATATGGGGAGGCATCAAGAACCTCAATACGGAGGTTTCGACTGCCTCGGTTCGTGCAAGTGTCTATGCCCAATCGGCGAAGGGTGAGAAAGGCGGGGATTTTTATTATTTCAGTGTTTGCGGGGCTGACCGGGTGACTCGTATTGTGATCGGTGATGTTACCGGTCATGGAGAAGAGGTAAGTGCTTTTAGTCAATGGGTTTATGAAATCATGAAGGCGCAAATGAGCCAGGTCAAGAGCTGCGGTATCTTAAAGAAACTGAATGAAAGAATCCAGAACGAATGCTTTGCGTCTTTGGCAACGCTTGCTATTGTTTGCTTCTATGTTCAAGATAAAAAACTTTATATTTCGTATGCAGGGCATCCTCCTGTTTTGATTGGCCGGAAGAAAGACGCGGATTGGAATCCTCTTCTTTTGGGTGCTACGCCTGACGTTGCCAATTTACCGATCGGTGTGACTCGTGATGTTCAGTATGTTGACCGTGAAATTGCGCTTGAGACGGGGGACCGTTTGTTCTTTTATACCGATGGCCTTATTGAGGCCCGGAATCAACAGGGAGAAGCTTTTGGGATGGATCGTCTTTTAGCGAGTGTGCGGAAAATAGGGATGGGGGATTCTGCGAAAGTTAAGGAGCAAGTACTTTGCGATCTGGATGCCTTTGCTTCTTTGTTAAAACTCAGGGATGATTTCACGCTTATTTCCGCAGAAGTTATTGCTTGAACACTAAGACTTCAATGGCCGGGGGAATAGCCAAAATGGGAAGTCAAAGAATGCACGTGAGGGATTGGGACCGCATCCTACGTGGTTTTAGCCCCTATCTTTTTTGGGGGACAATTATATTGTGGTTTTTCTACCTTTCCTTCGGAGATTCCATGATCACAGCTCTTTATCATAAGCAAAGCCTGCCGTTTTTAAACGGTATTCTGAGCGGGCGGAATGTGCATCCGCTCGAACATTATCTTCAGGTCGGGGGTTATACGATGGTGAAGATATCGATTCTAGCGGGATTGCTCATTTTCTTTTGCTTACTGCCGGTTAACTGGAAACTTTCATGCTTCATTATTTTTCTTTTATTATCATTGTTGGAAATGGGAATAAGGATTCGGGATTGGCGGGAGCGAATCCAGTATCCCAAGATCGATATCCCCGAAAATATCGGCTGGGAGTATGATTCTCCTTTAGGTTGGAAAATGGAGGAGAATGCAGAATTTACCCTCGTGAGTTACGTCAATCATTTTTGGGCGAATATTCGGGTTAATTCGAAAGGACTTCGGGATGAGGAATATGCCTACGAAAAACCGCAGGGAGCTGAACGTATTCTTCTTCTGGGAGATTCGATGATCGTAGGGATGGAAGTTTCTAAGGAGAATGTCATCGATGCGCAATTAGAAAGAAAACTTGCGCAGCACGGGAATTATCAGGTGATCAACGCGGGAGTAAGAGGTTATGCAACGGATCAATCGTATTTATTTTTAAAAGAGGAAGGCATCCGTTATCACCCCGATATTATTGTTTATGCCTTTGTTGAAAATGATCCTCTGGGAAATGTAACCGTGCATCGCCCCAATAGGAGATTTGGTAAACCTCACTTTATTCTTGATGATGCGGACGAACTTCTTCTCGAGGGGATGCCGGCCCCGCAAAGATTTAAAAAAGTCAATTTGTGGGAGATGTCGGACCCCCGGATAGAAAATTTATATAATGATGCTTTGATGCGGTATTTGAATTATCGCAAGAAACCTACTTTAATCGATTCCATCATGGGCGATTTTCTTCGACTCAAAATCTTCGAATGGATTTTAATGAGATTGGGTTATTTTAAGTATACCGATTTGGAGATTTATCATAAGGAATTTCCCGAGAATATTCCTGTTTGGGTCACAGATTATGAATGGGAAATTACGGGAGCTATTCTTCAGAAGATGAGCGAACTAGCCAATGCGATCGGGGCAAAGTTTTTAGTTTTTGAAGTCCCTTCCGTGTCGGACGAGGAGAGGGACGAAAGTCGCCTTCAAACCATTTGCAAGAAATGGAAGATACCTTATTTTAATATGAATCAAAAGTTTAAATCTTATCGAAATATATTCAGGCCACTACGGTTTATTTATGACGCGCACTGGACAAAATGGGGGCACCAGTTTGCGGCCAACGAACTTTATCAGGAACTAAGAAGACGAGGTTGGGTATAAAGGGAAGGGAATTTATGTTAAAAAAATTATTTTTCCGCTTGGCTGCGGTTAGCTTGGGTTTCTTTATGGTTTTCTTGCTGATCGAAGCGGGGCTTCGGTTGTGGGCGCCTTCCTGGCTGGAAACAAGGATGAAATCGTTTAATTTCGAAAACGATCTTCGATCTTTTGGAACCGACCTTCACTGGCCTGTCGAAGAGAAGGACGGGTTTTACCTTAAGTTTATTCCGGGAAGCCGATTCCGCGTTAATCATTATGAATTTGATCACGAGGTTCATATCAATGCTTGGGGTGGCCGCCGCACGCCTTTTTGCCAAGAAGGAAACGAGTCCTTTGTCATTCCCTTTTTGGGGGATTCCTTCACTTTCGGTATTGGCGTTCGTGACGATGAAACCTTCGTTAATCTTTTGAGTGCGGAGATGAAAAAGTGTTTTCTCAATCTGGGAATGTCCGGAGCCGCGCTTGATTATCAGATCCAGCTCATTAAAAGACGGCATGACGAACTGGGAAACCCCAGGTTATATGTTTTTAACCTATTTATGGGTAATGATTTATCCCCAAGTGTCAATGAGAAGCAGGAAAAACCGAGGATCGAAAACTTGGAATTGCTTACTAAAAAAGAACATCGGTCCTGGGACAATTTTATTCTCACGGTTAATTATTTCTTTTACCATGTTGATTTTTTGCCGAAGAGCTATGCCTTGCAATATATTCGTGCCAAGTTGATCGCTCTTATCAATCAAGCTAGGATGCGGAAAGGTTCAGCTGTTTTTGCAGATTCTATTTATGGTGTCATGGAGCGTTCTCAAGAACCGTCCTTACGGGAGTGGATCCATGGGAAAATAGCAAGCCTTGCCCGACTGGCAGAGGAAAAGGGGTTTGAGGTCTTCATCCTCATGATTCCGGACGGTCATCAAGTCTCAGACGGTCTTTTTCGTGAACGTGCTCGTTATTATGGAATACCGGTTGATCAATATGACCGTGAACTGCCCAACCGGGTGTTAGCGGATGAACTCGAGAAAGCAGGGATCCCTTATCTTGATCTCCTCCCTTGTATGCGTCAGTATGAAAGGGCCGAACTTTTAAAATCTCAAGGAGAGAATCTTTATTATCTTCAGGATAATCACCTGACTCCTCTTGGGCACCGGGTTGTTGCTGATTGTGCCATCGGCCCCTTAAGAAAATGGTATGAAGAAAAGGGTGTCTAAATGGAGACCCGGGAAAGTTTTGATAAGAAGTTTGGGAGGAATTAAAATCCATGTCTTCCTTGATTAGCGTCGTCATGTCGGTTTATGACGGTGAGCGATATCTTCGAGAATCGCTTGAGAGTATCTTCAGCCAGACAATAGCGGATTTTGAATTCATCGTCGTTGACGATGGTTCCGGTGATGCGACATGGGAGATTTTAAACGAGGCACAAAAGAAAGATCGCAGGCTGACTTTGGTTCGAAATGGTACCAATATCGGTTTGGCGGAGTCACTTAATAAAGCCCTGGCTTTGGTGAGAGGGAAATATGTTGCCAGGCAGGATGCGGATGATGTGTCCCTGCCCCAAAGATTTGAAAGGCAAATCGGTTTTTTGAAGACTCATCCTGATATCGGGGTCTTGGGGACGGCGGTCAAGAAGGTTGATCGGGAAGATAAGGAGCAGGGTAACTATTACCCCCCCGAAGATCATGAAACGATTTTGGCCCGACTTCTGATCAATAACTGTTTCCGGCATCCGACACTGATGATGAAGGCATCGTTTTTGCGGCAGGTTCAAGGCTATGATATTCATGCTGCGTGGGCTGAGGATTATGATTTGCTCGTTCGCTTAAGGCGTCTGACGCGATTCGCGAATTTAAGGGAACCCTTGGTGAGATATCGTACCGGAACGGGTTTTTTTACGGGGCAACATCGACAGCAACAGATGGATACCGCTTTTCGGATTTCTTCCGAACTGTTGCGCGAATCCATGGAAGGGACCGAGTTCCCCCTGGATATTTACCGCAGGTTTTGGTGGTTGATCCAGCAGTATCATCTTCCGGGGGTCATCAAGAATACGGATTTCGGCGAACAGGATATCCGTGAGCTCCGAGGTGTGGTCAAAGTGCTGATGCGGACACCGGCCGGTAAAGATGTCTGGGGCGCTTCGTTATGCGGTCTTTCAGCGGCCTGGGGGCTTCATGGGAAGGGACGAGAAGGGAACGCCCTTTTTTCTTTGGTAATCAGCCGATTGAGGATAAATTTTGGATGGAAGAGCCTACTCCATTTTTTCCCCTCGCTTTTCTTCAGGTGGATGAAACGAAAATTATTAAGGGATCTGAGATGATGGCCGAGGAAGAATCTTGCTTCTTACGGGCTTGCAGGGGAAGACAGGTCCCTTATACGCCCGTTTGGGTCATGCGCCAATCGGGACGTTATCTAGAAGAATATCGAAAGATCCGAAAGCGTGTTTCATTTTTGGAGCTTTGCAAGACACCTGAACTTGCCACTGAAGTAGCGGTGATGGCACAAGCGAAAATTAAGGCTGATGCGGCCATCGTTTTCTCCGACCTTTTACTTATTTTGGAAACATGGGGAATGAAACTTGACTACCCTGAAAAAGGGGGGCCTGTTGTTTCGCCCGGGATTACCTCAACGCGGGATATTGATCATTTACCAGAAGATGATCCTGTTTCGTCACTTTCTTTTGTCTTGGATGCGGTTCGGTTAACGCGTTCCGCCTTGCCCCGCGCGATCCCTTTAATCGGTTTTGCAGGCGCTCCGTTCACGTTAGCGTCTTATCTTCTCGAAGGCGGAAAATCGAAAGGTTTCGAGAAAACAAAAAAATGGATGCATGAAAATCAGGATGCGTGGGGAAAATTGCTCGAAAAAATTGTTCGTGGGGTAGGTGCCTTTGTCCGCGCGCAAATAAAAGCAGGAGTCGATTGCATTCAAGTTTTTGACAGCTGGGCAGGATGCCTCCTTCAAGAAGAGTACGAACAATTTGTTTTTCCTTTTTCGAAGAAGCTCTTTGAAAGCATTCCAAAAGGAATACCGGTCATTCACTTTGGAACGGGGACGGCCCCTTTCCTTGAAATATTTTCAGGGGCGGGCGGGGATGTTGTCGGTATTGATCACGGGTTAAATTTGCATGCTGCCTGGCAGAGGATCGGGCCTAAAAAAGCCATTCAGGGGAATTTGGATCCTCGGGTACTTTTGGAAGATCCCAAAACGATCCAAAAAGAGGTCGAGAGGATTTTGTTAGAAGCCGGTGGCCGGCCGGGGCACATTTTTAATTTGGGACATGGTGTTTTACCGGAGACACCGGTGGAGCATGTGATCGCCATGATGGAAGCCGTTCACGAATTGAGCCGGAGATAAAGTAATGGAAAAAAGAAGCATCGCAATTATCGGCGGTGGGATATCGGGGTTAGCTACGGCTTATTATCTTGACCGGTTAAGCGAAGAAGAAAAGCTCCCCCTCGGAATTACGGTTTATGAGAAGAAAAATCAACTGGGCGGCGTTCTTGAGACTTTCTGCGAGGACGATTTTTGTCTGGAAGGAGGCCCGGATTCGTTTATTTCCGAAAAACCATGGGCTGCTTCCCTTTGCCGGGAGCTCGGGTTGGCCAATGAATTGATGGGGACAAACCCCAATATCCGGCAAAGTTTTGTTTTATGGAAAGGCCGTCTTCATCCGATTCCGGAGGGGTTCTATCTGATGGCGCCTACTTTAGTCCTTCCCATGATCCGCACGCCGCTTTTGAGCTGGCAGGGAAAATTTCGGATGGCCATGGAGGCATGGATTCCCCGAAAGAAATTCAGCGGGGATGAGAGCGTTGCTTCTTTTATTCAAAGGCGTTTCGGTCATGAAATTCTGGAGCGTTTAGGTCAGCCTTTGATCGGCGGGATTTATTCGGCCGATCCGGAAAATCTCAGTTTAGAGGCAACTTTTCCCCGGTTTCTTGAAATGGAAAAAAAGCACGGCAGTGTCACACGGGCCTTGATGAGCATGAAGCAAGACAAGAAAAGCCATTTCGGAAAAGCCAGCGGTGCCCGCTACAGTTTGTTTATGACTTTGCGGGATGGGATGGTTTCTCTCGTCCAGGCCCTTGAAAAAGCAATGCCGAAAGTCCGCATTTTAAAGAATGCTGAGGTCAGGAAAGTCGAGTGTTTGCGCTCAGAAACGTGGCGGCTTGAAATCAAGGGGGGATTGTTTGAGGAAGCAGACAGCCTTTGCCTGGCGATGCCGACTCCGGCGGCGGCCAAGGTCGTTGGATTTTTCGATCCCTCTTTGGCGGATGATTTGAAGGAATTCAAGTATGAATCCGTTGCAACCGTCCATTGCCTGTTTGAAAGGAAGAAAATCCGTCATCCTCTCAATGGCTTGGGTTATGTGGTGCCTGCTTCTCAAAAGAAAAAGATCATCGGCTGTACCTTCTCAAGTATGAAATTCCCGGGAAAGGCAGATAAGAGAGAACGACATGAGTTTGTTCTCCTGCGCGCTTTTGTAGGGGGCGCTTTCGGGCGGGCGAGTTTCGATGCGGAGGATAAAACTTTAAAAGAAATGGTTGCCAAAGAATTGTGCGAGATATTGGGAATCGAGACTGCACCGCTTTGGACCAGGATTTTCCGGTATCCGGAGTCCATGCCGCAGTATGAAGTCGGACATCTTGAGCATGTCCAGAAACTTAAAAGAAGAATAGAAGCTTGTCCGGGTCTTTATTTGACCGGGAATGCTTACCGGGGGATTGGGATCCCCGACTGCATCCGGCATGCAGAATTGACCGCCGATCGGATATTTGGCGATCTTCTCCCGGGCGGGAAATCGGCGCCGCAGTGTGTTGGTGCGGGTGAGGTGAAAGAGAAAAGTTTCCGCGGCTAGATGTCGAAAAAGATGAGGATGAAAATATCCGCCAAACAATCGAGAAAAAAGATATGAATGTGAACCCGACATCAACGCCGAACCGATGGCTCGAGCTTGCTCAGGTCTTTCTCGGCGCGTGTGTGTTCGGTTTCTTATTCAGCTTGATTGATCTCGGGCTTTTGAGTCAGGCGTCAGACTTTTATCTTAGGGTGCCGGGCTTGAGTGTCGCAGGCAAGTTCACTTGCTTTATCTTTGATTTCGGAGCCACTTTTTTTCTTGCTTTCCTATTTATTGGATTTTTCCTCCTGCGCGAAAAATGGTTGTCCTTAGGGGCTATCGTTGTCCTTGCTCAAATCCTTTTTCTTTATGTGACGAGCTGGATTATGTTTTACGGGATGGGAGTCTTTCTTGACCTGGAAGGGGTGAGGTTCCTTTTTTATAATTACCGCCAAATTGTTCTGCATATCCTGCAGATTAATCCAATTATTTTTTTCATTGCGTTGGGGGCTGTCTTCCTGACGGCGCTTTTATTTTATGGGATTGTCAAGATCGCCCACGTTCTTTATCGTGCTTTTGTGCCAAAACGGTTAACAGGGATCCTCAGTTTGTTGATGGTTTGTTGTGTGGTGACGGTTTTTCTGGGTGCTGGCCGTGAACTTGCTTCCTCCCGCGATGAGGATCTTCGCCGGATAATGAGATTTCAGGTATCCCCCCAACTATCGATTCTATTCAGCTTTTTTGACCGGAGACGGATTCCTGTTGAGGCTGAAAGCCCTTTGGAGTGGGAATGGCATGAACAAGTTTCTCTGGAAGACTATCAGAAAAGGGAGGACGCCCGCATCAAGAAACACCCTGTGATTATCATTGTGATTGAATCTTTAAGGAGCGATGTTTTGAAGGATGGTCGCGTGATGCCTTACGTCTATGCGCTGACTCAGGAAAGCGTTTATTTCCCGCATGCTTTTTCAACCAGCTCTCACTCCGATTACGCCGACCCAAGCATCCTTTCTTCCCATTATCCTTTACGCTCGCTTGAACATCATTATTATCCGCGAAAGATTCCGTACCCCCGGGTGCTTCTTTATGACATCCTTAAAGCGTTCGGATATAAAACAGCGATCTTCTCCGCTCAAAATGAAAGCTGGGGGAACATGCGCCATTATTTGGAGACCGGTAGCCTTGACGTTTTCTTTGATGCGACTTCCGCGGTGGAATCCCTTTATGAGCCGACTCAAAACACAGGTTTTTCCGAAATCTTCGGGGGATTTGAGAACGCAGGGAAGGTTGACGACCGGATCGTGATCCGCGAGGCCAATCACTGGATATCCTCGCTTAAAAAAGAACCTTTCTTCATCTATTTTAATTTTCAGCGTTCCCATTTTCCTTATACCTGGCCCGATTCTTTCCACCCCACGTTTGAACCTTTTGAGCTGAACACAAAGGTCCAGTTTGGTGATTATCCCGAGGAAATGATCCCGGTCATGAAGAACCGCTATTGGAATGCCCTTTCCTATATTGACCAGCAGATCGGAGGTTTTTTCGAGTTCCTGAAGAAACGGGGGCTTTATGACGAGGCGGTCCTTATTGTTACAGGCGATACCGGACAATCTTTTTATGAACACGAGAAGGACAGCTGCCACGGAGGGCCGCTTTATAATACCGCTGTTTCGATACCGCTTTTGATCAAAACGCCCAACGCTATTGAAAAAGGCCGCCGGGATGTTTTCGTTCAGCATACGGATGTTGCGCCTTCCGTCAGCCGTCTTCTCAATCTGACGCCTCATCCGTCTTTTCAGGGCGAAAGTGTTTTTGATCATCAAGACTTGAGCCGGCGGCCCATCTTTATCGTCGCTCAGACCAATCGAGCTGAGCAGGATGCTGTGATTTGGAAAAACTTCAAGTTGATCTATGATCACCGAAGCGGTCAGCATGCCCTTTATGACCTCACCCTTGATTTCGAGGAAAAAAATAATCTTTTCCACACGGAACCCGAGCGGGCTGAAAGACTCAAGAATGTTCTCCTTGAATGGAGAAAAATGCAGCTGTCCTATTATCAAGATGCTTACAAAAGAAAGATCTATTATCCTCCCAAAGTGAAACCTTTAGAAAATCTTGAGTCCGAGGAGACCCTAAGCCCATATGCGACAATGCCGGCAGATCGTTTTTCTTGATGCAGCGACTGTGGATTACGGGGATATTTCTTTCAATTCCCTTGATCAGGTTGGAAACTTCAAAGCCTATCGTCTTACCGGACCCCGGCAAGTGGTCCCTCGATCCGGGCGGGCTGACGTGGTGATTACCAATAAATCCGTTTTTAACCGCGAGGTAATCGGGAAACTTAGGCGGACGAAAATGATTTGTGTGGCGGCAACGGGTTATAACAATGTGGATATCCAAGCGGCCAGAGAAAAGGGGATTGCGGTGACCAATGTCCGGGGTTATTCGACAACTTCAGTGGTCCAAGCCACTTGGACTTTTATCCTGGCTTTGGCCGGGAATCTCCTCAAGAATCATGAGGCGGCCCATGACGGACGGTGGAGCCGTTCGCCTCATTTTACTTTCGGGAAATATCCTTTACATGAATTGACGGGGAAACAGTTGGGGGTTTTGGGTTACGGTGAAATCGGGAGACGTGTGGCCAGGATTGCCTCCTCTTTCGGTATGAAGGTGTTGGTCGCTCGAATTCCTGGGCGCTCGTATCAGCGAAATGTGCATCCCAAGAGGATTTCTTTTCTCGAGGTTATTCGCCGGTCTGATTTCCTGACGATTCACGCCCCTTTGACTCCTTTAACTGAAAACTTGATTGATGGAAGGATTCTTCGTAAGATGAAGCCGGGATCGTTCCTTATCAATATGGCAAGAGGCGGCATTGTGAATGAAAACGCCCTGAAGGATTCCCTTGAAAGGGGGCATCTCTCGGGTGCAGCTTGTGATGTCTTAACGGAGGAACCGCCTAGGACATCGCATCCTTTGATCGGTGCGAAGAATTGTTTGTTGACCCCGCATTGTGCGTGGGGAAGCTTGGAATCAAGGCAGCGGTTGATTGAAGAAATCGCTCAAAACATCAAGGCCTTTTATAAAAAAAGGAAACGCAATCGTATTGTTTAACGGTTAAAACGACGTCGAGGACGAAAGAGGTGAAGGGATTATGGATCCGAACAGTTATTTAAGTCAATGTCTAGGCAAGGTTCTTGAGATGAAAGGGCAGGACCTTTTTTTGAAGGTGGGGACGGTTCCGCGTACCCGTGTGGCCCGGACGGTTGTGCCGATGCCTTTTGAGCCGGTGAAAGAAGGAGAGACAAAGAACATTATCGAGTCTCTTCTCAATGAGGCCCAAAAAAAGTCCCTCGAGAAACATAAAAGCGTTGATTTTGCCTTTTCCCTGACCGGCCGCGAGCAGCGTTTTCGCGCCAATGTCTTCCTCCAGCAGGGGCTCTATTCGATTGTGATTCGAACTTTATGGAAAGGGATTCCGACCTTTGAGGAGCTTCATATCCCGCCCGTCATGAAAAAGATAGCCCTGGAAAGGTCGGGAATTATCCTTCTCGGGGGGGTGGTCTCTTCGGGGAAAACCACGACCATCACCGCCATGCTTGACATGATGAACCGGTCGGTGGAGCGGCATATCATCACGGTGGAAGATCCCGTGGAATACCTGCACTACGACAACAAATGTGTGATCAATCAGCGTGAAATCGGACAGGACGCCAATGATTTTCAGTCTGCCTTAAAATATGTCGTCCGCCAATCCCCGGATGTCATCGTGATCGGGGAGATGCGGGATGCCGAGACGTTCAATTTTGCCGTGAGTGCCGCGGAGGTCGGCCGGCTGGTCATTTCCACTGTCCACGGCCGTTCGGTGACCCAGATCTTTGAACGCGTTCTGGGATTTTTTAAGCCCGAACAGCGGGACACGGTTCTGAGCTCACTTTATCCCAACATTACCTGTTTTGCGGTCCAGCAGCTCCTTATTCAACCGGACGGAAAATCCCTTGTGCCGGCCTTTGAGATCATGATCGGCAACTACACCATCCAGCAGTTGGTCAAAGATAAGAAATTCGACAAAATCCCGCAGGCCCTTCGTAACGCCAATAAAGAAGGCATGCAGACGATGGATCAATCCCTTTTCCAGCTCTGGAAAGACGGATTGATTACCCAGGAAACCGCCTTGTCCGCAAGCGAGCGGCCGCAGGAACTTGAGAATATCATGAAGGGGATCCGTATTGATGGTGAAACCGGCCGGATCTTGGGCGGTGATTAAACACGGGAACCCGTTCCAAGCCGATGCGTAAACTAAAAGTTCGCTGGGTCATCACCAACAGCCTTCCCGCCGCATTTTTTCTTTTGCTGGCATTTTCCCGGTTCCAACATTTTTGGCAAGCACATCATGTTTTTCGTATAACTCACCTTCTCTTGGGGCTTCAACTCGTCACTGTCAGTTTTTTCTTCGTCATCCGCCGCGAAGCCCAAAACGTTTCCTGGAGACCCCTTGATGTTCTATTTGCGCTGCTGGGAACTTTTGCCCCATCTTTGTTTGCGTTGGAAGTGAGAGGTTCGCTTTGGTGGGGAGGGGTTTTATGCCAGGCTATTGGGGTCGGCCTTGTGATTTGGGGCGTTTTTTCCTTGAGAAGATCGCTGGGTATTTTGCCTGCAAATCGTGGAATTCAAACCCGGGGATTGTACCGCTTTATTCGCCATCCGATGTATACCGCTTATCAGATTGCTAATGTTGGGTACTTGATAAATTGTCCTGAATTTTACAACATTCTTGTTTTATTCGTATGTTTCTTATCGCAGGTCATGAGGATTTTTGCGGAGGAAAGGGTTTTAAGCCGGGATCCCGGCTACGCGGAATATCAACAACGTGTCCGCTGGAAAATGATCCCATTCATCTTTTAAATGGGGGGAATCACGATGGAATTTTTACTCGTTAGTCTGCTGGTGGCCATGACGGTTCTGCTTGTCTGGATGATGGCGGTTGAGCCGCATCGTTATCAAGTGACACGCCAACGTGTTTCGGTCACAAAATGCCGCCAGCATACCTTACGCATTCTCCATCTTTCGGACACCCATTTTGCCCGTAACGATTACTGGATGTCCCGGTTCTTTGACCGGTTGAGCCAAGAGCCTTATGACTTCGTCTTTCTTACCGGCGATATCTTTGACTGCAGGGCCGGGATTTCTTTTGCGTGCAAGAATTTAAATAAGCTGAAATCACGGTACGGGATCTACGCAGTTTTCGGGAATCATGATTATTATAATTTTTTCCTTCAGGACGTTTTATTTCATAATTTTCCGGGGCAGGGCATGCCTTTCGAAGCCCAGCCGGTGGAACTTTTTACGAAAGCTTTGGAGGAAACAGGTATCCGGGTGCTTTCGAACGAATCGGTGGAATGTTGTCATGACGGCCTGCCCATCGTGATCTATGGGTTGGATGATCCTACGACCGAACGCGCCAATCTGCGGCAAACGCTCCAAGGGTTTCGCCCGGTGAAGCTTAATATCCTTTTAAGCCATACCGTCGATGTTCTCCTGGATGTGGGGGAAGCGGAGATCGATCTTTCGTTTTCGGGACATTCGCACGGGGGGCAGGTTTGTCTGCCTTTCCTCGGGCCCGTCGTGCTTCATACCGGTCTTGGACTTCCTTATGTTTCCGGGATCAAAAGATACAAGGGAACGGTATGTTCCATTTCGAGGGGATTAAGCGCAAGCCGTTTTTTTCCTTTTAGACTTCTATGCCGGCCGGAAGCAGTTATTTTAGAATTGCACAGTTAGATAAAGAAATGCTCCAGCCGAAACTATTCAACGAGAGCGAATGGCGATTCTTCATTCAGGACATTAAAAGACTGTTGCAGCTGAGAGGCATTGGCTGAGCAGAAATATTTACCCCCTGTGATTTCGGCGATCCGTGCCATGAGTTCATAGGCTTCGGGTTCAGTAACGTCCCCCGTGTCACAGCCTTCATTAAAATAGATGGTGTGAATTGTGATGTTCTGATTAGCCGCCTCTTGGGCCATGCGCAGAGCATAATCCGGAGCTAAATTTAATAGCTGCAATTCTCCCGCCGTACATTCATTGTAACTGCCTGGTGGTGCAGTGCGGTCACACCAGGCGCAATCATTGACGGTTGGAGGGTCGTTTTCTTTACAAGTTGCCATCCCGTCGGAAAGAAGGATGATCTGGTTAACATGGGCATCCTGTTGGGATGCTCCCCCCAGAGCAAGCATGTTTATAGAGACTTTAATAGCATGTCCGATATTGGTAAATCCCCAATCTCCCCAGTAGTAATAATCATCAGGTATATAATCGTTAGGGTCGTCTTGTCCCAAAGGATCTCCCGGATAGGGCATATCGGGATTCCAAGCCGGATATCCTGTGATTAAGTTGCCCTCTGCATCTTTATAGTTATTCCAGTTATTCAAAATACTATCAATTTCCGTAATGACATCATTCTTATTTTCATTGGCAGTTACAGTATTGTTGCCGGCGGGTATCCTTTGAGATGCGATGGATCCATAAACCACGAGACCGATGCCGTAAAACCGATTAAAAAGGTGATTATTCGGATCTACAATAAAATCATGTGTTGTCTCAAGAACATCCCATGCGGGTTGGGGCGGCCCACCCAGACATTCGGCAGCGTCGTACTCGGATTTCGGAGCAAAAATAAAGATACGTTCTGATGGATCGAAAATAGTAGCTCCCGGGCAGTTTGGAGGTTGCCCCGGATAAGTTTCATTGTCCATCGAATTGGATAAATCTAAAGCGAAAACGATGCGTCGGACAGAGGCCATAGCAATGGCCGTTCTTTGGAATGTGGCATCACTCGTGAGCCCCAAGACCCTGGCCAGCCGCCAGCTGAAGGGCTCGTTCCTCTGAGCGCCTGACCCTTGCCGGATAGTGACTTCGACAGCGTTAACGTTTCCGGGGTCATTCTGGATATTTTTTTCTTGAAAAAAGCCCGGGGTACCATCGTCTAGGTTCGGGGGCGTCCAGAGACCAAAGCGGACATCCTGTGCGGGGTTCATCTCCACTTCCCCCGAAAAGCGGATGGTATTAAGTTTCATCATATTCTCGATAATCCTGTTGATCTCCTGTTTCTTTTGTCCCACGGCGTAGTTGTTATTAAATAAAACTTCCGTCATCCGCCTTGCGCCTGAAAGGGCTGCCATGTCCGCGGCGTTTTGAAGCTCAGTGGTAATCAGATAAGCAAGTCCCAGATCGATGGCAAGTCCGGCCGCTCCGATCAGGACAGGGAGCATGAGCGCGAAAAGGACAATAATGGCGCCTTTTTCTTTCTTCTTCATCCGACCTTGAATGGTTGCATATCCTTTTTTTATCATAACATTGTACCTCAAGGCTCTCTTTTTGCGCCGCCTGCTTTGGCGGTATTCCTTGGCACGAAAGGATTAAGCGTTGCCGTTGCCGTTGCTGTTGCCGATGCCGTTGCCGTTGCTGTTGCTGTCGCTGTTGCTGCTGCTGTAGGCGTTGGTGTCGGGGTTGGACTTCCCTCAGTCGTTGGTGTCTCATGCGGTGTTGGTGTTGGCAAATCCGGCAGAGATGGCATTATGCTGGGCCAGAATGACGGCAGCCATAATGTGGCCGTCGGTGTATAGTGGGGTGTTGCTGTCGGTGTCCACGTTGACGTTGGTGATCCACCCGGTGTGGGTGATCCACCCGGTGTGGGTGTTTCAGTCGATGTAGTGGTAGCCGTTGGCGATGCCGTCGGCGATGCCGGAGGCACGCTCGCGGCTGCTGACGGCCCCACAGTGGGTATCTTGGGTGGCGCGTCCGGGATATTCGATAATTTTGGCGGTCCCAACGTCACGTAATAAGAAGAAGCACTTGCTTCTAGATCAAGATTGCCAGATAGCCCGGGCAAGAATCCCGCTACCGGGGATTGAAAGGTCGTATGAACCGTAACGGTAATCGGGTCTTTTCTCAAATCGGTTGGGATCTCCACATCCGCCAAAGGAGTAAAGGTGAGCGGAAACGTGTAAGGTGCGGAGGTCCCCGCATATTTGACGCTTGCGGCCTGACGAATAGACGTATCCGTCGGCTCCGGAGCTATAGCGGCTTCACGAACCGTTTCCCGGGCAATGCGGTATGCCGACACCCATTGATAGAATGCCCGTCCGAATTCGATGATCCCAAAAATAAGCATGAGAAAAAGGGCAAGAAGAAGTGCCGTTTCTACGATTGTCTGGCCTCGATTTCTACTGAGCCATCGTTCCGTTTTTTTTGAAAATATTTTTTCCATTTTTACCCTCTTTTTTTCTTTAGGTTCGTCCGCACGTCCATACTCCGCTTTCATTCCATTGGCAGCGCTGACTGTAAGCATAGGTTGTTACCGATACATATAATGTCGGGTCAATCCCCAGTAAGTTTTCCAATAACCCGCCGAGAAAATATTCGGGCTTGTGACGGATTCTTGTCATGAAAATAATAGCACCTTGAATATTCGGCGGATCGTCATTCAAGTTAATATGAAAATCATTCATATCGAGAAAATAGTGCGATAGGATGAAAGGTAGCGGAGATTCCGCCCAGTGCGGGATCCCTGAATCGGCAAGGACACGTCGGGCCCGATTTGCTCCCATTTGGGGCATCTCCGCAGTCGGGAGTGTTGATTCTGCGCCAATTCGCGTTCCTTCTCTTGCGGCTGCAACCATACGGTGATAAGTATAAATCATATTGCTAATGTCAATTGCGCCAAGGACCAATAATAACAGGATAGGCAGAATAAGCGCAAACTCAACGAGTGCTTGTCCGCGACTGTCCATTTTCGGCTTTAATTTCATTCTAGCGTCCTTCATCATTGGCGATTAAAACGACATATTTTCCTACTATTAGAAAGATACCATAAATATCTATCGAAAAGAAGACTTTGTATCATCATTTTCGTTGCATAATCTAATAAGATAGAGCATGATTGATCAAAACTATCAAAGATTTCATTGAAAAAGGGCGATCTTTTGTGGTATTTTCAAAAAGTCATGTACGTAATAATAGAAGATGGCCATTATTTTAAGTCCGCCGCCTCTGAGTATAAAAGCCTTGGCAATCGCAGGTTTTTTGAATATGTGCCGATAGAATTCAGCAGTGAATGATTGGGAACAAGGAACATCGCAGTCCTATCGTTTTTATAAAATAGCTTGGAGACTATGAACCTTTCCATGTCTTTTCGCAAGATTAATGAAACTCTCCAAAGAGCCTTTTCCCGCATCAATTGGCCGATGGTGATTATTCTATCACTCGGGGCCCTGTTGCGCCTTCTTTTTTTGGACTTGAAGCCGCCCCATTCGGATGAGGGGGTGGACGGGTCTTTTGCCAATCAAATTGCCTCCGCCGGCTTCTTTGAATATGACCCCAAGAATTTTCACGGGCCTTTGCATTATTACCTGCTTTTTTTCTTCCGTCTTTTCCTGGGGGAATCTCTCGGGTCTTTAAGAATGTCTTCAGCCCTCTTTGGGGTCGCCTCGATTTTTATTGTTCTGCGTTTGGCTCCCTTTATTGGAAGGCGTGCGGCCTACCTGGGCGGTCTTCTTTTTGCCGTTTCACCGGGCCTTGTCTTTTTCTCAAGGAGCGGTATTCACGAATCGGGATTTTTATTTTTCTCTCTCCTGGCTTTTTACGGGTATTTCCGGTTGCGTCAATTAAAAGATAAACCGGCCTTATGGGGGGTGGGCTTGGGAGCTGCCGGAATGATTCTAATGAAAGAAGTGTACATCATCCATCTCTTCTGTTTTTTCTGTGCTTTTCTCGCAATGTTTTTTTGGGGGAAAATATCGCCTACAAAGCAAAACGTTCGGGCCGGTTTAAAATTCAACGGACGGGATATCCTTGTCGTGAGTCTCACTTCTTTTTTTCTGATCGTACTTTTTTACTCCGCTTTTTTCCTTCACTGGAAAGGAATTATCGGCATTTTTCAGAGTTTCTTCGAATGGACAAAGACCGGAGTTGAGGGAAAAGGCCATGGGAAGCCGTTTGTTTATTTTTTCCGGCTTTTTTGGGAATACGAATGGCTGAGTCTGATCGGGCTCGTGCTCGTTTTCCGTGTCTTCTGGCCGGTCCCAAGACCCGTTCGTTTCCTGGGTTTTTATGGCCTATTTATTTTTTTAGCCTATAGCCTGATCCCTTACAAGACCCCTTGGTGTATCATGCAAATGATTTGGCCCCCGCTTGTCATTTTAGCCTATGTTGTTTCCGAGATCTCTCACCATTACCGAAAGATTGGCTGGTTTGCAGTGCTGTCAGTGTTCTTGATCGGCTCCCTGGAAACGGCGAAAGCGGTCCAGCTGAACTTTGTTGATCCGTCAAACCCGAAAGAACCCTACAACTATGTTCAGACGATGCGGCCGATTATGGATGTGCATGCCCGGATACGGGACATGATTCAAAAGGATCCAAGAATCAAATACGTCCCGGTTGTTGTCATGATGGAAAACAGCTGGCCTGTCCCTTGGCTTTTCTCCTTTTTTACGAATGCTGGTTACTATGGATCAGCGATGAAAGGGAGGCGTGATGCCGCCATCCTCTTTTGTGACTCTGCGGAACGCGGGCCTTTGGAAGTGGTACTTAAGGAAAAGTATTTTTACGAACAAATATTATTTCGGGAATTTTACGGCGGCGAGCTTCGCATCTATTACCAATATGATTTATTCAAGGATTTCCTGGAAGATGAACTGCCGGTTTTTGAGCCCCTTGAAATCCCGCTGCCCGGGCCGGGAGAAGGATATATCCAGAGGATTTATGATAATGCCGAGTGGCAGGGGAAGCCGGTATTTGAGCGGAATGTCTTACGCATCCAGCAATCCTGGGATAACCGGGACCGTCCCTGGCCTGCGCCTTTCGGGATGATTTTTGAAAGCGAAATTTATGTCCCCGAAGAAGGGGAGTATGAGTTTTTCCTGGCGAGTGATGACGGGAGCGATCTGGAAATAGCGAAGGAGAAAGTCGTTGATAATTTGGGTGCGCATCCTGAGCGGATTGTCTCCGGGGAAAAGTTTCTGAAGAAGGGATGGCATCCGCTTAAGATCCGTTACAATGATATCGGCGGTGGCGGTATGATCCGCTATTGGTGGAAACCGCCCGGAAAAAAGGAAGAAGATCTCCCGGTCGAGTATACCCGGGTTCGAGAGGTCTAAAAATCTTATGGGCATTGTTGTTTTCTTTTTAGTGTTTACGGCGGTTTCAACGACTCTGGCTGTCCTCCTTGCTTCGGTCATGGGTTATCTGGCTGTTTGGATTGTTTGGGTTTCTTTCTTGGCCGGAATGGCGGTCGGATTTTACGGTTATTCGTCATCAAAATCGTTATCTTTATCGCTTCGGCCGGTTTCCTTTTTCGATGGGTTCATGCTTGTTGCCTTTACCGTTTTTTGCCTGCGCCATTTCCTCTGGGTTTACTATTACCGTGACGGAGGGATGCGGATTTTAGATCAATATAATTTTAGTGATATGCCTTTGCATCTGACCAATGTTGCTTATTTTGTCCGGGGGACCGAATTTTGGCCGGACAATCCTATCTTTGCAAGCCTTAAGATGCATTATCCTTTCGGTGTCGATTTCTTTACGGCCATGTGGGTCAAGATCGGGGTGCCGGTCGACAGGGCGATGCAGCTTGTCGGTTTGGGCGGAGGCCTTCTTGTCGGGATTGCACTTTTTATTTGGGGCCGGGCATTTGCGTTGGCCGCCTTCCTTTTTTCAGGCGCTCTTCATGGGTTTCAGATCTTTTTGAATATACCTCTGACTGATTATGTGACCGAGCTGCCGTGGAAAAATTTGGCCCTGACGCTCTTGATTCCTCAGAGGGGTTTCCTTTTCGGGTTCTCGGCGGGACTTTTATTGTTATGGAGCTGGCGGCGGCGTTTTTTGACTCAAGACAAACCACTTCCAGGATTTGTCGAAATCTGTCTCTGGGGGCTGATGCCCCTATTTCATTTTCATACTTTTCTTTTTCTGACCTACATATATTTGATTTGGTTTTTAGTTTCCGGAAAATGGACCCGTGAAAACTTGGGGATTGCCTTGGGGGTATCCATCCCGGCCTTGATCGAATCTTTTGTCTTAACGGACGGCTTTCGTTTAGCGTCCCTCGTGTGGTGGAAGCCCGGGTGGTTGATCGAAGGCCGGCCCCTTTATTTTTTTATCGCTAATTTTGGTTTGTGGATGCCTCTTCTTTTTCTGGCCCTTGTTTTTGCGTACAGAAAAAGACGGTCCCCAAAACCTGAAAGTGACGGAAAATTACCCGCCTCTTGTTTCTGGCATCATCTCTGGCCGGCCCTTTTGTTATGGGCTGCGCTCTTTTTTGTCATGTTGATGCCGTGGGATTGGGATAATATGAAGCTGATGGTCTGGTGTTATTTACTGATCTTGCCGGCGGTCGACAGTTTAGTGATTCAAAAAATTCCGAAAGGCTGGCGCTTTCTCGTTTTCTTTTTCCTTTTCTTTTCCGGTTTTGCGGTCGTGGTGAGTTCCGTCGGCCGGGAACAGAAAGGTTCTGAAGTTATTCGTCTGGAGGAACTGGACGAAGTTTGCACCATCGCACGGAAAATGAATCCTGGAGATACAGTGTTGATTTACCCAACCTTTAATCATCCGATCTTGCTTTGCGGGTATAAAGTGGTTGCAGGTTACGGCGGTCATACTTGGAGTCATGGGCTTCCCTCCGCAGAGATCGAAAATAAGATCCGCCGGATTTACCTTGGAGAAAAGGATTGGAAGGGAATTCTTCGGGAATTTGGACCACGCTATCTTTTCTGGGGACCCTATGAGCGCTGGGCCTATTCTGAGTCTACGCGCCCCTGGGAGGATGAGGCGACGGCGACGCTCATCGCCCGAGGCAAGTGGGGGACAATTTATGATTTGTCGAAGGCGTATACATTGCAGGATGACCAGGAAAATCTTACACCCCGTTAATTCTTAAAAAGCCCACTGGCCTGTCACGAATCTCAATAGGAAAAATCCATAGAGCATCCCCGACAGCATCACAAGAAGAGTGTGGAGCATGCGGTTGCGGACGAGGACCGCCAACGCGATGAAGATCGGGAAGATTGACAGACTGTAACGCGGGATACTGAGCCAATAAGAAGTGGATGTGATGACGAGCCATGAAGTTATTGCGAAGAATCCGTAGGAGATCCGCAGCCGAAGAAGTGCCCATAAACATAAAAGAAGTGAACCAAGGGCAAAGATCAATTCTGTGATTGAGACGGTCACGAGTTCGCTGGGAGACCGCCATTGAAGCGATTCGATGGCGTGAACCAATCCTTTCCAAGGGAAATAGATAGTTTTTCCCCATTGCGCTTTCGAGATTTCAAGGAAGGCAAAAGGGGATTGAAAGTAGTAATAATTGATCCAGAGATAACTTAGCACTCCCAAAGGAATGAGGAAGAGAAGAAATATTTTTTTATCGATTTTTTTCCACTGCCAGTTTCTTTGGGTAAAATATTCGATCAGGATGGCAATCGCAAGACAGAACCCCGTGATCCTTGTCGCCGTGGCGAGGACTCCGAAGAGTACGCAAACTGCCCATTCATTCCTCCGGGCGTGGTAGAAACACCCCAGGGTAAAC
Organism: Candidatus Omnitrophota bacterium; assembly: GCA_016930235.1. GTDB lineage: Bacteria > Omnitrophota > Omnitrophia > Omnitrophales > Aquincolibacteriaceae > JAFGHI01. Next base: position 61,710 of record JAFGHI010000007.1, read on the forward strand.
AGGATAAAGAGGCTTTCGGTATAACCGGCGTGAAGAAAATAAGCGCTCGGAAAGACCGAGAGATAAAGAACGGTCCTTAAGGATATTTCTTCCGGATAATCCATCCTTGCGAGGCGGTAAAAATAGATGACAACTCCAACGTACGCGGCATTCGAAATAAGAAGCGAGGAGAAAAGATGATGATGGGTGAAGAAGGCCGCGAAATTGATCAGGATAGGATAAAGCGGAAAAAAGACAATCGGGATTTTACTGCCTTCGGTCGAATAACCCTCGCGGGCGATCTTTAAATAATGAACTGTGTCCCAACGGTTCCAGATCTCCAGCCACGATGACGGGAAATGGTTTTTTGTCGCGATGTAGGCGGCGGCAGCAAAAAGGAAAGTGCCTAGGGTCATGATGACGGCCAGCAGGGCAAGCTGCACCGAAGGTTTTTCCCACGAGATGATGGTTTTCTTAGAGTTTTTCATTCGTAATAACCTAATACGTCATAAAGGCGAATCCTAAAAAGATCCAGGAACATCCCCAATGCATGCTTCATGACCTGGACCGTCGACTCGCGTTCGTTATCGCGCCATTTTACCGGAGCTTCGCGAACTCGCAAACCCCATTTTTGGGCGAGAAATAAAATCTCGGTATCGAAGCTGAACCCTTGAAGTTTTTGTTTTTCGAAAATCTTGGCAGCGGCCTCCTTGCGGAAAAACTTAAAGCCGCATTGGGTGTCCCGGTAAGGGAGGTTGAGGATCAAACGGCCGAGGAGATTGAAGATCCTGCCGGCCAATCTCCGAAGGAAACCCTGCCGCATCCTGCTTTTGGAGCCGGGAAGCCATTTGGAGGCGATGACAAGATCAAAACCATTTTGGAGGTCTTGGATAAATGTTTGGATATGCTGAATAGAAACCGGCATGTCGGCATCCGTAAAAAGGAGATATTCACCCCGGGCTTTCAGCATGCCCTTTCGGACGGAATAACCTTTTCCGTAATTGTCATCGTTTTGTAAAACCTGGAGTGAAGGATCTCTTTGAGCAAACGCGAAGGCCTTTTCATACGTGTCATCAGGGCTGGCGTCGTCGATGACCAGGATTTCATAAGTGAGGGTCTCTTTTCGGCAGTAATGGCTGATTCGCTTTAAAGTTTTTAAGATACGCCTTCCGGCCAGATAAGCGGGGATAACAATGGATAAGTTCATCGGTTTCCCGCGAAGAGAATTCGTTGAATCTGTCATTCTAATCCTTGATTCCCTGGCAGATATCTTCTCGCGAAAAATATCTTGCCTGATAAGGGCTTTTATTTTCTTCAAAAACCGGTTTCAATTCATTTTGAAAGAGTCCATCGTGGGTTTCGACTTGGTGTTCCTTCATATCAGAGTGCTCAAGCTGGATATAATCGATTCCGTTTTGCCTTAAATAACTGCAGAGTTCTCCGCGATTTTCTGAGGCGTAAATTTTCTGGGTTAGGGCAACCCGTTTATCCACGGGATGTTCCAGGCTATCATTAAAATAGGGCCACCCTTGGAAGGTTGTGCGGCCCGCAAGAGAGACTGGATTGTAAATCCGATAATTGGTCAAGAAGACAGCATCTGTGGAAGTATTCTTCCGGATCCATCGGCTTGAAGGATCCTGCGCAATATCCGCAAAGTTGTAGAGAAAACTGTTTTTAACGGGGGTGGCATCGACAATGCCCGATGCGGTAAGCAAAATGAACAGCAGGCCTGCCCAGACGGGCCCGCCCCATCGATTACGGAAGATCCGGCTCAAGAGGAAGGCAATATAACAGTTTCCGATGATAAGGGCCAGATTGAGAAATTTGTGATTGGTCCCGATGTCGCCGCTGAAACGAAAGAGATGGGCGATCAAAAAGAGCGCAAGAGGAATGAGAAGGATCCTGCGTCTTCGGGAATCGACGAAAAGGAAAGACAGGGGGATGAGGAGAAAGCTTAGGCCCCAATTATAGAACCAGAACCGGAAAAACGACAAAATGCCGTTTAAGAATTGGTTGATGAGGGCTGAACTTGAAAAACGGATTCCTGTACCGAAAGTCGGGACAAGAAATCCAAAATACCACCCGCTGTGCTGGACCTGATCCTGGTTGGCCAGTTGGAGCCACAAAAATTGCGGGGCCCCGATCAGAATCGCAGCCAAAAGGATCCATCCGCATTGTTTCTTGATCGGGAAGGTGAGGAAAAGGATCCCCAGAATCATGAGAAGGCAAACGTAAGAGGGGGTATGCCAGAAGGGAAGGATCCCGGCAAGGAATCCCAAAAAAACGGATTGTTTGACGGATAACGTTTCACTCCCGTCTTTTTTGAGAAGGGTTGAGATAATCGGAATCAGAACCAAAAGGATGACCGCGTAACCCAGAAGGAGTTGCCGTTGGTTGAGGTAAATATTCCAGTGCCAGTAAGCACAGACAAGGTTCCCGTCATACGGTCCGAAGCTGACATAATTTTCGAGGTTCCACCAGGATTTAAGGATAGAAAAAAAGGACTCCCCCTTCTGTTGATTGAGGAATAAAACAAAGGAGAGGGAACTGTTAAAAAGAAAGAGTAAAACAGAGACCCAGCCAACGAATGATTGCCCATCAAAGAGAGTTTTACCGAAGAAGTAAAGGAGGATTAGAAACGCGCACCAGAAAAGGGTGCTCGGGAGCGCTACGGCAAAACCGATAGGCAGCCCAAGCTTCTCGAAGGTGCCGGCCATAAAATCAAAAAGAAAGTGATAGCGAAGAAAATCATGAGCAAAAATGGGGTTGAGGAAATCGAGGTTATTCCCAATGCTAAACGAACGGATTAAGGGGATATGAAAGGCGAAATCGCTTACCACGAGACTGGATATCCTGAGTGTTTGAAAGGGGCCGGTTGACCAGAAGACATGAGAAAAGATGATCCAGGAGGAGGCAAGTAAAATTCCCAGTAGGATAGACTCCCCGGTGGACAAGCGGAATTGGAATCTCAGATGCTTCCTGAAGAGAATAAGGAGAGATGTCTCGATGATAAGCACCGTCAGAAATGACGGGAGGACCGTCTTGGCCCCTAAGGGTTTTAATAAGAGTGTGATGATAAAGACACCCCAAAAGGAGACGAGAACTCCTAGCAGAAAAGAAGAGGTTAAAGCAAGCAGCCCCGAAAACCTTGGCAGGAATTTCGCGGTCAAAAGATAACCCAGCCCCACGCTGAGCATTCCGAATAACGCGGTTGTGAGAAAGGCCTGCATCATGAATTCAAGAAATCTCCCAATGGTAAGGGTATTGTATGATCAATGGCGCGAAAATCCAATGAAGATGTCTTGGGCAGTCAAAAGATTAGTTGGCGTATTTTTCCTGATAGATCTTAATGAGGGCGAAGAAAAGCGACAAGACGACCGGTGCCAGGAAAATCCCGGTAAATCCGTAAAGCTTCATGCCGCCCAAGATCCCGAAGAATAGAAGAAAATAGGGAAGCTTTGTCTTTTCACCGATCAGGGCGGGTTTGACGATGTTATCAATCAAGCTGATGACTAGGACCCCGAAGACAGTCAAAATGATTCCCTTGACGTAGGATTGAATTACAAGGAGATAGATGGCTAAGGGGACCCAGATTCCGGCTGCGCCGATGACCGGGATTAAGGTGGTAATAAAGGTAGCAGCCGCAAAGAAAATGGGGGCCGGGATACCGCATAACCAGAAGAGAACCCCTGCTGTGGCTGCCTGGATCAGGCTTGTCGTCAACTGTCCTCGGATCACGGCTGAAAAGGTTTCGTTGATCTGGTGGAAGATGGATTTCTTGGTCGCTTTCTCAAGCGGGGCAATATCATAAATGAACTGATAGATTTTGGCGCCGTCTTTAAGGAAGACGAAGACCAGAAAGGTGATGATCAGGATATTCAGGATAACGAAAAAGATATTCTTGGTAATGGTCCCGACCTGGCTGACGGCAAAGTTGGCAATCGCTTTGGAGGAATTGAGAAACCAGGCGGTCATGTTTTCTTTAAGGGGTTCCCACTGGAAGAGGTTGGCCTCAATCCTCTGGATAAGAGAAAGCGACCGGACATAATCAATCGTCTTCTCCAGCCGGCCGGAACGGATGTAATCCGAAACCGCCTGGTAAAGGTCAATGGCCTGGGCCGTGATGTTGGCGACTAAAAAAGCCAACGGCGGGACGACACAAAGGAAAACCAAAGCGGTAACGATTAAGGCTGCTGTCGAATCGTGATTTCGGAGTGATTTACGGATCCTTTCGTAGACTGGATAGAAGGCGAAGGAAAGGATGGCTGCCCAAAAGAGGGGTTCAAAGAAGGGGGCAAAGATCCTGAAAATTTCCCAGACCACGAAAATCAATAAACCGATAAAAAATATGGATATAAGCTGATCTCTTGTCATGATTTCCTAACCCCGCTTGCTAGAATCGTCTGCGGCTTATTCAGGTCATTCTGAGAAGTCCTGTAAGGACGGCGAAGATTCTAAAGAAAACCTTCGCTATGCTCAGGATGACGCCAAGTTGCACACAAAATGAAGTGCTAGCAGTATAGCTTCTCTTGTCTAGATATCAAATTAAAGACCTGAAGAGAAGTCTTCTTACTATCAATACAACCTTTAAAAACCCTCTTCGCCGTCCCAGGAATTATCAAGGTTTAAAGGCATTTCTTCATCTAAAGAATACTAGCACTTTACCGATAATTGTATCAATCAGTCACGAAGATCGCAATAAGTGTTTCATTTGCGGGTAGTTAGGGACATTGTGAATCTTTCGAGGGCAAATTTGACAAACAACTAACTTCAGGTTATCTTTTTAGTAAGTCGGAAGTAACCGAGTTTTTTGAAAACGAAAGTAAGTCGGAATAAGTATTCATGGAATCAAAGATACGTGAATTCCGAATGAAGGAGGGAAAACCATGGCGAAACTATTAGCGGCGCTCCAGGTATGGAAAAGCCAAAAGGGTCAGGGGATGGTGGAATATGCGTTGATCCTTTCTCTTATAGCAGTCGTAGTGATATTGATTTTGACTACTATGGGGAAACAGGTCACCGCGATCTTTACGACGATTTCCGCTGCGTTATAACGGCAGCTTCAAAAACCCTGATGAAACCTTTCAGGGCGAGTAGATTTACACAAAGAGATGGGAAGATTGCAGTTTGTGGAATCTTCCCATCTCTTTTTTTAATATTCATTCTTGACCTAACGAATAATCCTTACCGGCTCCTATTTCCATGAGAGACTTTTTTCAAATCCGCTTCTTGCTAGGGCATTCCAATTCGGGTCATCAGGGTAGGATTATCCAGGACCTGGTGATTTTTGAGGCTGGAGATGCCCCCAACACCTTTAAAAGGTTCACTGTAACTTATTTGATGAAAGGGGCTTCAGATATTTAGGTCTTGGACGATACTTTATTAAGGCAAAAATACTTGAATCAATCATGATGAGATAACTATGGCGCGAATCAAAAACTCATTTGTTCTTATGCTGGCCATCGTAACGGGGGTGGCCGCGTTTATCATCAGCATCAATTTTATCAAGCCTCAAAAAGAAGCGGTCGTGACCGATACGGGTACGATGGTTGTGACGGCAGCCAATGATATCCGGATCGGGACAAAGATTTTGAAAAAGGATATTGATCTACTCCCGGCCCCATCGGGAGTCAATGCGAAAATTCTTTTTACGGAAATGAATCAGGTGATAGGCAAACTGAGCCGCTCGAATATTTCGAAAGGGACCGCCATCCGCACGCTGGATCTTTATGAAGAAGGAGAAAGTCTAGCCAGCCTTATTCCGCCGGGATATCGCGCCATGAGTATTCCCGTGACGATGTCCGGAAGCTTGAGTAAGCTGGTTTATGCCGGTAACCGTGTGGATGTGCTTCTCACTTACCGGCGCGGGATGGGGGACTTCCAAACCATCACACTGGTTAAGAATGCGAAAGTTATTGATGTGACCCAATCCGGGCAAAGCAGCGGAGGGGAAGTCCAGATGTCGATCACGCTGGCGGTAACACCCGAAGGGGCGAAGACCCTGGCGTTTGCGATGGAAAAGGGGACTTTAAAAGTTGCCGTTTATTCAATGGAAGATGTCGAAAGGGAAGAGCAGGAAAGGTTTTTTACCTTGAAGGAACTCTTCTTTCAGGAAGAGGAAAAAACCTATCGGGAACTGATCCCTACGCAGGATGGTGTTGAGACGATCCGCGGGCTGAGAAAAGAAAAGCAAAAGTTCGATAGCGAAAGAATGGGTACGTCATAAGAAGGAGGCGGTGGTTATGTCGGATTCAAGAATCCTAAGCTTGAGAAGAACGTTCTTGAATCGTTTTTTTGTTTTCAGCCTAGCGGTTGTTTTTGGGATGGGGATGATGCCGGGAGTCGTGGTTGATAATGGCCTTTCCTCCGCTTATGCAGCGGGGGCCTCTTCGGGTTCATCGACGCTCCGTGCGCCTCAATCCGTTACGGTCATAGAATCCAGGCAGGATGCAGCAGGTCCATCGGGGTTATCGCAACATAACATTCTTCCCGAGACATGGGTTGAGGAAATTAAAATGGATGAAGGCCAGCTTGTTGTTGTTGTCGGGCGGTCCCATCTTTTACGGTTCAAAAAAAGTATCGGACGGGTCTCGGTTTCCGAGCCTGAAATCCTGGATTTCCTGATGCTTTCGCCGACGGAACTATTATTGAACGCAAGGGCCCAAGGGGCCGTGAATTTGATTGTCTGGGATACCGAGAACCGCGTCTCCAACATTGATGTTAATGTGATTAATGACCCGACCTTGCTCAAGAGGCTTCTCCAGAAGATAGACCCCAAGGGGGATTTTGAGGTCTATCCTTCGCGCGATGTCTTTGTCGTGGAGGGGGAAACATCCAGCGTCTTAAAATCCAAAGAGATTGAAGATGCCGCCAATGCCTTTGCCGAGGGGAGTATCAGTCTAGTCCGCGTGAAAGAGACCAAGCAAATCCTTCTACAAATCCGATTCATTCAGGTAGACCAGTCCCAAGATTTTGATTTCGGACTTGATTTCGAACACGCCGATCTCTTCCATGATTATATTGTAACTCAGCGTTTTCTCCCGGGCGGAACGCATGCTCAAACGGGCGGTGATTCCAATTTTACCTTTACCAATCCTCGAACGACTTCGCAGCGTGATCAGTTTGATGTGAATGATGATGATGTGTATTCATTTCATTTGTTTGATAACAATACCCTTATGAATGGCTTCATTAAAGCGATTGAGGAAAAGGGGATTGGGAAGACCATTGCGCGTCCTAATCTGGTCGTCAAAGACGGTGAAGAGGCCAGTTTTCTTGTCGGGGGTGAGGCCGCCGTTGTCGTTTCAACAAATAATGATATCAGTGTCGAGTTTAAGGAATATGGGACACGGCTGACCTTTAAAGCCGAGGTCCTCTATGATGACCGGATCCGCCTGGTGGTCGAGCCGGAAGTGAGCGCGCTTGATTTTACAAATGGTGTGACGGTCAACGATATCGTCATTCCGTCTTTTACGAGCACCAAGGTCAAAACGATGGTTGAACTGGGAGAAAACCAGACCTTTATGATCGGCGGGCTTCTCCGTCAGGAGATGCAGGAAACAGAGACCGGTGTTCCCTTTTTACGGCGAATTCCATTTTTTGGAAGGCTTTTTGAGAGTACGGACAAAACTTTTTCGGATACAGAACTCCTTGTCTTAGTGACGCCGAGATTTATCAACCCTGAGGCGAAGTCTGTGGAAACAAGTGATGATGAGTATGATATGCTTTCGCTGGCGACAAAATTACAGGCTCATCCGGTCAAGGATGAACAGGCGGAGGCGATTGAAAGATATATCCAGGAGAACAAGCGTTATCTTGAAAAACCAATCAAGATAGAGACCGAAGTCAAGTCCAAGAAGGAACTTAAGAAAGCGAAGAAAGATCAAATAACGAAAGAGAAAAAGGAAAAAGAAGAAGTCGTCACGAAGTCGAGCAGCTTGAAGGAATTAGAGGCGGCTTTGAACTCGATATCGAGGCCGGTTGATGTTAAGAAAGAACCGAAAACGATCGCTAGGAAGCCTGCTCAGGCCGAAACCGCTAAAAAGGACCAAGCCAGCGAGCAGAGAAACAAAGGGTATTTATATCGTTCGAGAATGGAACCATAATTATTACAAGGGCTAAAATCCTATGAGTCATGAAAACCGGATAGTTTTTATCTCCAGCGAAGATACGACAATCGAGAGTTTTAAAAAGATAATCGCGGGGAAATTGTCTCAGTATCGCGGCAGAAAAATTGGTGTCCACACCTTTAGATTTATCCCCAGCCTCGATGAAGTGGTGACCAACTATGCGCCCTCGCTTATTGTCGTCAATATCGAACCGGATCAGATGGAAGCGAAAATGGAATTCATCAGTCAGTTGGGCCGCTTGGCCAATCGCATCCCCGTGGTTGTTTCTGCGCCGGCTTTTGATACCGAACTGATGATGACCTGTGTCAAACGCGGGGTGAAGGATTTCCTCAATACCCCCTTTAAAGAAGATGAGATCAAAGAAATGTTCCTGAGGATTCTGGAGGATGCCGGTGCTGTTTCAGCGAAAGGGGTCGGGCTGGCGGAGACGTTCACTTTTTTCAGCTATAAAGGCGGTATTGGCAATACTTTCTTGGCTTGTAATACAGCGGTCGCGTTGAGCCGTATCACTGGCAAGCGGGTCCTTCTGTGGGACCTGGTTCTTCAGAATGGGGACGTCCCCTTTTTCTTTGATGTTGAGCCGAATGTGAATTTGTCGGATCTGATGGAAAATCTTCCCGATATCGATGAATCCTACTTGAGGGGGACCCTTCCGATCCATTCAAGCGGCGTGGCGATTTTATCGGGTCCCAAAAGGCCGGAAGAAGCCGAGGGGATCCGTTATGACCAGATTCAAGGGCTCCGGCAGGTTTTGAATCAGTATTACGATTATATTGTCATTGACGGCGGACATGTCCTGACCGATCAGATTATCGGCGCCCTGGATATTTCCAAGCACATCCTGCTGACAACCGATTTGCATCTGCCGGTCTTGAAAAATACTCTGCGCTGTGTTGAAGTGTTTGAGCGTCTGGGATATGTGGAAGGAAAGTTCAAGATTATCCTTAACCGGTATAATTCCAAATATGAAACGTTCGATCTCGATCGCGCCCGGGAGATTCTCCGCTATCCCATCGCGTTTGCTTTTACCAATGATTATGTGACGGTCTCCCGGTCCTTGAATACCGGGATCCCCATCGCCGAATTGGAAGAAAACAGCCAGCTCGCAAAACAATTTGAATCCCTGGCAAATCTTCTGATCACTGATTTTAAAGCCGATGTTGAAAAATCATTCTCCATTTTGGACCGCTTTAAGAGCCTTTTCCCGTCCAGCAAGAAGGCTAAAAAACGAGAGGATGAGAAAGTAGCCCTTTCCAAGGCGGCGGAAAGAGTCAAACACGATGGCGCTGAGTGATCGTTTAAGAAAGCGGCGGGGGGAAGACGGATTACCCGAAGAGAAGTTCTCGCCTCATGAGGCCAAACGCCAGGAATACCTCCAGGAAGTCAAGATCAAGATGCACCGGAGTTTGATCGACAGGCTTGACCTTGATGCCTTGATGAGTTTGGATCCCAAGGAAGCCCGCAAGCAGGTCAGCAGCCTTGTCCGTGTCCTTTTTGATGAGGAAAAGGTTGCCGTCACTTCCCGGGAACGCGACGATGTCATCCAGGAGGTCGTGGATGAAACCTTCGGGCTGGGGCCGCTGGAACCTCTTTTAGCGGACGGGACCATTGATGAAATCCTGGTCAATAACGCTCACCAAGTGTACGTTGAGAGGTTCGGAAAATTGTCGGTCACCAATACCCGTTTTAAGGATGATGACCATTTAAGGCATGTGATTAACCGGATTGTTGCACGGATCGGGCGGCGGATAGATGAATCAAGTCCGATGGTGGACGCCCGCTTGGCTGACGGATCACGTGTGAACGCCATCATCCCGCCTCTTGCGATTGACGGCCCGGTTGTCTCGATTCGCCGGTTCCGGAGAATTCCCTTTAGGCCTGAAGACCTTGTAGCAAGAAAATCGACAACGCTTGAGATTGTCAAGCTGCTTGATATGGCGGTGAAGTCAAAATTAAATATCCTGATCTCCGGCGGGACAGGATCCGGTAAGACAACGCTCCTCAACATCCTATCGTCTTTCATTCCCTCGGATGAACGCATTATTACGATCGAAGATGCCGCGGAATTGCAGCTTCAGCAAGGGCATGTCGTTCGGTTGGAGACCCGTCCTCCCAATATTGAAGGGAAGGGTGAAATCACTCAACGGGATTTGGTCAGGAATTCGCTTCGTATGAGACCCGATCGCATTATCGTTGGGGAAGTTCGTGGCCAAGAGGCCCTGGACATGCTCCAAGCGATGAATACAGGCCATGAAGGATCCATTACCACCATCCATTCCAATAGCGCGCGTGATGCTATCAGCCGTCTTGAGACCATGGTGTTGATGGCCAATTCCAATTTGACAAGTCATGCCATTACCCGTCAAATCGGCGCAGCCTTTCACCTAATTATTCAAATTGCCCGTTACCCGGACGGCGTCCGTCGAATGGAATCTTTATCTGAAGTGACCGGGATGGAAGGGAATGTCATCAGCTTACAGGATGTCTTTTCGTTTGAGCAGAAAGGACTTGATTCGGACGGCAAAGTGATCGGCGAGTTTAAATTTCATAATATCCGTCCGAAGTTCCTGGATTCCGCGATCAAAAAAATTCGCATGAGTTGATTTTGAGAAACGCCAAATTGGACAAAGGTAAAAAATTCCATGCAGATTGTCATAGGGATCTTAGTTGCGGCCGCGGCCGCGTGTTTTGTTTACCTTCTACTCGATCTTTTAGGGGGCGGGGGTTTCCAAGAGAGTCAAACCATTGAAAAACGCCTGAATAGGCTTCTTCTGCCGACATCACCCTCCATTACACGAAATATCCAGTTCAGCGCTATCTTTACCATTGATAAAGTGATCCGAAGGCAGAGATTTGCCAGGAAGTTGTATGATCTTTTAATCTTGACGGGTTGGTCGATGCCTTTAAGTGTTTTTGTGCTGGTTGATCTCTTGTGGGCCTTTCTGGTTTATTTCTTTGTCCAGCTGGTGACGCATAATCCCTTGGTGGCATTGATTTCGGCTTTAGCGGCCGGTTTTCTGCCCTATTGGGGCTTGGTGGTGAACAGGGGGCGTTATATCGAAAAGTTTTCTGTTCTTTTCCCGGATGCCCTCTTAATGATGAAAAATTCGCTGAAAGCCGGGCAGGGTATCCAAGCAGCCCTGCAAATGGTCGCGCAGGAAGGACCTAGGCCGATTTCGGATGAATTTGCCCGGGTGATTCGCGAGATCGAATTGGGAAGTCATCTGACGGAAGCCCTGACTTCTCTTTCAGATAGAATCCCGACGCGTGATGTCCGTATGTTTGTTTTGGGGATCTTTATTCAGCAGGAAATCGGAGGGAATCTCGCGGAACTGTTTCAAAATCTGGAAAAGACAATACGGGACCGCATTTCCTTATCCCGGGAATTAAGGGGGCTAACGGCCCAAGGAAAGGTTTCAGGATTGGTTCTTATTTTATTGCCGATTGCGGTCGGAGCAATGCTTTGGTTGATAAACCCTGAATATTTCAAACCTCTTTTTGAAACGGAGATGGGAAAGAAGATGTTTTACGGAACAGTTGGGATGCAAATTCTTGGGAGTCTTATCATTAGGAAGATGACGACGGTTTCGATCAGTACGTAATCAGATTCTAAAAACTATTTTTTGAGGAGTGTCGATAGAATGTTTGCGGCGGCTTTATTGTTTTCCCTTTCTATGGGGCTTTTAGTCTGGTATTTTGCGACCTCTCAGGTGGAAAACAAAATTATTAAACGGCGGACTGAAAAATTTTCGACCGGGGAGACGCCGGAAGAAATCAGGAATGCCGAACTCCTTAAGGATGAGTTTGCGTATCGCAAAGGCCATTTCCGCCGGTATTTCGAATTTTCGGTCCATCCTTCGTTTAAGCAACTCGTGATGTTTTCTATCATCTGGGTGGGCTTGGCGGTGTTTGTCTTTGTCAAACTTGAGATTGCGGTGTTAGCTAAAATCGTTTTACTTCTATTTGCAGGGATGATCTTGATGCGCGTGTTATCGAAGGCTGCCGTCAAGGCAAGAAGTGAGGAGCTCAAAAAGGAACTGCCGGGGGCCTTAGAGCTTGTGGTGATTTGTATGGAGTCCGGATTGAGTATCAATGCGGCCTTCCTGAGGGTTTCCAATGAACTGCACAATTCCCCTTTGGGGTTGGAATTACGTCAGACATTTAATGAGATTGAAGCGGGGGCGACTTTAGAGGATGCTTTGCGGGATTTTGCAAAGAGGACGGGAATGGCGGAGGTGAATGCTATTGCTGTTTCGATTGTTCAGGCCCAGAAGATGGGGACTCCGATCAGCGGAACGTTGAGGGTCCAGGTTGATTCCTTAAGGGAGAAGATGAAGATGCAATTGAAGGAACAAATTATGAAAATTCCGATTAAGATCCTTTTCCCCCTCATTTTCTTCATTTTTCCAGTTCTTTTTATCTTAATTCTTGGCCCCGCCGTTATTTCTGTCTTTGAACGTTTTGTCGGAAAAGTGTGAGGCAGTCAATCGTTAGGGGTTACCGTCGCAGATGACCAAAAGATTCGTTCTCTATAATACATCGAACAATCAAGAGGTGGCGGAAGTCGAAAGCGCTTCGACTTTTTCAAGGAGGCTTTTCGGACTGCTATTTGAAAAATCAAAGGAGAGCGCTCCCGCCCTTTGGCTTGTGCCCTGTAAGGCCGTCCATACTTGCGGCATGCGGTGGCCGATCGATCTTATCTTTTTGAGCAAGACATTTCAGGTTGTCGAGATCTGTAAAGGTGTGAAACCTTTTTCATGGCCGGTTGTCTGCTGGAGGGCTCATTCAGTCGTTGAGATATCGAGGGATCATTGGGACAAGGATGCTGTCCGGGTAGGGGATCAGCTCGTTTTCCGATGATGAAGTTCCGGGAAGGAAGTTGCTTGAAATTCTCGCAGAAAAGCTATAGCATGATGCGTGAATTGCCGATAGAAAAGGGGGTTTGACGGTCTTAAGGAATTCAAGCCCGAACCGGATGGTTTCGCTAGAGAAAGGGTGACTATGTCGCAGGGGAAAATATTACTGGTGGATGATGACCAGGACTTTTCACAGTTGCTGGAGTTCGATCTCAAAAAGCAAGGGTACGAGGTCGTAACGGCCTGCAATGGTGAAGAAGGCCTGGAGAAGGTCAGTCAAGCCAAACCAGAACTTATCGTTTTGGATATCAAGATGCCGAAGATGGATGGTTATACCTTTGTCCGAAGGCTGAAGAAGGACCCGGAAACAAAGGATATCCCGTTGATTGTCCTCACTTCCTATGAGCCGATGAAGGATATGTTCCAGATGGAAGGTGTGAATGACTACTTCGTCAAATCGGTGAATATGGACGGGTTGATTAAAACGATTGAGAAGAATCTTAAAGGCAAACGAGCGTCATAATTTTTCAAAGCATTCCTAAGGTTCCGAGATTACCCGAATTTCCATGAAACACGACGAAACACCTTATTCCGCGCTGATTAAGGCCCTGTCCTTTACACTCAAGCAGTTCCGTCTCTATTCAGAGAATCATCCGATCGCCAAGCAGGCCCTTGAGAGTTTCCAGAAGGAAATCAACGAGTTTCTCAAAAAGAAAGACAAGGTTGTGTTTGGGGCTATGCGCAAACGTCTTGTTGTGGATGGGACCCTTGTGGGGGAACGGGATATTGCGGCTAATGACTTAGCTAAGGATCTTGACCGCGTCGGGATCGAAGGTTTGATTTTCGAAAAAGGTTTGGACCCTAAAGAAATCATCGAGTTCATGAAGCTGATGGCGATGCGTGCGAAATCATTGCAGGACAAAGGGGGGTTCCAGAAGTTTTTTGAGAGCAAACAATTTAGCCACATTAAGTTATCTCACGGTAAATTCCAGCTGATTGAAGACGGGCAAGTGGTCTTGGACGAATCCCAAGTCGGCGAAGGCACAGGTGGAGAAAGTGGTCCTGGAGAAGGCGGAGGTCCTGGAGAAGGCGGAGGTTCTGGAGAAGGCACAGGTCCTGGAGAAGGCACAGGTCCTGGAGAAGGCGAAGGTCCTGGAGAAGGCGGAGGTCTTGGAGAAGGCGAAGGTCCTGGAGAAGGCGGAGGTCTTGGAGAAGGCGAAGGTCCTGGAGAAGGCGGAGGTTCTGGAGAAGGCGGTCAGGGAACCGGAATTGCCGACGCAGGTCCTGTAACGAGTATTGCGGATATTATTTACCGTCTCCGTGAAGAAAAGGGTGGCGAAACACAGCCTGTCGAAGCGCATTCGGTTCCGATGGACTATAAAAAGATCGTTGTTCAATTGGAGAAACATCCCCAGGAAGTGGCCCAAGCCGCTTTGGAAAAGGTCGAGGATCCGGTCTTGCTCGAGTCGATGATTCGCAGGATCATTAATTTTCTTGTCGATGGACTGCTGGCTTATTTAGTGGAGCAGGGTAAGGACATCACAAAGGCCCTTGAACGGCTTGCCAAGGAGCTTGAAAAGGCCCTTGCCCGTATCGGCGGGGGGAAAGAATTAGAAGACCTCAAACAGCGGATTCCTAAGATCTTTGAGGAGTCGACTGATGAGCTCCGCATTCGAATGATGGTCAGGACCTACCAATCGAACCCTGACGATAAAAATCGTAATGCCTTAAAGAAGATGGGGCGTAAGCTTTTTAAGGAAGATAAATTACGGGATCGGTTGGGGCCCTCGGTTCGTGAGGAACTTGTCCAGGCAGGGATGCCTTCGGAGGATTTCGAGGGTGTTTTTGCGGATATTGAGAAGCGGGCGGCGAAGAAAAAAAGCCGGGTCATGATTGACGCAGCTGAGCTTGCCGATCTGAAGAAAAAAGCGGCCGCCTTTGAAGCCGGCGGCGGGGACGTTGCGGAAGGGGACCTTCAATTGCAGGTTAAAAAGCTGCAGCGGGAAAAGAAGATGATCCTGGATCAAAAAGAGCGCGTTGATAATGTGATCCGCAACTTGGCGGAGGGTGTTCTCGTCGTCGATAAGAACGGCAAGGTTGTGATCATGAATCCTGCGGCGGAAAGGATGCTGGGGGTCAAAGGGGTGGATAAGATCGGTAAACCGGTGACGGAGGGCCTTAGCGATGAGCATATGGTCGCAATGACGGGGGGCGAGGACCTTCATGACTCCGAAGAACATGTCTCGAAGAAGGTTGAAGTTTTCAGTCTGAACGACGAGACCCAGAAGGTGTTGAAGGCCAGCACGGCCGTGATCGAGAACGAAGACGGTAAAACCGTCGGTATGGTCTCGGTCCTAAGCGACGTGACCCGGCAAAAAGAACTGGAAGAGATGAAAAGTAAGTTTGTCTCCAATGTCTCCCATGAATTGCGGACACCCCTTGTCGCGATTCAAAAATCCCTGTCGGTGATCTTGAAAAACGAAGTCGGAGATGTCAGCGATGATCAAAAACGGTTTTTGGAAATTGCCGATAGGAATATTGACCGTCTGGGGCGGTTGATTAATGATCTCCTGGATGTGTCGAAGCTGGAGGCCGGGAGATTTTCTCTTAATCCCAAAAAGGTTTATGTGCGTGAGCTCGTGATGCATGTGCTCTCAACGATGGAAATATGGGCGAAGAATAAAGGGATTGAGCTTAAGAAGGATATTCAGGACGAACACCTTGAAATTGAAGTGGATACCGACCGTTTGACGCAGGTGCTGACCAATCTTGTCGGGAATGCGATGAAGTTTACTCCTGAAAAGGGTTCGGTGACCGTAGAGATTAAGAAGGATATTCAGGACCCGGAAGTGTCTCAAGAGCCTTGTGTGGAAATCGGTGTTCGTGATACCGGGATCGGTATCGCCAAGGAAGATCAAGCCAAGATCTTCGATAAGTTTACCCAGGTGAGTCTTGCCCAGCCTGCCGGAACGCCCAGTACGGGATTAGGACTGACCATTGCCAAAGAAATTATTGAACTTCACAGCGGGAAAATATGGGTTGAGAGCCAACCCGATCAAGGCAGCCGTTTTGTTTTTCGCCTTCCCATCCAGTTTAAGCTGCGGGATAAAGAACAAACCTCGTAGGGTCCTTTTTGTAAAGTTTGCTTTTCAAGGGCGTTGTTAACTATCCCAAAGTATCGTTTCAACGCTCATAAAATCCGAAATCCGAAACTCGTAGCAAATTCAAATATTTAAATGTCTACAAAAAGGCGAAAAATGCTTTATCGCTTGTTTTAACGAACATTCGGCTCATTGGAGCATTCGAGTTTTGGAATTGCTTCGAATTCCGGGGTTCCGATTTATGAATATCTAAGAACAGCAGGGATTCTTTTTGTCCTGCGTAAGAAGATATTGGCGGACGTAATCGAGGATGCCTTCGCGGGTGGAATATCGGTTTGAAAATCCAATCGTCTTTTTGGTGTGTGTCATGTCTGCTTGCGTGAAGTTCTGATAGAAATCATAAGGATTATCAAAATAATCCGGTTCGAGATGGGTTCCGAGGGCTTCGTTTAAAGCCTCAATCACTTCGTTAAAAGAGGTCGGGGTCCCTGTTCCGATGTTCAGAACGGTGTTTTCTTTTGATTCACGCGCCTGGATAGTTGCCTGGACGACGTCTTTGACGTAAATAAAGTCTCGTTTTTGTTCCCCGAATTTGAAGACCCGCGGGCGCTTGCCTTGTTTCATCTGACAATAGAGTTGATAAATCATGCTGGCTGCGGGGCCTTTATAAAATTCGCCCGGTCCAAAAACATTAAAATACCGAAGTCCGACAACTTTGATTTCATCCTTATATTGGCGGGCCAAGTTATCCATGATCCATTTGGAAAAACCGTAGATGTTATTGGGCTGGCCGGCATCGGATTCCTTCATGGGTGTGTCCTGAGTCCCGTAGACGGCTGCCGAGGAGGCGTAAATGACGTCGGCTTTCTTATCACAGGCAAGTTGGAGGATATTGCGGAAACCTTCCACGTTGTCATACATCATCTTTCGCTCGTCCAAGACCGTGGTATCGGTGATCGAAGCGAGATGAAAAATAACATCGAGGGGCTTTGCTTCGAATGTCTTAAGCCAGTCTTGATCGGCGACATTACTGGCAAGGACGTCGCCCTTGAAGCCCAGCAGATTCTTGAAACTGGAGCCTCGGAAATCATCCATAACTGTAATGTTGGTATTGGGATAGCGCTTCTCTAGTTCGAATGCGAGATTCGATCCGATAAAGCCAGAACCGCCTGTGACAAGGATGTTTTTCATAGGGGCATATGGTATCGGAATTTCTGAAAAAGGCAACTTAAAAAGTTGATAAGACAGAATTTGGGTACCCAAATCCGGCGGCTCTTAAGGGTTTTGATGAAGAAGAAAGCGGGATAGATTTTCTCCGGCTTTGCCGATAAAAAGATTAATGAAAAAGAAAGCCGTTATCCTTCTCTTCCTATTCGTTTTTCTCCTGGGGGCACCCATGACGAAGTCTGTTTATGCCGATAATGGGCTGATCGTGAGAGGCGTTGCGCGCACCCTTCTTTCAGTCGTGGAGATTCCAAAGGCAATAATCTCCCACTCGCAACGGGTTATTTTCCCGGTGGGGATTGTAACGGGTGCTCTGGAAGGTACTTTCCGTACGGTCATGGGGACCTTGGCGGGGACTTTGGACATTGCGCAGGGGGCTGCCCCTTACGCGAAATATATGCTGTTTTTTATCTAGCCGGGCCGACCTTCTTTAGATTTTTCCGATCACTTTTTAAAGCTTGAGCAAGTGTCTTGTAAGTCTTTCCGGTTTCGGGGTCTTTCTCTTCGGGGGCTATTTCTTCAAGCGGGATCATGATGAAGGCCTGTTGCTGATATCCGGTTTGCGGGAGCAAATCGATGTCAATCGGGCGGGGGGCATATTTATCCTGCGGGTTATGTTCCCGTCCGAGTTCTTTTTCAATTTCCTTGAGTCCTTGGCGGATTTCGTTTTGGGGCAAATCGGATTGAATCAGGATGGCGAGATTCCAGAAGACAGGTTGATCCGGCGGGCCGATGGGGTTGGCCTCATAGATCGAGGATTGTTTAAGGATATCAAATTTTCGGCCCAAAAGTTTGAGGGCTTGGGGGATGTTATTCCCGGGCGAAATATTGGAGCCGAGGCTCAAATAGAATCGGGTCATTTCAAGTGCCGGGTTATTTGAACTCCGACCGTTTTTGAATTTCGCAGGGCCCCGGGTTTTGAAACGCGCAAGGTGATCTCCGGGAGTTTGAACTTCTTCAAGATCGAGGCGGCCAATTTTTCGGCCAATGTCTCGATCAGGAAGAACTCGCTTTTGGAAGTGAAATCCAGGATATGTTTCGCAATGCTTTTGTAATCGGTGGCATCTTGAATCCGGTCGCGTTTGGCCGCCTTTCTGATATTCGCCGGGAACTCGAGGTCCAGGACAATTTTCTGCAGAATTTTCCGTTCCCATTGAAAAATACCGATGCGGCATTGCGTTGTCAGTTCACGGATGAAGATCTTATCGTTCATGGCATAAGTCTATCATTTTTCAGGATTTATTGTCTATTGGGACATCTCGGGTGGAAACACTTGTTTTCTTTTCGGGGTTCTTTTCGTAGAATGTCCGTTCCTGCATAATCCTAAAATCGAAAAGGCCCATTAATGTCAGAAGAGACACTTCTAAAAACAGAAAGAATGGCTCGCAGGATTGAGCCTTTGTGCCCCGCTTATGGGATTTGCGGGGGCTGTGCTTATCAAGAGATCCCATATCCTGAAGAGCTTGGGGCCAAGGAAAACCGTGTCCATAAGCTTTTTCGGGACGGGTTGGGTGTTGGGGCGGAAGTTCTTAAGCCGATACAGGCTTCCCCCAAGCCTTATTATTACCGGAATCGAGTTGATCTGACTTTGAGGCGTCTGAAATCCGGTGAAATCATTATGGGTTTTCAACATGAGAATTCTCATCAGGTCGTCAGAGTGGATTCCTGCGATCTTGCTATGCCGGTGATTTCAGATGCCTTCCCCGGGATCCAAGAAGAGGCTTCCAGGAAACTTCCCGGTGATTACCGGACGGCCAATCTTGTCATTAAAAGCGGGGATGACGGACGTGTCCTTTGGGGCGGGATCGGGAGACATTCCTGCCGGCTGGAAGAAAAAGATTACCTGTGGGCGGAGATCAAAGGCAAGAGGTTCTTTTACTCGCTCGATACGTTTTTTCAGGCGAATTTGACGATCCTTCCCAAATTAATGGAGGTCCTTGAAGAATACCTGCCCGGCGGCGACAATGCCCTTCTATATGATCTTTATGCGGGGGTTGGATTTTTTGGTCTTTATTTCGCGTCCCGGTTTCGTCGTGTCTTTTTGATCGAAGAAAGTGATACGTCTTGTGATTTGATGAAGTTCAATCTCAGATATCACGGGTTGCCTCATGTTGAGGCGATCAGGGGAAAGGTTGAGCATCTCTTCCCTGGTTTGCTTTCGCAATCCCAGGGTCGGCATGTGGCGATGATTGATCCCCCCAGAAGGGGACTAAGTGATGAGACCCGAGCGATGCTGGCCAAGGAAAAGCGGCTGGAGGCACTCGTTTACTTGTCCTGTAATCCGGAAACATTGGTTCGGGACCTTAAAGATTTTCTTGAAGAGGGGTGGAGCCTGAAAGTTGTCATTCCCTTTGATTTTTTCCCCAGGACAAAACATATTGAAACCTTGACCCTTTTGCACCAGGAGCCCACCGCTGGCGCCCACCGCGTAGGTGGCCTTTTCAATCATTCCTAACGTTCGGTTTGGTCGAAAAGGCCACCTACGCGGTGGGCGAAGCGGTTCGAAGTGATGAGAAATGATATTTCGGCGTTATTTAACGCTTATGAGTGGTTCATCCAAAGCGAAGGACCGTTATCCTTTGAGCAGTTATTTGGGAACAATCATCCTGTGGAGGTCGAGATCGGCTGCGGCAAGGGGAGGTTCTTAAGTGCTTACGCCGGCGAAGCGTGCGAGATCAATTTCCTGGGTATCGACCGCGTAGGGAAATGGATGAAAAGGGCCCAGGCCAGGATTGAAAAGGGGAAAGTTGAAAACCTGAAATTCCTGCGTGCGGATGCGCGTGTTTTCTTGGAGAAGGTTCCGCACGGGAGCGTCAGTGTTTTCCATATTTATTTTCCGGACCCCTGGCCCAAGAAGCGGCATCATAAAAGGCGCTTGGTGACGAAGGAATTTCTGGCAGTACTTCATGACCGATTGGTCAGTGAGGGAAAGATTAGGATCGCCACCGATAACAAGCCCTATTATGAAAGTATGCGGGAGGCGGTTGCTTGGACTCCATCTTGCTGGAGCCAGATCCGGGAAGATGAAAACAAGAGGCCGTTCTGTGAAGCCTTCAAAACGAGTTATGAACTTAAATATGAGGGTGAAGGAAAACCGCTTTATTACCTGGAGCTTCAAAAATGAGGATTGCGAAAGCGTTAGCGCTGGCGGGCATTGATTCAAGAAGAAAATGCGAGAGGCATATTACGAACGGGGCCGTGGTCGTCAATGGCGAAGTGGTCAGGGATCTGGGCCGCCAGGTGAATCCCGAAGAGGATTCGATTGCCTTTCGCGGGAGGATTCTGTATTTTGAAAAACCTGTTTATTATGTCCTTTTTAAACCCGCCGGATATACTACCACCGCTCATGATATTCATGCGGATAAGACGGTTTATGAATTGCTTCCAAGGCGGTTGATCAAAGGGTCCCGGCAACCGAAACCGTCGAGGACCCGCGTTTTTCCCGTGGGACGACTCGATAAATATTCCACGGGACTTCTCCTTTTCACCAATGATGGTGAGACGGCCAATCGCCTGATGCATCCCCGCTACGGGATTTCAAAATGGTATCAAGTCAAGTTAGACCGCCCTTTCGATCCCCGCGACGGGAAAAGGCTTCTCCAGGGAGTTTCCTTGAAAGAAGGTTTGGCGAAGATTGAGAAATTCCATCCCTTATCGAAACGCGTGATGCGTGTCCTTCTTCGAGAGGGGAAGAACAGGGAAATACGGCGTATATTCGGAAGACTCAATTACGAAGTGCTTGACCTTTGCCGGATGAGCTTTGGCCCTTTAACGCTCGGAGGCCTTTCTCTGGGGCAGGGGCGTTTCCTTAACTCGAATGAAATCAAAGAGTTAAGGAAAGTGAGCGTTCCCAAGACACCCGCCGGATAAATTCAAATTTTAGCCCTTGCTTTATTAATTCCACCACTGTATTATTCATAATATGAATAGTTAAGCAAATTAACTATTAGGTTTCTTAACTTAATGGGGGTCCCCATGAAGGAAAAAGAAAAGCTCATCCAGTCTTTCCGGGAAATGCATTTGGTGATGTCCCGTCTCTTCAACCAATTGCTCGGAGAAGTTGATCTGACCTTTCCTCAATACGTTCTGCTCGGTCATTTGTCAACCGCCGGAAGTATGACGATGACAGAGGCAAGTGAAAAACTTTATATCTCAAAACCCGCTGTGACGAGTCTGGTCGATAAGCTGGCGGAAGAAAAATACCTGGCGAGGAAACCGCACCCGGAAGACAGGCGTGCCTACCACCTCACAATCCTGCAAAAGGGTCAAGAGACAGTTAAAAAGTTTCAGGAGACTTTTATCCATAATCTTATGCTCAAAACATTGGAAGCGTTCAAAACGGAAGAACGGGAAAGCCTTCAGCGGTTCATGGATTCCGTTTTGCAGAATGCCGATGAAATCTTGGCAAACCCGATTAGAAATAGGAGGCGATGATGAAACGATTAGCCCTCGGATTCATCTTTTTTATCTTGTTAACTATTCATTCGTCCGGGAATATTTTGGAAGCGAAAAGGGAGGTTCCGCTTCCCCAAGACCTCACCGTCCCGGCCGATCTTTTGAAACGCGGGGAGATGCTCTCCATCGATGAAGCGACGCGCTTGGCCGTTGCTGATAATCTGGATATCCAAATGGTCCGTCTCGAAAGAGAAGGCACCCAAAAAGATACCCAGATTGCCGACGGTGTTTACGACACGCAAATGGAGCTTGCCGGGACCTATTCTCAGGACAAGGCTGAGCGGGCAAGCCTTGTGTCGGGCTCCCGGGAACTTGAGGGGATTGTCCAGGTGGGTTTCCAGAAGAAGATTCCCTTGGGGACCGACGTGGGCGTTTCCGTGGGGACGATTCGAAGATCCAGTTCAAGCAGTTTTACGACGCTTGACCGGAATTATTCCAGTTTTATGGAAGTGTCCGTGACCCAGCCGCTTTTAAGGAATTTCTTTGGGTACATTGACCGTAAACAAATCGAACAGGTGAAGATCAATGTGAAAAAGTTCGATTATGAAACCCTTGATCGCATTGAGAGTTCCGTCATCGGGATTAGGAATCAATATTGGGATTTGGTGTTTGCGTACGAAGATTTGAAAGCGAAACTCGATGCGCTGGGCAAAGCACAGGATTTTTTCCGGATCACCAAAGAAAAACTTGATATCGGAACGGCTGAAGAGCCCGATGTCTATGCCGCGGAGGCGAATGTCCGTAACCGTGTGGTCCAGGCTTTGGAAGCGGAAACCCAATTGAACACGCATTCTTATTCGTTAAAGGTTCTCCTGGGGGGGATCCAAGTGGATCTTATCCTTCCCTCTGACCGGCCGGAATTTAAAGTGATTGAAGTCCAGTATGAAGCGGCTTTGAGTGAAGCGATGGAGCAAAGGCGCGATCTTAAACAAATGGAGCTTTCCATTGAAGACCAGGTCATCGAAAGAAAGATCAAGTGGAATGAAAGGCTTCCCGAGCTTGAATTTGCCGGGACCTGGGCGTCCACGAGTCTTGACCGTGAAATGGCCTCCAGCCAGGGTGAGGTTTTCAGCGGCAATCACCCTCAGTATTTCGGAGGCGTGACGATGACATCCAACCTTGAACTTCGCGCCGAACGGGGAAGTTACAGCCAGGCGGAGTATGAACTCGCACGGCTTCGCCGTGAGCTTGAAAAATTGAAGCTCGTGATCGGTCAGGAACTCGACAAGAGCTACCGGACATTAAAATTGGCAGAAGAGCGGGTTAGGCAGACACGCGAGATCGAGAATCTTCAGAGGAAGAAACTGACCGAAGAAGAAAAGGACTTTAATGTCGGACGCTCGGATTCCAAAACGATTATTGATTTTCAAGATGATGTGATTAAGGCCGAAACCGAAGCGATCCTGGCTTTAGTGGATTACGTCAAGGCTGTGGATGGTTTTTACCGGTCCAAACACACCCTGCTGGAGTGGGTCGGCGTGACCGATCGGCAAGCGGTGGAAGGGGAAAAGAAGTAATGAGAAAACTGATTCAATATTGCGTCAACCATTCACTCTTTGTGAATCTGCTTTCGGTCTTTCTTTTTGTTGCCGGAATTATCTGTTTGATTGCTCTCAGACGCGAGGCCTTTCCCAATATCAGCTGGGATATCGTGGTGGTACAAACCGTCTATTTCGGTGCGCCTCCGGAAGAAATCGAAAAGTTGATCACCATTGAGCTTGAAGAAGAACTCAAAGAGGTGAACGGGATTGACGAGATGATCTCGGTTTCTTCGGAGAACCGTTCCGTGATTACTTTGAAGTTGGATCCTGACGAGAAGAACAAACCCAAGATTGTGAATGATATCCAGCGGGCGGTGGACCGGGTCAAAGACCTCCCCGAAGATGCCGAGGACCCCGTCGTCGAAGAAGTCGAAAGCAAGGACATGCCGGTGATTAATGTCTCGCTTTCCGGGAAAATGTCGGAACACGAACTTCAGAAGATCGCCAGAAAACTCGAGCTTGAGTTGTTGGACCTTCCGGATGTGGCGCGCATTGACCGCACCGGCTGGCGGGACCGGGAAATATGGGTCGAAGTCGATCCGAAAAAAGTTGAAGATTATTACCTGTCCTTGTCGGACATTATCCTCTCTTTAAGCAATAAGAATCTCAATATCCCCGGAGGAACTCTGGACACGCCGAAGGGCGAATATTTGATCCGCACGATCGGTGAATTTGGTACTGCCGCAGAGATCGAAAAAGTGATTATCCGTGCTAATGACCAGGGCAATTGGATTCAAGTGCAAGATGTCGCGCAGGTTCAAGATACCTTTGAAGACGATGATTTGATTGAAAAGACCCATGGGGAGCTTGCGATTACCCTCACGGTGGTTAAAAAAGAAAAAGGGGATATCATCCGTCTTGTGGAGGATATCAAGACGAAAGTCGAGGACTTCAAAAAAGATGCGCCGGAAGGACTTCGTGTCAGTTACTTTGATGATTTTTCGTATTACGTTAAACGCCGTTTAAATGTGCTCACCAATAATGGATTTATTGGTGTGACCTTGGTCGTGGTTGCCTTATTTATCTTCCTGACGCGGACCGTCGCGATCATGACGGCGATCGGCATCCCCATCGCGATTTTGACGGCCTTTTTTGTGATGTATATTTCCGGTTTTACCATCAACCTGATCACGATGTTTGCGCTCATTATGGTCTTGGGAATGGTGGTGGATGATGCCATCATTATTTCCGAAAATGTTTACCGGCACATGGAAAAAGGCAAGGCGCCGCGGGAGGCTGCGGTGATCGGGACAAGTGAAGTTGCCGTCCCGGTGATTTCGACAGTCCTTACGACCATCGTTGCTTTTGTCCCGCTTTTTTTCATGAGCGGTATTATGGGGAAATTTATTTGGGCGATGCCGATGGTGGTCATTATTGCCTTAAGCGCTTCGCTCTTTGAGGCGCTCTTCATCCTTCCCAGCCACTTGGCGGATTTCGGACGGGTCTCGACCTCTGAGCACAAGAAGAAAGTCGAGGTCTGGATGCAGCAATTTCAGGAGTTTTACCTTTCAGGCCTGAGGTGGGTGATCAAACAACGTTATCTCTTTATCGGGAGTGCGTTCAGTTTGTTTTTTCTGGTCGTCATTTTTAATCTTTTAGGGTTGCATTTTGTCCTTTTCCCCCAGGGGTTGATCGAGGAGTTTTTTATCCGCTTGAAGGCCCCGATCGAAACCTCGATTCAGGAAATGGAAAAGAAAATGAACCAGGTCGATCAACTGGTGGCCAAGCTTCCTGACAATGAATTGGATAATTTCGTCACGCGGGTCGGGATGCAGATGACCGACCATAGCGGACTTGATAATGTCCGGGGGTCGCATCTGGGTCAAATTCACATCTTTTTGACACCTGAAACGACGCACGGAAGGCGTAAGGCCGATGAGATTATTGCTTGGCTGCGAAAAGAGATGAAAGGGATGGAGAATTTATTCGAAGAGATTACCTTTGAGAAGGTTCGGGCCGGGCCGCCGGTAGGAAAGCCCGTTGAAATCCGGATCCGAGGGGATGAGTTTTCCGTTCTCGAAGAGGTCGCTGAGAAGGTGAAGGCACGATTACATAAAATTGAGGGGGTCGAGGACATTGAAGATGACTATAGTGTCGGGAAGCCTGAGATCCGGATCAATGTCGATGAGGAAGCGGCGACCAAGGCTTATCTCAGTATTCGGGATATTTCGACAGCGGTCCGGAATGCGATGGATGGCGGGATTGCAACCAAGATCCGCAAAACGGATGAAGAAATCGATGTGATTGTCCGCTACCCTGCGTCGGAGACCAATGGCGAAGAGGTCTTGGAATCGATACGGATCCCCAACCGGTACGGGAATCTGGTGGCCCTCAACAAGGTTGCGAACTTGGAAAAAAAGCAGGGGATCAATACGATCAAACATTTTGACCGTAAGCGCCTGGTGAATGTGACCGCGAGCGTGAATGAGGAGAAGGTGACCCCGGTTGAGATTGAAAAGATCATGACCCGTTACATCAAGGAAGATATCATGCCCCATTATTCAGGCGTGAACGTTAGTTTCGGGGGTGAGCAGGAGGAAACCCGAAAATCCCAGGCGGATTTTATTCGCGCGATCATCTTGGCGGTCTTCCTTATCTTCATCATTTTGGCGGCCAATTTTAATTCCGTCATTCAGCCGATTGTGGTGATGATGGCGATCCCTTTTGGGATTACCGGAGTTTTTCTGGCCTTTTTTCTTCACGGGATGGCGCTCAGTTTTATGGCGCGCCTTGGAATGATCGGGTTAAGCGGAGTGGTGGTGAATGATGCGATTGTTCTGGTGAGTTTTATCAATCAATTGCGACGCGAAGGGATGAGTTCGATTGATGCCGTTTTTGAGGCGGGTCGCTTAAGGCTGCGGCCGGTCCTTTTAACGACGGTTACAACGATAGCAGGATTGCTTCCCGTGGCTTACGGGATCGGCGGCAATGATCCCTTTATCCGTCCGATGGCGCTGGCGGTAGGCTGGGGACTTTTCTTTGGGACGGTTCTCACGCTTCTTGTGATCCCTTGTATTTATGTTGTGATGGCCGATGATTTTTCGGGGTGGTGCCGGCATTGCGGGGAATATGTGGCGAAGACGCTCTGGCCGCGGTTGAAGCATTTCATCTCGGCCGGTTTTTTGTCGATAATGAAAAAATCATGAGAAAAATTTTCATCGGGACGATTATTCTTGCTTCAACGCTTGTGAGCGTTCCTTCAGGATGGGCTGCGGCCAAGAAACCGGAGATTCCGAAGGCCCCCAATTTTTATTGGGGTGGCATTTGGCTCAATACGCCCGCTTTGACACGCCGGTTTTTTGAAGGGAAGGTCACGCTGGTTTATTTTTGGGATTATGCGTCGATCAATGCCATCCGGGATATCGGGACACTCCAAAAATGGCTTGAGGCTTACCGTTCTTTTGGTTTTGAAATCTTATGGGTGCATGCGCCCTCTTATGAATTCGGCAAGCAAAGGGAAAACGTGGAGGAGGTTCTCAAGCGGTTTGGCATTACGGGGCCCGTACTTTTGGACAATGATTTTAAGTTATGGGATGCCTATAAGGTCCGTTCCTGGCCGACCAAGGTGCTTGTGAATCCGCAGACGGCCATCATTCATACACAGGTCGGAGAAGGGAATTATATGGATATTGAGACAAGGATCCGCGAAGAATTGCGGGATAAGCAAGTGAGTGTGATGCTGCCGACGCCTGTTTTTGCGCGGGAGCCCATCCGGTACAGTTTGGATGAGTGCGGTGCGATTATGACGGAGACCCCGATCGGGTATGACCGGTTTAAATGGTGGGGCGGGCAGATTGCCAATAAAAGGTGGGTCGATCCCGACGGGACCTTGCTTTTCAAGGACCGGGGAGATCGGGTGGAGCGCGGGTTTTTCGCCGAAGGGCTTTGGACCAATGGTGCTGAAGGGTTCATCCACGCGCGCGAAACGGAGCATCTGACGGATTATTTGGGGCTCCTTTACCAATCCTTTGAAGTCTATACGGTGGTTCATCATACCCGGGCCGGTGAGACCGCGCGTATCTATGTCACCCGCGACGGCGAACCTGTCCCCGAGGAGATGCGGGGGAGTGACCTGAAGGAAGATGCCCGCGGCAGCACCTATTTTCTAATGCAGGAACCTCGTCTTTACTACTTAATCACCCAAGAGGATGAAGAGTGGCATGAGATCAAATTGTGGACCCGTTCGGAAGGTGTTTCGGTGAATGCTTTCTCATTTTCAAACCGCTGCTTGAGCGACTTCGCCCACCTTTGAGCCCGTCGGCCTCCGGCCTCGCCCACCGCTGGCGCCCACCGCGGCGGTGTCCTTTTTTTTCAGCAAAGATGACCTTTTTTATCTTGGCAAGTTCCCGCTGGGCCGAAATTCGGTTTTCGACAAAGGATTGGTATCGTTTGGGCTCGATCTTAAGGACATCCTTGAATTCACAAATTGCGTCTTCAACCGGGATGTTTTCGTGATAAAGATATTCCAGATAAGATGAAGCGGGCCAATCCCCGGGATGATTAACAAGACGTGCGGTCACAGGGTTAAGATGCAGATAGCGCGTGAGGTGGAGTAGCTGTTCGTCCTTTGTCACATGGACCCATTTGTAACGGCTTTGCCAGAGAGGTCCTTTGCGATTGTGAACGAGATTAAAATATCGGGTATAGCTGTTAAGGATATCGTTCATAAATTTCGCGATAGCTCGGTTGGAATGTGGGCTCAAAATCAAATGAAGATGAGTCGGCATGAGACAATAGGCGATTATTTGAATATTCTTTTTATGGTCAGCAAAGTGATGCGAGAAGACTTTGTGGAAGCCGAACGTTTGGACCTCTTTAAGTTCGAGGTATTTTGAGAAGCGATAAGCGTGATGATTGTATTGGAAAAACCGTATGAGCTGAAGCATCCTTAGATAATCGCTGTTGTGTTGGAAGATTTCAAATCCCGCGATGGATTTAGTATACACATGGTAATTTTCTCCCGCGGTCAGGGGATGGATAGGTTCTTGAATCATAGCTTTTGAAGTTCCTTTCCGGCGCTTCGATCGATTTTATATTTTGCGACTCTGAGCGCATCCGGGAAGTAAACCCAGCATTCTTGAATGCCGGGATCTTTGCAGACCACCACGAGTTTTTTCTCTAACGAGAAACTTTGATGATCCTGCAAATGCTCGGCCCGGATATCCCGGTGGCGGAGTTTCCGTATCAGGAAATGCCTTTCTCTTTCTAAAAGCTGGCAAGCGATTTCGAGAAAATCGTTGACGATGTCCTCCCAAACGTGATGGGTTGGGGCCTGGCTTTGGATACTTGTTGTCATTTTCTTTCTCCTTTTGAAGAAGTGTCAGAAGCTTACCGGGTAAAATAAAAAAAGGGAAGGACAGAACAGAAAAAAGTTTCGGGGTATCTACTAATAATGGATATGAATCTACTAATAGTAGATATCCTGAGCGGAAATAAGAAGTTTACAAATGTAAGGAAAGTAAGAAAAGGCCACCGCCGCGGTGGGCGCTAGCGGTGGTCGGGCCTGCCGGAGGCAGGCGGCGCGGTGCGGAAGCGGTTTCGTGAGCGGGAGGGGTCGTGATATAATCCTCCGCATGCCGAGCCGACCGTCGAAAAAATTAGAAGTGTTCGCCAATCCGTGTCCCGGGCGGGATTATGAGATCCGCATGGAGTGTCCGGAGTTTACGTGTGTCTGTCCCCAAACAGGCCAGCCCGACTTCGCTACGATGCGGCTGTTTTATATTCCCGACCAGTGGTGTGTGGAACTCAAAAGCCTGAAGCTTTATTTTTGGAGTTACCGCGACGAAGGGCATTTTCACGAGAAGGTGACGAATCAGATCCTGGAGGACCTGGTCAAGGTGACCCAGCCCCGCTATCTCAGGCTTACGGCCGATTTTAATGTCCGGGGAGGGATTCACACGGTGATCCAAGTGGACCACACAAAGAAGGGCTACAAAATTCCGGAATTGATCAAAGAGAAAATCCTTCAAGAATGAACTTTCCCCGAGACCGCCAAAAAACATTTTTAAGATCGCTTTTATCCGGCCATCGTCTTTATTTCCTGACATTCCTTTTTTTATTCTTATCGGGCCCTGTCTTATCCGCCCGGGAAGACACCTATCGCTATATCATTCGTAACGCCTACGTCTTTGACGGAAAATCACCCGAAGGGTTCCTCGGGGATGTCGCCATCAGCGAAGACAAGATTGCGGCGGTCGGCAATCTCAAAGACGCCAAGGCCCTTGAGGAGATCGAAGGCAAAGACTTGGTTTTGGCCCCCGGGTTTATTGATGTCCACACGCATTCGGACTTTAACCCTCTTGTTTACCCGGAACTTCCGAACAAACTCATGCAGGGCGTCACGACCGAAATTATCGGGAATTGCGGGATGTCGGCGGCCCCCGTCCTCGGACCGTTTTATCAGGAGGTGAAATCCGTGTGGGCAAGGGAAGGCGTCATGATCCCTCAGCCGATTTCGTGGCGGACCTACGGAGAATATCGCCGGACAATTGAAGCGGCCGGTCTTTTGACCAATTTCGTCGGATTTGTCGGGCATGGAAACCTGCGGGCTGCGGTCCTGGGCTTTTCCGCAAGGGAAGCGACCCAAAGTGAAATCCAGGAGATGAAAAAGCTGCTGGATGAGGCGATGAAAGACGGGGCTTACGGGATTTCTTTCGGGCTTGTTTACATCCCCGGTGTCTATGCCGACGGGAAAGAGGTGACCGAATTATGCCGTGAGGCCGCCAAAAATGCGGGGCTTTGTTCTTTTCATATGCGAAGCGAAGGCAATCAACTCATCGAAGCGATTCAGGAAGTGATCACGGTTGCCGCACGGGCTCAAGCAAAAGTTCAGATTTCGCATCTCAAGGCTTCCGGCAAAAGGAATTGGGAAAAAATCGATGAGGCCTTTCAATTGATTGAAGATGCCAAAAGACGGGGGATCCAAATTGCCTCGGACGCCTACCCTTATCATGCCGGTTCGGCCGAGCTTGGCGTCATCCTCCCCTCGAATCTTTATCAGCGTCCTGACCGCGACGAGTATTTTAAAAATATTTTTAACCGCGAAGAGATCCTCCGGGTTCTTCGCGTCTACGATGAAAAAAACTATTTTTCCTGGGATTCCGTCGTTCTTGCCTCCGCCCGTGATGAGGCCTATTGGCCTTATGAAGGTTTGAGCTTAAAGGACATTGCACGAAGGACCCACAAGGAGCCGGAAAAGTTCCTGATGGATATTTTGATCGATAACGATTTTCAGGTGAACGCCTTTTATTTCTCCCAATCCAAAGACGTGGTCGAGCGTGTCCTCCAAAAGCCGTACGTGATGATCGGTTCCGACAGTATTGCCGACGGAAGCCGGCGTCCGCATCCGCGGGCTTACGGAACATTCCCCAAGATTTTCAAAGATTATGTCCGCTCAAAGAAATTGCTTCTGATGGGGGAAGCGATCCGGAAGATGACATCCTTCCCTGCGGAGTATTTCGGTTTGAGCGGGCGGGGAATGATCCGCGAGGGGTATTATGCGGATCTCGTCTTATTGAATGCCGACAGGATCCAGGATAAAGCCACTTACGAGAGACCGGATCAGATGAGTGAGGGGATCGAATGGGTTTTTGTCAACGGGATGCCTGTTGTCCGCAAGGGGATCGCGACGGAACTCAAGAAAGGCCGTTTCCTTAAACAAGAGTGGTTCTAGCATGAAGAATATTCTTTTGACGTATGGTATTTATTCGGCCGTGCTTTTGTTTTCCAGCTTCGCGAGTCATCCGATTTGGGCCAACCAAGCCGTTTCAGAAATGCAGGCGCCTTATCTTAATCAAGCCGCCTTTTTCTTTGATCAAAGCCAGCAACTCCGCGAGCAGGGGGACCTTCACGAAGCGGAGCGCTATCTCAGGAAGGCGCTTGATTTGGAACCGGCTAACGCAGACTATCACTTTGAACTTGCCAATATTTATGCCCTCCGTCACGATGCTTCCAAACGGATGTCCAAAGAACCCAAACAAAGCGAGATGCTCCAGGCCGCCGCCCGGGAACTCGAACAGGCCGTGATGCTGGACCAGGATCTCATCCCGGCACACTATAATTTGGGGGTTGTGTATAAGCGTTCCGGACGTTATGAAGAGGCCCGTGAACAATTCAAAAAAGTGTTGGAAATCGATCGCGAAAATGCCGCAGCCTTTATGCAGATCGGGGCGACTTATGAGGAACAAGGTTTCTTTCAGGATGCCAAGGATTATTACCTGAAGGCGAGGGAAATGGACTTCCATAACCCCGCGATCTTGGCGGCGATGGAAGATTTGGAGGAAAACAAGGAAAAGACCGAGGATGAGATACGCCGCAAGGAAGCCATGGACAGATATCTTACCCGCCAACAAGGGGTCTCCTACAACCCTTTTGGACAGGCCGCACAATATGAAGCCAGGAGGCAGGCCGGACTGGAATCGGGCCAGGATATCCGCGCCACGATTCCTTTCTTAAGCGCCTGGCTGATTCAGGAGTTTATGAAGTTACGGGGAGACGCCGAAGAATGATTCCCGAAGAAATCAAAGCCGTCTTTTTTGATGCCGGCGGCACATTATTTCATCCTTATCCTTCCGTCGGTGAAATTTATGCGCGTGTGGCCGCCCCCTATGGCACCCGCGCCGATGCCGGGGAACTCCAGAAAGTTTTCAAAGACGCCTGGATGAAACGTGACGGACTTGCGAGTTTGAAGAGCCATTCGAACGAAAAGATCGAAAAGGACTGGTGGCGTTCATTGGTCAAAGAAGTTTTTTTGCAGGTCGGCGGCGTCGAACGGTTTGACCCTTTCTTTGAGGAACTTTATGATGTCTTTGCTTCTCCGGAGGTCTGGCGGTTGTATCCGGAAGTCACGGAGGTTTTAAATGAATTGAAGGGAAGGGGGAAGCGCCTTGCGATTATCTCCAATTGGGACTCAAGACTTTTCGAGCTTTGTCACGGACTGGGGGTGAAGAGTTATTTTGAATTTATTTTGGCCTCGGCCGTTGTCGGGGCCTCAAAACCCAGCCCCCGGATCTTCGAAGAAGCCCTCCAACGTATGGGGATCACCGCCAGTGAAGCCCTGCATGTCGGCGACAGTTATGAGGATGATGTGCTGGGCGCCGAGAGGGTCGGTATCCAAGTCATCCTTGTGGACCGCCACGCCGAACGAAAAGGGGATTTCTCGGCATCCCGAACCTTGAAAATGGTCTCGGGACTTCGCGAATTGCTGGGTTAAGTTCGGGTTGGAGGATGCCGAAAATCACTTAAGATGACTATTGAATCAAGGCAGGATCTTGATATACTTATGTCAGCTATATATGCAAGGTATCCTGTAATAGCAACCTAAGGGAGGTAGATTATGAAGAGGGCGGTTGTCCTATTGTTAGTGTTGGCGTTTGCGTTTTCGGCGCCGGCATTTGCAAATCAAGTGCTTACCAATGCTGAATCGACGGATTATGTGACGAAGGCACCGGCAATGTTGTTACGCGGTGTCGGGAATATCGTCCTTTCGCCGCTCGAGGTTATCGAGAATGGTTATAAGATGACCATGGAGGGGCGTCCGATTGTCGGCACCTTTGAAGGGACCGTTCGCGGCGTTTATTTGATGCTGGATCGTGCCGGCCGTGGAGTATGGGATGTGATAACGTTCTGGGCGCCGAATTATAATGGCGAGCCTCCGGATCGTGAACTCTCTTTCCTCGCTGCGAATTGAGTTTGACGCGTTTTTGAAAGAAAACAGAAAAAAGCCCGTTTTACAGAAGAAAGATTCTGTGAGACGGGCTTTTTGTTGTTTAAAATCGGTCAAGACGCGGTGCTTGACACACTTCTGGGCTTAAGATACCCTTATTTTTCGATTTCATTCAGCGAAGGAGTTTGAGAAATGTCAGGTGAATTCATGAAGGACAAAAGGGGGCTCATTTTAGGGGTTGCCAACCGGCGCAGCATTGCCTGGGGGATTGCGCAAACCCTGGCCCAGGAGGGCGCCCAACTTGCCTTTGCTTATCAAGGGGACCGCCTGAAAGAAGGTGTCGAGGAATTAGCGAAGACACTTCCCGCAGTTTCGCCTTTATATTCTTGTGATGTCTCGAGCGATGAAGAAATCCAGAAACTCAAAGAGTCTCTCGAAAAGGATTTCGGGCGGCTTGATTTTCTTGTCCATTCGATTGCTTTTGCCCGCAAAGAGGAATTGGCTGGCCGGACGGTCGATACCTCCCGGGACGGTTTCCGTGTTGCCCTGGAGATCAGTTCCTATTCCCTGATTGCTCTAACGAAAGCCCTGGAACCTTTGATGGAAAAAGAGGGAGCGAGTGTAGTGGCCCTGACGTATTTGGGGTCTGAGAAGGCGGTTCCCCATTACAACGTGATGGGATTGGCAAAGGCCAGTCTCGAATCATCGATTCGTTATTTGGCCGTTGATTTGGGGAGGAAGAATATCCGCGTCAACGGGATCTCCGCCGGTCCCGTCAGCACACTTGCCGCCCGCGGAATCTCCGGTTTTCAATCCATGCTGGATGATCACAAACGCCGTGCCCCTTTAGGGCGCAATGTCGAAATTGAGGAGATCGCCAACGCCGCCCTTTTCCTTTTGAGCCCTCTTGCCAGCGGGATCACCGGGGAAATCCTTTTTGTCGATTGCGGATACCGGCACGTGGTGGATATCCCGCAGACCCCGTGAGGAGTGTTAAGATGCCCCGAAGGAATATCGTTGTTTTGGATCTGGAGACGCAGAAGTCCTTTAAAGAGGTCGGCAAAAACAAACTGGATAAATTGAAGATTTCGGTTGCCGGGATTTATGATTACTTAAACGGCGCGTATGCCATTTTTGAGGAAAAAGAAATCCTCAATCTTGAAAAAAGGATCCGGGATGCCCAACTCCTGGTTGGGTTTAATATCAAGCGGTTTGATTTGCCGGTCTTGGCGCCTTATTTGTTTAAACCCGTCACGGAATTACCGGTGCTTGATCTTTTAGAGGAGATCGAGAAGGTCAGGGGCCACCGTGTAAGTCTTGAGAGTATTGCCAAGCCGACGCTGGATGAGAAGAAAATGGGTTCGGGGACTGAAGCGCTGCTCCTGTATCAGGAAAACCGGATTGCGGAGCTTAAGGAATATTGCCTTCAGGATGTCCGGCTCACCAAAGAGATTTATGATTATGGATGTAAATACGGTAAAATAGCGTTCACGTCCTCCTGGGATTATAAGACCTATGAGATACCGGTGACGTGGAAAGAGACGACGGAGAAATTGATCCAAGAGAATCCGGCTTCCGAAGAGACATTTCCGTCGAGCCTTTTTTGAGGCAAGAAGGAGACCCCTTTTTTTATGACGATTTTGCAGCGGTATATCATTAAGGAATTATGGCTTCCTTTGGTTTTGAGTTTTTTGACCCTCAATTTTATTTTTATGGGGGGCTATCTCGTGAAGGCCGCCAATTTTATCATCGGCCGCGGGGTGCCGCTTTTGGACACTCTCTATGTTCTTGCCCTAGCGTTGCCGCAAATGGTCAGCTACACCATCCCGACCAGTATTCTCACGGCCGTGATGATTGTTTTCGGGAATTTTTCGCAGAATAACGAAATCCGCGCCGTGAAAGCTTCGGGCATCCACCCGCTTCATGTGATGCTGCCGGCCTTTGCTCTCGGATTGATTTTGAGCCTCATGATGTTCGTTTTTAATGATCAGGTGGCGAGCAATGCGACTTTTGAACTTCGAAGAACGACCAAGAAAATGCTCATCAAACATCCGATGGCGATGATTGAGCCGGGACGTTTTGTGAATGTGAGCGATACGGTGGTCTTTCTTGCCAAAGAGGTCAAAGGCAATGAGATGTTTGATATTATCGCTTATGAAAATGAAGGCGCCGGGAAACCGGTTCGGACCATTATTGCCCAACGGGGAGAAATCACGAGCCGGGATGACCATACGAAAATGCAAATCCGCCTTTATGACGGAAGTATTTCTGATTCAGAAGATGCCAGTGTCCAATCCATTCAATTTGAAACCTACGAATTCCCGACTTTGGGTCAGGAGGATATCCGTAAGATGAAGAAAAAGATGCGTGACCTGACGCTTGCGGAGCTCCTTGTCGAAAGCCGCGGCGCGGATAAGAGCGTGGAAGATATCCGTGACATCTGGAGCGCTTTTCATGACCGGATTGCCTTTGCCTTCGGCAGTTTTATCTTTGTCTTTCTCGGGATTCCGATTGCGATCCTTGTCCACCGCGGTGAGATTGTCCTGAGTTTCGGGATTGCGATGGCTGCGGCGAGTATTTATTACATCCTCTTTGTCGGAGCGAAGACCTTTTCTGTCCAAGGGATCCTGCCTGCCGTGATTGCCTACTGGATCCCCAATGTTATCCTGGTGGGTCTTGGGGTCTATCTTTTGAAGAAGGCCGTGGCTTCCTGATCTAGGACCCATCCCGGGTCCCTTGTCCCTTAAAATTATGCCTTCACTTTCGGTTTGGCAAGTGCCATTAAATCCGAAGGCTTATAGATCATAAAATCGGGGTTGGCGGTTTTTAATTCTTCCGCTGCCGATTTGGGGTTGGCCGCAAAACGGGGGAATCCGACGGCATAAATGTCGATCGAGTTTTTCGCCTCCCGGGCCGCCAGGATATCATCAGGAAGATCTCCGATGTAAAGGAAGGTGGACGCGCCTTGCATTTTTTTGGCGGTTTCAACGATGGAAAAAGGATTGGGTTTTCTCAAGGACTGTTTCAAGTGACGTTCAGCCCTTTTGACCTCATCCATCGTGGTGATCTCATCGAAGAGGTCCAGGATCCCGAAGCGTTTCAGGGCATAAACGGCTTCGAACCGCGGACGCCCGGTTGCGATCCCGAGACGGATCCCGCGGGCCTGTAATTTCTTCAGCGTTGATTTCCGGAAGACCAGTTTTTCTTTGTGGAGAAGTCCCAGTTTTTTCCAATAGACAGGACGTTTCTTCTCGACGATCTGAAAAAGGTCCCTCCCGAGATAAATCTCCTGGAAGATACGGGCGATTTTTTCTATTTTGACCGCGGGGTTGTAGCCCAGGATGTCCACGATTCCGCTTGCCCGCAGCGGTCTTTTCTGGACTTCCTTTGAGAATCGCGTGAGGTTGATGACGGATTTCAGGTCTTTGATTGTCCGGCCCCGGATAGGGAGCTGAAGGAGATAGATAAGAAGCCCGTAGCAGCAGTCCCAATCGTCATTAAAACCGCCCAGAAGTTTGAACTGGTCAACATGCTGGGGCGTAAGGAGCTGGGGTGTCCTGCATTTTTGAGTCGGGACAAAAAACGGAATAGTCCCGGAGGTCAAATAGACTTCAATGGTCCAGCGGATCGCATCCAAGTAGGAATAGCGGGTATCAATGAGAACATTATCAATGTCAAAGATGATGCCGTCGATGGCAGGCCGTTTCCTCCGGGGTGATTTTGTTTCCGGGGGATAGGCCTTGGGTATCTTCGCTTTCGGTATTTTTATCTTCTTGCGGGCCATAATTTATAAGTGTAAGCGTTTGTCCGCTCTCTGTAAAGGTGATTTCTTGATTTTCACCGGTCGAGCCGAGATGATTTAATTTCGGCTTTCCAATAGGACATGAAATCAGTATAATCTCCATCTTCGCGTCCCTATCGTCTAGCCTGGTCTAGGACACCAGATTTTCATTCTGGTAACACGGGTTCGAATCCCGTTAGGGACGCCAGTTTTCTTAAGGTTGTAAGCCACTGTAATTGCCCTAGTTACAGCGGCTTTCTTTTTGACCCCAACCGGATATTTGAACTACGCGTACAAATTGAGTGAGATTCGTTATTTGGGACGCTTGTTTCTCTTATCCTGATTCTCATTGATTCCAGCTCTGTGAAGCATTAGGCTATTCGCCAAAACGGTCATTCTTATGTTCATAAATATCATTCAGACTTGTGCAGGATTAGCTTGCTTATTCCTCGGGGCAGAAATCTTAATCAAAGGCGCCTCAAGGCTGGCATCGTTGCTTGGTATTAAGCCCATTATCATAGGACTCACGATCGTAGCTTTTGGAACATCTGCGCCCGAAGCCGTTGTAAGCATTTATGCCGCTTTACAATCCAAACCAGACATAGCGATGGGTAATATTGTGGGCAGTAACATCTTCAATATTGCA
This sequence comes from Candidatus Omnitrophota bacterium, assembly GCA_016930235.1. Taxonomy (GTDB): domain Bacteria; phylum Omnitrophota; class Omnitrophia; order Omnitrophales; family Aquincolibacteriaceae; genus JAFGHI01. The sequence continues at coordinate 99,086 of JAFGHI010000007.1, forward strand.
TTTATTCTAGGTGTTTCAGCAATGGTTCGTCCGCTTAAAGTGGATTCTCTTTCTCTTAAAAGGGAAATGCCCTTTGTCGTTGCTTCTGCTGTTTTGTTGTGGGTTTTAGGCAGAGACGGGGTTCTTGGCAGAGTTGATGGGATAATCTTATTTTCCATATTTGCCATTTTTATTTGGGTATGTTTTTTAAATAAGGGCGTGAATCATGAGGAAAAAAGGAGTCCTGTCCATCCGAACGGCAAATTCCTTCATGGTATTCAAATTGTCGTGGGGCTTTCGGTGCTGGTTCTCGGCGCCAATTTATTTTTGACAGGTGCAGTCGGATTGGCGAGGGTTGTGGGATTAAGCGAGTTGATCATTGGAGTAACGCTTGTTGCTGCGGGGACTTCACTGCCCGAATTGGCCACATCGGTTATTGCTGCCTGGCGTAAGCAAGACGATATATCCATCGGAAATATTTCGGGCAGCAATATTTTTAACATTTTATTTATTATAAGCATAGTCGCTATCATAAGTCCGCTATCCGTTAGTCAGCCTTTTATAGCTCGCGATATTCCTGTTATGATCATTATTTCCTTGGTAATGCTGCCGATTATGAAAACGGGTTTTATCATTAGTCGCTTGGAAGGTTTTTTCTTAGCCCTATGCTACGTGGGATATATTATCTGGTTGGTTGGAGGTCGTTAAGGACTTAATGATTTAAGGTTGATTACTAAAGCTTTTTTCAAGGCTTCCATCTCCCTTAGCCAATAGTAAAATTTGTCCCAATCGAAGGTGTCCTCAGAGTTCAAAGTAAAAATGCTTGGGGACGCTTGCTTTCTCCTGCCCCAACCTGCTATTATTTGA
>JAFGHI010000047.1 GCA_016930235.1 Candidatus Omnitrophota bacterium
AGGAAGTCATGATTCTTTTCAAGCGCATCTAAGGCCTCTTCTAAGGAGCCTGGAACATTCTTAATCATCTTTTTCTCCTCGGCTGGAAGCTCATAGAGGTTCCGATCGACCGGCTGCCCTGGATCAATTTTATTTTTTATCCCATCTAAACCGGCCATCAAAATCGCCGCAAAGGCAAGATACCCATTGCAGCTAGGATCCGGTGCGCGAAATTCAACGCGTTTGGAACCGGACGAAGAGGAATACATCGGAATCCGACAAATGGCTGAACGGTTACGGGCCGAATAGCAAAGATTGACCGGCGCTTCATAGCCTGGGACTAATCTGCGGTAGGAGTTAGTCGTCGGAGCTGCGAAAGCTAAAATGGATGCTGCATGCTTTAACAACCCGCCGATGTACCATTTACAAACATCGCTGATCAGAGCATACCCTTTGCCATCATAAAAACGGTTCTTCCCGTCTTTCCAAATACTGGAGTGGATGTGCATACCTGATCCATTATCTTTAAAAATAGGCTTCGGCATGAAGGTTGCCGTTTTGTTGTATTTGCGGGCAATATTTTTGACCACATACTTATACATCAGGAGATTATCGCCCATCTTGGTCAAAGTTCCGTAGCGAATATCAATTTCACACTGCCCCCCGCTTGCCACTTCATGATGATGGCATTCAATCGGAACACCAACACGTCGAAGCGTCATCATAATCTCGGAACGGATATCCTGCAATGTGTCATGCGGAGGTACGGGGAAATATCCTTCTTTATAACGGGGTTTGTACCCAAGGTTGGGTTTTTCATCGCGCCCGGTATTCCACTCCCCTTCAATGGAATCAATATAGTAATAACCAAAGTTTTCTCCCTGATCAAACCGGATATCATCAAAGACAAAAAACTCGGCTTCAGGACCCCAATAACTAATGTCACCGACTTTTGATTTCTTAAGATATTCTTCCGCTTTTTTAGCGATGAAGCGTGGATCTCGAGTATACGGTTCTTTTGAAATTGGATCATAAATATCACAAATGACACTCAATGTCGGGACCTGACAAACCGGATCCAATACTGCTGTTGTTGGATCGGGGATTAGAATCATATCGCTTTCTTGAATTTGCTTAAATCCCCGGATACTCGATCCGTCAAACCCAATACCCTCGGTCCAAATACTTTTCTCAATTTTCTCATAATCCACCAATTCCGACGCTGGTATGGAAAAATGCTGCCACAACCCAGGGAGATCGTTAAACTTAAAATCCACCACCTGAATATTATTCTTCGCAATATACCTTTTTATTTCTTCGGGTGTTGTCGGCAGTATTGCTTCGACCACCTTATCTTCACCGCTCTTAGAAGTCACTAACGTCGTCATTTTTTATCCTCCTTAAGATTAAGCGCTTGGGCGCTCATCCATTTATTGTTTAAAGCCTTTATCTTGATACGCCTTGGTGGGAAAATCCTATTGAAGCTAAAAGTCTATGAAAAGCATTCTACATCCAACCCAGATAGCTCCCTATGGCGCTCCCCATTATCAAAAACCATATAAATATTATAATGCAACCAACGTGCCAAATTTTAATCCATCTCTCCTAGGACAATTTTTCTCAATATGTACTATTTATCATACGCAGCGAAAACAATATTGTAAAGTCTACATTTATGTAGACTTTTGTGCCTTTCCCTGTCGTATAGGAAAATTGTTTACTTAAGGCCGTAATTCTTGATCTTGTAACCAAGAATTCGCTCGGTAACAGCTAGAAGTTGAGCGGCTTTTCTTTGGTTACCATTCGTTTTTTCAAGTGCCCTTTTGATCATTTTCTTCTCTAGAAATTCTACAGCCTCGGGCAATTTTTCAAGCCCTTCGGACTCGGCGATCATCTTGTCATCATCTTCGGAAGGAACTGTATCATACAAGTTAATCTTCCTAACACCAGGGATAGGAAAAAGATCCGGCGTCAGAGTATCTGAGGGACATAGTACGACGGCTCTTTCAATCGCATTTTCAAGTTCACGTACATTCCCAGGCCATGCGTAATTTAAGAAATATTCCATAGAACTGTCAGATATATATTGAACACTCTTGCCATTGACTTCATTAGCCTTCCGAAGAAAATGATTGACCAATAACGGAATATCCTCTTTGCGTTCTCTTAGCGTCGGTAAAAAAATGGGGATAACATTGAGGCGATAATACAGATCTTCTCGAAATCGACCCGCTTTGACCTCTACCTCCAAATCTTTATTTGTCGCTGTAATAAAACGAACATCCACTCTTATTGTTTGTGTCCCACCTAAACGCTCAAATTCTTTTTCCTGTAAGACACGAAGCAATTTTACTTGCATACTGAGCGAAATATCTCCAATTTCATCCAAAAAGAGAGTCCCCCGGTGAGCCATCTCAAACCGGCCTTTTTTACTTGTTGCGGCCCCGGTAAAAGCACCCTTTTCATATCCAAATAATTCGCTTTCCAAAAGCGTCTCCGGTAAAGCTGCGCACGATATCTTAATAAAAGGCCCTTCGGCGCGATCACTATTATAATGGATGGCATGTGCAACCAATTCCTTCCCCGTCCCACTGGCTCCCCTCAGCATCACCGTCGCACGAGTCTGACTGACAAGTTCGATGGAAGCATAGATGTCAGCCATCCGCTTGCATTCGCCAACAATGTTAGTCGGATGAAACTTCTTCTTGAGTTCTTGACGCAAGCGAACATTCTCATCCCTTAATTTTTCCTTTTCCTTTTCTCTTAACTGATCGATGCGTACGGCTTGAGAAGCCATCGAACTGATAATCGTCAATAGCCGGAGGTCTTCATCCAAGGACGGATCTCCTTCATAAACCAACCGGTCAACGCTAAGCGCTCCGATAGTTTTTTGATCCAATTTGATGGGAACGCAAAGAAAGGCGATATTTTTCATACTAATGTCGCCTCTCGATTTCGTTCGGTTCAAGAATAAAGGTTCTTTCCCAACATTAGGGACAATCATCGGTTCGCCAGCCGCAACAACTTTTCCGGTAATCCCCTCCCCCACTCGATAACGGCCTCGACCGATCGCTTCCCGGTCCAATCCATGAGCAACCTCAATACTGAGTTCCCCTGTATGGGTATCTAAAAGGGTAAGTGTCCCACGCTCCATGCCCATTTTTTCGTGGAGGATCGCCATAATATTTTTCATGACAGTTTCAAGGTTGAGGCTTGAATGAATAGACTGCGAGATATCATAAAGGGCTTGAAGCTCTGAAATTTTCCGCTTTAGGCTCTTTAACGATTCCTGCTCTGTTTTTTGCTCTCTTCCTTTATTTTTCATGGATGATCTTACGAAAATATATTCGTTCAAACCGGGCTATAACTTTTCCGCTTTTTTAACCCCCACAATCGCGATACCGTGCTTATTGGCCTGTTTTACAAATTCGTCTCGGTCAAAAAAAATAGTTTTCTCCGCCTCAAAAGCAAACGCTGCTGCTTTCACCGAAATTAATTCATCTAAGGTTTTGAGCCCAACCGCCGGAACATCAAAACGCATGTCCTGGTTAGGTTTTGCTACCTTCACAACCACCACCTTATCTTTTCCCAATCTTCCTCCCCGTTTAATGGCCAAATCTGTCCCTTCGATTGCTTCAACAGCCATCACCGCCTTTTTTTTCACCACTACCGTTTGTCCGATATCTAAACCGGCAATGGATTTTGCAATGTCAAAACCAAATTGAATATCCTCAAGGATATCACGCGACGGTTTCCGCTTACCCATCACGCCTTCCCTAGGGCACAAATCCTTCACAAACATCGTTGAATCGACCAAGCCGATTCCCTCTTCAAAAAGATAATCCGCAATTCCCAAAAGAAGCGAATCATCTTTGAAATTTTTTGTTTTCATTAAAACCTTAATCATCTCAAGATCGGGGCTCACATTTTCCTGAAAAAGCCTCACCTTTTCTATCTTCCCCACCATCATGGCTTCCCGGACACCTTCAGCCCTAAAAAACTTAACGAGTTTCTTCAGTTGGCCTATCTTAACCCAAATCCAGGCATCAACCAATTTCTTCAGTTGCGGATCAGCTTCACCTTCGATGGCGCACACCACAACCCGATACCCCTCATGGAGGGCCTCACGCGCAGCAATCAATGGGAAACGCCCGTTTCCCGCAATCATACCCATGATTTTCATTTGCTAATCTTCCTGTAAATTCTTGGGGGGTCTTCGATTTAAAAACTCAACTGTGGCTTGTTTTATCCTTCTTCACTTTGGTCTTAAATACAGGACTCAGCGGCAAATCCCTCGCTGAGACGTCTTTAAAAATTCTAAAACGACAGCCAAAGCTTCTGAAGAAGGTTGTTCTTGGTCCAATTTTTCAATTGCCTTCTTTAGAGTAAGTCCTGACTTAAGAATCAATCGATAAGTTTTTTTGAGGATGTTTCTATCTTCTTTAGAATAGTTCGCGCGTTCTAATCCGACCATATTAACACCGTAAATCCGAGCAGGATGGCCATCCGCCATGACAAAAGGCGGTACATCTTGAACGACTTTCGTACAACCACCAATCAAAGCTAATTTTCCAATTCTCACAAACTGATGAACAGCACTTAATCCACCGACAATCGCCCGATCATCAACTTGAACATGCCCAGCTAAAGTAGCTGCATTCGCAAGCGTCGTCGAGTTGCGGATAATACAATCATGGGCAACGTGACAATAAGCCATTAAAAGGTTATCATGACCAATTAATGTTTCCGTCCCATCTTTCGTCCCAGGATTCAGGGTGACATATTCCCGAATAATATTTCGATCACCTATGCGAAGGTAACTTATTCCGCCTTCATATTTCTTATCTTGGGTACGACTGCCGATAACTGCGCCAGTAAATATTTCGTTTTCTTCCCCGAGAGTTGTGTGACCTTCAATGACCACACGAGCCCCAACAACCGTCCTTGGGCCAATTCTGACAGTTCCAGAAACAATGGAAAAAGGACCAATTTCGACGCCTTCTCCTAATTCGGCGTCAGGATGAACTATAGCCGTCGGGTGGATCCTTACCGATCCACTACTGCGAACTTCACTTCCGCTTCGCATACCAATTTATCCCCCACATAAGCGCGTCCCGTACATTGTCCCGTACGAGCACGTATTTTATTAACTTCAACTTCCATCCTTAATTCATCACCTGGCATGACCGGCTGGCGGAATTTGGCTGAATCGATACTCATAAAATATGCGATCTTATCCCGATTTTCAGGACGACTCAGCATGATCACACCTCCCACCTGAGCCATCGCCTCAATAATAATCACTCCGGGCATCACCGGATGCCCGGGAAAATGCCCCTGAAAGAAATAGTCATTCATACTAACTTGTTTGAATCCGACCGCTCGAACACCCGGCTCCAATTTTTCAATTTTATCCACAAAAAGAAAGGGGTATCGATGCGGTATGATCTTCTGAATATCAACAACATTTAACACCGAGGGAAGATCTGCTTTTTTTTCTTCATTATTCTTTTCGCTACCTTTTTTTTCTGTCGCCATGATTAGTTTCCTCACAAAATCTAAATTGAATAAGTGCCCTGTTCTAGTTGCAATAATATGGCCGCGGACAAATTTGCCAGCAAGGAATAAATCCCCTAGCAAATCCGTTATTTTGTGACGGCATGCCTCATTTTCGAAGCGTAAAGTATTGTCAATCGGTGCATTTCTCTCAAAAACAAGCGTGTTAGCTAAATTAGCTCCTTTGCCAAAGCCTTGAGCTAACAAGTAACTAGCTTCTTCCTTCAAACAAAAAGTCCTAGCAGGCGCAAGCTCAGATTCAAAAATCTCAGGCAAAATACGAATGGATAAAAACTGATCTTGCAAATCTGTATGGCGGTAACTTAAAGTATAAGAAATAGATAGATGTGAAGCCGGCAAAACGATAATAGATTGATCCCCCTGATCAACAAAAATCGGTCGTTCTACATTGATCCAGTGCCTTTCAGCATTTTGCTCGATGAGCCCAACCCTCAAAAAGGCTTCGGTATATTCTCGAGCACTCCCATCCAAGGCAGGCAATTCCTCTCCATCAACTTCGACTAGGGCATTGTCAACTCCCAACCCATGGAAAGTTGCCATAAGATGCTCAATCGTCCTTACAACTCCTTGCCCCACCATTAAAACAGTCTGACGGGTCCCATCGTCTTTAGCGTTCGCTACAACCCCTTTGACTTTACACTGTGGATCCAGGTCTGTTCGGCAAAAAAGAATCCCCGAACCATCAGACGCCGGATGAATGGTTAAGCGAACGAACTGCCCGGTATGAAGCCCCCGGCCTTCAAAAGTTACGCTTTGTTTGAGAGTCCGCTGTTTCATTTTCTCTTACAATTACCTCTTTGTATATTTCTTATTCAATTCCTTCAAAACATCATCCGTTGCATCATTGGCAGGATTACTGTAAATCATCGCTTTTTCATTGAATATGAAATCGTATCCTTTTTTCTCGCCATACTCCTGAACCGTGCTGTCAATATCTTGAAAAATCTCGCGAACGATTTCGCTTCGTTGTTGCCCAAGTTCATTTTTGGCATCACGGTCAAAATTTTGGAGTTCTTCAACTTTCTTTTCAAGCTTTTCTTGCTTGCTGTTCTTAGCATCCCCATCCAGCAACAGGAGTTCATCTTTAATTTGGCGGACTTCATGAACTAATGCATCCCGCTCTTCTTCCTTCTTCCGCCCTGCTTCCTGTAAAATCCTGTCGTTATCTTTCGTTTTCTCATAGTCATCAAAAACACGAGCCACATCAACATATCCCGTTTTGCCACCTTCGGCATAAACAAGACCGCTTATTGTAAAAGTTAAGATCAGTACGGTCGTCAGAATCTTTTTCATTGTAGAACCCCCTTTTTCTCTTAAACTATGATTTGGTAGATTGTTTAAAAACCGCGGCTTAAACTAAATTCAAACCGTCCATTTTTATCCTTGACATCACGGTTTGATATCGGAAAACCGTAATAAAAAGCCACCGGCCCAATCGGTGTTCTGATTTTGATGCCAGGTCCTATGCTCACAGAAAACTCATCGAATCCTATCTTGTAGGCATCCTCATTCACATGACCCACATCAATAAAAGCGGCCCCACGAAATGCTTCTAGGTGAGGTATGGGAAAGGTATATTCCAAATTAGCAATCGCCAAAGTCTGTCCACCAACGGCATCACCCGCTTGAACCGGACCCACTCGGCGATAATTAAACCCGCGAACTGTCCCCAAACCTCCCGCATAGAAACGGTCAAAGACCGGAACTTCATCCGAATCACCAAAATCTTGTGAGGTCCCTAAGCGAAGACGAAGTTCAACAATATGATCTTTAAACAATTTCCAATACTGTGTTGCGCTGGCTTGGAGAATATAATAATCTTCATCCCCTCCGAGGAAACTTCCCACAAGGTCACCGTTCACTGACAAAAGTGTTCCTTTTGTCGGATTAAATACATTGTCCCGAGTATCATAGGATGAGAAAAACTTCCAGCGTGAAAGCCATGTGGAACCCTCATATTTAAGTACTGTCGCTGGAGCATCTATGGATAAATCATCTAACTTCACACGTTCCAAAGTGTACCCCGTTCCTACCCGGAAAATATCTTTGAAAAGTTTAGAAAGGGTGAGCCCGAAACCTCTCCTTTCTTCATCAAAGTCCACATTGCGATTTTCATTTTGGGTATTGAATAAATCTGCTCCGAAAGAGATGGGTTTGTTAAAAAGATATGGCTCCACAAACCCAATATTGAAATTTTGGCTGATGGTGCCTAAACGAGCCCGCACCGAAAGTGATTGACCTCCTCCTGTAAATCTTGGCCAATTTAAAAGATCAAAGTTGCGCTGAGAAATTTCAGCAAATCCAACAAACTTATCAACGGAACTAACCCCGCCACCAAAAGACAATTCCCCGGTTCTCTTTTCTTTAACCCGGAAAATCAGATCCTTTTTATTGCCCCCCGATTGGGAGGGTTCTGTGTCATATGTTACTTCTTGGAAATAACCTAAATTATCGAGTCGCTGTTTTGATTTATCAATTTTCTCTCCGTCAAACTTATCGCCCGGACGAATCCTTAACTCCCGGCGAATCACAATGTCTTTAGTTTTCGTGTTTCCGCGGACTACAACTTTTTCAACAAAATACAAATCCCCCTCTTGGATATTATAGATAACATCGACTTTGCCTGTGGCTCGGTTCATCTGAACATCAGGAACAATACGCGCATCAACATACCCCTGGTCGTGGTAATATTTCCGTATCGCTTCGATGTCTTTTGATAAATAATACTGAGAATATGTTAATCCGGGCAACATCTCCAACTTCTGCCAAATCTCGGATTCCGGGAATAAGCGATTCCCGCGAATTTGGACATCCCCTGTCAAATAATGGGGGCCTTCCTCAACTTTGATGATAATGCCGATCGACTTATTCTCATCATCATATTCAAAGGCTGAATCCACCTTCGCATCAAGATAGCCCTCTTGTTGATAAAAAAGCATAACCCTCTCGAGATCCTTTTCAAAAGACTCTTCTTTAAAAACGCCAGAACGAAATAAATACCAAGCCTTTGGTTTTGTCTTCATCAATTTCTTTAATTTATTTTCACTAAAAGCTTCATTGCCTTCGAAAGAAATAGATCGAATCTTATACTTCATTCCTTCTTCAACTCGGACATAAACCGTAGCTTCCTTCGTCGTATGGTTGACGTCAACTTCGGAATCAACCGTTACAAACCGATACCCCTTATCGCGGTACATCTTTTGAACAGCGGCAACCCCTTCTTTAACCGCTCGCCGATCCAAAATCTGTCCTTCAAGAATCTTGATTTCCTTTCTGATCTTGTCCTCGCCAAAAATGCTAAACCCCTCAATGATAATCTGCCGAATGATGGGTTTCTCGACAACGTTAACGATTAACTTATACCCGTCGGCCCTTTCATCCACTTCCATATGGATATCTTCAAAAAATCCAGTCCCGTAGAGCCTTTTGATATCAGCATTAACTGTCTCCTGAACCAGATAGCTCCCTTTTTGAGATTTAATTTTACTCAAGATTGTATTGCTGCTGATAATTTGGTTGCCACGAATCTCAACTTCGACAATCTGGCTGGCCCGGGCTGCCTCACGGTCAGACACTTTAGTTTCTTCGCTTAACCCACTTTTCGTTGCCGAATAATCACCGTCCATTTCGGCTAAGACATAATGACCACAGATAAACAACATCAAAATTAGGATTCCCATGAAGAGAGCTTTTTTCATTAGATTTCTCCCTCAATCCGATGTAACTCCGGGTTATCAAAACGTGTCCATTCTTTAAGGAAAACGAGCTCGATCGAACCTGTCGGGCCATTACGCTGTTTTGCAATAATAGCCTCCGCTTTATTCCGATTTTCTTCTGTAGGATTATAATACTCTTCTCGGAAAAGGAAAACGACAACATCTGCGTCCTGTTCAATAGCTCCTGATTCACGCAAGTCGGACAGCTGCGGACGATTCCCTGTCCGGCTTTCAACAGCACGAGACAATTGGCTTACAGCTATAACAGGAACCCTTAATTCTCTGGCCAGAGCCTTAAGCGAACGAGATATTTCCGAAATTTCCTGCTGACGGCTTTCTGAACGCCCTGTTCCCTGCATAAGTTGTAGATAATCAACAAGAACGAGCTTGATCCCATGTTGCATTTTAAGGCGCCTAGCCTTAGCGCGAATCTCCAGAATAGTTTGGCCGGGAGTATCGTCAATAAAAATTGGGGCCTCAGACAATTTCCCAGCCGCACTCGTCAGCTTAGGCCAATCTTGATGCGACAAATAACCTGTACGCACTTTCTGGGCATCCACACGCGCATGAGAACATAGCATCCTCTGAACCAACTGCTCTTTACTCATTTCTAAAGAAAAAAATGCAAGCGGTTCGCCAAGCACAATCCCAATATGTTCACAAACGGCTGAGACAAAAGCCGACTTCCCCATCGAAGGACGGCCAGCGATAATAATAAGGTCGGACGATTGCAATCCTGCTGTTTTGATATCAAACTCATGAAACCCTGTCGCTAACCCCGTGACGTGTTCTTTACGCTGGTATAATTTGTCAATCGTTTCCATGCTGTCATGAATGATATCTTTCATGGAATAAAATTTGCCTTCGATTCGGTGCTGACTGATATCAAAGATCATTTTTTCGGCTCTGTCCAAAACTCCCGAAATTTCTTCTTCGGAATCAAAACAATCCTGAACAATATGAGTCGCGTTCTGGATCAAACCCCTCAGCAAAGCCTTTTCTTTAACGACATGGGCATAATGAACTACGTGAGCCGCTGTTGGAACCATCGCCGTTAACTGGGTAAGATAACTAACGCCTCCGACATCCTCGATTTGATTTTTTTTCTTAAGCTCTTCGGAAACCGTCACGAGATCGACAGGATGATTCTTTTCAAAAAGCACCTGCATCGCAGAAAATATGCGTCTATGATTTTCGTCGTAAAAGTATTCGGAACGAAGAAGTTCGAGGGCTTGAACAAGAGCGCTTTCTTCGAAAAGCATCGCACCGAGAACACTCATTTCAGCATCCCGGCTTTGGGGCGGAACTTTTTCTAAAAGATTTGATGAAATATCCGAATTCGCCACGAATCTACCTTCAACACAACACTACTGCTGTTGAACGACTTCAACATTAATTGTCGCTTTCACCTGGGGATATATCTCAATATTAACCGCATAGGTCCCCAATGCATGAATAGCTTCCCGCAATTCAATCTGTTTCTTTGTGAATTGATATCCTTGACGGCCCAATGCTTCAACCACATCTTGAGCAGTGACGGAGCCAAACAACTTTCCCTTTTCCCCTGCTTTAGCGTCAATCTTAAGTTTCAGCGATTTTAATTTCCCTGCAAACTCTTCCGCCTGATTCTTTTCTTTAGCACGCTTCTTAGCACTTCTTTCACGCTGCTCTTCAACAAATTGACGATTAGCTCTTGTCGATGCCAATGCAAGCGTTCGAGGAAAGAGGAAATTTCGCGCATACCCATCACGCACCCGAACAACATCCCCTTTGCGACCGACCTTGTCAATGTCCTTAAGTAAAATAACTTCCATCTTTTAAATCCTCCTAATCCTTCCCCTCCACGTACAAGCTATTCATTTATGCCGTCTGAAAAGCAATAAAAGCAGCATGTCGGGCCCGCTTGATCGCCCTTGCCAACATTCGCTGATGTTTAGCACATGTCCCGGTAATCCTAGAAGGGACTATTTTCCCTTTTTCTGTTAAAAACCTTCTTATTTTTTCCGTGTCCTTATAATCAATGTTCACGGTTCGTTCAGAGCAAAAACGACATAATTTCCGCTGAAACAAACGGTTTCCTCCATGCCTCGGAGGACCACCTACTCTAGGCTTACCAGCACCCCTTTTGGGTTTTGTATAAGAGCTTCTCATCGGTTTCTTTTCCATTACTTGTTAACTCCTTTATTCGGCTAAAATGGGATTTCGTCGTCGGGTTGCAGATCTTTTTCGGAGAAATTATTGGGGCCCCGATCGACAGACCCAGCTTCTGCCCCTTCCAGGAATGCCGCATCATCTTCCATAGCGGGTTCCGGCGTTGTTTGCCGTGTTCCACGCGATAAAAATTGAACATTTTGAGCAACGACCTCGGTTGTCGACCTCTTAGTCCCGTCAGAAGACTCCCAACTTCTTGTTTGCAACCTTCCTTCGACAAAAACAGGACTTCCCTTTTTTAAATACTCGTTACAAACTTCGGCTCGACGAGCCCACACAACAATACGGATAAAACTAGCTTCTTCTTTCTTTTCTCCGCTTTGAGAAGTGAAATTCCGATTGACTGCGACAGTGAAAGTCGCTACCGCTTGCCCGGAAGGCAAATAACGTAATTCAGGATCACGAGTCAGGTTTCCGATCAATAAAACCTTATTAAGGTTAGCTGCCATGTAAAATGCCTCCTTCGGTTTTCAATCTATTCCTTTGATGACGCCATGTGAGAAACCCTGGAGGTCCTCTCTTCGGGACTACCCCTTTTTGTGTCAAATGCCTTTGCTACTTTCTGGTTTTTGACCGTAACCATAAAATGCAGCAAGCTTTCATTGAGCTCTAGCATGTTTCTCAACTCAATTGTTTTCCCGCGAGGAACTTCCATATCGATTACAATAAAATAACCTTCTTTAAACTTTTTTAGATTGTACCCTAAAGGCTTGCGGCCAAGATCGATTTTTTGAACAATCTTCCCGCCATTTCTTTTAATCACGTCTTCTAAGGTTTTTTCCTCATTCTTTCTCATTTCCGCCGTTGCTTCTGGCGGAAAAATAAAAACACCCTCATATAACCTCATTCTGTTTCTCCTTTACCTATAAATTCGATGGTTTCCCAAATGGGTTAACAAAACAAATCGCTATCTCATAAAGATGGATTTGACTGAGAACCTATCCCTTCAGTGCGGCCTAAGCTTCTTCTCTGTTAATGACAATTTTGAAGGCGAATCAATGTAACACAAAAAAGGGCAATGCGCAAGACTTCGTTTCTTGCATTAACCCCTTTGATGATCAGTATTTATGATATTCATGGCCTTATCCGGAGGATGAACAAGCCAATCTTGAACAGCGTTGTAACCTCTTTCTAGAACTTCAGTTAGCTCTTCTTTCTCAAAAGAGGTAAAGGTATCAAGGACAAATTCCTCAAGGGGGATATTCAAATCCCCCCTAGAAATTTCATTCCCGATCCCTATTCTCAACCGGGAGAAACATCTCGTTTGGAGAGTATTTGTAACAGATTTGAGACCATTATGGCCACCATCACTTCCGCTTACTCTAAATCTCAACTTTCCAAAGGGTAATGCAATATCATCAACAACGATTAACAAATCTTTCGACACATTAATGTTATAATAGGTGGTTATTTTTCGAACAGCTATCCCAGACAAATTCATATAAGTTGTCGGATACCCCCAGAAAATCTCCTCTTCTTTCCAACGAACGGATACACCATGAACTTCAAGATCGTTCCTTTTAGATGTTTTGCTCTCGAACTTATCTAAGCAGTACTGAATAAGCAAACGCCCGATGTTATGCCGGGTTCTAGCATATTTCACACCCGGGTTCCCAAGCCCAAGGATGATTTTCATGAGGAAATCCTTTGAAATTGCTTCGCAAATAAAAAATCTTGAGGTTTTCGTCCTCGGGATATCGTCAGGACTCTTTTTTCTCCTTCTTTTCGGCTGTTTGAGTCCCACCCTCTTTTTCTTTCGCTGGAGCGGCCTCTTCTTTTTCGCCTTCAGCTTTCTTACCTTTTTCAATGACCTCGGGTTCAGCGGCTTCTTCCGCAGCAGGAACAAGTTCTTCTTCTTTGCGAGGCGGATGAAGAGCAATCACAGATTCTTCTTCAGAAAGAGTACAAGTCACCGCTTCTGGAATCGAAAGATCCTTAACATGGATACTATCACCGATATTCATGCTTTTAACATCAACGGTAATCTTTTCTGGAATCTCTGTGGGAAGACATTCCACTTCAATTTCATGCAAAATAATATCAAGAACTCCCCCCTCTTTAACCCCGGCAGCTTCTTCAGCATTTTCGATGTTAATAGGTACCTTAACCGTAATTTTTTCCGTCAAAGAAATAACTGTCAAATCCAAGTGTGAAATTTTGTCGCTCACCGGATTGTGAGTAAGCTCTTTGATCAGACAAGTCGATTCACGAAGAGTAACTCCTTCAACGTTGAGATCGATGAGAACGTTTTCTCCTGCTTTTGTCTGCAAAGCACGATACAATTCCTTTGCGTCTACAGAAACCGCAAGAGGTTCCATGCCATGCCCGTAAACAATTGCTGGCACCAATCCTTCTTTGCGGATACGTTTTGCTGCCCCTTTTCCAAATTGCTCACGAGGCTTTGCGTTCAAGTTAACTTTTTCCATTCCGAAATTCCTCCTTTAAAATAATGATTTCAATGTTTCATCAATTTTTTAAGCTTCTACCCCAACTTGAGAAAACAATGAACTGACTGATTGATTCTTATGAATCCTAAAAATAGCTTCTGCCAGTAGTAAAGCCACGGAAAGCTGCTTAATTTTATCCAATTGTTTCTCCGGAGTCAGCGGAATCGTATTCGTTACCACGAGCTCTTTGATCTCTGACTTTTTGATTCTTTCTATAGCCGACCCCGCAAGAACAGGGTGAACAATCCCCGCATAAATGTCTAATCCTCCCGCTTGCTTTAACGCCCTGACAGCTTCAACAAGTGAACCTGCCGTTGAAATGAGATCATCCACAATAAGAATGTTATGACCTTCAACCTCACCAATGATATTCATCACATGAATTTCAGATGCATTCTCTCTCCTTTTATCAACAATCGCCAAAGGACATTCCAGTATACTCGCATAAGCCCGGGCCATCTTGATGCCCCCCACATCCGGAGAAACAACAACAAGATTTTTCAATCCCTTTTTTCGAAAATAATCCCCGAGGACATTAATCGAATAAAGATGGTCCACCGGAATATCAAAGAAGCCCTGAATTTGTCCTGCATGAAGGTCCATCGTCAGAATCCGATCGGCCCCTGCTTTGGTCAACAAATTAGCAACAAGTTTTGCCGTAATCGGAACCCTCGGTCTGTCTTTCCGATCCTGCCTTGCATAACCGAAGAAAGGCAACACAGCCGTTACCCTTTTTGCTGACGCTCTTTTAGCAGCATCAATCAAGATTAAAAGCTCCATCAAATAATCATTCGGAGAATTACAAATCGACTCCACGATAAAAACATCTTTCCCGCGCACATTTTCCCGAATCTGGACTTGTATTTCTCCTTCGGGGAACCGCCCAACCAAAACATCCGCCGAGGGCTTACCCAATAACTCTGCGATTTCACTGACCAACACCGCATTTGAATTCCCCCCAATGATGACAAGATTTTCATGCCCGTTCTTCATTTGTCCTTTTAATTTTTCTAAGCCAAACATAGCATTATCCTCTTTGGTTTAATTTCTGGATTATCGGTAACCAGCTTTTTTTTTCACGACCCGGGCTGGGACCCCAACTACAACCTCTCCCTTTTTTGTTTTTGTTCTTCTCGTTAACACAGCTCCAGCCCCTGTTCGCACTTGATCGGCAACCTTCACAGGAGCAACAAAAACAGTATTCGAACCAATCAAGACTTTTTTACCGATTCTTGTCACATGTTTTTTCTTTCCATCATAATTTGCTGTAATAGTTCCCGCTCCCACATTTGTCATATCGCCGATCACAGCATCTCCAAGATAAGACAGATGTTTAGCTAAAACCTTTTTACCAATTTTTGAACGATTGACCTCTACAAAAGAACCAATAGCGGCCCCATCTTCAATACGGGTCCCTGTGCGGATTTTGGCAAACGGCCCTATTTGACAATTGCGACCGATTCGGACTCCCGCTTCGATATAGGACCAGGGAAAGATAACCGTATCTCGCCCTATCTTAGCTCCCGGTTCAATATAAGTCTGTTCCGGAAATAAAATGGTAACACCACGCTCTTGATGATACTGAATCTCTCGATTTTTCATTGTTCTCACCGCCGTTGCTAAATCCTCACGTGAATTAATACCCTGGGCTTCTTCACCCAAAGCTAAGGGAAGCGCTTCTACCTTTTTCCCTTGTTGAATCAATATTTCCACAGTGTCGGTTAAGTACAGTTCTTTTTTTCGATTAAGGGGTTTAATTTTCTTCAGAGCGGGAAACAAATCCTCCGTTTTAAAAAGGTAAATTCCCGAACTAACCTCTTGAATCCTTTTTTCCGCTTCAGAAGCATCTATTTCTTCTCGAATAGCAATAAAATCACCACCAGCGCGGATAATCCTGCCATACCCAAAAGGATCTTGATGCAGCGCTGACAGAACAGTTGCGGAATTGGAAGATTCCCGGTGACACCGCATCAAGGTTCTAATCGTTCTTGGTTTCATCAACGGCATATCACCGGGCCAGATCAGAACTTCACCAGGATACTTCAAAAAAGGTTGCGTCATCATCACCGCATGTCCGGTTCCTTTCTGGACCTTTTGAAAAACCAAACGGATCGAAACCGGCTTACCCTTTTTCCACTCCGCTACGAAAGAACGGACTTCATCACTACCAGCACCTACCACGACACAAAAGTCGCGGACACCGAGGCTATAAAGTGTTTCTAATACATATCTCAGCATAGCGCATCCCATTACCTTATGTAAAACCTTAGGATGCAATGAACGCATCCGCGTTCCCTTCCCAGCCGCTAAGATCACCGCATGCAACACCGGTCAGCCCTTTATCCCGCTTAACTTAATACCTTCCACAAAAAACCGTTGATTAAAAACAAAAACAACAAGTATCGGAAAAATCATCATAACGGACCCTGCCATCAAATAAGTCCAATGAGTCCCATGTAAACTTTGAAAATAAGCTAGACCAATTGGTAAGGTAAATTTCTCATGTGTATTCATCACAATGAGCGGCCACATAAAATTCATCCATGACCCCATAAACGTAAAAGTCGTCAACGTTGCAAGGGCCGGTTTAGATAAAGGCAAAATGATGCGCCAAAAGATTCCCAGATAGGTACAGCCATCTATTTTTGCTGCATCCTCCAAATCTTTCGGAAGCGTCAAAAAAAATTGCCTCAGCATAAAAGTCCCATAAGCGGTAAAAATACCCGGCAAGATCATGGCTTTATAAGTATCGATCCATCCCAAATATCGAAGCAAAATAAAAACCGGGATCATTGTAACAGCACCAGGGACCATCATCGTAGCAAGATAAGCGAAGAAAACTCTATCCCGGCCTGGAAAACGGAGCCGTGCAAAAGCATAAGCCGCGCAAGCGCTGGTCACCACTTGACCCAAAGTAACACAAAGAGTCACGAAAATTGAGTTTAGATAAAAACGGACAAAGGGTACAACTTGTGATGCTTTAATATAATTTTGCCAAACAAAAGAGTTGGGGATCCATTCAGACCACCAATCTTTTTGAAATGAGAAAACAGCGCCCGGTTCTTTAAGAGATGTCGTTATCATCCACAAAAAAGGGGCAACCATGGTAATGGCGCCAGCACTCATTAAAAGATAAGCCGTTGCTTTTTTTATTGTAACTTTTACCCTTTGCATTCTCTTCATTTCTTCATACTTTGTCATTATTGACACTCAATGATAATGAACCGTGCGTCCAAAAAATCTCCACTGAATCAGCGTAAAAGAAAAAACAATAATAAACAAAACCCAGGCAATTGCAGCTGCATACCCCATATGCCCCCACTCAAAAGCCTCATTATAAAGATAGTAGATAATCGTCGTCGTCGAACCATTTGGCCCCCCACCTGTCATAATATAGGCGGGATCAAATCCCGCTTGGAAGCCTCCAATGACACTCATGATCGCAATAAAAAATGTTGTCGGTGAAATCTGAGGCCAGGTCACCGCCCAGAATTTCTGCCATCCATTGGCCCCATCGACTTCTGCAGCATCATAAAGATCTCGCGGGACACCCTGAAGAGCGGCCAAATACAAAATCATGTTATAACCACCCACCGTTTGCCAGACGCTCATAATAATAAGAGCCGGTTTGGCCCATACCTCATCCTGCAACCAATATGGCCCCTTTAGATTTAAGTTCAAGAGATCACCAAATCCCGCAATCATGTTGTTCAAAACGCCAAACTCGGGATTATAAATAAGTTTCCAAAGAATAAAAATCGCGACGCCTGAGGAAATCGTAGGGAGAAAGTAAACCGTTCGAAAAAAAACAATCCCCTTCAACTTCTGGTTCAAAATTAAAGCCAATATCAGAGAACCTGCCATGCTGATAGGAATCGCCAGCATAAGATAAACGGTGTTCCAGCAATACTTCCAAAAGAACGGGTCTTTCACCAACCCGATAAAATTTTTTATCCCCACCCATCGAGGCGGGGATAAGAGATCCCATTCCATAAAACTCAGCACCAAAGAAGCAAAAACCGGGACGGAAGTAAAAATCAAAAAACCAACAAAATTCGGCATCAAAAAACCATACGCTGCAAGGGCTTCTCTTGACGAGTTTTTGATCGCTTTCATGCTGATTTTTTCAATTCCCCTTTTCTGATAAGAACGGGCTCTGTTTTTTTCTCTACAACTTCTTTCGTGATCAAACATTCAGCAACATTCGTTTCCGAAGGAACATCGTACATCACATCCAACATCAAGGTTTCAAGAATCGTCCGCAAAGCCCTCGCTCCTGTTCCCTTGCGGATCGCTTGCGTTGCGATCTCCTCGAGGGCATCTTGTTCAAAGCTAAGCTTAACCCCTTCCATCCTAAACAACTCTTCATATTGTTTTGCAAGAGCATTCTTCGGTTCCGTTAAAACTCGAACAAGATCCTTTTCGCTCAAGCTATGCAATGTCGAAACGACAGCAAAACGTCCAATAAATTCAGGGATAAAACCAAATTTCAGAAGATCTTCTGTTTCCACGAAAGACAACATTTCGGACACATAATCATTCTTGGACTTTGAAAAAATCTCGACCCCAAAACCCATCGCTTTTTCTGAAACACGCCTTTCAATGATTTTATCCAAATGAGCAAAGGTGCCCCCGCAAATGAAAAGAATATTCTTGGTATTGACTTGGATATACTCCTGCTGGGGATGTTTTCTCCCGCCTTGCGGCGGGACATTCGCAATTGTCCCCTCCAGCATTTTTAGAAGTGCTTGCTGGACACCTTCCCCCGATACATCCCGGGTGATGGAGACATTCTCCGAGGTCCGTGCAATTTTATCAATTTCATCAATATAGACAATTCCAAGCTCAGCTCTTTTAACATCAAAATTGGCCGCTTGAAGAAGCCTCAAAAGAACATTTTCAACATCTTCCCCCACGTAACCAGCCTCAGTCAAAGTTGTAGCATCGGTAATGGC
This sequence comes from Candidatus Omnitrophota bacterium, assembly GCA_016930235.1. GTDB lineage: Bacteria > Omnitrophota > Omnitrophia > Omnitrophales > Aquincolibacteriaceae > JAFGHI01. The sequence continues at coordinate 18,886 of JAFGHI010000047.1, forward strand.
AAAAGGAACATCCAAAAGTTCTGCTAAAGTTCGGGCAAACAATGTCTTCCCCGAACCTGTTGGACCAATCAAGAGAATATTGCTTTTTTCAAGTTCAATATCGTCGGTCTTGTCAGAATTTTTAACCCTTTTGTAGTGATTATGAACGCTAACCGATATCTGCTTCTTCGCTTTTTCTTGCCCAATAACATATTGTTCCAGCTTAGCATTAATCTCTCGTGGCTTAGGGACATGAAGCCCTTCAGACACGTTATACTGACGGACGTAACCGGCATGATCCTTCTTTAAGATATCGTAACAAATCCGAACGCAAATATCGCAAATGTAGACCCCGGGCCCTGCGAAAATTTTCCGCACATCTTTACGCTTATCGCGTCCGCAAAAGGAACATCTTTCAGAAACCATACTATCACCTAAAGGATTGAATTTTTCCATTCGCACTGCCCGGCCTGGATTCGAACCAGGAATCATGCCTCCAAAGGGCAGTGTGATACCATTTCACCACCGGGCAATGATAGATAGATATTAATGCTCAATACTTTAAAAATGGCCTAATGAATCACTTCGATTAATACGTGTGGCAAAGAATGATCTTTTTTGATCGACCCATTCGGCTTAGCCTTTTCGCCAAGATAACCCCTTCTCGGCGACTTGATAAAACAACAAAAATTGTAGGACCACTACCAGACATTCCGACAATACGCCCCCCTAAAGATTTAATCTTCGCTATATCCTTCTGAAGGGAAGGCCTTAAAAAAAAGGCTGGTGGCTCTAAGTCATTTTGAAGAGGCACTGCTTTATAAAGACAGTCCTCTCCCTTCAAAAAATTGGTGATAAGTCTAGCAATGCTAAGGGCTTTTGTCAAGGAAGCGGAAGGCAACTTACGAGGTAATGTTTGATAAACTTTCTTGGTGCTAAGTCCTTTCTTTGAAAGCACTAAGAGAAACCATGTTTTCTTTTTAACAGTGTATTTCCTAAGGCGCTCTCCAACTCCTGTTCCCAGGGCCTGATTAACATTCATCAAGAAGAACGGAACATCTGCTCCAAGACTCTTACCAAGGGCCATTAATTTCTTCTGAGGTAGCTTCAAACGGTAAAGTTTGATCACGCCTAAGAGAAAACTTGCAGCATTACTCGACCCGCCCCCAAGCCCTGCCTCGAGAAAGATGTTTTTCTTAAGGGTTACCTGGACCCCCTTGATTTGTGGGAATTCCCTTTTGAGCAGCCGGTACGCCTGGGTGATTAGATTCTCTTCCCCACAATCCAGACGAATCCCCTGACATTTCAAACCAAAACCTTCCGGAATGCGTTTCAACACCAAGTTATCACAGAGCGATATCCGATGAAAAAGAGTCACTAACTCATGATAACCATCGGGCAAACGACGGATAATTTTAAGAAAAAGATTTAATTTTGAGGGACTTTTAATTTTTATTGTTTGCACAGCTCGCACGGCAGGGTTCAATGACCGAAAGCAGCAAGCGACACCTTCTTTCCCGGTGCCGCTTACTACTTTCATTGTTCGATCAACTACTCTATTTTATGACCAAGCTTTCTTTTTGTGACGATGTTTCCGTAGCTTCTTTTTCCTTTTATGCTTGTTCATTTTTCTCTTGCGCTGTTTGCGCGCCCACGGCATAGATAGATCTCCTTTTGATTTTTTAGGGGATAACTTTATTTAAAGGATATTCAATGATTCCGGAGGCCCCTGCTTTTTTCAAGGCAGGGATCAGTTCTCGAACAACCGCTTCATCAATAATGGTCTCGACATCAAACCACCCTTTCTCAGAAAGGCTTGAAATAGTCGGCTTTTTCATGGCAGGCAACAAACCAAGAATATTCTTGAGATCCTTCTTCGAGACGTTCATTTTCAGGCCAACCTTATTTTGAGCCCTAATCGCCCCTTTAAGAAGCATCACAATACTCTCCATTTTCTTACGCTTCCAGGGATCCTTATAACTTTTGCGGTTGGCAATAAATTTGGTTACCGAAGTCAAAACAGTATCAATCACTCTCAGATGATTTGCCCGCAAACTGGATCCCGTCTCCGTTGCTTCAACAATCGCATCTGCCAACTGAGGTGGCTTCACCTCAGTCGCCCCCCAGGAAAACTCAACCTCCGCATCCACTTTGCGTTTGTTCAGAAATTTCTTCGTCACATTGACAAGCTCCGTGGCAATCTTCTTGCCTTGAAGATCTTTGACTTTTTGAAAGGGCGAGTTTTCGTGAACGGCTAAAACCCATTGGACTGGGTTATTTGTCCTTTTCGAATATTGAAGGTCACAAAGTTCCTCGACGCGGGAACCATTTTCAACAATCCAATCATATCCTGTTAAGCCGCAATCGACGACACCATCTTCAATGTAGCGGGGCATTTCCTGAGGCCGAAAAAGGGTTACTTCAATCTCAGGATCATCAACAGTAGGATAATAAGACCGATTGCTCACACTGAGGGTAAACCCAGCTTTCCTAAAAAGCTGGTAGGTTGCTTCTTCTAAACTCCCTTTGGGTAACGCAATTTTAAGTTTTTCCATCAGGCGTGGATTCTATCTTTTTGGGTCCCTGGTGTCAATACGCGCCTCTCCACACCTTTTTCTAGGATGAGGGGTGCGATATCCTCGGAAAAACCACAAGAATGATTAGTGTAATAACTGTCGTAACCACTGCCGGGAAATATTCACCGAGACCACAAGCCAAACCTATTCCGGCCGCTGCCCATACCCCTGCCGCTGTTGTCAGTCCCTTAACACCTTTTGGAAAACGTATAATAGCTCCCGCTCCCAAAAAGCCGATTCCTGTTACAACTTGAGCAGCAATACGAGAAGGATCTACAGGCCCGGATGCCCGAAAAAGAAGATGAATCTTCCAAGAAATGATCATCATCAAACAAGACCCCACACAAACAAGAGCGTGTGTCCGAAAACCTGCATCTTTCCCGTGCTTTTCCCTTTCGAAACCGATAATACCCCCCAAAATAGCTGCAATAAGCAACCGGAGAGATATATCAAAATATTCCAACGATATTTCAATCATACTTAAACCTCCTTGTTACACGTCCTAAAAATTCCTTAATCTGAATTTACGATTTACCTCCAAGAACAAGATTGGGGACACCCGAAAGAGTCATTTCAGATCGTTTGCCATTTCGGTAAAGTTCGACTCCCCGCCGCGCAATCATCGCAGCATTATCAACGGTAAGAGACAATGGCGGGAAATAAATTTTGAGCCCTTCTTCCCTTGCTACTTCCTGCAATTGTGCCCTAAGGTAAGTATTAGCGCTCACGCCTCCTCCAACAGCAATTGTTTTAACCTTCTTGTCTTTTGCCGCTGCAACAGTTTTTTGAACAACCCATTGGGTCACTGCATGTTGAAAACTTGCCGCCAAATCTCGAAGCCAGGGGGCTTCCTCTTGCTGAGAAGGTTTAATATAAACACTTTCTTTTGACCGTCCTTTTCTTATCGATTTCCCTATTTGTTTTATATCTCTTCTCTCAAAATTTTTCTTCTCAACAAAATATAAAACAGCGGTCTTAATTCCACTGAAGCTGAAATCAAAAGGATTGGTTTGTTTTGGTTTTGTAAAAGGAATTGCGCGAGGATCACCTTTGATAGCAAGCTCCTCAATGGCAGGTCCGCCCGGATAACCTAGCCCCAAAATCTTGGCCACTTTATCGAAAGCTTCTCCAATGGCATCGTCGACCGTTGAACCTAGCAAACAAATCTTTCCGTGCTCATGATAGGTTAAACTCGTATGCCCTCCTGAAACTAATAACCCAATATATTTTTCCGGTTCAGGTTGATCAATAAAATTTGCCAAGAGATGAGCTTCCAAATGATTGACGCCAATCAAAGGAATACCTAAAGCATAGCTTAGGGCCTTTGCAAAGGAAACCCCTACGAATAAAGATCCGATCAACCCCGGGCCCTGAGTTGCTGCAATTAAATCAATATCAGATGGCTGAATCCTGGCTTCCTTAAGCGCTTCATGATAAACAGCATCGATTTGTTCTAAGCAATGCCGGGAAGCAATTTCGGGGACAACACCCCCAAATTCTTGATGCCTAAAAAGACTGGAAGAAACAATGTTCGATAAAATCCGAGAATCATCTTCTAGGATCGCGCAGGAAGTCTCATCACAGGAAGTTTCAACGCCCAGAGTTAACATCAGCCGCCCAATTTTTTAACAAGTATCTCGTTAACTAGCTGAGGATTTGCTTTACCCTTTGTTTCTTTCATGATTTGTCCAACAAAAAAAGCCAAAGCTTTCTTCTTGCCAGCCCGGTAATCCTCAACAAGAACAGGATTGGCCTGAACAATCTTATCCGCAAGATCTTCAAGTAACTGAGCATCATTTACTTGAGTCAGCCCTCTTGACTGAACAATATCCGCAGCGCTTTTCATCGTCTCAAACATAAGCGGGAGAATTTCTTTAGCAATTTTCCCGCTAATCGTTTTATCTTCGATAAGCCGTAACATCCCCAATAAATCCTTGGGTTGAACCGGCGAATCCTTTACAGAAATGCATTTAGCATTCAGTAAAGCCAACACCTCAGAAAGTATCCAATTACAGGCCGTTTTAGGATCGGAACCTTCCTTAACGCAAGCTTCAAAATAATTCGCAAGTGCCTTCTCTTGAGTCAGAACAGAGGCATCATAGGCAGACAGTTGATAGTCATCTTGAAATCTCTTTGCGCGAGCTGCCGGAAGTTCAGGTAACGCTTTTTGAATGGAGTCCATCATTTCACGAGCAATCCGGAATGGAACGAGGTCAGGCTCCGGGAAATAACGGTAATCATGCGCTTCTTCTTTTGACCGCATCGAAAATGTTTGTCCGGAAGTCTCGTCCCATAATCGCGTCTCTTGTAAAATTTTCTCCCCTTGTGCGGCCATTTCCATTTGACGGCCAATTTCATAGTTAAGTGCTCGTTCCACAGCACGAAACGAATTCATATTTTTAATTTCTGTCTTTGTCCCCAATTTCATTTCTCCAACTGGCCGCACAGAAATATTGGCATCACATCTCAAGCTTCCCTCTTCCATATTACAGTCGCTGACTTCAAGGTACTCGAGAATCATCTTGAGCGTTTTAAGATATTCGTAAGCTTCTTTGGGGGAATAAATCTCAGGTTCCGAAACAATTTCTAGAAGCGGAGTGCCGGCACGATTGTAGTCAACGAGACTACCGTCTTTCACACCTTCATGGAGAAGTTTACCTGCATCCTCCTCTAAGTGGGCGCGTGTAATTCCAATCTTCTTTTTTTGAATCTCTTTGCCGTTCTGAATTTCTATCTCCACCCAGCCGAGTTTATTGACCGGCATATCATATTGCGAAATTTGATAAGCTTTGGGCAAATCAGGATAAAAATAATTTTTCCGATCAAACTTAATTTTCTCACTGACCTGGCAATGAAGGGCCAATCCAACTCTGACTGCTAGCTTTAAGGCTTCTTCATTCAAAACGGGCAACGAACCAGGCCATCCCATGCAGACCGGGCACGTATTTTGGTTGGGCGCCTCTCCAAATTGAGTTGAGCAGGCACAAAATAACTTCGACTTTGTGCTGAGCTGGACATGAACTTCAAGCCCTATAACGGGCTCATACTGAATTTTTGTATTCATTTTCGAGTGGTGAATCGATTATAACTTCGGTTTCCTTTTGTAAATTCTGATTTCTTGTTCAAGAGCAAAGGCCGCCCGGAAAATACCTTCTTCATCAAAAGGCTTGGCCATCAATTGGACCCCGATGGGGAGCCCCTTTTCAGTAAATCCGCAGGGCAACGACATCGCGGGAATGCCTACTAGATTCGCAGGAATAGTAAAGATATCCGATAAATACATAGCAAGTGGATCGCTTATCTTTTCATTAATCTTAAAAGCAGGGGTCGGTGATGTTGGAGTTAAAATAAGATCGACTTCCTTAAAAGCTTCCTCAAAATCTTTCCTGATTAAGGTGCGAACCTTTTGTCCTTTACGGTAATACGCTTCATAATACCCAGCAGATAAAACAAAGTTGCCCAAAAGAATCCGGCGTTTTGCTTCTTCACCGAAACCTTGATTGCGAGTTTCAAAATACATCTCCAGTAAATTTTTCCCTGGGGCCCGTAAACCATATTGGACACCATCAAAACGCCCCAAATTTGAACTGGCCTCGGCCACTGCAACAATATAGTACACAGCCACAGCATAAGCCGTATGGGGCAAGGAAATTGTTTTAATCTGTGCTCCCAATTGCTTCAAAACATTGGCCGCCTCACGAACTTTTGTCTCGACTTCGGGATCAATCCCTTCAACAAAATACTCTTTCGGTAACCCTATCCTCAACCCTTTCACATTTCGCGCCAAGGCCTTCGTATAATCCGGAACGGTTTGATTCACGGATGTGGAATCATGAGGATCAAAACCCGAAATTAAATTCATCAAAATTGCGGAATCCTCGACCGTCTTGGTGATGGGACCAATCTGATCAAAACTCGATCCGAAAGCGATCAAACCATACCGGGATACCCGGCCATACGTTGGTTTTAATCCCACCACGCCGCACAAGGCTGCAGGCTGGCGGATTGATCCTCCTGTATCACTCCCCAAAGCTGCAATCGTCATATCGGCGGCCACAGCAACCGCAGATCCTCCGCTTGAACCTCCCGGAACTCTTTCTATATCCCAAGGATTTTTGACGGCCCCATACGCTGAGGTTTCACAGGACGATCCAAACGCAAATTCGTCCATATTGCACTGCCCTAAGAAGAAAGCTCCAGCATCACCCAATTTACGAATTACTGTTGCATCGTACGGTGGGACATGCCCCCGTAAAATCTTGGAAGCACATGTGGTTTCGCATCCATGGATGCAAATATTATCTTTGACCGAAAGAGGGGCGCCCGACAATACACCTTTAAAGTCTTCTGATTTCCGACTTTTTTTAAGAAAATGTTCTGGTTCAAACCTCACAAAAGCATTCAAGCGCGGATTTAATAAGGCCGTTCGATCGATCACGGCTCGGATAATTTCCCAAGGACCCTCGGCTTTTGCAACGTCAATCGCCTCTTTCAGAGTTAATTCATACAATTGTTTTTCCATAATGTGCTCGAATTACTCCTTATCAACAACTTTGGGTACTTTAAAAAAAGGCCCTTCGACACACGGCGCACGGCTGATAACTTCATCACGAATATTTATTCTTGTGACATCATCTTTCCGGAAGACATTTTCAAGATCCAACACATGGCTCGTAGGTTCAATATCGCCCGTCTTTAAATCCCCAAGGGTTTTGATGTATCCCAAGATGGACTCGATATCTTTTCTCAGCTTTTTCAGCTCCTCTGGCTTGAGACTAAGCCTCGACAATTGAGCAATCTTTTCTATTTCAAACTCCATAAAATCCACCTTTCATACTAAGCACCTTAAACCGCCTACGCATAATCCTTGGGATCAGGCAAAAACTAACATAGCCCGCTCGTCCTGTCAAATTGATCCCAAAAAGTACTTTAACTTCAAAACTCGATCCGTTTTCAAGAAAAAACTTCGACAGCCACTTTTAAAAAGTTTCTTACAAATGAAATCCCCTTTTTGCATGTAATTTTTTCATTTTTTTTCGATAAAACCGTTCAGCGAAATAAAAATAATGTCGTTAGATTCAAGTAGAGAATAATGCACCAAAAGTGGTTCCATAAACCAAATGAAAAGCTTTTGAGTCTCGAATAACCGAAAAGGAGATAAAATGGCTAAGAAAAAAACCAAAAAAAGGAAAAAGCGACCGAAAAAGAAAAAAAGAAGATAACACTCTCAATAACCATCAAACACAAAAGGCTGACTTTCAGTCAGCCTTTTGTGTTCTTAAGCAACTTTTCTTAACTCATAACTTATCCGGTCGAAGGAACAGGGATATTTCGAGGCGGCCCCATAAATTCTGTTCCAACCGGATTTGGAATTCCTGATTCAACAATCTTTTCTATCTCTCTCATTTGTTCCGAAGTCAACTCAACCAAACAAGCCTTTGCATTGGCTTTTGCCTGGACCGCATCACGCGCTCCAGCTAGAGCAACGGTTACACCTGGTTTGAGCGTCGCCCAACGAATCGCCATGGCGGCTACATCAACTTGAATTGAATCCGCATATGCCTTCAGTTCACGAGTGACCTGAAGATAGTGCTCAAACCGGCCGGGCTGAAACTTTGGATCAATAACCCGAACATCTCCTTTTTGAAAAACCTTTTTCGTATCGAACTTATTAGTCAATAACCCCCGGCAAAGCGCGCCATAAGTAACAACGGCTATTTCCTTCTTTCGACAATAGCTCAAGAGATCGTTCTCAATATCTCGTTCAAATAGATTAAACGGAGGCTGCAGGCTATGGATACAACCTCCTTTCATACCCTCTTCGAGATGTGGAATATCAAAATTACTGACACCGATGCCCCGTATCCAACCTCTTACAAAAAACTCACCGAGAAGTTCAACCGTTTCACAGAAAGGGACTGACTCATCAGGCCAATGGATCTGATAGAGATCAATGACATCGGTCTGCAAGCGCTTACGACTACTGTCTATTTCTTTTCGAATCCGCTTGGCCTTCGAATTCCGACGAATCATTCCGTTTGTTTCGTTCCATTCAAGACCACATTTCGTAGCTACAACAACCCGGTCACGAACACCCAATCGCTTAATAACTTTGCCCACAACTTGCTCTGATCGCCCAAACCCATACACCGGTGCCGTGTCAATAAAGTTAATCCCCGCTTCTATCGAAGCCTCAATGGCACCTTCACTGTCTTCATCGCGAGCCCCTCCCCACAACCATCCACCCATCACCCAAGTTCCAAGGCCGACAGGCGAGACTTTAAAGTTTAGTTTTCCAAACGGACGATATTCCATAGATTTTTTACAGGCTTTGGCTTTAAACTTTCGTCAGATAAAAGAAGAGGTATCCAGCAAAATAGAAAGGCCAAGAAAGTAAACTTATAACAAAAAACATAACAACAAATTCGCTTAAAAAAAGAACGGAAACAACAATATCGCGATACCACCCTCCGTGAAAAAGGGCAAACCTCTTCCAAACAAGAATTTGGAGAATCATCACAAAAATTCCGATGATGACATAAAAATAAGGTTGCATAGGAGGCAGGGTCTTTGCAATCTTGTCATTTTCGGGCACAAACTGAACAAGCATATAAAGTAAACACAAAGCCGCCGTCATGACAACAGCCTTCTTTGCACCAAAATACTCGGCAACTCTTTCTTTCCCTTTTTTCTCAGCCATCGTCTTCCTCTCCAAAGTAAAGTATCAGCTTGGATATTATTATCTAACGAGATTTCTTATTACGCCAGCATCTTGTGAAATCATCTCCGCCGATAACAAAAAAGGCACCACTTTCCCTTTCTTCTTTCTCGGAGAAACTGAATCTTCTTCGTCGGGAATCTTTCCCTAAATTCATTCTTATGATCAACCGCGATCCCCGAACATATCAGATACCCCCCTGGTTTCACCCATTGGATAATCCGCATATGATTTTCAATGAGCGTCGTGGTAAACAAATTAGCTGCGACCAAATGAAAAGAACGCCCCGCAGAAAAAGTTTTAATCTCTGCACTTTTGAAAAAGCCCTGCTTTACATGATTCAGCAAAAGATTCCTTTTCGCTACATTCACCGATGCCCCATCATGATCAATCCCCCAGATATCGCATGCCCCAAGTTTTGCCGCCGCTATTGAAAGAATGCCGGTCCCAACACCTAAATCTAACAAAGATTTGAATCGCCCTCTCAATCCCTCCATTTCTTCTATCATCAACTGGGTCGTTTCATGTTCTCCTGAACCGAAAGCACTGCCGGGATCCAGATAAATAGGAATCCGAGTTCTGCATAAAACCTTCTTTTTTTCCCAAATCGGAATAATCCGGAACAGGGATCCAACCGATAAGGCATGATAGTCCTCTTGCCATTTATCTAGCCAATCTTTTTTTCTTAAAAAGCGCACGCGAAAACAAATACCTTTCTGGCGCCTCGACAAAAAATCTTTTTTTAAACGGTTGAGAAAAGTATGGGATCGCAGATAAATTCGAACTCTTTTTCTTCTGGATATATCAAGGTCAAAAACTAATTCTTCAGGTTCAATCGAGTGACAAGAAAAGAAGTGGTTAACAAAAGGCTGAAAATCCTTATTCTCAGGCTTCTCTGAGGACAATGTAATTTCATAATAATCCCCTCGCTTAAGCTTCAAAACCTTCATTTGTGAATTCGCCTGAAACTATTTCCTTTTGATTCTCTTAAGGTTAGATTTTGATATGGGTGGATTGAAAAAACTTACAGGTTGCCCTGTTGCATTCAAAACCGAAAACCATAAGAACCCGTCCGGATTAACCCGTTTTCGCCCTGTAGCAACCAATGACATGGGAAGATGAACATAAAACCCATTTCGTTTCCCAACAACCATTTGCGTTCTGCCGCTCATAGCCGCATGAACCGCATACTCAGCAAGCCTTAAACAAAATACGCTGTCCTGAGGTGAAGCCGGCACACTTCGGATAATGTAACTTGGGTCGATATATTTCACATTAATATCCACCTTCTTTCCCTTGAAATAGGTGAGGATTTTCTCTCTCAAGAAAAGACCGACATCTTTTAAGCGAAGATTTCCTGAAGCATCTCGACCTAATTCTTCTTCACCCATTAGATCTTGACCGGCGCCTTCAGCAACAACAATAACTGCATGTTTACGAGCAGCTAGCCTTCGGCGAAGAACCTCCAAGAAACCATGCTCTCCATACAATTCAAAAGGAACTTCTGGTATCAAAACAAAATTAACGTCATTCATCGCCAAGGCCGCATAACAAGCAATGAACCCTGAATATCTCCCCATTAATTTAACTAACCCGACACCGTTGAAGACACCATGAGCCTCATTATGAGCGCTGATAATCGAACGGACAGCTTCTGAAAAAGCTGTTTCAAAACCAAAACTTTGATCGATGTAAAGGATATCATCATCAATGGTTTTGGGAACTCCAATAATACTAATTTTCAGATTTCTTCTTTCAATTTCTTTGGTGATCTTTAGAGCGCCGCGAAGCGTTCCGTCTCCGCCGATGACAAAAAGGATTTGGATCTCATTTTGCACGAGGAAATCAACAATACGTTTGGGATCTTGTTCTCCTCGAGAGGATCCTAAGATGTTACCACCTTCACGATGAATATGTGCCACGTCCTGAGGCCTCAATTCCCGTATGGGATGCCCATACTCGGGGATAAACCCTTGATAACCGTACGGGACACCTAAGATTGTCCTAACACCATAGCGATAAAACATTGCCATGACAATCGCGCGGATAACATCATTGATCCCCGGACACAACCCCCCGCACGTTACGATAGCGCATTTTGTCTTAGAGGGATTAAAATATATTTGAGACCGAGGACCGGCAAGCTCAACGGCTAATGCTTTCTTGTTCTTTTGGCGATGATGTCCTTGATAAGATGTTGGATCGAATAAAACCTTTTCATGATCTCGCACAAACTTAGGGCTGACACCACCCCACTCCATAATAGAATAAAGAGGTGATTTCACCTGACACTTCCCCAATGTCGGGATTTCCAAATCTTCTGCCATCGTAATCACATCATCCATTACCGGTATATAGGATTCTTTCGATCGTTTTTTCATTCTATCTCCTATTTTTATATTCCCATTTCAAATTTTTCATGACATTCTGGACATTCCGTCATAAGCTCGATCACAGGTGCTCGACAATGAGGGCACCTTCGATACCCTTTTTCAAGAGGGCGCCACTTCTCCTGCCAAGCTGAAATAATATCAAGCCCTACGAAAACAACAACAAACCCGGTCAAAAAGATTGGAATAATTTGAAATCTGGACCATCCCCAAGGCAATCCAAAAACTAAATCAAAAATCCATAAACCATATGCAAACCAAAACAAAATATAAATATTCCATAAAGACCTCGCGAAGGGCCTCCCAAAATCAACTCCTTGGAAAGCACCTATTGCAAGGGTGCCCCCGCCAAGCAATAAGACGAGAATAAATAAGATATTCATGAAACGATCTTCAGGGGCTGGATTAACGACATAACTAACGAAATCTCGGAAAGGTGTTTTTGTCTTAATCTCAAGCTCTTTACCCGCAAAAGAAACACCCCGCTTTTTTAGCATCTGGTAAATTATTTTTCGAAGTTCATGGAACTCACCCCATTTAAGAAAAAGTGCCTCAAAATTTGTTAAAACGCGACTCTGAGTCAAAAATTCCTCGTAAAGCTCATTGGCTTTTTCTGTCTCGCCTGTATGATCCATTACAATCGCTTCCAAAAGGACAGCAATCGCATTATCAGCATAATCCTCTTTGGCTTGCTTAAGTAAAGCGATAGTTCCTCTTGGATTTTTTTGATATATCATCATTTCAATTGCGCTTGACGTTTTTTCCAGCGAATCGTTCAAATGGTGAAGTTTAAAAGGCCTTTTGGAAGCTGTTTGAAGAATACGCGCCGAAACCTGCTTGAGAATTACTCCTAATTGCGGGTCAGCGTTTTTTGATTGCTCCAAAGAAAAATCAATATTACCAACTGCAAGGGGGAAAAGTGAGAGAAGGATTAAGATCGATTTCATCATAAAATATATTTCTCCCCTTTTTTAGACTAAATCTTTTTGACTATACAATCAAAAATAGAATTGCCAATCCCATTAGAATTCCGCATCGCTTAGTTATTTTACTCCAAGACTCCATTCTTTGCTCCTGCAAAATCCCTGGGGCAAATAAATATTCATTCTCTCGGTTTTCTAATCACTAAACAGCCATTCTCTTTGAAGGGAGATTTTAATCAGTCGTAACCTATTGCACAGAAACGTGTTAACCCTCTTATTGCCAGCCGAATATTAGTTCTTTACGAATATGATATTTTCTTAACATCTGATGAAGTCAAAACTATCGAGGAGTTGCTTGAATATCTCAGGAAAAAATATTTCATATGAAGCACGCCCAGTTCTAAATCATGACGGAGACATCTTGTATTTTCGGAGTTCGTCGGCGAGCATCATAAAATCTTTCAGCAAGAGTTCTTCCCCACGGGCAGCGGGAGCGAACCCCAGCTTCTTCAATATGTCCTCTAATGTTAATCTATCGACCTTAATATCTGAAGCTCGTGTCAATATATGAATCAACGTCTTTCGACGTTGCTGAAAAGAAATTTGAATAAGCCGGAATAGGAATTTCTCGTCGGGATAAATGAGCAAATCATTTTCTTGATGAAATTTCCAAAAGGTAACCGTAGAACCCACTTCTGGGCGAGGGGTAAAACAGGATGGGGCCACATGAAAAGCACGGCTGACTTCTGCTTTATATCGCACAGCCAAAGTCAGCCTCCCGTAATTTTTGTCTCCGGGAGGCGCCATCAGTCTCTCAGCAACTTCCCTTTGCATCATCAATACTGCGGAACTTAAAAGGAAGGAAGATTCAAGCAATTTCAACAAAATAGGTGCCGTAATGTAATAAGGCAAATTACTGAGAACTTTAACTCTACTCATGCGTCTTTTATCTTCTTGAAATTTTAGGATTTCCGGAAAATCAACTCGAAGGACATCGTTATAAATAATCTCAAGTCTTCCAGAAAGATAATCCCGATATTCCTCTCGAAGCACTTCTGTAAATCGCTCATTTTTCTCGATGCATAATACTCTTGCGCCCTTTTCAAGGACGAGCCCGGTTAAAGCCCCAAGCCCAGGGCCAATCTCAAGAATTGTCTCGCCGGGTTGAGGATCCAGAAGATTAACAATTTTTTTTTGGATATTATGATCAATCAGGAGATGTTGCCCCGAATGTCCTCGAATGGTAAGCTGATATTTTTTTATGAGTTCGATCTGAGAAGGCATGAAAGACCAGCCTGAATTAGTTTCTTATCTGAGGAAATAAAAGCTTTCTGGTTAAATCAAGCGCTGCTGTCATGGACGAAGAATCAGCCTTTCCTTGATAAGCGATATCAAAGGCCGTTCCGTGATCCGGCGATGTACGAACAAAAGGCAAGCCGACCGTTGTGTTAACGCCATTACGGAAAGCAATCATTTTGAAAGGCCCCAAGCCTTGGTCATGATACATACTCACCAAAACATCATACCGCCCTTCATAGGCTTCATAAAAGAGCTGATCAGCCGCAAGAGGACCTGTCACATTAATTTTTTCCTTCTTAGCTTTTTGGACAGCAGATTCAATCAAATCTTCTTCCTGGCCCCCTGTTTCTTTCCCATGGGGATTAAGAGCGCAAACTGCGAGTCTCGGTTCCGCAATATTAAAATAGGTTCTCAAAAAATAATTCGTTAACCGAATCTTTTCAAGGACCAACTTCTCGGAAATAAGCTCGCTAACTTTTTTTAAAGGAACATGGATCGTTACTAACGTTACCTTCAAACGGTCACTGACAAACATCATCGCATATTTGTTAATATTAGCGACCTTTGCCAAAAACTCGGTGTGACCTGTAAACGTTGAATCCAGAAGTTTGATTGCAGCTTTATTAACCGGCGCTGTTACCAAAGCTTCGACAGCCCCCTTTGACGCAAGTCGAGCTGCTATTTCCAAGGAGGCAAGAGCGATGGCAGCATTAATAAGGGATACCTTCCCAATATCAAAAACCATTTCTGCTTCTGCCTTACCAGAGACAAGCCCTTCAATCTCTTTCCTGCTTTGCAGTAGTTCGCGCGCGTTACTTGAAATATCAAGGAAATTAATAGCATCCTTGCGAAGTTGCTCACTGTCAAGTGACGAAACAAAATGACAAGGAAACCTTAAACCAAGTTTTTTGTCCAAGATCTCAAACGCACTTCTCACACCGATCATGACATAGTGACACTCTTCAGACTTTTTGAAGTACTGTAAGGATTTCGCAATAACCTCCGGCCCGATTCCCCCAGGGTCACCCATCGTTATCGCAATGATTGGCTTACGCATAAGGTCCTTATATCTAAATTAATTCCGACTGTTTATCGAATAGAGATATACGCATCTTTCTTTAATTCGGTCATCCATTCTGTAAAACGTTCATCATATTTCTCTTGATATAACTTCGAAAATATTTCATCCCGCACGTCATCGAGTTCACGTTTCATTCCCTCTTTGCGGTCCTCAACACGAAAAAGATGATACCCCATAGGAGTTTCGATCACTTGTGATATGTTGCTGGGTTCAAGACTAAAAATGACCTCATCAATGACAGGGATCATATCCCCATGCCCAACCCACCCTCCAACACCACCATCCTTTGCAAGGGTATCTTCCGAATATAGTTTAGCTAACTCTCCAAAATTTTCTCCTGATAATATTTTATTTCTTAAGCTCTCAATCTTTTCTTTCGCGTTTTCATCCGCCATTCCTTTAACTCTTGCCTCAGCGCCCTTCTTAATTGTAATAGAGCGCACCTTTAATTGTTCCTCCTCGGAATATTCAGAAGGATGTGAATGATAATAATCTTCAATGTCTTTGGGGGAAACCACTATCTTGGCACGAATTTCAATGTTTTGAAGATGGCGTATCATTAGCTGACGGCGCAAACGATCACGCATTTCATTAAGAGTTAACCCTTCTCTCTTCAAAGCCTGCTCCAATTCCATTTCCGTAGGAAAACGTTTTTTAAACTCCTCGATCTGACTATCAATTTCATTCTCATCAACTTGGATGGCACGCTTCAGCGCTTCTTGATAAACAAGACGATCTTCGATCAGCTGATAAAGCAATCGAACCCGCGCCTCATTAAGTTTCTCAATAAGTTCCTGGTTGTGATACTGCTCTTTATACTCGTCATACAGGGGTCTGAGAAGCACGTCGAGTTCGCTCTGTGTAATAATCTCATCATTCACAACAGCCACTACCCGATCCAATAGTTGAGTTTCCGAAAGAACATTGGGTGTTAAGACTATAAATAGAGCTATTATGAGGACTATAGTTTTCATGGAAGTTATTCTTATAACACAACTTACGATCAATTTCAAGGAAGATCTGAAATACCTATTTATGCCTACCGAACTGGCTTTTTTTCTTTGTTTTTTTCGTTTTCAATCGCCTTTCTCAGCATCTTACAATAGAGATCAAAACCGACGGCATGAATAAACCCGCTTTGTTGATGTCCTAGCAAATTACCAGCTCCTCGAATCTCCAAGTCTTCTAGAGCGATTTTAAACCCAGAACCCAATTCCGTAAAGCGCTGAATAGCTGATAAACGTTTTTCAGCTTCTCCTGTCATCACCCAATTTTTTGGTACCATAAAATAGGCGTAAGCTTGTCGCTTTTCTTGAAAGCGTCCAACCCGTCCCCGTAACTGATAGAGATCGGCAAGACCGAACAAATCGGCCCGATTAATCATGATTGTGTTCACATTGGGAATATCAATCCCTGATTCAATAATATTCGTTGCGATCAAGCAATCGATTCGTTCCACGAGAAATTGCCCCATGACGTTCTCTAATGCATCGGCTGACATCTGCCCATGTGCAACCCCAAAACGAACATGCGGCATAATTTTCTTGAGATGCCGGTGCACTTTATCGATAGACTGCACTCGATTATGCACAAAGTAAATCTGCCCACCACGGGACAATTCGACTTGAAAGGCCTCACGAATCTTTTCATCATCATATTCGAGAACGTAAGTTTCTATGGGTAAGCGGTTTTCCGGCGCGGTTTCAATCGTTGACATATCGCGAACACCGACAAGAGACATATAAAGTGTGCGAGGGATTGGAGTCGCTGTTAAAGTCATAATATCCAACGCAGAACGCATTGTCTTCAATTTCTCTTTATGTTTGACACCAAAACGTTGCTCCTCATCAATGATCAGTAGCCCAAGATTCCGGAATCGAACGTCACGAGACAAAAGTCGATGAGTCCCGACAACAATATCCGTTTTCCCCTCTTCCATTGATTTGAGTATTCTCTTTTGTTCTTTACGGGCGCGAAAACGTGAAAGAACTTCAACCGTTACGGGATAATTTTTCATGCGGTTTTTCATTACAACATAATGCTGTTCCGCGAGCACTGTCGTAGGGACAAGAATTGCCACTTGTCGTCCTCCTGTAATAGCTTTAAAAGCCGCACGGAGAGCAACCTCTGTTTTTCCATAGCCGACATCTCCGGCAAGAAGACGATCCATGGGAGATTCTTTTTCCATATCCCGCTTAACTTCTGCGATCGCTTTTAATTGATCGGGCGTTTCCTTGAAAGGAAACTCAGCTTCAAACTCCTTCTGCCACTCGTGATCCTTGGGGAAAGCAAACCCTTTTCCAACTGTCCTAAGAGCTTGAACCTTTAAAAGGTCTTCGGCAACGCTTGAAACGGCCTTTCTTGTTCTTATTTTTGCCCGCTCCCACTCCTTGCTATGCAACTTGGTTAGCCTAGGAGGCCTCCCCTCACCTCCGATATACCGTTCAAGGAGTTCCCCCATTTCCAAATACAAAATTTCTCGATTTGCATATTCAATAGCTAGATGCCTTCTCTTCTGTCCGTCTACCTGGATCCTTTTAGTTCCCAAGAATCTACCGATCCCGTATTTCAGATGGACGACATAATCGCCAGCTTGAAGATGTTTCGTTTCTTCAATCGGCTCTAATTGCTCATACTCTTTGCCTAATTTTTTAAGTTTTTTCTCGAATGTTTTATTGACTGGGATGACAAAAAATTCGTCGAATTGAATTAAGGACTTACCATCCAAAGGCGAGAAATCATGGATTGAGGTAATGGTTTCAGCTTCATACTCAACCCTAACGGGCATACGATAAGTCAATGGATAGATATCAAAAATACCCCCGCGGATGGCATATTCCCCCGGGCGAGTGACAAAACTCTTCTTCTCATAGCCATTATCCTGAAGGATTGCTTCAAGCTCTATCCGCGGGATATCCTGTCCGACGACGACGCGATGAAATGTTCCCTTCATAACTCACCCTTTTCCTAGGCATGATCAAAGAGTTATTATAATCATTGAAAAGCATTAGGGAGAGAAATTTAATGCGGCAAGAAAACTAAAGGGAAAATAAGAAAATAGGAAGGTTTACTGTTTTTCGACCCAGTCTTTAATCCGACGAGCCGCTTCCTCTAGATTCTTTTCTGTCGAAGCAAAGCTCATTCTGACATAATTGTCGCTTCCAAACGGTTGTCCTGGAACAACAGCCACATGAGCTTCTTCAATCCACTTCTCGGCTAGCTGAATGGACCCCAAACCAAGCCCGCCAACATTAACAAAGAGATAGAAGGAGCCCTGGGATTTAAACGGTTTGAGTTTTGGAATAGCCGCGATCTTCTCGTAAAAGAAATCGCGTCTCTTCTGAAATAACTGGCATGCCTTTCTGGCATCCTCTTCGCCCTTCTCAAGTGCCACAATGCCTCCCGGTTGGGCAAAAGAAGTGGGATTTGATGTCGAATGACTTTGGAGGCTCGAAACAGCTTTCGCCCACTCTTTATTCGGATAAGCCGCATAACCAAGCCGCCAACCCGTCATCGAATAGGTTTTACTCATTCCGTTGACGACAATTGTCCTTTGAGCAATATCCGGATCCAAAGATGCAATCGAGTAATGCTCACGACCATCGAAAATAATCTTCTCGTATATTTCATCACTAATGATAACAACATGCGGATGTTTCTTTAAAACATCGATCAGCTTTAGAAATTCATCCCGGCTGTAAACAGCTCCCGTCGGATTGGAGGGCGAATTGAGAATTAACGCTTTTGTCTTCGAGGTAATCCCTTCGGACAAAACCTTAGGAGTTAATTTAAAATCATTTTTTTCGTCTGTTTCTAAAATGACATTCTCGCCGCCCAATAAACTCACCATATCCGGATAGCTCAACCAATAAGGTGCTGGAATGAGAATCTCATCGCCTGGATCTATCAGTGCAAACAAAGCGTTAAAGATGGAATGTTTTGCCCCGTTGGAAACGATGATTTGTTCGGGAGGGATCGAAATTTTTTGGTCTCTTTCGAGTTTTTTAGCAATCGCTTTCCGAAGCTCTGGTGTCCCGGTTGCAGGAGTATATTTTGTTACACCTTTCTCGAGAGCCGCAATAGCTGCCTGCTTGGCATAGGCAGGTGTGTCAAAATCGGGTTCCCCGGCGCTCAAAGAAACGATATCTATCCCTTGAGCCTTCATTTCCTTGGCTTTTGCCGTAATCGCTAACGTTAAAGATGGCGCAACCGACAAAACCCTTTTGGAGAGAAAATCTTTAGCGTTGGTCATCACCTTTGAGAAATTTTCTGAGCGCACCTAGGAACCCTCCCCGTTTTTCGGATTCTTTCTTATCCGCCTTTTCTTTTTCACCTTCAGAAGGCTTCTTATCTTTTTCTGCCTTAAGTTTTTCAAGCTCCGAGTCATCTTTCTTGGAAGCTGCCTTTTCTTTTTTAAGTTTCTTAGGTTTTTTGGCTTTCTCGGGCATTTGAATTGTTTCTGTAAACTCCAACAAAGCCGTCTCAGCTCCATCGCCAAGTCGGGAACCGAGCCTTAAAACCCGAGTGTATCCCCCTTGACGGTTCTTAAAGTGCGGCGCAATATCCCGTATCAGGGCTTTCGCAATTTCAGCGGATCCTAACTTTGCTTCCAGTACACGGCGAGCATGCAAGTCGCCCCGCTTCGCTATCGTCACCATTTGATCTGCAAAAGCGCTCACCTCTTTCGCTTTGATCATCGTTGTCCGAATTTTTTTATGAAGAACAAGGCTCCGAACCATATTTCGAAGCTTGGCTTTCCTATGTTTTGTCGTGACGCCTAATTTCCTACGTACTCGTCTATGCCGCATAAATAACCCTTCGATTCCTTTCCTTCAAAATCTTTGCCTTACTTAGCTTACGAACTTACAGGGCTCTGTGTCGCTACCGAAATCGAGCTTTTCCCCTTTAGCCTTTCCTCAATATTCATTCCTAACGAAAGCCCCATGCTTGTTAGAATCCCATTGATTTCAGAGAGTGATTTCTTGCCGAAATTCTTGTATTTCAGCATCTGAGCTTCATTTTTCTGGACAAGATCTCCAATTGTCTTAATGTTAGCGGCCTCAAGGCAGTTCGCACTTCGAACCGATAATTCCAATTCGCTGATTGGTTTGGAAATAAGCTCTTTAAAAGCTTGATCTTCCTCTTCCTCTTCCTCTTCCTCAATCGGAATCTCACCGTAATTGACAAAGATATCCATGTGCCGCTGCAAAATATTGGAAGCGTAAAGCAACGCCTCCTCCGGCCCCATCGCGCCATTTGTCCACAATTCGACGACTAAACGGTCATAATCCGTAATTTGTCCAACACGGCTGTCCTGTACGCTAAAATTAACTTTCACAACCGGAGAGAAAAGAGAATCAACAGCAATCGTTCCAATGGGGGCTCCTTCCTGTTTATTTTTCTCAGCAGAAACGTATCCACGCCCTCGACCAACTTCCATCTCCATTTCAAAGGGAATCTCTTTGGTCAAGTTACAGATAACCAAGTCAGGATTGATAATTTCAATTGTTTCATCTGCCTGGATATCGCGCCCCGTAACAGGTCCGGTTTTCTTGACCTTGATAAAGATTTTCTTTGGTCCCTTCCCGTGATATCGGATAATGAGCTTTTTAATATTCAAAACAATATTCGCTCCATCCTCCAAGACACCCTCTATGCACGAGAATTCATGTAACATCCCCTCAATTTTTACGGTCGTAACTGCAGCACCCTCAATCGATGATATCAACACACGCCTGAGAGCATTCCCGATTGTTGTCCCATAACCCCTCTCAAAAGGTTCAGCAATAAATTTACCGAATGTGGGCGTTAATGTCGCCTGCTCGGCCTCCAGCCTCTTTGGCATTTCAAATGTCTTCCAACGAATTCCCATTTGTGATTCCTCCTTAAGAATAAACTCTATTAAAAACTTTGATGTCTTTAACTTTTTTAAAACGGCTACTTCGAATACAATTCAACAATCAATGATTCTTCCACAGGAAGCATAGCATCTGCTTTTGTGGGAAGTCGTAAAATCGTTGCATCTAACTGATCGCGATCGAGTGATAACCATTCCGGTATGGGCAAGTCCGCCCATTTTTCAAGGCTTGCCTTAACCCGGTTTATCGTGGCTTCCTTCTTCCGGACACTAACCTTATCTCCCGTCTTCACGATATAGGACGGAATGTTAACAGAACACCCATTGACATAAATATGCCCATGATTCACCATTTGACGGGCTTCTCGACGCGTCGTGCAAAAAAGCAACCGGTAAACAACATTATCAAGTCTTTGTTCTAACAATTGAATCAAATTCTCTCCCGTAACACCCTTCTTACGAACGGCACGACTAAAAAATACTCGAAATTGCCTCTCTAAGAGCCCATAAATCCTCTTCAATTTCTGCTTTTCACGCAACTGAACACCATAATCCGAAAGTTTCTTCCTTTGTCCGGTTGCATGCATACCGGGTTGCTTATCCAATCTTTTCCGATGCTTTTCATCCGTACTGCGGCGTCCTTTCAGAAAAAGGTTTACACCTTCCCGACGTGAAAGCCGACAAACTGGTCCAGTATAACGAGCCATAAGACTACACTCTCCTCCTTTTTGGTGGTCTGCAGCCGTTATGAGGAACCGGCGTACAGTCATGAATCGCATTAATTTGCAATCCCGCCATCTGAAGTGCCCGAATTGCTGATTCACGGCCTGCTCCAGGCCCTTTGACAACGACTTCCACTTCCTTCATCCCAAATTCTATCGCTTTCTTAGCTGCTTTTTCTGAGGCCACTTGAGCCGCAAAGGGAGTTGATTTCTTCGATCCTTTGAACCCAGCCGCTCCCGCAGATGACCAACAAATCGCTGCCCCGGTGGGATCCGTCACAGTCACAATGGTATTATTAAAACTCGCCGTAATATGTACAACCCCGCGTGCGACTTGTTTTATCTTTTTTTTCTTTGCCATTTTTTATCTCCTAAATCAATCAAAATTACTTTGGGGACGGTGGCTTCTTATTCAATCCGCCGATTGTTCTTCGAGGACCTTTGCGCGTCCTTGAATTTGTATGAGTCCTCTGCCCTCTAACCGGCAGGCCCTTAATATGACGACTTCCACGATAACAACGAATATCGACTAACCGTTTGATATTTTGTTGAACATCCCGGCGCAAATCCCCTTCAACTTTAGAACGCTTTTGCAAAACCGTAGCGATCGTAGAGACTTCTTTTTCTGTCAGATCCTTCGCCCGCTTACCAGGGTCCACTTCCGCTTCAACAAGAATCCTGTTAGATAAAGTCCTCCCAACGCCATAAAGATAGGTTAAGGCTATCTCAATCCTCTTATCTCTTGGTATATCCACTCCTAAAATACGCGGCATATGATCAACTCCTTAATATGAATTCGTTTCGCTTCCAAATGCTTTCACGAAACCTGAATAAACAGCTTTATAACTCTACCCTTGTCTCTGTTTGTGCTTCGGATTCGTGCAAATTACATACACGATACCTTTGCGCCGAATGATTTTACAATTCTCACATACTCTTCTAATAGAACTTCGCACTTTCATTTTTTTATCCTATCTATTTAATACGATATGTAATACGACCCCGCGTCAAATCATAGGGTGATAGCTCTAGCTTAACTCGATCACCTTTAAGGATTCGGATATAGTGCATTCTCATCTTTCCCGAAACGTGTGCCAACACTTTATGTCCGTTATCCAGCTCGATCCGAAACATAGCGTTCGGCAAAGGCTCTACAACCGTTCCTTCTACTTCAATCGAGTCTTCCTTTGGCATCTCATTTAAACCTGCTTTAAAATTCTTTTCCTAAATCTCCTGTTAAATTCATAAAACCATTTTCTAAAAAAGCTATCGTATCTTCATAATGGGTTGCGTATTTCTTGTCTTTCGTAACAACCGTCCAGCCGTTTTCCAACACCTCTACATCATAATGCCCTTCGGTCACCATAGGCTCAATAGCAACCACTAGCCCCGGTTCAATTTTTGGTCCTTGCCCGGGCTTTCCAAAATTCGGGACCTGCGGGTCTTCATGCATTTCCCGACCAATGCCATGGCCAACGTAATTCCTAACAACCTGGTATCCTTGGGCCTCTACGTAACTTTGTATTGCTGCCGACAAATCACCAATCCGCCAGCCTGGTTGATAATTTTTAAGAGCTTTGGCCAATGCCCCCCTTGCAGAATCCACAAAACTTTTAATTTTCTGATCGGCGTTGCCAACAACCCACGTTCTGGCAGCATCAGCATGATATCCTTGGAGTCGAACGCCTACATCGAAACTAACAATATCTTGATCCTTTATTTCCCGCTCTCCGGGAATCCCATGAACGACCTCCTCATTCAAGGAAATACAAGCCGTTTTGGGGAAGCCGTGATAACCTTTAAATGCGGGTTCTCCGCCAGCTTTAAGAATCATTTCTTCTGACATACGGTCTAAGTCATCCGTTGTCATCCCCGACCGCAATGACTTTTCCATTTCTGCGAGCACTTCCTTAATGATTTCCCCTGCTTCCCGCATAATCCCGATTTCTCGGTCGGATTTCAGCGCAATCATACCCGTATCTTAATTTTGTCAAAAAGCTCTTTGATGCTCTTCTGAACTTCTGTAACGCCTTCTTCTCCTGCAATATTATAAAGCCAACCTTTTTTTGAATAATACACAACGAGCGGCTTGGTCTCTTTCTCATAGGTAACCAAGCGATGTTTGATCGTCTCCGGCTGATCATCCTTTCTCTGCGTTAAAGGCTTCCCGCAAAGATCACATATTCCTTCTTTCTTCGGCGGAATATTACGGATATGATAATTACCGCCGCAATCTACGCATACCCGCCTGCCTGATAAACGATCTACAATCACATCTTCGGAAGCAATAAAATTTATAACTCCGTCCAATTTTGTTTTTTCTTTCAAAAGGAATTTATCAAAGGCCTCGGCTTGCCCCAATGTTCTGGGATATCCATCAAGGATAAACCCTTTTTCAACCCCCGAAGTCCTAATCGTCTCAAACATCATGGCGTTAACCAACTCATCGGGGACAAGGCCCCCTTTTTCGATAATATCCTTCGCCTGCATTCCGAGTTTCGTTTTTTCCCGAATGTGCTGTCTCAAGATATCCCCCGTTGCGAGGTGCGGAACCTTCATGCTCTCACTCAAAATCTTAGCATGCGTCCCTTTTCCAACACCTGGAGGTCCTAAAAATACTAATTTCATTTTACCTTCTAGATTTTAACTTCCCTTTTTTAATAAAACCTTCATAGTGGCGCATCAATAACTGAGATTCGATTTGCTGCATAGTATCCAAAACCACACCTACAATAATCAGCAAACCTGTTCCTCCGAAGAAGCTAGCAATCAAAAACGGAATATTCAAAACTTTTGGTGACGAAATAATGCTCGGCAACAACGCAATAATCGCTAAAAAAATAGCGCCGCTCGCAGCAATCCTCGTCATAATGTAATCCAAATATTCAGCCGTATTCTTGCCAGGCCTGATCCCTGGAACAAAACCACCATACTTCTGAAGATTTTCACTAACATCAATCGGATTGAACGTAATCGCTGTGTAAAAGAACGTAAAAAACAAAATTAATAGCGCATAAATAATGGAATACGTTATCGTTCCCATCGTTAAATGCCGCGCAACGGATGTCAAAGCCCCCGCGTCCGGGAAAAAACCCGCAATCGTTGCCGGAAACAAAATCACCGATTGAGCAAAGATAATTGGAATAACACCCGCTTGGTTAACCTTAAGCGGTAAATAGGTACTCTGCCCTCCATACATCCGATGCCCGCGAATTTGCCTGGCGTATTGGACAGGAATCTTTCGCTGGCCCTGAGTAATTAAAATCACACTTACAACCGTAATCACAAAAAGAGCACACATAAGTCCAAATTTCCACCAAGACAACTGCTGTCGCGCTAAATCAAACGGCGAAAGAAGAATCCAAGTCTGCCATAAAGCTGTAGGCAACGACGCAATAATTCCTGAAGTAATGATAATGGACATCCCATTACCAATCCCGTATTGATCAATCTGCTCACCCAGCCACATGATAAACGCTGTTCCTGTCGTTAAGGTTAGCATTGTCATCAATCGGAATCCCCAGCCGGGATCCGGCACAATCACCGTCCCGTTAAAAGCGTTAGGGTTTTCCAACCACAAAGAAATGAAGAAAGTTTGAATAATACTCAAGATTACCGTCCCATAGCGGGTATACTGAATAATCTTTTTTCTTCCCTCTTCTCCTTCTTTTGCCAGTTTTTCCAGATGGGGTATCACCACTGTTAACAACTGCAAAATAATCGAGGCGGAGATATAAGGCATAATTCCTAATGCGAAAATGGTTGCCTTTTCTAAAGCTCCCCCCGAGAACATTCCCATAATGCCAAAGAGCGTCCCACCCGGAGTTCTTGAAATACTTTCGAAGAACCTCGCCAACGCCATTCCGTCAATCCCCGGCGTTGGGATATATGCTCCGACCCGGTAGATAAAAATAATGAGCAACGTAAAAAGAACTTTTGATCTTAATTCTGGAACTTTAAAAATGTTCCCAAAGGCTTGAAACATATGGCCTTTCGTCAAATAATGACTGCTTGTCCACCGGCCTTTTCGATCTTTTCTTTTGCAGATTGGCTGAACCGATGGGCTTTCACAGTCATGGGTTTACTGATTTCACCTTCTCCTAAAACTTTGAGTTTTGCCTTTTCGTTTTTAACAAGGCCTTTCTCAAAAAGTATTTCCGGAGAAATCTCGTTTTCTTTTAAACTTGCAATTCTTGATAAATTAACGACATTAAAATCGCTGCGGAAAGCATCATGATTAAACCCGCGCTTTGGCAAACGTCGATAAAGAGGATTTTGTCCACCTTCAAACCCTGGCCGGAAAGAGTATCCGGAACGTGATCTCTGACCTTTATGCCCTTTTGTCGATGTCTTTCCATGCCCGGAACCTGTCCCGCAGCCTAATCTTTTTCTTCTCTTCTTATAAGGAAATTTCGCTCTCATGATTGATCAACTTCTTCCTCTTCTTCATGACGGATTTGAGAGTCCACTAATTCTTTCAGCCCTTCAATAGTGGCCTTTAAAACATTCACAGAATTATCACTCCCTAAACTCTTTGTTAGGATATCCTTAATGCCTGCCGACTCGCAAACTGCGCGAACTGCTCCTCCCGCAATCACACCTGTCCCAGGCGAGGCGGGTTTGAGCAAAACTTTCGCTGCCCCATATTTTCCGATAACTTCATGAGGGATTGTTGTCCCCTTTAAAGTGACTGAAAACTTTCTTTTCTGAGCGAGAATCACGGCTTTGCGAATCGAGTCAGCAACTTCATTAGCTTTCCCGATGGCAAAACCAATTTCGCCGGCACCGTTTCCGACCACAACTAATGAACTAAAATGAAACCTTCGCCCCCCTTTGACAACCTTGGCACAGCGATTCACTTGGATAACTTTTTCGTAATTAATGGTTTCCACCGATTCTTTTACGGCTTGAGCCGTCTTTTCTACTCGGGCTTCTTGCTGACCACGAGACACCTGGGCTTTATCAGATTTTTTCTTGTCCTGAACAGCTTCGGTAGACACCGCTTCTCCTCCAGCCTCTGACATTTGTTTTGTCTCTTTCAAATCCCCATCTCCTTTTTCTTGCATTAGAATCTCAGCCCCCCTTGACGCAAAGACTCGGCTAAAGCTCGAATGCGGCCATGATATTGATAACCACCTCTGTCAAAAGCCACTTTTTCGACCCCTTTTTTCTTAAGTTTTTCTGCGAAATACTGGCCCATTTTCTCAGCTTTCGCTGTTTTGCTTGCCTTACCACACGATTTGACGAATTCCTTATCTTGAGTCGAAAAAGAATAAATCGTTCTCTCATTCAAATCATCCACAACTTGAACATACAAATTTTTCGAAGAACGATGAACACAAAGGCGGGGTCTTTCCGGAGTCCCCTGCATTTTCTTCCTTATTCTCCCATGCCTTTTTTTTCTTCCCAGTTCTTTAGTCTCCATACTCAATCAATCCTCAATTCCTAACAAATTAACCTACTTTTTTGCCTTGTTTGCGCCGGATTTGTTCGCCAACGTAATGAATACCTTTCCCCTTATACGGTTCAGGGGGGTGGAACCCTCTGACATCGGCCGCAACCTGCCCCACTTTTTGCTTATCTAATCCTGTAACAGAAACACGCGTCGGATTAGGGCACTTGACTTCAATGCCTTCCGGAATTGCGTAGTCCACAGCATGGGTATAGCCAAGTTGAAGGCTTAAGACTTTCCCTTTCACTTGAGCCTTATAACCGACTCCAACAATCTCCAGCTCTTTGATATATCCCTGCGTCACACCTTTAACGATATTTTGGATGAGACTCCGAGTTAGACCATGAAGAGCCCGATCCGTCCGAATATTGGTTGGCCGAACCACTTTTATTTCACTCGCTTCTACGCTAACTTTAATTCGCGGGTGAATATCAAGCTCGGATTTCCCCTTCGGCCCCTGGATCTTAACTTTTCGGCCCGTCTGCTCAACTTTAACACCGCTTGGTATAGCAACCGGTTTATTTCCTATCCGTGACATAAATATCCCTCGTAAGAATAATTACCAAACACAACAGATCAATTCACCGCCCGCTTTTTCTTTGCGAGCAGAGCGACCAACCATCAAACCTTTGGAGGTCGAAACAATCGCAACTCCAAGTCCGCCCCGAACTTTCGGGATACTCTCGTAACCCACATAAGACCGCAGCCCAGGTTTTGAAATCCTGCGGATCCCTTGAATCGCAGGCCTTCCGCCTTTGACATACTTCAAATGAATACGGGCAAATCGCTTATTCCCTTCTGAAAACACTTTGACGCTTCGAATGAAACCTTCATCTTTTAAAATTTCAGCGATCCTAATGGTCATATTGGAAGCCGGTAAAGTGATTTTATCTTTACGCGCTTTTGACGCATTTCGTATAACTGTTAAAAAATCAGCTGCAAAATCTGTAATCGGCATTTTCGTCTCCTAAATATTCCGCCTTACCAACTGGATTTGACCACTCCAGGGATCAATCCTTCATGGGCTAACTCACGAAAACAAATCCGGCAAAGTGCAAATTTCCGAATATACCCCCGGGGCCGGCCACAACGTTGGCAACGATGGTATTTTCTTACTTTAAATTTCGGCTCACGTCTTTGTTTTACGATTAAACACTCTTTTGCCATAATTCCTCTGCTTGTTTAGCTCTTTTTGAATGGAAAACCCAACAGCTCCAGGAGCCTTTTTGCTTCTTCATTGGTCTTCGCATTCGTTACAATCGTAATATCCATTCCCTTGATTTTTTTGACTTCATCATACTTAATCTCAGGAAAAATCGTTTGCTCCTGAATCCCAAGCGAATAATTCCCTCGACCGTCAAAACTATTGTCAGAATAACCGCGAAAATCCCTAATTCGGGGCATAGCAATATTAAAAAGACGGTCTAAAAACTCATACATTCGCATACCTCGCAAAGTGACTTTTAATCCAATGGGAGACCCTTGCCTTAATTTGAAAGCTGAAATAGATTTCTTTGCCCGAATCGTAATCGGTTTTTGTCCCGTAATAGCTCCCAGTTCATCACTAAAACGCTCGAGCAACTTGATATCTTCCTGCCCTTCCTTAGCTCCAATATTGATAATAACTTTCTCTATTTTCGGTACCTGCATAAAATTCTTATATTGAAACTCACTCATGAGAGTTTTTTTAATCTCTTTGTGATATTTGTCTTGTAGGCGCGGCGCGGTTATTGTCTGTGTCGCCATCTTATTCACCTATAATTTCTCCGGATTTTTTGGCAATCCGATGCCGCGTTCCATCCGCAAGAATGCTTCTCCCTACACGCGTTGGTTTCGCAGACCGAGGATCAATCAGCATAACATTGGATGAATTAATTTTCCCCTCCACCTTAGCAATTCCCCCTTGAGGATTTTGCTGGCTTCGGCGAAGATAAACTGTCCGATAATTAATCTTCTCGATCAGAACTTCGTTTGATTTCGGGTACACTTTCATCACGCGACCTCTTTTCCCACGGTCTTTACCCGAAATAACCACAACTTGGTCGCCTTTTTTAATCCGCATTTTCACGTTAAACCACCTCAGGTGCTAATGAAAGAATCTTAATAAATGCCTTGTCCCGCAGTTCCCTGGCAACGGGCCCGAAAATTCGCGTCCCTCGAGGGTTCTTCTGGTTATCAATCAAAACAATAGCATTGGAAGAGAACTTCACCATCGAGCCATCTTTCCTACGAATGGGAGAGCGGGTCCTTACAACCACCGCTTTAACAACGTCGCCCTTTTTGACTCCACCTTCAGGAATTGCCTCCTTGATCGAAGCCGTAACAATATCGCCGACCTCAGCAATGCGTTTCCCGTGTCGCCCAAGCACACCAATAACAGCCGCTCTTTTGGCGCCACTATTATCCGCTATCTCCATAATACTGCGCATCTGAATCATTTCGTTAGCACCTTCACTAACCTCCATCTTTTTGTCTTTGACAGAGGTCTTGTTTCGACAATTTGAACTTTATCTCCCAGCTTGGCTTCATTTTTTTCGTCATGCACCGCATATTTGATCTTTCGACGAATCACTTTCTTAAACTGGGGGTGCTGCATAAGTCGAGTTACTTCTACAGAAATGGTCTTGTCACGTTTGTCGCTGACCACAAACCCTTCTCGCGTGCGACCTTTTCGGACTGCAGTTTCTGTGTTCACTTTTTAACCTCATCTGTTTGATATTTTTCATTCATCACTGTTAGTATCCGAGCAATGTCCTTGCGCGTTTCACGAAGTGCCGATTGACGCTCTAATTTTCCAGTTTTCTGCTGAAACCGGAACTGCATCAAATCTTTTTTCATTTTATCCGCTTTGTCTTTAAGCTCATCGACACTTAAGTGACGAAGTTCTTCGATCTTTAGCATATTCTTTAAGCTCCAACCCGCTTGACAAACTTTGTTCGGAAAGGCAACTTATGCGAACAAAGTCTCATCGCTGATTTTGCCATAATTTCTGGAATTCCACCCATTTCAAAAATGATTCTTCCCGGCTTTACAACAGCTACATAATACTCCGGCGCACCTTTGCCTTTCCCCATACGGGTTTCAGCGGGCTTCTTGCTATACGCCTTATCCGGAAAAATTCTAAGCCAAATTTTTCCTCCGCGCTTAACGTGACGAGTTAAAGCAACGCGGGCAGCTTCCAATTGAATAGCTGTGAGCCATCCACAATCGAGCGATTTTAACCCATAATCCCCGAAGGCGAGTTCATTCCCTCGCGTTGCAACTCCGCTCATCCAACCGCGGTGCTGCTTCCTAAATTTGACTCTTTTTGGCATCATCGGCATAACGTTATTCCCTTAATCCCATTCTTATGAAACCGATCCTTCGCCCTGCTCGTTCTTTTCGCTTTCTTCTTCAGGTTTCACTTCTTGAACTTCAACAACCTTTTCGCTTTCTGTTTCTTCAGGTTTTACTTCTTGAACTTCAACCGCCGTTTTTGTTTCTTCTTGGACTCCCGTTGTTTCTTGTTGAGCACTTCGGGTTTTCTTGCCTTTTTTCCCGCTATTTGCGGTCACTCCTTCGGCTTTATCTTTCTCTCTCTGTGCTTCTTCAAACTCGCGTTTCCTTTCAGCCTCGTGTTTCTTAACCAAAACATCCCCTTTATAAATCCACACTTTCACTCCGATTGTCCCGTAGGTCGTAAAAGCCGTCGCAAAACCATAATCAATGTCAGCGCGAAAAGTACTTAAGGGAACTTTTCCCTGATGGTATTTTTCTGTTCGCGCAATTTCTGCCCCGCCTAAACGGCCCTTGCATTTAATTTTAATTCCCAGCGCCCCTCGAGCCATAGCCATTTGCAGTGTTTTCTTCATTGCGCGACGAAAGCCGATACGTTTCTCAAGCTGCATCGCAACGTTTTCGGCAACCAATTGAGCATCCGTTTGAGGTGATTTAACCTCCTTGATATCAACAAAAAGTTCGTTTTTTGTGAGGTCTGCAAGTTCCTCTTTGATTTTATCGATTTCCTGACCTCTTCGTCCGATAATAACTCCGGGTCTCGCCGTAAAAATACGAACTCTCACACGGCCACTCGAACGCTCGATTTCAATATTCGAAATCCCTGCATAAGCCAATTTTTCCTTTAGGTAATCTCTGATTTTCAAGTCTTCGTGTAAATATTCATACATCTTGTTTGAAAACCATCGAGCCTTCCATGGCTTGATATATCCTAATCTTAATCCGTATGGATGCGCTTTTTGTCCCAAGGCTTCCTCCTAATTATGCGCCGGACCCAGCGGCTGCTTTTTTTCTTGTCCCGTATTTTGGCTTTACCGCTTTTGGGGGTTTCTCGCGTTTTTCGTTTACATTAGGCAAATCAGGTTCTCCCTTTTTTTGCCCCTCTTTAAGTTCGATGGTCAGATGAGTCGACCTCTTTAAAATCCTGTCTGCACGCCCCATCGAACGAGACATGAAACGTTTCATTGTAGGTCCGCCATCAGCAAATATTTTAGAAACATAAAGACGCTTTTCATCCATGCCCAAGACCTTGGCATTCGCCATTGCACTTCGAAGATGCTTCTCTGCCATCCTGGCTGCTTTCCTCTTCGCAGAATACAAAATATGAAGGGCTTGATTCACCGGTTTATGGCGAATTTCATTAATCACAACTCTCACCTTACGCGGTGAAATTTTAAGGTACCGCGCAATAGCCCTAGCCGTTAACGAAGTCGCAACACTAGCATCCTGTGATTTCGATTTTTCTTTTTTCATCTTTCTGCCTTACGTCTTAGCTCCCACGGCCATAGCCTTCGCTTTATCTTGAGCAGCGCTATGTTTTCTAAATATTCTTGTAGGCGAAAACTCTCCTAAGTGATGTCCAACCAGATCTTCCGTCACAAAAACATTATTGAACGTTTTGCCATTGTGAACGGCAAACGTTAACCCCACAAACTCTGGCGTAATTGTTGAACGCCTAGACCACGTTTTAATGGGCCTCCGGTCTCTTTTTTCTTGAGCCGTTTTCGCTTTTTTTAACAATTTTTCGTCGACAAAAACACCTTTTTTGGCAGACCTGCTCATTTTCTTCTATCCTTTACAATATAACGATTTGTACTTTTATTAAGTTTTCTTGTTTTTAACCCTTTTGACTTTTGGCCCCACGGACTTTGCGGATGATTCCCTCCCTTGGACTTACCCTCTCCACCACCGAGAGGATGGTCCACCGGGTTCTGTGCTACTCCCCTTGTGATTGGCCTAATACCCAGCCATCGGCTACGCCCCGCCTTGCCCAAAATAAGATTTTCATGTTCGATATTGGAACATTGACCTACCGTTGCGTAACCTCTTAAATCAATCATCCTCACTTCTCCAGAAGGCAGCTTAATATGAGCAAATTTATCTTCCTTAGAAAGAATTTGTGCAACTCCACCCGCAGAGCGAACAAGCTTTCCTCCCAAACCAGGTTGCAACTCGATATTATGAATGGGGGTCCCCTCCGGGATAACCTTTAAAGGTATATGGTTCCCAACTTTAACCTCTGCACTTTCACCACTCATCACAGTTTCACCTGTCCTTAATCCATCAGGACATAAAATATAATTCTTCGTTCCATCTTCGTATCGTATCAAAGCAATCCTCGCGCTACGGTTGGGATCATATTCGACAGTAAGTACCATTGCAGGCATGTTGTAACGATTTCGCCTA
The DNA here is from genome assembly GCA_016930235.1 of Candidatus Omnitrophota bacterium. Classification (GTDB taxonomy): domain Bacteria; phylum Omnitrophota; class Omnitrophia; order Omnitrophales; family Aquincolibacteriaceae; genus JAFGHI01. The sequence goes on from JAFGHI010000047.1 coordinate 51,565, forward strand.
AAATCAACAAGCCTAATGCGCCTTTTATGACCGCCTCCGCGTCCTCTACTGGTCACACGACCGTGGTTGTTGCGTCCAGCCGTCCGCTTACGTATTACCGTCAATGGTTTATAAGGTTTGTCAGCGGTAATTTCGACAAAATCCGCAACATTTCCAAAACGCCTTGTCGGTGTTGTCGGTTTGAATTTGATTAATCCCATTATCTTAGCCCCTAACTTGTGATATCAATCTTTTCACCCTTTTTGATTGTGACTAAGGCTTTCTTCCAATCCGCTGTTTTCCCAGGTTGCCACCGAACACGCCGCCATTTCCCACCTTGATTCAGGGTATTAACCTTCGTAACGTGGACGTTAAATATTTTTTCGACTGCAGCCTTAATTTGCTTTTTATTCGCTTTAGGGTGAACAGAAAAAGCGTATTTCCCGTCTTTCGCAGATTCCCGTGTAATCTTTTCTGTGATCACGGGTTCTTGAATAACATCATAAAGACTTAACTTCATAATCCCTTATTTCCCCTTGGCTAAACGGTTATCGATTTCAGAAATGGCGTCTTGCTCAATCACAATTTTTTCGTGGTGCAAAACATGATAAGCATTCAAATCCGAAACTTTTTGTACTTTAGCAATCCGTTGCATATTCTGACTTGCACGCCTTAAGTTGGGCTCAATATCCTTCGCAACATACAAGAAACGCTTACCCTGAATCGGTAAAGCCTTTACAACATCCGCCCATTCTCTTGTCTTTGGTGTTTCCAATTTTACGCTTTCAATCAAAAAAAGATTCTTCTGTTCACCTCGAAGACTTAGGGCTGATATCAGAGCCTCTTTCTTCATGGATTGTGGTAAATTAACCACATAACTTCTTGGATGCGGTCCAAAGACAACCCCGCCACCTTTCCATATTGGTGAACGGATCGAGCTATGTCTGGCTCTTCCTGTCCCCTTTTGTCTCCAGGGTTTCCGCCCGCCACCACGCACTTCTTTTCTAGTCTTCGTTGAAGCGGTGCCTCGTCTAAGGTTCGCAGCATAGGCAGCTTGAACCAATTCCAAAAGCCGGTGATTAACCCGGTTGGCATAAATCTCGGGATTCAGAACAATCTCTCCCTTTTTCTTACCTTCTCTTGTATAAAGCGGTGCTTTCATCCCTTCATTTCCTTTATCATCCTGCCATTATTTCTGACAAAACTTATCTCGTTCTTGCAGCTATCTTTTGCTGCGCCTTGTTTTCCCTACGATTTTGTTTCTTCGGGATTTTGGTCCTCCGCTTCGGCCTTCGTTTCTTTCGCTTCTCCAGCTTTAGCCGATTCCCCAGAAGAACCTTGAGAAGAACTTGGGACTTTCCACTTGCGGGATTTATCACCCCTCTTAAGAGCCATGCGGATAATTAGAAATGCCCCTTCCGTCCCCGGGACAGCTCCTTTAATCGCCATGAGATTCTGTTCTTCATCAACCTTCAAAACTTTCAGATTTTGCACAGTTACCTTTTCGTTCCCCATATGTCCGGCCGCTCGCATTCCTTTTAAAACACGAGATGGAAAAGACGATTGTCCGATCGAGCCGGGAACGCGCCCATGCATCGAACCATGACTTTTACTTGCGCTTCCTTTAAAATGATGCCGCTTCACAACACCTTGGAACCCTTTCCCGATCGAGGTCCCTTCCACATCAACATAATCTCCCGTTTGAAAGTTCGAGACTTTAAGTTGGTGGCCAATTTCCAAGCCTTCGACTTGTTCGGTTCTAATCTCATGAATGAACCGGATATTGGGGGATTTCACCTTTTTCAAATATTCCCTTACCGGTTTAGTTAAGGTTTTTTCTTTAGTATCGCCAAAACCCATTTGAACAGCTGTGTAGCCATGTTCTCCCTTTGTCCGTAGAGCCGTCACATAACACGGGCCCACTTCAACCACTGTTACGGGAACCTGCTTCCCATCCTCTTCAAAAACTTGTGACATTCCTAATTTTCTTCCCAATAAACCGATCATTTCATTTCACCTTGGTATAAAAAAACTAAAGTCTATAGAAAATCTCAACTCATACAATCTTTATTTTCAACACTCGTTAAAGCTTAATTTCAACATCCACGCCAGCTGGCAGATCTAATTTCATCAATGCATCCACCGTCCTAGAAGTCGGCTCTTGGATATCAATCAGCCTTTTATGAGTTCGCATTTCGAACTGATCACGGGCCTTTTTATCAATGGTCGGACCTCGTAACACCGTCGTCTTCCAAATATGGGTTGGAAGAGGAATTGGTCCTATCACTTGCGAACCCGTTCTTTTCGCAGTCGCGACAATCTCTTGAACCGATTGATCAAGAATCCTGTGATCATAAGCCCTCAATTTAATCCGAATCTTTTCTTTCGTTGCCATAATCCCTACCTATCTCCGCTTAAGACTTCCCAACCGCTTGATCCCCGATGACCTTCTCAGCGATCTGTTTCGGCACCTCTGCATAGCTATGAGGCTCCATCGAATAGTTTGCTCTTCCCTGCGACAATGAACGAACGGCCGTTGCATAACCGAACATTTCTGCAAGCGGCACTAGACCACGAATGACTTTTAAATGCCCCCTATTTTCCATCGTTTGAATAATACAACGACGGGAATTCAAATCTCCGATCACATCTCCCATATATTCCTCAGGAACCACAACTTCTATTAACATAATCGGTTCCAATAAGGTGGGTTTAGCCCTTCGAAAGGCTTCCTTGAAACCAAGAATCCCTGCCATTTTAAATGCAATCTCTGACGAGTCGACGTCATGAAAACTTCCATCATAAACTATTGTTTTGACATCCGTTACAGGATATCCCGCTAAAACACCATTCATACAAGCTTCATTAACACCATCTTCAACTGCGGGAACATATTCTCGGGGAATCGCACCCCCCACAATTTCATTCACAAACTCATGCCCTTTACCTCTTTCAAGAGGTTCTATCTTTAAGTAACAATGCCCGTATTGTCCACGTCCACCAGTTTGTTTAATAAATTTTCCTTCACCTTCTGCTTTAACTGTAATGGTTTCCTTATAAGCTACCTGTGGTTTCCCCACGTTGACTTGAACATTATGCTCACGCCGCATAATATCAATTTTAATGTCAAGATGAAGTTCTCCCATCCCACCGATGAGTGTCTGAACCGTCTCTTGGTCAGTTCTCACATTAAAAGTTGGGTCTTCTGCCATCAACCGCTGCAATGAATCAGACATCTTATCGCGATCAGCTTTGGTTTTAGGTTCAACCGCCATCCAAATAACCGGCTCTGGAACAAAAAGTGATTCCAAAACAATTGGGTGATTCTCATCACAAATAGAATCTCCCGTCTTCACATCCTTTAAACCTACGGCTGCAACAATATTCCCTGCGCCCGCTTCACTAATTTCTTCCCGTTTATTTGCATGCATGAGAAGTAAACGACCAATGCGCTCATTCTTCTGAGTTCTTGGGTTGTAGACATAAGAACTCGAAGACAACACACCAGAATAAATACGTATAAAACACAAATTCCCGACAAATTTATCATTGGCAATCTTGAAAGCAAAACAAGTCAAAGGCTCCTCTTCCGTTGGATGTCTCTCAATTTCTGTATCATGCTCTGGGTTGATTCCCTTAATGGGAGGCAGTTCATTTGGGCACGGCAAATAATCGACAACAGCATCCAAAAGCTGCTGGACACCTTTATTCTTTAAAGCCGACCCTACAATCACCGGCGTAATCTTAATCGCAATGGTGCCTTTTCGAATAGCCCTCTTTACTTCTTCAATTGTTAACGGTTGCCCTTCGATATATTTGTGCATAGCGTCGTCATCATACTCAGCCACTTTTTCAATCATGAACTCGCGTAACTTTTTCGCCTGCTCCTTATATTCATCGGGAATTTCAACCGTTTCAAATTTTGCTCCTAAGCTCTCATCATCAAAGATGTAAGCCTTCATCTCGACGAGATCGATAACACCCTTGAAATTCTCCTCGCGCCCTATCGGAATCTGAATCGCAACCGGATGAGCCCCTAACTGATCAATCATCTGCTGAATATTTCTTTCAAACTCTGCACCTGTACGATCCATTTTATTAATAAATGCAATCCTCGGGACATGATATCTATCAGCCTGCCGCCAAACTGTTTCTGATTGAGGCTCAACCCCTTCAACCGCACCGAAGACTGCAACGCAACCATCTAAAACACGAAGTGATCTTTCAACTTCGATCGTAAAATCAACATGCCCAGGCGTATCAATAATATTAATCCGGCAATCTTTCCAAAAACACGTCGTTGCCGCAGAAGTAATGGTAATTCCCCGCTCCTGCTCCTGCTCCATCCAGTCCATAACTGCTGTTCCATCATGGACTTCCCCAATCTTGTAAGTGCGCCCTGTATAGTAAAGAATACGTTCCGTCGTGGTTGTTTTCCCCGCATCGATGTGGGCAGCTATTCCGATGTTTCTAATTCTTTCCACAGGATAATGTATTTTTTCTTTATCTTCCGCCATAAACCTTTCCCCTATATTCCTTCTTCTTGTTTTCCTTCTTTACCACCGATAATGCGCAAAAGCACGGTTCGACTCTGCCATCTTATGAGTATCTTCCCTTTTTTTATAAGTAGCGCCTGTTTTGTTATAGGCATCCAAAAGTTCCGTTGCTAATTTTTCACGCATCGGTTTACCTTTGCGCTGCTTAGAATAAGTCTTCAGCCATCTAAGTGCTAAGGTATTGCCCCGATCTGGTCTTACGTTGATAGGAACCTGGTAAGTCGCACCCCCTACCCTTCTGGACTTTGTTTCCAGAAGCGGTCGGACATTATCAATAGCTTTCTTAAAAACATCCAAAGGCTCTTTCCCCGTTTTCTCCTTTAAAATATCTAACGACCCGTAAACAATTCTTTGTGCCAATGATTTTTTTCCCCGTTCCATAACGATATTGATTAGTTTTGCTACCAAAGCATCGCCGTAAATTGGATCCGGCGGGCTATATCTTTTTTTCGCTCTTCGACGTCTCATCTTAATTCCTTTTTTCCCTTGCTATTTCTTAGGTACCTTGCTTCCATATTTCGAACGCGATTTTTTTCTGTCCTGCACACCGCCCGTATCAAGTTTCCCACGGACAATATGATAGCGGACGCCTGGTAAATCTTTTACACGACCCCCTCGGACTAATACAATGGAGTGCTCCTGTAAGTTATGACCGACTCCTGGGATATAAGCAGTCACTTCTTCGCCATTAGATAACCGAACACGGGCAATCTTTCTAAGTGCTGAGTTCGGCTTCTTCGGCGTTTGCGTTCTAACAATCATACAAACCCCGCGACGGAAAGGAGCGCCATGTAAAGCCGGAGACTTCGTTTTCCTTTTGAATTTCTGTCTTCCGTGACGAATTAACTGATTAATCGTTGGAGCCATTATGCGTTCTCCGTTTTATTTGTCGCTTGCTCTTCTTCGCTATCTTTGGCAGCTTGATCACCATCCGGTAATATGTCCCCAACTGCCTTGACAAGCTCGATTCTCTGGTGATCATTAAAACCCGTCCCGGCAGGAATCAAATGTCCCATAATGACATTTTCTTTTAAGCCACGGAGATCATCGCGTTTTCCTGCTGAACTCGCTTCGGTAAGCACCCTTGTCGTTTCCTGAAAACTCGCCGCGGAGATAAAGCTGTCTGTTGTTAACGAAGCTTTGGTAATCCCCAAGAGTATCGGGGTTGCCTTCGCTGGCTGTTTACTTTTTTTGACCATTTTGTCGTTCTCTTCCGAAAATCGTGATCTATCGATGTGGGAACCCACAAGAAAATCGGTATCCCCGGGATCTTCAATACGCACTTTGCGAAGCATCTGTCGCACAATGACTTCTACATGCTTGTCATTAACACGAACGCCTTGTAACCGATAGACTTCTTGGACCTCACTTACTAAATACTCCTGCAAGCTTCTTTCTCCTGAAACCCTTAGAATATCCTGAGGTACAACGGGACCATCAACCAACTGCTCGCCCGCAATAACTTTATCTCCTTTATAAACATTCAAATGCTTCCCGTGGGGGACCAAATATTCTTTAGTCATGCCACCTGTGCTCTTAACAATAATTTTCCTTTGTCCTTTAACAACTTCTCCGATTTCGACAATCCCGTCAATTTCCGCGATCACGGCCGGATTTTTTGGTTTACGCGCCTCAAAAAGCTCAGCCACACGTGGGAGGCCGCCCGTAATATCACGCGTTTTCGCAATTTTTCGCGGCGTTTTCGCAATGAGTGTTCCTGCGGTAACCTCATCACCGTCTTTGACAACGATATGAGCCGCTGTGGGAATTGGGTAAAAAGCGATAATTTCATCGCTTTTCCCAGTTATCAAAAGTTGCGGATGAAGATCCTCGCGATGTTCCATAATCACTCGTTCGACCATTCCGGTTGTCGCATCCATTTCTTCATTCATGGTCACGCCAGCTTTGATATCTTCATAACGGACTTTCCCTGACACTTCGGTTAAAATCGGAACTGTATAAGGATCCCATTTCACAAAGATCTCGTCTTTTTTGACTTCCTCTTCTTCTTTGTAACTTACAATGGCTCCGGTAGGGATGGTATAGCGTTCCAACTCACGGCCGGATGGACCGTGAATGGTTAATTGCCCGTTACGGTTCAAAACAACAATTTCCCCTGTTTTTGTTACAACCGTTTTTAAATTGTGGTAGCGAAGGCTTCCATTATTCCTTGCTCGAAAGTAAGATTGTTCTACAACACGAAAAGCCGTACCACCGATATGGAAAGTACGCATCGTAAGCTGAGTCCCAGGCTCTCCGATAGACTGGGCCGCAATGACGCCCACAGCTGTCCCTAACTCAACCAATCGGCCGTGCGCCAAATCCACACCATAGCATTTAGCGCAAACACCTCGGCTTGCCTGACATGTTAGTACAGAACGAATTCGAATCTTTTCGATTCCCACTTCTTCTAACTTATCAGCAATGACTTCATTAATGACATCTCCGCTTTTCACAATCAATTGATCCGTCACAACATCAACAACGTTATCAAGTGCCACACGGCCCATAATCCTGTCTTTTAATGAAACAATAATTTCCTCACCCTCGTAGACAGGCTCCACAAAGATACCATTCAGGGTATTGCAATCATCTTCTGTAATGATCACGTCTTGCGCAACGTCCACAAGTCGCCGTGTAAGATATCCTGAATCAGCTGTCTTCAACGCCGTGTCGGCCAATCCTTTACGCGCACCGTGTGTCGAAATAAAGTATTCGAGTACTGTCAACCCTTCACGGAAATTTGCAGTAATTGGGCTCTCAATAATCTCACCCGAGGGTTTCGCCATCAAACCACGCATCCCTGCCAGCTGGCGGATTTGCTGTTTCGAACCGCGAGCTCCGGAATCAGCCATCATAAAAACAGGGTTAAACAGGGCTAGATTACTGAACATACTGTCAGAAACACGATCTGTAATATGCGTCCAGATATCGATAACCTTGTTATAACGTTCCCCTTCTGTAATCAACCCGTTCTTATATTGCCCTTCAATCGTTTTAACTTGTTGGCGGGCCTCATCAAGAAGTTCTTCTTTATTGTCCGGAATTTGAATATCATCAATCCCGATTGAAATTCCCGCACTCGTTGCCTCTTCAAATCCTGCGGATTTCAAGCGATCTAATAATTGAATGACTTCAGAATGCCCAAAGGATTGGTAGCAATCTGCAATAATTTTCGAAAGTTTTCCTTTTGTGATCAATTCATCCACAAAACGATACCCTTTGGGCAAGATCTCGTTAAAAAGAATTCGTCCCATCGTTGTATCAATAATCTTCCCGTCCTGGAGCCTAAGTTTAATCTTGGCATGCTTATGAACTTCATTATCCTGAAACGCCAAGATGGCTTCTTCGGTGCTGGCAAAAACAGTTCCTTCCCCTTTGGCTCCTTCTTTGGCTTTCGTCAAATAATAAACCCCTAATACAATATCCTGTGACGGCGTCGCAATAGGTTGCCCACTGGCCGGAGAAAAAATATTGTTTGAAGATAACATCAAAACCCTGGCTTCCATTTGTGCTTCCATTGAAAGCGGAACGTGAACAGCCATTTGATCACCGTCAAAATCTGCATTAAAAGCTGTACAAACCAAGGGATGAATTCGAATAGCTTTCCCTTCAATAAGAACGGGTTCAAAAGCCTGAATCCCTAAACGGTGAAGGGTTGGTGCACGATTCAAGAGGACGGGATGTTCATTGATGACTTCTTCAAGAATGTCCCAAACCTCGGGCTTCACACGCTCCACCATCTTTTTGGCAGAACGAATCGTATGCACATGCCCTCGTTCTTTAAGCTTTCGAATAATGAACGGTTCAAAAAGTTCAAGCGCCATCTTCTTCGGAAGACCGCATTGATGAAGCTTTAGCTCTGGGCCGATAACGATAACGGAGCGGCCAGAATAATCAACGCGCTTCCCTAAAAGATTTTGACGAAACCGGCCTTGTTTACCTTTCAGCATGTCACTTAATGATTTCAAAGGCCGGTTCCCAGCACCCAGGACGGGTCTCCCATGACGCCCATTATCGAACAAAGCATCCACAGCCTCTTGCAACATACGTTTTTCGTTGCGAATAATGACATCGGGCGCTTTAAGTTCCAGTAATTTCTTTAACCGATTATTCCGATTAATAACACGCCGATAAAGATCATTGAGATCGCTTGTCGCAAATCTTCCGCCATCCAATGCAACCAAAGGACGAAGATCCGGCGGAATAACAGGAACAACATCCAAAATCATCCATTCAGGATTATTTCCTGATTTTTTGAAGGCATCGACAATTTTCAAAATCTTGATGGCTCTGGCACGAGCTTGTTTTGATTTAGAAACTTTAACCTGGCGCTGATATTTTTGAACAAGCTTTCCCAAATCGAGTTCCTGGAGAAGTTCTCGAATAGCTTCGGCTCCCATTTTAGCAACAAAGCTTGTTGCGCCGTACTGCTCTTGCGCTTTATGAAACTCCTCTTCCGTCAAAAGCTGTCTCTTCTTTAAGGGTGTCTCTTGAGGATCGATGACAATATATTCTTCATAATAAAGTACCTTTTCGAGAGCACGCACGCTCAAATCAAGCAAATTCCCGATTCTTGAAGGCATGGTCTTAAAAAACCATATGTGGGAAACGGGCGTGACAAGCTCAATGTGCCCCATCCGCTCACGGCGGACCTTGGATTGGGTAACTTCGACACCACAACGGTCACAAACAATCCCTTTATGCTTAATCCGTTTATACTTTCCGCAATTACATTCCCAGTCGCGGGTCGGGCCAAAAATCCTTTCGCAGAAAAGTCCGTCCTTTTCCGGTTTCAACGTTCGGTAATTAATTGTTTCCGGCTTCTTCACTTCCCCATGTGACCACTTCCGAATCACATCCGGTGAGGCAATGCGGATCGAGACTGAATCAAAAGTATTGATATCGTAGTTCATACTTTTAGTTTCTCCTTAGCCTTCTGTTTGCGCTCTTCATCTTTTTTGCTGTCCGCCTTTTCGCTAATATCTCCAAAAAGCTGCGCTTTCTCAGGGATAATATCTAACCCCAGTGATTGTAATTCTTTGACCAAAACGTTGAAGGATTCTGGCGTTCCTGCATGCAATGCCGGCTCCCCTTTAACAATTGCTTCATAAACGCGTGTTCTCCCAACCACATCATCACTTTTAACTGTCAGAAGCTCTTGAAGGGTGAAAGCAGCGCCGTACGCTTCAAGCGCCCATACTTCCATTTCCCCAAAACGCTGGCCGCCAAATTGAGCCTTACCCCCAAGCGGCTGCTGCGTAACTAATGAGTAAGGGCCTATGGAACGCGCATGAATCTTGTCATCCGCTAAATGAGCAAGCTTCATCATGTAGATATAACCAACGGTCACTTGTTCATCAAAAGGTTCCCCAGTGCGCCCGTCATGAAGGATGGTTTTCCCATCTGTAGGTAATTTGGCTTCCTTCAACATACTCTTGATTTCATTTTCTGTGGCACCGCTAAAGACAGGCGTCATCATTTTGATCCCTAAAACTTTGGCCGCCCAACCAAGATGCGTTTCGAGAATTTGCCCAACGTTCATACGCGAAGGCACACCCAATGGATTGAGGATAATTTCAACGGGAGTTCCATCCGGCAAATAGGGCATATCTTCTTCAGGCAAAATTTTGGCAATAACTCCCTTGTTCCCGTGCCGTCCAGCCATCTTGTCTCCGACAGAAACTTTTCTTTTGGAGCAAACATAAACCACCACCCGCTTAATCACGCCCGGCGGAAGCTCATCTCCTTTTTTGACACGGTCAATTTCCCGAGCTCTCTCGCCAATCAGCTCATCAATTTCATCTCCCCAGACGTTGGCGATTTTACGAATGCTTTCTTCTAACTCTGGGTCATCATCAATTCGAATGGATTCCCAATCACAATTCTCAAGTTTTTTAAGATCACTCTTTTCCACGACGCGCCCTGCTTTAATTAAGAGTTCTCCTAAAATGTCATCGACCAAATCCTCGGACAATCTCTTGCCGATAATCATAGAAGAAATCTTATTGAGCCGCTCTTTCTTGAGAGCATCGATCCTTTCCTGATACTGCACTTTAATTTCTTCAATATCTTTGTTTTCCTGCCGGCGCTCTTCACGAGTTTTAGCGCGAGATTCTTTTCTCTCAAAAACTTTGACGTCAACGACAATTCCTTCCACGCCGGGAGGAACCGTTAATGATGCATCACGAACGTCACCTGCCTTTTCACCAAAGATCGCCCTTAAAAGTTTTTCCTCCGGAGAGAGCTCTGTTTCAGACTTTGGCGTAATCTTACCAACTAAAATATCACCAGGGCCAACCTCCGCCCCGATTCGAATAACCCCCTCACCATCCAAGTCTTTAAGCGCTTCTTCGCTCACATTGGGAATATCTCGCGTAATTTCTTCATTCCCCAATTTAGTGTCGCGCGCCTCACATTCAAACTCTTCAACATGGAGAGACGTGTAAACATCTTCTTTGCACAATCGTTCACTGATAATGATGGCATCTTCGAAGTTGTAGCCACGCCACGGCAAGAACGCCACAAGAACATTATCCCCGAGAGCAAGCTCTCCCTCTTCTGTCGCAGCGCCATCTGCGATGACATCACCACGTTTTATTTTCTGTCCCACCGTAACAAGCGGTCTTTGATTAATACAAGTGCCCGCATTTGACCTTTCAAATTTTTTCAGTTTATAAACAAAGTCATCCACCACGATCTCATTAGCAGAAACAGATTTGACTGTCCCCCTTGCTTTGGAAACAATGGTTGCCCCGGAATCCTTCGCGACATGGCTTTCCATCCCAGTCCCAACTAAAGGTGAATGAGTAATGAGAAGCGGAACAGCTTGTCTTTGCATATTGGATCCCATAAGCGCACGGTTTGCGTCGTCATGTTCCAAGAACGGGATCAGTGAAGCGGCTACGCTCACCAGCTGACGCGGCGAAACGTCCATATAATCTATTTCTTCGGGTTTCTTCTTCGGAAAATCGCCTCGGAAACGACACGAAATAGAGTCGTGTAAAAAACGACCTTTGCTATCGACCGGCGCATTTGCCTGGGCAATTACATATTTATCTTCTATATCGGCTGTTAAAAAATCGATTTTGTCGGTCACTCGGCCATTCTCAACCTTCCGATATGGGCTTTCTAAAAAGCCAATCGGATTGACCCGAGCAAAAGTACTTAAAGACGCAATTAATCCAATGTTCGGACCTTCCGGAGTCTCAATTGGACAAATACGTCCGTAATGAGAAGGATGAACGTCCCGAACTTCAAAACCCGCCCTCTCACGTGACAATCCACCCGGACCAAGAGCCGAGAGACGTCTTTTGTGAGTCAATTCTGAAAGTGGATTTGTTTGGTCCATAAATTGTGAGAGTTGGCTTCGACCGAAAAAGTCTTTAATTGCTGCAGAAATAAGTTTGGGATTAATCAAATTGTGCGGCATAGCGGCGTCAAGATCATAAATGGACATACGTTCGAGACAAGAACGTTTCATTCGTGCTAACCCCACGCGGAACTGATTCTGTAAAAGCTCCCCTACAGAACGAACGCGCCGGTTCCCTAAATGATCGATATCATCCACTCTTATCTCACCCGACCTAAGATGGAGGAGTTTTTGAATTACCTTCATGACATCTTCGCGCGATAGAGTCGTGTCCTTCTTAACTTGCTCCAATCCGAGCTTTCTGTTTAACATAAAGCGGCCAACGTCACCCAAGTCATACCGTTGAGCATCGAAAAACAATTTATCAATCAAGTCCTGGGCACTTGCTTCTGTTGGAGGATCGCCCGGGCGAATTCGGCGGTAAATAGCTACCTGCGCATCCTGAGAATTTCGATAAGGATCTCTCTCAAGCGTATTAAAGACACAAAGATCTTCCTTTGAACACTTCACAATCGTTAACGAATTGACTTTGTTGGTCAGGAGAATATCTAACACTTCTTTTGTAAGTTTCGTCCCCCCTAAAGCTATCGGCTCCTTTGTTTCAGGATGGATCACATCATCAGCAAGATATTCACCCTCCAATTTTTTTGTTGTCGCTTTATCAAGGTTTTTAATCTTCTCGATAGGATAAAGTTCTTTCAAAATATCGCAGGTAGTGGAATAACCGAGGGCACGCAACAGCGTCGTAGCTAAAATCTTACGGCGACGGTCAATGTAAGCAAACAGAACATCATTAATATCAGATTCAAACTCAATCCATGCCCCGCGGTAAGGGATAATTCTCACACTAAAGATTTTTTTACCGCTTGGGTGTAACGATTCTTCAAGGGACACCCCGGGTGAACGATGGAGTTGGCTGACAACCACTCGCTCGGCCCCATTTATAATGAAGGTCCCAGTTTCAGTCATTAAGGGTAACTCGCCGATATAGACTTCTTGTTCTTTGGCTATACCTTTTCTGACTAAACGGAGCTTTACCTTCAGCGGCGCCGCATAGGTCATTCCCCTCTTATGGCATTCCGCAATCGAATATTTCGGCTTCCCCAAAGAATAGCCTACGTACTCGAGTTTGCATGATCCGTCAAAACTCTCGATTGGGAAACAACTTTGAAAAGTAGCCTCCAAACCCTGAGATTTACGTGTACGTTTCCCGCTGTCTAACTGCAAGAAATCACGATACGATTTGACCTGAATCTCAACGAGATTCGGCAAATGCATTGTGTCATGAATCTTTGTGAAATTTTTGCGTTCCGTTGTCAGTACCATAAAGAGTTTGCCTCCAATGATCCTTTCTCTAGCTCATTAGAATCAGGAGCATTCATTCGAGAAATTGTCATCTCGCCTTTGCCCCTGATTTTCCTACTCTTAGGATTCTTAAAAAACCAGGCCCCAACCTTCCTTGAGTCTTGCTGGATATCCCGCACAAGAATCAAGGTTAGGAGGTTCTACTTAATCTCGACTTTCGCTCCCTGCTCTTCGAGAACCTTCTTCATTTTTTCAGCCTCTTCCTTGGTAGCATCCTCTTTAACAGTCTTAGGAGCGCCTTCCACAAGGTCTTTGGCTTCTTTTAGTCCCAAATTCGTCAGCGCACGAATTTCCTTAATGACTTGGATTTTCTTCGCACCTGAATTTGCAAGAATCACGGTAAAACTGGTCTTCTCTTCAGCTGCCTCTCCACCTCCAGCAGCCGCTACACCAGCACCTGGAGCAGCAACAGCTACCGCAGCTGCAGCACTTACGCCAAATTTCTCTTCCAGAGCTTTGACCAAATCCGCAAGTTCAAGGACTGTAAGTTCCTCGATAGATTTCAGGATAGCCTGTAACTTTTCAGACACGGCAATTCCCTCTTTCTTTGTTTCTTTTGATTCTGTGTTTTTTGTTTCGACGACTTCCGCCGCCTGTTCCGTCGACATGATACTTCCTCCTATTACCGAATTATGCCGTTTGTGGTTGTGATTCTTTTTTCTTTTTAATTTCGTTAATGGCGATCACGAGCCCACGAGTTAACTGACCTAGCGCCATCACAAACCCCGAAATCGGGGAATTGATCCGAACGACAACTTGAGTCAATAATTCTTCGCGGGACGGCAGTTTTGCCAATCGTTTAATAAAATTGACGTCATAAATCTTATTCTCAAAAATAACGCCAGCTGGGGCGAGCTTGTCATTTCCCTTATTGTAATCAACGATTTCTTTAGAAATAATCTGTGGGTCTTTATCCCCAAAGGTAATCATTGCGGGTCCCTTCAATAGCTTATCCACATCGCCTAAATTTCTCTCGGTAAATATCTTCTTAATAAAAGCGTGTTTGGCGACAAATGAACGTTTTGCGACTTTAGCTATTTTTTGCCGGAAATCCGATAACTCAGAAACTTTCATTTTGTCAAAAATTGAAATAAAAACATACGGATTTTCTCCAAATTCTTGACTCAATTCCTCCAACATCATCTTTTTGATTTCCGATGGCATTTTAAACCTCTTACAACGTGTTAACGGCCAAACGTATTCCTGGCCCTTGGGACGGGGCTATCGTAATTTTCCCCAGATAGTCACCTTTTGCTGTCGCTGGCTTAGCATCTCGAATAGCTTGCACAATTCGTCGAGCATTTTCCCGCAATTTCTCTTCCGAAAATGACAATTTGCCGCATGTAGCATGAACTCCCCCCGTTTTATCGCTTTTAAACTCAATCCGGCCCGCTTTGAGTTCCTTCACAGCTCGGCCAACATTGGGGGTTACTGTTCCTGCTTTCGGTGATGGCATAAGCCCTTTAGGCCCAAGGATGCGGCCCAACTTGCTAACTTCACGCATCATTTCAGGATGAGCCACAATCGCATCGAAATCAAGCCATCCCCCTTGAATCTTCTCGACTAAATCCTCGGCTCCTATAAAATCTGCACCTTCTAATTCAGCTTCCTTGGCTATTTCCCCTTTACACAAACAAACAACACGAATCGATTTTCCGCTCCCATGAGGCAAGTTAACTGTCCCTCTTACAGTTTCCGTACCAGAAGCAGTGTCAATGCCTAACTGGAAATTAACGGTAATCGTTTCGTCATATTTCTGATCCTTAATCTTCTTAATAATCTGAACAGCATCATCAAGAGAGTACCGTTTGTTCCGGTCTACTAACTTAGCTCTTTCTTGATATCTCTTACTTCTTTTCGGTGCAGGCATTAATTATTTCTCCTCAACAACTTCAATCCCCATGCTCCGGGCCGTGCCTTCAACAATTCGAACAGCGCTTTCTACTTTTGTTGTATTTAAATCCGACATTTTTTGCTTAGCAATTTCAAGAACTTCTTCTTTTGTCACTTTTCCGATACTGTGCTTTCCTGGTTCCGGTGAAGCCTTTGCTAATCCAGCTGCCTTCTTTAAAGCTGCCGAAACAGGCGGGGATTTAACAATAAATGTGAACGAACGGTCTTTATAAACGGAAATGACAACCGGCAAAATTGTCCCCTGTTTTGTTTTCGATCGCTCATTGAACTGCTTACAAAATTCCATAATATTAACCCCATGCTGCCCAAGAGCGGGGCCTACAGGAGGCGCTGGATTCGCTTGTCCGCCTGTCACTTGCAACTTAATTTGCGTAACGAGTTCTTTTGCCATTTTTTTATTTTTATGCCTCTAAACTTTTTCGACTTGCCAATATTCAAGCTCAACCGGCGTTGAACGGCCAAAAATTGTTACCATCACTTTTAACTTGCCCCGATCAGGGTTAACTTCTTCGATAGTGCCGTTAAAATTTGCAAACGCACCCTCTTTCACTCGAACGCTTTCGCCAGCTCCAAATTCCACCTTTGGCTTTGGTCTTGAGGTCTTTTCCTCTTGTTGCTGCAAGATTTGATCAACTTCAATTTCAGAAAGCGGAATAGGCGTTTTCCCTGACCCTACAAAACCGGAAATCCCAGGAGTATTTTTAACGAGGTACCAGCTATCATCTGTCATCTCCATTTGTACAAGAACATACCCCGGGAAAAATTTTCTCTCGGAAATCTTTTTTTTCCCCTCTTTAACTTCGCTAATTTTCTCAGTTGGAATAAGAACCTGATGGATATAGTCTTTCAGACCTGCTGTTTCGGCACGACTTAAAAGACTTGCCTTAACTTTCGCCTCAACGCCTGTCTGTGTGTGTACAACATACCACTTGGCTTTACTCATAAACTTTACCTGAGAACAATTCTCATAATCATCGAGAGAATAAAATCAGCAACTCCTATAAAAAGAGCGACGATAAATGTCGTCACAATGACAACCAAGGTTGCCTGCCATAATTCGTTACGGCTTGGCCACGTGACTTTATTTAATTCCTGTTTCGTTTCTGATATAAAATTTCCAATTTTCGTTAACATATCTTATCAGTCCAGGCCTGGCAGGATTTGAACCTGCAACATGCGGTTTTGGAGACCGCCGCTCTAGCCAGTTGGAGCTACAGGCCTCCGTCCTTTCGAACCATCATTTCATTTCCTCATAGATTGCGGCATTAGACAACAAACGCCTGCAATGGGATAGAAATTCCCTTCAATATTGCAATGCTTTTAATATTGGCCTTCAAATTGCAGGAGCTCTTATGGCGAAAATAAACCCCCTGCAATTAGATGTGTTTTCGCCGACTACGATGAGAGCTTTCGGAGATGACTTATTCCAAAATCTCGCTCACGACTCCAGCGCCGACCGTCTTACCGCCTTCGCGAATGGCAAACCGAAGTTCCTTCTCCATTGCAATAGGCGTAATCAACGCAGCCTCAATGGAGACGTTGTCTCCCGGCATCACCATCTCCGTCCCCTGTGGGAGTTGTACTACACCCGTCACATCCGTTGTGCGGAAGTAAAATTGAGGACGGTAACCATTGAAGAATGGCGTATGTCTGCCACCTTCTTCCTTTGTTAAAATATAAACCTGCGCCTTAAATTTCTTATGGGGCGTAACTGAACCCGGTGCCGAAATAACCATTCCGCGCTCTAAGGTATCTTTATCTACACCACGTAAGAGCATGCCAACATTATCGCCTGCTCTCGCATCATCTAATAATTTCCTAAACATTTCGATACCAGTCACAGTTGTCTTCATCGACTGATCACGAAGACCCACTATTTCAACTTCTGCTCCAATCTTGATCTGGCCACGTTCGACACGGCCGGTTCCTACAGTTCCTCGACCAGAAATTGAAAAAACGTCTTCAACCGGCATCAAGAAGGGTTTATCAATATCACGCTTCGGTTCTGCTATATTTTCATCCAATGCTTTCACTAAATCTAGAATTGGCTGGGAAGCTGCAGCGTCGGCTGGATTTTCACAAGCTTTTAGCCCAGAACCACGAACGATCGGAATCGTATCGCCAGGAAATTCATATTTCTTAAGAAGGTCCCTTACTTCTAGCTCAACAAGATCAAGAAGTTCGGGATCATCAACAGCATCAACTTTATTAAGGAAAACTACGATTGAGGGAACACCAACCTGACGAGCAAGAAGAATATGTTCGCGCGTTTGGGGCATTGGACCGTCAACCGCGGAAACAACGAGGATTGCTCCATCCATCTGGGCCGCACCGGTAATCATATTCTTAATATAATCGTGGTGCCCCGGACAATCCACATGGGCGTAATGCCGCTTGTCCGATTCATACTCAACGTGCGAAACAGCTATGGTCAATATTTTCGACTCGTCACGAACTGTTCCGCCCTTAGCAATTTCTGCGTACTCTTTAATTGTTGCCATACCTTTTTGGGCGAGAACTTTTGTGATTGCAGATGTCAGGGTCGTTTTCCCATGATCCACATGACCAATCGTTCCAACGTTTACGTGTGGCTTTGTCCTCTCGAATTTTTCCTTACCCATAATTATTTCTCCTTAAATTAGTTGCTCTGTTTAATTTTTTACCCAGCTGGAGATGGGGTTTGAACCCACGACCTCGTCCTTACCAAGGACGCGCTCTACCAACTGAGCTACTCCAGCAATTGTTTTGGTTTCCTTTGCTGAAGAAATTTCAAAATAAGACAGTCCTCTCGTAAGGTAAATGTTGGATTATACTTCGGTATCCCGTCCTGTCAAGCTTTTTTCAGCAAATGATAACAGGTGAGGGCTAATGCTTTTCTTTACAAAATTATTAAATTAACGGGTATGTATATCTAATATTATATATCTTATTTATTATGAATGGGTTACGTCATTCTCTATGTATATAATGACCTAGCAACCCAAAGGTGAGTAGATAGAATTATATTCAATAAATCATAACTTATTTCATAGAAACGGGTTATATCACAATGGAGCGGGCAGCGGGAATCGAACCCGCATGACCAGCTTGGAAGGCTGGGACTTTACCATTAAGCTATGCCCGCACCAATTCCAGGATGCACTCTTTCTAAATAGAGCGGGCTCATTATAGGAGGGGCATATTCGACTGTCAATTAATTGATCGAATGACTGACATAAATTTCAAACAGCAATATCACATCTAAACGTTTAGTTTATATTTTAGAGTCTCTTCCCTACTTCCAAGTTTCGCTTCGACTTTCCCTAAAATAAGCGCAAAAACATCTGGAGGTTCTATTAACCGAATATCACTAATGGCTTCCCAACCCAATATTTTCAACATTGTCTTTACGCTGGAGAGATCTTTATAAATCATCCTATCAGAACCTAAAGTGTATTGCCTTTTTAATGGAACTACTCTTGAAAAATCCGTATACGTAGCCTGAGATAATTTAAGCGTGAACCTGTCAATTTTTATCGGCCACGATTTCAATCCACTCCTGGTGAGTCGATTATTCTGCTCGATATCATCATCTTTTTTAAAGGGCCCTAACTCGAGCCAATTTTGCTTCCTTTCCGGGGATTGCACGACATGAATTTCTCGGCAGTCAACATCAACTTTTCTGAAATGCCATATTTTCTTTTTTAAAGATTGCGGATGTAAATCTAGAAATACTTTCGAGAATTTTAAAAGATGCCCTCGGCCAAATCCTTTGGGATGCATAATGCTGACATTATGAAAAGTGATCTGGGAATCCATGAAATTAACCTGGGCCGAACCAATCCCAACGCGAGCACCCATCTTATCGCCCAATATATCTGCCATTATTGAACTTACAGTGATATTGATCGTTAGAATTACAACGCAAATAAGGACTACCAATATCAGGAAGGACCGAAAAAATATTTTTTTCATATGGAGCTCCCTTCATAATGCATTAACGGCAATTTCAAATAAGTATCCACTATAATGTGTGATAAAATATGCTAAAAAAGATGGGTAAACGCATCTTCGCAAACACAGTAGACTTAAATAATCTCGGCCGACATCTTAGGATAATTTCTCATCCAAGGAATCCATTTGAAAATTTGGATTCTCTTCTTTCAATACAACGCTACATTGAAAGCGAGCTCATCTCCTACGGTTATGAAATAGAACGCCATGAATTTTCGTTTGATGGAAATCTCTTTGAAAATATTGCCGGTTCGCGACGGAAAAATCGGCAAATGCCTTATCTTTTAATCGGCTCTCATTTTGATGCTGTCCCGCAAAGTCCCGGTGCCGACGATAATGCAAGCGCTGTGGCCGCATTCCTTGAAACCGCCAGAATACTATCTGAAAATGAATTGACAGAAAATATCGAATTCGTTGCATTCAATTTGGAAGAATATTCAATGATCGGCAGTAGTAGTTACGCTCGATACCTCAGGGAAAAAGAACAAAAACTCCTTGGGATGATATCTCTTGAAATGATCGGCTATACGTCGTCGAAAAAAGGAAGCCAAAAATTACCTCTTGCTCTCCGTCCTTTTTATCCGGATGTGGGAGATTTTCTCGCCCTCGTTGGCGATGAGAATTCAAAAAATTTCCTTGCTAAAGCCGAAAAAGCTTTTAAAAAATCCGCTGGCCTTAAAGTTGAATGTTTGACAGTTCCCGTTAAGGGACGGCTTTTCCCCGAAACAAGATTGAGCGATCACTCCCCTTTTTGGGATGAAGGATTTCCAGCCCTTTTAGTCACAGATACCTCCTTCTTCCGAAATCCGAACTACCACCGCCCCTCCGATACGATTGATACCCTTGACATGACTTTCCTGAGACGTGTCACAGAGGGCATTGTTCATCTTGCTATGGAATTTTCTTAACCTCAGCCTTTTTCTAATTGACAACTAAATACTCTTTCTCGATAATACAGAATCAACATTTTTGTAACTGCTTGCTATATTTAAAGTTAAAATAGCAATGCTCATCTGTAGGTTCCTGGTGCCAGATCAGAAGAAAGAAGAGACTGTTCGTCTCCTTTGGATGCTCGGATTGGCCATGACCATCCCCATGATTCTAGTAAGTGGCCCAATTGCGGGTTATTTCATTAGCATCGTATTGATTGATCAACTAAAGTTGCCTCCGGCTCTTACCCCCATTTTGATGAGCTTGGGCTTAGCGGGATCAGCTTACCAAGCTTATCGATTGATCCGGAAAATGAACACAACAAAACAAAGATAACGTTTCAATAGGAAGGAACAAGTGCTTCAGAACGCTGCTCAACAAATGACAGAGCATGCAGAAGAAACATCTCACGCAGCTCATGAACTCCCCAACTTCATAACACTCCTTTATCAAAAATTCCCAGAAAATCCCGCGATCCATTTTTTACATCAATGGGAAAATATTGTTTTTGCAGGCCTAGCAGCATGCCTGATTTGTCTTGTTTCATTTTTAGCCTTACGCCAAAAAACAAAAATTCCAAGCAGCATTCAGAATTTCGTTGAAATCCTAGTTTCAAGCATTGACGCCTTCGTCACCGGGATTCTCGGTGAACATGGCCGTCGGCATATTCCTTTTCTAGGTACTATTTTTTTCTATATCCTTCTCATGAATTTAAGCGGTCTTATCCCATTGATGAAATCCCCTACCTCAGCTTGGAGTACAACCTTTGCTGTTGCTATGGTTACAATGATTTACATTCAAATTACTGGCATTCAGGAACAAGGCATTGCTAATTATCTGAAACACATGGCCGGAAGTCCTCAAAATCTTTTTGGAATAATCCTCATTCCCCTCATGCTAGCGCTTAATATTATTCTTGAGATTTTCGCTGTTCCTTTTAGCTTATCCCTTCGTCTTTTTGCAAATATTTCAAGCGAAGACCGCCTTATTTTTAAATTTGCTGAGCTTAATGTTTTTTTTAAAGGGCTGCCTTTTCTCTTTCAAATATTTGCTAATCTTCTGGCCATCATCTTTAGTTTTGTTCAAGCTTTCGTGTTTATGTTGTTATCCACTGTCTATTTATCTTTAGTTTTACCCCATGAGAATCATGAGGAATCTAAAACTGATGCTTCTCAGGACCTCAAACAAGTTGTAATATAGAAACCGTTAACTGTTATAACACCTATAGAAAAAGGAGTTTCAGAATGAGCCCAGATACAGCATTAGCTTTTGCGTTACCTTTAGGATTGGCCCTCACAGCTTTTGGTTCCGCCTTCGCTCTCGGGAAGGCCGTTGCAGCTGCTATGGATGCGACAGCCAGACAACCCGAAGCTTCGACAAAGATCTTAGTCAACATGATGGCGGGTTGTGCGCTTATCGAAGCTTTGACACTATACGCTCTTGTTTTTGGATTTTCCTTGATGGGAAAAATTTAACTCCTAAGGCGCAATGGAATTTTTTAAAGCAAATATTATCCCAAGTGAAGTCCTCGTTCAGACTATTGCCTTCCTGGTTGTATTCTGGATTCTAAAGCGCTTTGCCTGGAAGCCAATTCTTAGTTCATTGGAGGCAAGAAGAACGAAGATCGAAGAAGAATTTTCTCGGATTGAAAATGCTAAAAAAGAAATCGAATCGTTGAAAAAAGACTACTTATCTCACCTTCAAAATATTGAGGAAGAGGGCCGGGCGAAAATTCAAGCAGCCATCGAGGAAGGCCACCATATCGCCAGAGAAATCCAAAATAACGCGAGGCAGGCGTCTCAGGAACGTCTTGAAAAAACAAAGGGGGATATCCAGCTTGAAATTGAAAAGGCCAGAATTGCTTTGCGTCACGAAATTGCCGACTTGGCTCTTAGGGTGTCGGAAAAGATTATCAACGAAGAAATGACGGAAGAAAAACATCAGGATAAAATCTTAAAGATCATCGAAGAAATTGAGCGAAACACATGATTCCATACCATGTTGTTCATCGGTACAACCGAGCGTTGTTCCAACTCGCTGAAGAACGAAAAGAAACAGATAAGATTGAAAAAGACTTTTCCCAT
This sequence comes from Candidatus Omnitrophota bacterium, assembly GCA_016930235.1. Taxonomy (GTDB): domain Bacteria; phylum Omnitrophota; class Omnitrophia; order Omnitrophales; family Aquincolibacteriaceae; genus JAFGHI01. The sequence goes on from JAFGHI010000047.1 coordinate 73,758, forward strand.
TTCATTAAGTTATTGGCCGCAAATCCAACCGTCATGCATCTCATGCTCAACTCTATTGTCTCTCAATCCGAAAAAACAACTTTCCTCGATAAAACTTTGTCGGGCAATATCACCCCAACGTTCCTTCACTTCTTGAAAGTACTTGTCCGGAAACAGAGATTTTCCCATATTTCCGATATCCAAAAAGAATACCATCGTCTTTATGAAAAAAAACAGGGGGTGCAAGAGGTTTCTGTTATTTCGGCTGTATCCATCAAAAAAATTCTTGAAGAAAAAATCTATTCGGTTTTAAAGAAAATTACGCGCTCCGAGGTCAGATTAATCAAAAAGGTGGACCCCTCGATGATCGGTGGCCTCGTAATTCGCTTCAATGGAACTGAAATTGACGCAAGCTACCGGGACCAGTTTAGAATTCTTAGACAGCGATTAATGGCATCCTAAAAAGGAGTTTGGAACTCATATGTTAAAACCAGAGGAAGTGACGCAGGCCATTCAAAAAGAAATCCAGAAATATGACACAAAACTCCAAATGGAGTCGGTCGGATATGTTTTGCAGGTTGGAGACGGTATTGCCCGTGTCTATGGATTAGATGAAGTGATGGCCGGAGAGCTTGTTTTATTTCCCGATCAAACGGTCGGACTTGTCCTCAACCTTGAGCCTAATAATGTTGGCGTCGTTATCCTAGGACCTGACAGAAATATCAAGGAAGGTGATGAAGTTAAACGGACCGGTCGTATCGCGGAAGTCCCAGTGGGCCCGGCTTTAAGCGGCCGCGTAATTTCACCTATCGGCGAACCTCTTGATGGAAAAGGTCCTATCGCAGCGACTAAATTCCGTCCGGTTGAAGCAATCCCTCCCTCCGTTATTCAGCGCCAACCGGTGAAGGAACCCCTTCAAACGGGAATCAAAGCTATTGATTCGATGATCCCTATTGGACGCGGACAGCGGGAACTTATCATCGGGGATCGCCAAACCGGGAAAACAGCTATTCTTGTTGATACGATTTTAAATCAAAAAGAAACTGGGGTTCACTGTATCTATGTGGCCATTGGTCAAAAACTTTCAAGTATTGTCGCCCTTGTCCAGCTCCTCGAAAAAAACGGAGCGATGGAATATACAACGATTGTTTCAGCGTCTTCCGAAGATCCTGCACCGCTCCAATTCCTTGCACCTTATGCTGGCTGCGCCATCGGGGAAGAATACCTTTACTCCAAAAAACATGCCCTTGTGATGTATGACGACCTTTCAAAACACGCTGTCGCCTACCGTCAATTATCTTTGCTTCTTCAACGTCCCCCCGGGCGCGAAGCTTTCCCAGGCGATGTTTTTTATCTTCATTCAAGATTGCTTGAACGTGCGGCAAAATTGCGAGATGACTTAGGAGGAGGATCTCTTACAGCCTTACCCATTATAGAAACACAATTAGGAGATATTTCAGCTTATATACCAACAAACGTCATTTCAATCACAGACGGACAAATCTACTTGGAATCGGACCTCTTTTATGCCGGTGTAAGACCCGCAATCAACGTCGGATTGTCTGTTTCCCGTGTCGGAGGAAATGCACAAACAAAAGCTATGAAGCAAGTTGCCGGCATGCTTCGTCTATCCCTTGCCCAATACCGTGAACTGGTCGCTTTTGCCCAGCTTTCAACGGATCTGGACAAAGCAACTCAAGATCAGCTTGCTCGAGGGGAGCGGATGGTTGAGATTCTTAAGCAAGATATTCTTCAGCCGATCCCTTTCGAACGGCAAGTCATGATCATTTTTGCCTGTAACGAGGGGCTACTGGACGATATCCCTGTTTCAAAATTAAAAGACCTCGAACCCAAGCTATACGCTTTTGTCGAGAAGAATTACCCTGATGTCGAACATTGGATTCGAGAAAAGAAAGCACTGTCGGATGAACTTAAAACTAAATTAACCGACGCCATTCGTAAATTTAAAGGGCAATTTTAATAAAATGTCCGGCCAACTGCGTAATTTAAAAAAACGTATCCGCAACGTTGAAAACACGAAAAAAATCACCCGTGCTATGGAAATGGTCGCCACAGCCAAGTTTCAACGTTTTCAAACAATGACCATAAAAAGCCGAACTTACATTAACGGCTTAGAAAACCTCCTCAAGCGTGTTAGCCAAGACAAACCCAAAGGGATTCATCCCCTTTTATGCCCGAACCAGGAAGAAAAAACGGCCCTTATCCTTTTCACTTCAGACACAGGGCTTTGTGGTTCCTTCAACAATGAACTCATCGATAAGGCACGCGAGTTTCTTGTGACTCAAAAAACACCTCCGTGTTTGATCGGTATCGGCCGCAACGGCGTCAATCGCTTAAAACGTATCGGACATCAATTTGATCATGAATGGGTCGGCATCCGAACAAATGAGATTGAAAAAACGATTGTCTCGATCAAGTCAACAGCTGAAAAGATTTTTCTCGAAAATACCGTCGGTGAAATCCATGCCGTTTACGCACGTTGTTTAACTTCTTCTGCCTATAATATAACAATCGAACAACTGCTCCCCTTGACGAAACTTGATGATTTGCCGGATGGAGCCCCCATCGAAAATACGACTCGTTATATTTACGCGCCGTCCCGTGAAGCTATCTTTAAAAAGTTGATCCCTCTTTTCTTCGAAGCCCGGGTCCGGCAAATATTTCTCGAGTCATACGTTTCTGAACAAATAGCAAGAATGAGAGCAATGCATCAAGCAACACAGAACGCTTCTGAAATGATCGACGAACTTGTCCTGAAGCGAAATAAAGCCCGGCAAGCAGCAATCACACGCGAAATCATTGAGGTTGTTTCAGGATCACACGCATTAAAAGATAACTAGATTTTTAGGAGGTTGGGATGGGATACGGCAAAGTCGTTCAAGTGATGGGGCCAAGTGTAGACATTCAGTTTGATTCGGAAAATCTACCCGAAATGTTAAATGCCCTTGAAATTGAAAATGAAACAAAAAAGACAAAGCTTGTCCTGGAAGTTGCCCAGCATATAGGTGATAACATTGTCCGCTGCATCGCGTTGGCGTCAACTGACGGCTTGGTTCGAGGTATGAAAGCTTACGACACCGGTTCTCCTATCCAAGTTCCGGTGGGCGAGCAAACCCTAGGACGAATCTTTAACCTCCTCGGTGAACCTATCGATGAAAAAGGACCTGTAAAAAACCCCGAAAAAAAATATTCCATACACCGGCCAGCCCCTTCTTATCAAGAAATCCTTCCCATCACCGAAATACTGGAAACAGGTATTAAGGTCATTGACTTATTAGCGCCCTATCCCAAAGGTGGCAAAGTCGGCCTTTTCGGCGGCGCTGGCGTTGGAAAAACCGTTATTGTCATGGAACTTATTCATAAAATTGCAACGGAGCACGGCGGCGTTTCTGTTTTTTGCGGTGTCGGAGAAAGGACCCGGGAAGGGAATGATTTATGGCTCGAATTAAATGAATCCGGTGTTGTCAATAAAACAGCTCTTGTTTTCGGGCAAATGAATGAACCTCCGGGAGCCAGGTTGCGGGTCGCCTTAACAGGACTGTCAGTTGCTGAATATTTCCGGGAGGAAGCTCACCAAGATGTTCTTGTTTTTATCGACAATATCTTCCGGTTTACCCAGGCTGGCGCCGAAGTTTCCGCACTTCTTGGCCGGATGCCGTCCGCCGTTGGTTATCAACCCAACCTTGCCACTGAAATGGCGGAACTTCAGGAAAGGATCGCTTCAACAAAATCTGGCTCGATCACATCGATCCAAGCCATTTATGTTCCTGCGGATGATTTAACCGATCCTGCTCCCGCAACGGCCTTTTCTCATTTAGATGGCGTGACAGTCCTTAGCCGGCAAATTGCCGAGCTTGGTATCTACCCGGCAGTTGATCCTCTTTCATCGACCTCACGCATGCTGGATCCAAGGATTGTCGGCCAAAAACATTACGATATAGCTCGGGAAGTTCAGAGGATCCTACAGCGATATAAAGACCTGAAAGATATTATCGCCATTCTTGGCATCAATGAACTTTCTCCTGAAGATAAAGCAACGGTGATGAGAGCAAGAAAATTGGAGCGTTTTCTTTCCCAGCCTTTTGCAGTCGCGGAGGCTTTTACTGGCCGTGAGGGGCGCTATGTCCGCCTGAAAGATACCATAGAAAGTTTCGACCGCATTTTGAAAGGTGAATTCGATCACATCCCCGAACAAGCCTTTTATATGTGCGGCTCTATCGAAGATGTACTTCATCATTACGATAAAATGCAGGGAGTCCAATGAGCGCTTTGTATCAACTCAAAATCATTACCCCTCACGGCACCGTCTACGAGGGAGAAGTCATTCACGCTTTTCTCCCTGCTGAAGACGGTTTTGTGGGTGTTCTAGCTAACCATGCGCCGTACATCACATCGATCCCCGGCGGTCGGCTTGGTATCCGCGAAAAAGATGGCCGCGAAAAACATTTTCAAATGGGTGCGGGATTCTTCGAAACTTCTCGTAATCGAGCTGTCTTTCTGACACAGACTTGCGAAACAAAGGAAACCGCAACCTAGATTTTCTTTGCTGAAGCTGCAATAGAATCAGCCAAAATTTCGGAAATTACTCCAGAACCAAATTGAGACCAGTGTCCATCTAAATTCAGATACGTTCCCGGTAAACCCCGGATAAATTCGGCTAATTCAATAACAGGGATCCCTTCTTCACGGGCTTTTAACGTTAGTTTATGCCCTGCCCTACGGCTTGGCTCAAATAATACCGCTAAATCGGTTAATGGCAACCATTGGCGTCGCATCCGTGAATCAACCTGAGAAGCTCTGGGAACTATCACAAGCGTAAAATCTATCCCGTTGGCTTGGCATAGTTCATACGCTTTGTGAATCCAGGGATAAGTCCAAGAAATGTCGATCCGCTCGTCTTCCTCTTTTTGGATTAACGACTCAAGGGCACTTTCCAAATAGTAAGACCGAAAAAGGCCTTGGTCAGGATATCGCAGCATATAATAAAAGGAAGTCAAATCGCGTTTCTTCAACTCTTCTATTAATTTAACTTTATCTTCCCCGCCCAGGGTAAATATGTCCGCTAAAACTTCGGGCATCCTGGCATCAAAAGTCTCTTGAATCTTTTTCCACCTCGATTGTTCTTTAGCGTTTAAATCACCGGCCGCTTGCCATGCTCTAATGACCGGCCTTTGCCAATTCATTAAGAGATAGTTCAAAGCTTCTAATCCGATCATATTAAAAAAAGAATCCCGGGGATAAACTGCTAAAATCCCTAAGAAACTCTTAAGAGTTTCTGTGTTGCGCCAAAGGAAATCGTTCCCTTCATAAAAAAAGAGAAAACATCGCGCGATCCCCAATCTCAAAGCAATATTCTTGAGTCGATAAAAATATTCATCGGGAGAAGAAACCGAGACTCCTAAATTGAGAATTTCATAAACACCCTCTCCTAACTTCTTTTCTGTTTGAAGAGATAATGGAACAACCGTTGATTCTTCGAGGTAGGAATCTCCGAGAAAAGCGATACGGGTAATGCCCGGAGTCGGATTTCTTTTTCTTTCACGATCGCGCTGCCCCCATGAATTAAAACCAATGCTTGATCCATCTAACAACACAACTCTTCCCCAGGATCTCGCGCCCATCTCCGGCATGACCCCATGGAGACCGCGCGCAGGCCAACCCGGAACAAAAATTCTAGCTATGAATTCGGCGCCATAAAGCAAGGTCACAATAAGGCTTATTGTCAAAGCGATTCCGAAAATAAATTTTTTACTTTCTAAACGAAATAAAACATAACCAAAAAAAAACACGACCCACACCAAACTTAAGGCGATGCTAGCGGTTATCCCTTGTAACCGAAAAGTTGGATCAATAAAGGTTGTAACATAGGCCCCACCTAGAAAAAAGGGTACGAAAGTCAAAGCCACAAAATAAATGATCCGGATATTGATAACAGCAGAGAACCTTGAAGGAAACGGCTGCCTCATGGTCAGCCAACCTAAAGCCAGCATAACCATTTCAACAATATAAATAAGTACGTAGGTCTTGAATGACGTAATGACGCCGTCATCACTGAACCAGGCGCTGATATTCCATGGGTTTAGGATAATTCCCCAGCCAAGCAGTAAAAGACCGACCGCGAAGGAGAGGATTCTTCGATCACCGATAGGTATTACCGCATTATTTTCCACAGCTTGATCCTGCATCAGCAAAAGAACCTGTGAGTTATAAAACAAAAAAGGTTGAAGACAAATCAGTGTGCGGATTTGTCCCAATATTCCCGAAAAACCCTTCCAAATAAATCAGCATCAAATTCTTTGGTCTGAGAATCACTCTCCATCCAAAGCTTGTTCTTTGGAGGAAGCAACTCGCTAAAAGTATCTGGGGACATAATTTTAATCCCTCGGGAGATCATGCCGGCATGGTAAGAGAAAGTGCTTCGGCCGACAACCAAAATGTCAGCTGTTGCCATCGCATGAAAAGCTTGATATCCGGAATCAGCACTCTCATCCGCAAAATGGAGCATAATCCCCTCTTGATTAGCATAATCGCTCAAGGCTTTATCCTGCCGCACATTGGTATACAAATGAACATCAAGATCATAATCTTTTAAAATAGTTTGGACCTTATTTAAAACACGTTGGTAATAATCAACGCCCAAAATTTCGCGTAAGCGGCCGTGTTCCTTAATCCAGAGAATATCTCCTCTTCGAATATGCAATACTATTTTGACTGCTCTTTCACGAAAGGGGCTTTGTATTGGAGATATTTCACGCCGCCTAAAATACCTCTCGCTCAACAGTTGATAGACCGATGGGTTGCTTAAAACGGTGTTATATCCCATCATAAACATAACCTTCTCGTAATTCGGATACGCTTTGTGAACAATGAAATCCAAAAGTATTTTTTGAGCCCTTTTTAAATAATAAAAATTGAGCCTCGGGAGTTCAATCATTTGAAGATTGGGTTCCTTGGTTATTTCTCCATATTGGATTTCTCCTTCTCCGAAACCAAAAAAATTATCCCAATTACATTCGGGTGAATGCGGATCGTAAGCAAATCCGCGATGCACGAACGTCAGTCCATGGCGCCTGCTTATTTCTTTTGCAGCAATCCAGCTAAAAAGCTGTAATCCAACACCCTCGCTAGGATCCAATTGAACACAAATGTATTTTTTACTCCTCCTCCCCTTGTTTTTTCTATCCTCATTTCCCTTGAGACAGTTTTTCAGATAAATGAAGGAAAAACGGGGATAAAGCCAAAAGAAAAGCCGAAGAAAATCAAGATAGAAGCACTTTTTGAAAGGAGTCCCCCAAAAGATCCGGTAATAGATCTGTCTTAAGGGAGACGTAACAATATTTAGCATAAACGGTTCAACTCATTATTAAACAGCGTAAACTAAGAGAAGTCCGATGAGAACTGTCAAGCCGCCAATGATACGATAAGCTGTTAGCGATCTCTTCTCCCACCACGCAAGGACCAATTTTATCCTTTCGATCCCAAGAACAAAAATAAGTATTCCGCCAGCCAAGCAAAGAACTCCTAAAACCAGAATAACCTTTGCGACGCGGCAATCGGGAGAAGCAAACAAGAAAACAATCCCTATGACGATCCTAATCACTCCCGCTAAATAGACGCGTTTTCCTTCCTGCCAGAAGGAAAGATATTTCTTCATGATCTGAGGTTTTGCCGCAAGATAAACGCCAAAAGCTAAGAATGCAATTGCAATCAGCTTTGAAAGAAAAACCATTTTCAGCCTCCCTTTTTGAATTTTGTCTTATAACGATAATAAACCATTTTGCTCAAAATAATTCAGAAGGAGTTGCGCAATATGTTCGCTTGCATTTGCATCCGGATGAACGCCTCCTTCGATAATCATGCCCGCCCAACCCTTTGGAGCTCCTTGAAGCGTATCAATTACATTTACGTCCATTTCCGATAGGAAATCAACCCGATCGGTTGTATCTTCGCGCCAATCAATTAAGAGAAAATGTGCTTGATGCTGCTCGCTTAAATCTTTCATAGCCTTAATAATTGCTGCTGTTACATCTTCAGGCTCATGAGGAAACCAACCGAATCTGTTACCGAGGCGCATATAAAACAGATCCCACAACCAAGAATTGACCTTGTTTTTGTATAGCATCGGCTTCTGGGCCAAATAAAGTTCTCCTTCTTTGTTGATCTTAAACAAGGGTTTTGTCCCAGGAAAACGATATTCGGGAATTAACAATTGGCGGTCGGAATTCCCATTTCTCATGATATGTTCTTTAATAAAAATATAGACAACTACTTTCGTGTTGAACTTTTCAATGTATCGTTTTAATCGCAAGTAAGCCTGATCAGACCCATATCCTTGAACTCCCAAATTAACCATCTGGTATTTTTCACCAACAAGTTCCTGAAATTGACCGATAAAGCTATTTTCATAAAGTAAGCCATGCCCCATCGCAAAGGATCCCCCGATAAAGAGAACAGACGGTTTCCCCCGATCGAATCTATACCCCTTAGATGGGACACGTATTCCATTCTCATCAAAGTAAACCGGGGCACCTTCCTTCAATTCCCCAAAATCCCATAAGACAGATTGATCCGGAATATAGCTCCACCCAAGCTCTGAATCAAATTGACCTGTTGTTGTTTCAGGAGGCGGCAAAGGCCTTTTTTTATAAGGAACTCCGATAATACGACAGGCCAACTCTGCCATAAATAACCCCAGTAACAAACCGACTCCTGCAAGCACTAATGGAGTAAAAACTTTCGGCATTCGTTTCATTTTGCTTCCCTTTTTTGACTCCAAGGCTTCTCTTGGAGTAAATAGTCTCCGATCATGTCAGCAACCATTCTTCCCCCACTTTCATTAAAGTGGCAATCATCGAAAAAAGCGGTCTCATCTTGTGATAATTGACCAGCAAGATCATAACAATAGAGTTTTTGTTCCTCGCAAATTTTCAGAAGCAACTCATTATACTGCCGCATACCTTCGGCCAAAGTTTCCACTGAATAATATTCTCCTGGCTTAGACAAGTTAATATCCCCTACATTCCCGGCCCAAAGCAATGCTTCCAGAGAAGGCGGAAGATTTCCCCTCCACATAACGGGATGCGTTAAGAAAACAGACGTTATATTATGTTGCTTTAGCAATATGATAATTCTCTCTATATTGAAACGATATTCCCGCAAACTTGAACTTAAGTCCGGAAGCTGTTCCCTTATTTTAATGGCATCTTGGCGTCTTTGACGCAATTCCTTTATATCCTCAATCCAAACATCTTGATGACCCAAAAAAGCCGATCCGGCAGCATATAATTTCGTCATTCCGTAAATGATACCGCTTTGCTCCGACCACAGCTGCCCTTTAATATTACGGTCGACCAATGGATACTCACTAAACACCGCAGATAAAAAAATGGGGATATTCTCCTCTGGTTCAATTTGCATAGGTTCATATTCCATATCATCTCTCAGCCTTAACCAAAGGTCATTAACCCCGATCAGCATGATCACCATATCAACTCGCGGAATTTCAGGCAATAAATACCGCAACAAGATACGCAATCCTCTCAAACTTAATCCACTCTTTCCCACATTCCCTATCCAAACCGGGAAACCTTCCTTCTTCAATTTTTCTTCCAAGAGATAAGACCATGTTTCATCCTGATCTAAAGTAGCACTTTCGACAGCACTTCCTCCGGCCGTAAGGATCCGGTATTGATTGTCTTCAGGAATCTCATCCCCACGAATACCCCATGAATTGGTCCTAAATCGTGATATTCCCGAAACGCCAGGTAAAATTTCCGGATCCGGGGATATCGTACGTTCCATTTTAGGCGGCCATAAATAGAACGGCTTCTTGGAATAAATCCATCTCATTAAGAACTCACTAAATATAATCATTGCTCCGATTGAAAAGAGTACCAAAACAGAACGTATGCGGGTTTCCCGAGGCATCCCTAAAAAAACGAGGATCAATATATACCCCCCCATCCAAGCAGCTAATAATTTCAACCCTATTTTTACAGCAACGGATTCATAAAAAGAAATCGGATGCACTCGCTGTCCTTCAATAACCCCATTTAAAAAATCAAAGGGGAAAAGCATCTCTCGGTGATACATAGCAGAAAGGATAGGTTGTTGAACTATAAGAAAAAGGATAGAAAAAATAACGGCACACCCGATAAAAATGAAGGCAAGAAAAGCAGAGATCTTCTTCGGAAATTTTATTTTCATTTCCGCATAAATTTCCCGTTAATGATCGAGTACGTAGCTAAAAATAAGCGGGGCCACAATGCTAGCATCCGATTCGATCATATATTTTGGCGTATCAACTCCCAGTTTAGTCCAAGTGATTTTTTCATTCGGAACCGCTCCACTGTAAGAACCGTAGGAGGTTGTGCTATCGCTGATCTGGGCAAAATAACCCCAAAGCTTACACTTTTCTTTTAAATCCTGAATGATCAAGGGTACAACACAAATCGGAAAATCGCCGGCAATACCTCCGCCTATTTGAAAAAAACCAACCGAAGATTCTCGAGTTATTCCGCGATACCACTGAATCAAATCTTCCATCTGTTCCAAACCTGACTTCATAATATGATAAGAACGTATTTCATTCTTTAGGATATTCGCTACGAAACCATTTCCCATCGTGGAGTCTTCCCAACCCGGGGTATAAATCGGGATCTGTTTTTCATAAGCAGCTACGACCCATGAGTTTTGAGGATCCCCTTCCATAGCATCCTTAAGAGCACCGCTTTCGATTAATTGGTACATATATTGATAAGGAAAATACCGCTTCTTTCCTTTATCCGCTTTTTTCCATAAATCGAGAAGGTGCCCTCCCAATTTTCGAATAGCATGTTCTTCAGGAATGCATGTATCCGTGACACGATTGAATCCCGATTGGCACAATTCGTTTTCCATTTGAGGGGTTAAACTCCTGTAGGCAGGAATCCGTCGGTAATGATTTTTAGCAACAAGGAGGAACAAATCTTCCTCTAAGTTTGCCCCTGTCGTACTGATAGCATGAATTTTTTCTTCCCGAATCATTTGTGCCAGAGAGAGACCAATTTCGGCGGTACTCATTGCCCCAGCCATCGCAAGAAACATCTTACCGCCCCGCTCAAGGTGATCCACCCAAGCTTGAGCAGCGTCCGTGATTACCGCGGCATTAAAATGCTTGTAATGCTTTTGTATGAATTCCCTCATCGATGTCGTGGATTTTGTTTTCATAAATGCGCTCGATTTTCTCCTGCGATTCATTGTCCCAGAAGCCGGAAGTGACGTCAATTAATTTACAGGGCTCTATTTATCCCTCCGCTATTTGAAAATGATAAAGTTAATTACCGTTTACCCTGTTTCAATCGATTGAAGATAATCCCTAACGATACGAGCTGCGAGTCCCCGTCCTTCAGAATTCCAATGATCGTCAAAGGGATAAAACAAAACTTGTCCCTCCCTTGCTGCTTGCTGAAAAGGTTGTGTTAAGCTAATCAATCCCAAACCGAGTTTTTCACACAGAGCCTGCACAGCCTTTTCGACATTATCCCTGGCATTCATTTGACTTAACCTATTTTCATTCCACCAACTACCGCTCTCATTCGTTGCAAAAGCACCATAGACATGAACCTTCATCGGAACAAACATGACAATGGGAACGATTCCTTCCTTTAAACATATATCTCGAAATTCTGACAGAATTTCTTCAAATATCTTGCCTTCGCCAGAATCTAATATTTGATAAAAACGCCTGGGATCGCTTTCATAGAAAAATCGATCTGGGTAAACCCGCCCCGGGAGATTCAACACGATTAAGTGTGACAAGATCCCTTTCTCTTCTTCGTTTTTTCTCTCGGTAAGTTTTTGTTTAAATTCCGGATCAAAAAGACTTCTTATTTTTTCATTCAAATTATCCGTATGTTTTAAAATAATATGATAAATATCGGTCATGACGGACAAATACTGTTTCCATTTTGGCTCCAATAGGAGCCCATAGCCATAATAATCGCCCGTTCCTTCTTTCCATCGCTTGTATTCTTGTATATCCCATAAATCATTTCCCTCGAAAAAAGAGAAAACTATAAACTTTGGTTTTCTTTTCAACCCGTATCGTTTCATAGTCTCAAGATATTGATGAGGTCCAAAACCTGACATCCCGTAATTAGCAGTCGTAAGGCCCGTCATTGTTTCTAATAACCCCGCAAAAGTATTTTCGTTTCTCGCACTAATTTCCATCATGGAATCGCCCAAAACAACAATATCTTTGAATTTATCCGCGTTATCATCCACTTTAAATCCTTCTTGATTATACTGGCCCAGGAATGAAAGCTTCTCAACCTCAACTCCAAAGAGCGGCGAATAGTGAGAAGGGGTAAACTCCGGGATATCAATAAGCTGATTTGGCCTTCTTCGAAAAATTAATTCTTCATCGCCATCATGATGTTGTTTTAAATAAAAATAGGAAATGCCCGAAAGGTTCAATCCTAATTTGGTAGCCATGGACGGAAAATCATCAAAAAGAATAAAAATAATTATTGACGAGAAAAAAAAGGGGGAAATGCCCGTAACAAAAATAAATCTGAATATTTTCTTCCAAAAGGACAATGTGAATAAAAGAAATAGCGGGATACCCCAAAGGGAAATGCGCCATAAAACCTTCTGAGCATAATCAAGATAATGCTGGGCACCGTGCTGACCCTGTCCTGTAATCACTCGATTCAAAAAAGGAAGGCTCCTCCCTTCATAGGCATCCATCAGGATCTTTTCTCCAAAGGAGAAATAGATGCCCCATAAAAAACCAAGAGCGAACAGAAAGAAAAAAAGGGAAAAAATTATTGGGTGTTTTGCCCGCCTGAAAAATCCGATTTTTGGCATACGGTCTTTATTTTACATCCTGGGGAAGAAAAACCGTTTGAGTTTTTTCTCGAGAAGCCATTTTCGGAAATCTTGTTCGCTTTTCGGATGAACAACGGCCCAGATTTTATCGCGGCCCATGAGCACCGTACCCCCTTCCGGAACATGTGTCGTATTTTTTCTCTCGATGGAAGTCAAAACAATTCCATCTGGTAAATCCAAATCACGAATAAGTTTTCCTGCAAGGCTTGAACGCTGGGGGATGGTAAACCGAACAGTCACCGTCCCATTGGCTGACTCTGTTTGATGCTCCATGCGGCCTACGAGCTCATCGCGGTGGATCGTCGCCCGCATGTAAGCTCTCAAAACATCATCATGCTTGAGTATCCCAACAATTTTCGAGGGGTCTGAGGGATCCATTACAGGAAGACGCGTTACTTTATGATCTGTCATCAAGCGAGCAACCTCGCTCAGAGGTTCGTCCGGAAAACACGTTTCGGGTAAAGGTACCGCAACATCATCAGTGACAATAACCGATAGGTCTTTTTCAAGCAAAAGTTCTTGCACCTCTTCAGGTTTGATATACCCCACAATATTCCCCTGGATCCCCGCCACAAAAAAGGTTTTTTGTTCTTGATGTGACATTTTCTTAATAAGCTCTTTTGCCGGAAGTTTTTTGGGAAGAATTTCATAATCATGAGTCATGGCATCACGTACTTGGATCGCTCCTAAAATCTTTACCTCCTCAAGGGGGCCAATATCAATACCGCGATCTTTTAATTTAATTGTGTAAATTGACTCGCGACTGATTAATTGAGAAATGGATGTCGAAACCACGACAGCCACCATAATCGGAAGAATCATTCGATAATCTCCCGTCATTTCAAAAACAATCAGAATAGCCGTCACGGGAGCATGCGCTGCACCTGCAAAAACCGAAGCCATCCCAACAAGGGCATAAGCGCCGGGAGGAGCCACAAGAAAAGGCATGCGTCCATAAAAAAGTTTTCCGATGGTTCCTCCTAAGGCTGCCCCAATAAAAAGGGCTGGAGCAAAAACACCCCCTGAACTCCCTGAACCTAGAGATAAGGAAGTGGCAAGAACCTTCATAAGCACCAGCGACAAAAGAATCATGAAACTCAGATTTCCATGCAAAGCATTTTCGATGAAATCCAATCCAGCACCAAAAACTTGTGGGAAATAAAGGCCGATTATTCCCACCCCTAAACCTCCTAAAACGGGTTTAAGCCATTCCGGAAATTTCAAAGATTCAAACAATCTTTCCGACCCATGAAGCGTATAAATAAAAGAGAGGGCTACAAAGGCTGATAAAACGCCTAAAAACAAATAAATTAATATCTCGAAGGGACTCCACAAACTATAAACCGGCGCGACAAAAGCCGGATTATCCCCCAAAAAAATACGGCTGACGATACTCGCCGCGACAGAAGCAACAACAACAGTGCTTAAGGCTCTTGCCCCAAAATCTCTCAAAATCACTTCAAGGGCAAACATGACTCCTGCAATCGGTGTATTAAAAACACCCGATATCCCTGCTGCCGCTCCGCAAGCAACCAGATTTTTAATCTTTGTCTCGCTCAACTTAAATAATTGGCCGGCGGTCGAACCCAAAGCAGATCCTGCTTGGACGATCGGACCTTCCCGCCCAACGGAAGCTCCTGATCCTATCGCCAAAGCCGATGCTAATGCTTTGATAACGACGACAATAGGCCGAATACGGCCACCTTGAAGAGCAATAGCTTTCATCACTTCAGGAACGCCGTGCCCTTTCGCTTCAGGCGCGAAGTAAGTCACGAGAGGCCCTACAAAAACACCGCCGATGGCGGGAATCAAAATAATTGCAAAGACACCAAAAATGCTAAGCCAATCCTTAAGCTCGCCAAAAAAGAATCCCCGACAAATTTCAATAAACCGGATGAATCCGACCACTACAAATCCCGTCCCGACACCTACCAAGCTAGCAACAAGGATAGGAATGACAAGCCGCGATCTTGAAAGATACATCGTAAAATGTTTTTTTAAACTAGAATGAAATGAGGCCAAATGATTACCTCACAATACCTTTCTTTGAATAAATTTCAGTTCATAAGCCCCTGCAATTTCAATAATGCATGCTTCGCTAACAAATACTCGGGGTTATCGCTTACTGCTTTTTCAAAACATTGAATCGCGCGTAGCCAATCTCCTTTTTTCTCCCATATCCGCCCCAAATTATAATAAGGATAGCAATAACTTTCATAACGTCTTGCGGTCGTTGCTTTTTCAAGCCATGGAATGGCTTCATCCATTTTCCCTGTCTCGATCAAATAAGCCCCGATATCATTATAGGGGTTACCATATTCAGGATCTAAGGCAATTGCTTTTTGACATTCTTCAATCGCATGATCATAAAGATTCTGAAAGCTATAAGCCCAACCCAAAAATGTATGAGCTTCTGGCGTTGGGTGAATTTCTATCGACTTCCGATAGTGATCGATAGCCTCATGAAGGAGCCCTTGCATCTGTTTTTCATATCCTTCCTGAACATACCGCATCGCTTCCTGCTGATGAAAACTACCTTCATTCATACTCTGTCCCTTTTTGCTGATGATTTAATTTTACTATAGGATTATATGAGAACGCTGTTCTGATTTAAAACCTCATATCCATATGTCTATCAATAAGTTATGATAATATCCTCCGGTTAAATGCTCTATTATATAATTCTTAGCGGGATGGAGAGAATACATACGCGAAGCTATTATATCACAAACCACCTCTTATGGAGGATTCGGCAAACAGACTCTTCTCCAGCCAACTATTCCAGTCTTTCTCAAGATAGTCCAAGTTTCGTCCAAGACCTTGAATAATAGCATCATGAATGGTTTTCCCCGATTAAATATTTTTTAAAAATGAAAGAAGAGGATAAAAACGAAATTTATCTTTTATATACAGAACAAAAGATAAAGATTGCTCATAGGCAAGAGGCACAAACGACGGAGGAATTTTCTCTGCCGCCAAGGGATCATTCAAAATTTCAAAAGGCAGATAGGATTGACTTTTATAAACTTGCGCTAAGTTCAGAAAATACCGACTGTCATACAACGAAACCCCACGGATCCGATCTTCCTCGTAACGAGCCAACCCCTCATGGAACCAAAAAGGGACCGGATATCCTGCTGATAGATCATTGATGACAGAATGTGTATATTCATGTGCCAACACAGCCTTGAATTGTTTTTCATTTTCAAGCCCACTTGAAAAAGGTATTTTGATCCTTCCATCATTTAAGGCAGCTGCCCAATCCGGGCCGCTATGGATCTGCTCAAATTTCATTTGGTCAACAAGCACAAAAACCAATCGATGTTTAATCCAATACTCAAAATCTTCCCCCACAAAATCCGATACCTCCTGAATCAAATCAAAGATCCTCTTTGGATCGACGCCCATCAAATCTTCCTGAAACCTCAAAATCCAGTTACCATGCCTAATTTCTCGTGTTTGTTTTTCGATTTCCATCTCCCTAAAAAACTGCATCTTTTGTTCCCGGAAACTCTCATCCGGATTTCCTTTCAAACCTTCTTCCAGCAATCCGTTGGCTTCCTGAGTCGAGCCTTCCATGCGGTAGACAATTTGAGAGAGCATAATTTTTAATTTGGAATTTTGAGGATCATAGCGAAGAGCTTTTTCAAAGTCAGCGCGGGCCTTTTTTAAGTCGTTAAGCCGATAAGCTTCATCCCCCCGCCAAGCGAGCACCGATGCCAGACTTTTATTAATATTTTCGTTTTCCGGTTCGAGCTTCCTGGCTTTTTGAAGGAATTTTTCAGCCGTCGTCCACTTTTGTTCATCAGCTTTCAAAAGTCCGCAATTATGGTAAATAATCGCAAGCTGTTCACGATAGTTATCCGAGGGGTTTTTGCGGTAAAAAGATTCCCACTCTTTGACTAAAGCGCAGGAATCATCCGCTGCAAAAGGCTTAGTAGCCCTTCCTAAGAGCGAGGAAATCAGAAAGAGAACTATACTGATAGTAAGGATTGTTTCTTTTTTCATCCCCGATTGTCGAAGCTTTTTTTTCATCATAATTATGCCCTGGGAGAACAACAACCTGATCTCCGAGTTGTGCCAAACATTTTAAGCTTTCATACATCTTCTCGGGATCGCCTCCTGCGATATCACATCGTCCACAGGCATTAATAAAAAGAGTGTCCCCCGAAAGCAGATGATTTTGAACGAAGAAGCACAAACCTCCTGGGGTATGACCCGGCGTATGCAAACACTCAATCTCAATGTCCCCAATCCTAATTTTTTGTTTATCTCGCAACTTCTCGATTCTATCCGGCTTCACTTTAATCATAGAGGCTTCATTTGCGTGAACATATATTTTGCCTTCCATCTTCTCTAAGAGTTCTTCGACACCGTTAGCATGGTCATAATGCGTGTGCGTCAAAAGCCCTCCAACAATTTTCATCCCGTCACGGTGAGCTGTCTCAAGGAGCGCTGGGACATCCCAAGCAGGATCGACAACAAAGCATTCCCCTTTTTTTTGATCACCGACGAAATAGGAGAAATTCTGCATGGGCCCAATTTCGATTTGTTTCAAATATAATTTTGGTAAATTTTTCATTTTAAACCATTCTCCAAATATAGAAATTCAAGTCTCACACCCTTTTCTTCCGACACTTCTTTTTCTTTCAAGCAAAAAAAAGATGGGATCGGAGGATAGTAAGCATCACCTTCGTAGAGAGCATGAATTTTTGTTACATAAAGCCCGTCGACATCATTGAACGTCTGCTTATAAAGGTCAGCCCCTCCAACAACAAAACATCTCTCTGTTTTAACGTTTTCGAAGGCCTCTTCGATTGACGAAAAAAAACAAACATTTTCAAAATTCCTCTTTGCTCGACTCAAAACGAAATTGACTCTGTTCGGCAGCGCTTTCCCAATACTCTCAAACGTTTTCCGGCCCATCAAGACAGTGCTTCCGGTTGTCACTTGTTTAAACCGTTTCAAATCAGAAGAAAAGTGCCAGGGAAGCTGATTGGCTTTGCCAATCACCCCATTATCTGAAACCGCAACAATATGAAAAAGTTTAAACGCTCTATTCATTTTTAAACTGCAATAGGGGCTTTAATCGCCGGGTGAGGGTTGTAATTTTCGATTTTGAAATCCTCATATTGAAATTGGAATAAATTCTTTACATCGGGATTTAGAATTATTTGAGGCAGCGATCTTGGTTCACGGCTAAGTTGAAGATGGACTTGTTCTAAGTGATTCTGATAGATGTGGACATCACCGAAGGTGTGGACAAATTCACCCGGCTTGAGTCCTGTTACCTGGGAAATCATCACTAAAAGCAAGGAATATGAAGCGATATTAAAAGGGACCCCCAGGAAAACATCCGCGCTTCTTTGATAAAGCTGACACGATAATTTTCCCTTCTGAACATAGAACTGAAAAAGGCAATGACACGGCGGTAAAGCCATCCGTTCAATTTCTCCAACATTCCAGGCGCTTAACATTAACCGGCGGCTATCGGGATTCGTTTTAATCTGTTCGACCAAGTTTGCCATCTGATCAACGGTTCGGCCATCCGGTTTTGTCCAAGATCTCCATTGCTTCCCGTAAACAGGGCCCAAATCCCCTTTTTCATCGGCCCATTCATCCCAAATTGTCACCCCGTGATCATGAAGGTACTGGATATTCGTATCCCCTCTTAGAAACCAAAGGAGTTCATAAATGACAGACTTTAAATGGACTTTTTTGGTGGTCACGAGCGGGAATCCCGCTTCTAGATCAAAGCGCATTTGATACCCAAAGGTGCTGACCGTCCCAACGCCGGTCCGGTCCTCTTTTGCGATCCCCGAAGATAAAATATGCCGAAGAAGATCCAAATATTGTTTCACTGAGGTTCCTTTGTTTTTCCAGGAGATATGACTTTTAGAGGATTTATTATACGTGATCCGGCGGGAAATTGCATCTTCCCCTTTTCCCTTATTTCTTGAACCAAAAACCAGGAACGAAGGTCTGACAGCGTAAACATTGCCCCTTTCTAGGGGACAATTCATCTTTCAAAATCTGAAACCCAAATCTCTCAATCAAACATTCCCCGCAATGATGGCAATAGGTATTTTCCCCTTCTCGGACCCTGCCGGGGAGATTGCCGGCATAAATATAATTCAGGCCGGCTTTTTTACCTATTTCATAAGCATGCAAAAGATCTTGCGGTGAAGTATTCCGAGGCCCTATCATTTTATAATCACGGTGAAATGCCGTCACATGCCATGGAATATCCGGTGAAACGGAAACCAAAAAATCCGCAAGCTTTGACAATTCATCTTTTGAGTCATTGTAACCGGGGATTAGCAACGTCACGACTTCCATCCAAAACCCCATGCGGGAAACCTGTCGAATGGTTTGACAAATTGTCTCGAGTTTTCCTCCAAGCTCACGGTAATGTTTGTCATCAAAACATTTAAGATCAATCTTGAACAAATCAAGCCATGGCCTCAAATAATCCAAGACTTCCTGGCTGGCATTTCCGTTAGAAACATAAGCTGTTATAAAACCTTCTGCTTTTGCCAGCTTAAAGATCTCAACAGCCCATTCGGATGTAATCAAAGGTTCGTTATAAGTACTCGTGATCACCTGGCATTTCTGCTCAATTCCATATCGAATGATTTCTCTCGGAGAAATCTTAGTAATCGAAGAGCTTGCTTGGAAATCCCGAAGGGCCTGGCTTGAAATCCAATTTTGACAGAAGGAGCAATGAAAATCGCATCCGAGCATGCCAAAACTCAAAGCCCTGGCACCGGGAAGGGCATGATAAAAAGGTTTTTTTTCGATCGGATCGTCCTGTAACCCGGCTACATAACCCCATGGAACAAAAAGTTCCCCCCCTTGATTAAAGCGGACTTTGCATATGCCTTGGCGGTCATCAGCCATGACACAATAATGCCCGCAGCAATAACAACGCAACTCTCGATCAGCAAGCTTTTCATAGAGAGTCCCCTTGCGGGTCTGTCTGGCTAATATCCCTGCTAGACCGCCATTTTCCATGAGCTTATTATACACCGCCTTGGATTCAGCCGTCACCTCAAGCATGATAGATCAAATTCCAAAAACTTGACCCTGTACGCTCTTCCCCCTTATGATAAACCATGCCCATAGCAAGGACGGTTTTGTTTCAAAAATATTTACTGCGCTGGTACAAAAGAAACGCCCGCCAACTACCCTGGCGCAAGACAAAAAACCCTTACAAGATTTGGGTCTCCGAAATCATGCTTCAACAAACACAGGTCGAAACAGTTATCCCCTTCTACAAAAAATGGTGCCAAACATTCCCAAGCGTTCGAACACTTGCGAATACCCCTGCTCACAAAGTGATGAGGCTTTGGGCCGGGCTGGGATACTACCGAAGAGCCCGGGCACTTCACCAAACAGCAAAAATAATTGTTGAAAAGCACAAAAGCAAACTTCCAGTCTCCGTGAAAGATTTGATGAAACTTCCAGGGATCGGAAGATATACCGCCGGAGCCATAGCCAGCATCGCTTTTGGCAAAACGGCACCTGTTCTGGATGGCAATGTGATACGCGTCCTAACCCGCCTTCATGCGATTTCCAACCCGATCGATTCTCCCATGACCATTCGAAAGCTATGGGAGATGGCGGAGAGCATGGTTCCCAAGAACCATGCCGGAGATTTCAACCAAGCCATGATGGAACTTGGAGCCATGATTTGCCGCCCGGATTCCCCAAAATGCGGCATTTGTCCTGTCTCAAAGTTTTGTTCGGCTTATCGAAAAAATATGACGAAAAAAATACCTTACCGTCTCAAGAAGGAAAGAATAAAAAAAATAACCTCCGCGGCGCTCATTTTTCAAAGAGATGGGAAAGTCCTAGTTCAAAAACAGCCGAGGGACGGCAGGTGGGGCAGTTTATGGATGTTCCCCTTTTGGGAAAACAAAAAAGATTTCTTGAAGGAGGCCGGATCCGGTCCGAAAAATATCAGGCACAAATTTACAATCCGTCATGGTTTTACGAAATATTCCATTAATCTTCAAGTCTTCTCTAGCAGGACTTTCCGGCCCTTGTCCCTGTGGGCTAAGCCGTTGGAGAAAAAAAATCAATGGGTATCCATCCGGAATCTCGGAAAACTGGCTTTCCCATCGCCTCACAGAAAAATCGCAGAGTTTCTTTTGGAAGAGTCTTTCAAGGAACAATAAGTTTTTATAAGGCGGCGAGTTTCTTCCGGCAAAGGAGAAGACTTCCTGTGCGACTTACGGGCTCATAAGCTTCATAACCGCATGTCATCTCTTTGGTTTCCCACTCGGCAGAAGAATAGAAGGTATCAGGCGGGTAATCGTAAATTTTCCAATCGATCTGTTTCCCTTTTTCGAAAAGCGCTGATAGACCGTCTCGGTAAAATAAATCCCATAAAAGATAAGAAGGTTCGTGAAGTCCCATGCTTTTCTCATGAACAATGTGTTTTCTAAAAGAGAAAAAAGGAATAAGGGGTTCCTCAGTAGAAACAGAATCCGTAGAAGGGATAAGCTTAATCACTTCCTGAATGTCCTTGGTATGTAACGCCAACACCCGCTGGTAAAAGAACCCTGTTTTGAGCTGATAAAGATGGTATCTTGCTCCCTGAAAAGCAGCTGTCCCAATAATGAATAGGATGACTCCAAGAAAAAAATTTTTTGCAGCGGCGGAAGAGCCGTCTAATAACCCGGATAATCGAGTCCATCCGACCGCCCCTGCGGCCATGATAAAGGGATGAAGCATCACCGTATAATGATCATTAATCCCCACATGGACAGCCCCGAAATTGGAAGCCAAGAAATTGAGCAATACAATGGGAGTAACGGCCAGCAACATCTCAAACCCAATAAAAGGCAAAAAAGCTAACGGGCCAAACCAGCTCCAAAAATACCAAAAACCCACCGGATGGATCATTTGCATCAATACCGGGATCGGATTCTTCAGAAATCCAGTCAATGCTTCTTCTTTTGTGCTGCCCAAAGTCGAAAAAAGTCCGATATCGGACCAATTCGGCTCAAATATTTCCATGATCCAAAAGAAACTGACGACAAACCATAAAAGCCCACCAACAAACCATCCGATAAAATAAATATTCCTCCGGTGTTTTTCCGTCAAGCTTAAGTCCCCTTCGCGTCCCAACCACTGTTTGATTAACAACACAACTCCAAGCGCAGCCACACACAAACTAATATATTCCTTAAACATACTCCCCAATAAAAACAATACCGTAGCCAGGCCATATTTTCGTTTGAATAGAAAATATAATCCGCCGGCCAAATATGGCGTTGCCCAATTCTCAAAATAAAAATGACTTAAAGGCGGTGTGTAAACAGTTAAATAGCAAAGTAAATAAATATAAGAGACCCAACTATTTTTAGTTATTTCACGAACTAAGAGATAAACAAAAATACCCGCAATAAGAAAGGAGATGGCATGAATAAAAAGACCTGTCTCAAAAAACGGGAGGAATCGGAAAAAAAACCCGTAAAGGAACCCCATCGGCATGAAATGCTTGCCGAGAAAGAAATAAATTTCGCCCGGCTCCGCATAAGAAACGGGGATTTCAAAATGGCCGGCTTGCCATAAGGAGGTCAGGAGAATGCCCGTATCAGCCGCACCAAAGACATAATTGGAAAGCTTCGCCCAAGCAGAAAAAAAATACTGCAGAGAAAATAAGATAAGAATAGCTGTTAAAATCGGGTATTCTTTTTTTAAGATTTCATCTTTCAATTTCAATGAAAGGCATCTCCAATCTTGAAGAACTTTTAGGCGGGAAAATACCAAGGCATATATTCCGGAACCATCGTTTTTATTTTTTCGATAACATCATCCCGACCAGCGCCTTGGCGAACGCTTGCCACTAACGACATAATCTGTTCATTAATATCAGATGGCGGATCTTGTATCGACTTCCAAATCTTAATCTTCTTATGAGAGGTCGGCATAGCTTCTTCACTATGCATTTCGATCTCTTCATTCAATTTTTCCCCTGGCCGAAGCCCGATGTAACGGATAGGCACCGCTTCTCTGGGAAGTCCCATTAATTGAACAAGATCCTTTGCTAAATCAACGATCTTGACGGGTTCACCCATATCTAAAATAAAAATTTCAGACTTGGATCCCATCGCTGTGGCCTGCAAGATCAGGAAAACAGCCTCGGAAATCTCCATGAAATACCGTTTAACATTGGGGTCTGTTATGGTGATCGGCCCCCCTTGCTCAATTTGTTTTCGAAAAAGCGGGACAACGCTCCCTTTACTATTGAAGACATTCCCAAATCGTACCGCCATAAAACGCGTCCCGCTATTCTTCAAGCTTTGAGTATAGAGTTCGGCAATCCTCTTCGTTGCGCCCATAATGCTCCTGGGACGAATGGCTTTGTCTGAGGAGATGAGAACAAAACTCTCTGCCCCATGCTCTAACGCCAAGTCCGCCATAATCTTGGATCCGAGAATATTGTTAAAAACCCCCTCCATATAGTGAATCTCCATCAACGGGACATGCTTGAAAGCTGCGGCGTGATAAATAACATGAGGTTTGTGGCGTGAAAATATTTTCTGCATCTCATCGTAATTCGTCACACTCCGCAAATAGGCAGCAACGCTTGTTTCAGAGGCCTTATTCTGTAAATCCGTCTCAATTTCATAAAGATTGTTTTCGGAATTATCGATTAAAATGAGTTCTTGAGGAAAATTTTGATGGATAATCTTGCTTAATTCTGACCCGATGGATCCACCCGCTCCAGTAACTAGAATACGTTTATTTTTTAAAAAGTTCTGAATGCCCGTAAGATCCGCCTGTACCAGCTCACGACCCAAAAGATCAGAAACTTCAATATTTCGTAAACGCAACGGCAATACCTGTGGAGACATCAAAGGTGATGCATGTGGAAGAATCCGGCAAATAATATCCAAAGAACGGCAAACCTTAATAATATTTCGAATTTCATCCCCCGAAGCTTCCGGAAGCGCAATAATCACCTCATCTGTTTTCGTCACCCGGATAACCTGCGCAAGCTGTGTAATCGTTCCGATAACTTTAACGCCATGAATTCTTACACCAATTTTCTGAGGATCATTGTCCACAAATCCAATCGGCCAATAGCCCAAATCCGGCCGCCGGATATACTCTCTGACCAAGAATTCTCCCGGGTCCTCGGCCCCGACAATAAGAACACGCTTGCGTAAATCAAACCGGGGCTTGCGCAATTTCTCTGCGGTAACTTTGAAAACAATCCGAAGCCCCCCGAGCGCCATAATCAGCATAAACCAATCAATAATCACAATGGACCGCGGAATCGGGATGATCTGCAAGAGAAAAGGAACAAGCGGTAACAATAGCGTTCCGACCGAAACAGCTTTAATGATCGAAATTAATTCTTGAATGCCAAGATACTGCCATAAACTTTGATAGAGGCCGAAATAGATAAAGCAGGGCGCTCTTAATAAAAATACGAAAGGGATAAGAGTTTTTAAAATCATCATATCGGCAGGAGGAATATCCCCCTCAAACCGAAGCGCAAAAGCCACATAAAAACTGCCGGTGGAAATAATAAGATCAGCGATAAGAAAAGCAAACCTTCGCCGGCTTTCAAGGATATATCGAAACTTGATGGAACTTAAAAGAAGAGTTGCAACGCCGCCAAAAAGGAATTTCCAGTCTTTAAAAATATCTTTGTTTCTAACGTACGCTAAATCAGCCTCTATCTTTTTAGGCAGGATCTTCTTGATGTAAAACTCTTCGACATCCCCTTCCTCAGGAATCATGGATTCTTCATCCCGGTTCGTAATCTGGTTGGGCCCCATTAACCCAGGTTGTACTTTCAATATTTTTCGTTCCTCTAATGTATATGTCCCTACAATTTCAGGGACTTCCGGACGGGGGCCTACGATACTCATTTCTCCTTTAAAAACGTTAATAAACTGGGGGAGTTCATCAATCTTTAGCCATCGCAGCAGCCCTCCGACCTGAGTCACTCTGGGATCATTCCGACTTGTTATCTTTGCCCCAACCGTTTCCGCGCTCTCGATCATCGTCCTGAATTTTAGGATATAAAATACCTTACCGTCCTTACCGACTCTTTTCTGTTTATAAATAATGGGCCCTGGGGAATCAGAGCGAATCATAATCGCAGCAACCAGCATAATCGGGCTGACCAATAAGAGGCACACAAGAGAGACAACAATATCAAACAATCTTTTTGCCATATTAAAATTCGTCCCTTTGGTTCTTCATCGGCGAAAGCCCTTCACAATGTCACACACGGCAGAAACGACATCGTAAGCATCCTCGTCTGTCATCTTGGGGTATAGTGGCAATGAAATCATCCGTTGATATTCCTCATAAACCACAGGAAAGTCTTCTGGTTTAAACCCATAATTATTCCGATAATAGGGATGCAAATGAATGGGAACGTAATGAACGCTGCTTCCGATATTCCTGCCCCGCAGCTCTTGAATAAATTGATCCCTCGAAAGAGAAAGTCGCTCCAAATTCAAGCGCAGGATATACAAGTGCCAGGCATGATCGACCCCTGTTTTTTCAGTCGGAATTTCAATTTCTCCAAGCTGAGAAAACGCCTGATGATAAATTTTAACAATCTGTCTTCGGCGATCCATAAATTGAGGAAGTTTTCGCATTTGATGGATCCCGATCGCTGCTTGAAGGTCCATCATATTGTACTTAAACCCGGAAGCAATAACTTCATAATACCAGCTCCCTGTCTCAGAATAACGGTCCCAGGCATCGCGATCAATCCCGTGAAGGCTGTAAACTCTCGCTTTTTCAACCAAATCCCGACTCCCGGTTAACATCCCGCCTTCTCCGGTCGTCATATTTTTGGTAGCGTAAAAACTGAAGGCCGTCAAATCACCTATCGCTCCGATCATACGTCCATTGAATTTGGCTGGAATAGCATGAGCTGCATCTTCTAAGACGAACAACTGATACCGCTTGGCTAAATCCATAATTAAGTCCATATCACAAGGATGTCCAGCAAAATGGACAGGAAGAATTGCTTTAACTTTTTTATCTCTTGTTTTCCTAAGATTTTCTTCGATCTTGAAAGGGTCAATATTGAGAGTATCGCGCTGGATATCGACTAAAAGAGGAGTTGCACCCACCTGCTCGATTACGTGAACTCCTGAACAAAACGTCATGGGAGTCGTTATCACAACATCCCCTTGACCAATTCCCATAGCTGCCAATGCAGTATGAAGCGCCCCGGTCCCGGAACTTAACCCCAACGCAGCTTGAGCTCCAACCAAACGGGCAAATTCTCCCTCAAATTTTTTAGTCCTCGGTCCGGTTGTGATCCAGTCGGATCGAAGAGTCTCGATCATTTCGATGATTTCCTCTTCCCCTAAAAGCGGAGGGGAAAAAGGCAGGAACGTTTGTCTTGGCTTCGTCTGGCCGCTCATTTTTTCTCCGGCAGTTGTTTGATAAAATAATACTTGAACAATGTCAGAACCGCAAAAAGAAAGTCTTTAGCCTTGATCTTTTTACCTTCCTTCGAGGTCCTGCCTTCATAAGAGATAGGCAGCTCCATAATCCGAATACCCTTCTTAGCTAAGAGCGCAGTCACTTCGGGCTCGAATGAAAAACGATTTGCCTTAAGGGCGAGATGTTTGACAATATCAGCTCTAAAGACCTTGTAGCAAGTCTCCATATCGGTCAATGGAAGTTTAAACAATAAATTAGTCAGAAATGTCAAAAAACGGTTTGCCATCCAATTAGGCCAAGCCATTCCTTTGGGATAACAGCATCCGAGAAAACGGCTCCCATAAACGACGTCGGCTTCACCCTTTAAGATAGGGTCCAATAATTTTGGTATCTCCGACGGCTTATATTCAGTATCGGCATCTTGGATAACAATCAGTTCCCCATGCGCTTGGCGAATTCCCTTCCGGATCGAATAGCCTTTCCCGCGATTAATTCTATTTTTAAATAAACGGATATTATTGTCCTCGTGCCTATTCTTTAATCTGATCATCGTTTCCTTTTCATAGGTTCTATCAATGGAGGCATCATCGACGATAATGATCTCATGCGCAATAGGATATTTGACCGATTGCACATAATGGATAAGCTGTGCAATGGTATTATGCTCATTATACGTAGGGATAATGATTGACAATTTCATCCTCGTTCCGGCTCCCACCGAATAAGCCCGACATAATGTGAATTCATGAACGGTATTCTCGATAAGACCCTGCATACTCCCAAGAATTTGGGCGCTAACCATCTCGCAAGAAAGGGGATCAAAGTTGCCTTTTTTAGGATAACTTTAGCTCCCGGAAATAATTTTCGGATCTCGCTTCCAGTAATCCCTTTAACGTTTCTATTCTTTGGGTTGTCGTATCGGAAATCATACCACAAAATAACGCCATTCTCTTTTAATACACGCCTCATTTCGTGAGCAATTTTTTGTTTTAAACGAGGATCTAAAATCGATGTAAACATCGTTGATTGCAAAACCACGTCGAAAAACTTATCCGGCCAGGGTAAATTTTCGGCGTTCCCAGGGGATAAATTCGCATTTGGCAATACGGCCTTGGCTTTCTCAATAAGATGCGTCTCTAAATCAAGACCGTAAAGATTTTTCTGAGGGACATCCCAATTTGAAAAATCCTCGAGCCAAATGCCGGATCCACACCCCACTTCCAGGATTTTTTTGTTTTCTAATGGCAAAATTTTCGCCACCTTAAGGAGCTCCAACATTTTCTCTTTTCTTTGATCATACATCAATCGATTTCCGGGCTGTTTTAAGGAGTAGAATGCAACGGGAATTTCCCTGGCCCGGCGATCGTATTCTTTCTTGATCCTTTCGATTTCCTTATTCTCGGTCATCCGTTTTTACTTTGCCCTTCGCTATTAAACTTCCTGGGAAACCCATCGGTTAAAAAATAGAGGAAATCCTGCCAAAAAACCCAAACCATATGCCAAATGAATGATAAGAAAAATCAACGGAAGAAAAAAAATGTGCCTCAGCCCGTTCCTTACTGCAATCGACGAAGAAGCCCCTAAATTTGCCGCCAGATACGCCAGAGCACATGTTTTAAAAAGAATTCTTGGAATGACCCAGCAACACCCGAGGAAACCCGCGATAATGAATGTGGCAACAAACAGAGCGGGAACGAATTGCCTCAGCTTCATTTGTCGCGGATGCTTCTGTAGCACGCGGACCTTCCATGCCCCATACTGAAAATACTGGCGGAACAAATCCCAGATTTTAGAACGAACTCTATATTTAATCCTGATATTACTATCCAAATATATTTTCTTTCCTTGTTTAAGCATGCGGTAACTGAATTCATCGTCTTGATTTCGGACCATTTCTTCGTCAAATAATCCGATCTCATCAAAAAGAGATCGTTTCCAAACGCCTGGGAAAACAGTCTCAACCCAACCGCTGATATTTGAAGATCGAAACTGAGCGCCCCCCGTCCCAAACCAAGAATTCATAGCTAATGCTACGGAATTCCCAAAATTTTCGGTGCCGAAAGCTTCCGTCCGCCCCCCAACGCTATCTGCCTTCAAACGATATAACTCTTCTACGCACCTTCTCACATAATCAGGCCCCACTTCAGCATGTCCGTCAAGTCGTACGATGACTTCCCCTTTGGATTCCCGGATGGCCATGTTGAGACCGGTCGCCACAATTCTTTTCTCATTCAAAATCATTTTGATATTAGAACGTTGTCGTTGTAGGGACGATACGATCTCCCGTGTCCCGTCGATAGAACCACCATCTGCAATAATAATCTCCATTTTTTCTTTGGGGTAATCCTGAGCCAGTAAACTCTCGAGACATTGTTTTATCGATAAAGCCTCGTTAAGAATAGGCAGGATGATAGAAACAAACGGATATGAGTTCATGAAACCCCTTGTCCGGGTACCGACACAACGCATGCACCGAAGGGAAGTTGACGTGTTGGATAAGGAAATGAAAAATTATCATAGACCCTCTTGAAGTTTCGATCTCTTAATCCCGTCAAAAATATTTTCAGCAACGAAAAGACATCCGTAACTGCTATGTCTTGAATGCATTTCAAATGGTAAGGGCAATCGTCTGGAAATCCAGTTACGAATTGGTAACAAGGGCAGCACGAATAATTTGATTGAATGATCATCACGTGGTCTCCCAAAGCAGCTGTTCTCTCCGGAACCGTGTAGGCATACAAAATACATGTAGGGATCCCTATAATAGCCGCAAGATGGCAAAGGGCGGAATCCACCCCAATAAAAAGATTAACCTGCTTTAATTCCTCAATGACTTCGCTCCAAGGCAAGCCAATTTTCTGCTGTGCTTGGACCGGCAACATATCCGAAATCTTTTTTATCTCTTCCCTTTCCGAACACGCACCGAAAATACTAATTTCAAGTGAAAAAGATTCCCCGAATCGTCGGATGAGCCCTTGAAAGTTCTCGGGCGCCCAACACTTGGAACGACAGTGGGAAGTTGCGTGGATACCTATTTTGAGCTTCCCCCCCTCCCCCCGGCAAACATCAGCCCCTAGATTGACTTTCTCCTTCAAGGCCAAAATCGCTTTTTGTACCTCTTCATCCAAGAGACCTGTTAACTTTTGATTCGATACCAAGTCATGATCTTTCTCATCCCAAAAGGGCATCTCCTTATCTCGAAAAGAAAGGAGCCTCATACTCTTGGAAGAACGCCAACCTTTTTTCTCTTTGGCACAGGCCAATCGAAGAAGGGCATTTCCCCGTCGCCCGGCAGGGCAAACAGCATAAGCAGAGTCATAGGAAAAGCGCCTGAAAGATGACGCCAACCTTAAAAGATTTTGCAACCACGACTTTTTTTCATGCCATAGAAAAATGCGGTCTGCGGCTTGGAAATAACTCGTCACTTCTTGAGACCCATTGTCCGACACGACAACATCGATCTGCATTCCCCGTGCTTGATAAGCCAGAAAAACGGGCAATGCCAAAATGGTGTTTCCCACACCTTCGACGCTGATGAAAAGAATACGTTTCTTGTCTGATTTTTCTAATGGATTCATTTTAGTTGACGGTGTGTGAACCCGCCAGCTTCCTCGAAAAGGCATACGTGCTCATAGACAAACCTTTCTCTATTAAAAAGGTGCTGTAACCGAAGCCGGCCTGCTTCTCCCATTTGTTTCCTAATTTCTGGATGATCGACAAAAAATGTTATTGCTTCGGAAAGCTTATGAATATCCCCCGCTGGGACTAAAAGCCCGGTTTTGTTATCCTCAATAATCTCAGGAGCGCCTCCTAATTTTGTCGCAATAAGGGCTTTTTCCATTGCCATCGCCTCAAAAAGAACCCGAGGACTTGGATCCGGCAAAATGGACGGAAGGACACACAAATCCATACTCGCAATGCACTCGGGAACATCTTTTCGAAATCCCGTAAAAATCACATCGTTTTGTATCCCCAATCGAGAGACGAGTTTCCTGAGTTCTTGCTCATAGCCTCTATCTTCAAAAATAGCGCCTCCGACAACCATAAATTTAACATTCGGATTCCTCTTTCTTAAGCTGGCTGCGGCTTGAAGAAATTCTCGGTGCCCCTTCCATGCTGCCAACCGACTAAAAATTCCAACCACAATATTCTCTGCCGATATTGAAAATTCATCCCGTAATCGCGGCGCTACCCGATTAACATTAAATATTTCAAGGTCCGCCGTATTGTATATCACCTTAACCTTCTCGATAAATTCATCCCCTGGGAACATCGCGTCTTTAACGGCCTTTGACGGGACAATAATTTTATATGGAATAATCTTTGCCATCTGCCGTAAAAATCTGATGACCCAGCCAAAAAAGAGATTCGGTTTTACAATGTCATCAAAGTGCCATAAACAGCCAACGTCGGAAATTTTAGAGGCCAGACCTCCATACAGATGAGCAAACATACCATTTGTCATAACAGCATGGATTTTAAAACGTCGGAACACTCCTCCTAATTTAAAGGCCATCAGAAAAACGATAAAGATATCTATGAAAACAGCGAAAGGATTAAAAATCTGAATTCGCCCTATTCTTGAGCTCGTTGACATTAACGAGGGCATGCGAACGATTTCGACTGAAACACCTAGGCGCTTTAAAGCCTCGGTTAAGGGCCCTTCAGTGGGGCAAATGACGATCACCTCAAAGTGTGATCGGTCTATGGATTTCTGTAAATCGATATTGTTGAGCTGGGCTCCTCCTAAAGAGGAGGTTTCCTCGATGAAGGCAAGTCTTATTTTGTTTTCTTCTTCCATTCAGTTTCCCACAACAAAACATACTTCAAAAAAACATATAAAGCCACAAGATGAGCATAGAAAAATCCATGCAATCCATCCCTGAATCCAGCTTTTAAAAAATATCGGTCAAGAAAAACAACGAAGGGCTTGATCACAATATCAATCCAACAAAATTTTCGCCCGGCTTTTAAGAGTTCTCCGCATTCATACCGCATATATCTTTCATACTTGAAGAGGTAGGAACTTATTCCTTTAAAATCATTATGGATAAAATGTGTTTCCATTCTCTTGACTCTCCCAGGGACAATGAGTCTTGCGTGGACCTCTTTTGTCTGGAATTTCCCCTTATCTCTCCTGAATAAACGAACATGATAGTCTGGGTAAAGCCCTCCGTAACGCAGCCATTTGCCATAAAAAAGATTTTTGAACCGGAACTCATAAGCATCCACATCCTGTCCCTGGCACTTTAGAGCTTCCCGAATTTCTTTTTCACCTCCGAGGTCTAATACTTCATCCGTATCAACCTGCAATACCCATTCATATTCGCATTGGGGGATCGCCCTATTTTTTTGCGCCGCTGAATTGATGTAAGGATGCTGCAAGATACGATCTGTATATTCGCGGCAGATTTCCAATGTTTTGTCCGTACTAAACGAATCGACAACCAGAATTTCATCCGCCCATTTGATCGATTCCAAAGTTTCACGGATAGTCCCCTCAGCATTATAGCAAGGCAAAAGAACTGTTATTTTTATGTCCTGCCTTTCCTGTTTCATGTCTTCGCCTTTAAGAATTTTTCGGCAAGCGCCTTCATAGCATATTCCAGATCATAAGCTCCGCTCACTTTCCGTTGAAATACATCCAAACCATCGCTTCCCAGTACCTTATCGCGATTAAGAAGATAAGGATTAGCATGATAACTATTCCCTCTAAACCCACCTACCCTAACAGCACATTGATAACCACTCTCTTCTACTGTCTTCAGCTCACGTTTACCGTAAAGCCCGCCGGGATAAGCAAAAGATTTGACCTCAACATTCAAATGGTTTTCAATAATTTTTTTGGAACCCCCGATTTCTTCCTCCAAATTCTCATCCGATAATGTTCTTAAATCATTATGATGATTGCTGTGAGCACCTATCTCGGCACCTTCTTGGACTAAAAAACGTAAATCTTCCCACGCAAGAAGCGGTTTATCCTGCCCATAACGGCTCCAATCGCTCACTCCCCCGATCTTCTTTGCAACAACAAAAATCGTTGCGGGGAAATGATATTGCTCAAGAACCGGCCATGCATTATGCTTAAAATCCAGATACCCATCATCAAACGTAAGACAAAGGGTGTCTTTTAAATCCTCATGCCGAATTAATCGTTTTACGACTTCCGATAACGGTAAAACCCGGTAATGCGCTTTTGAAAGAATTTCCATTTGTGATTGAAATAATTCGGGCTGTACGGCTAGAGGATTTTGGGGCTCTTTTGAAATGCTATGATACATGAGAATCCTAAAATGATTTCTCCCAAACATCTTAGCGAAATTATCAATCATCATGCTTTGCATCGTAAGAAACGAAATCTAAATTTTTGTTCCCGGAGTTATCTTTCCAGCCATTTTATAAATCTCAAAAGCCGCTCTTTTTTCGGCAAGAACAACGCTAGCATAAAAATAAGCCAAGGCCATCATGGCCCAAAAAGGCGCATATTGCTCCGGCAGATTAAAAAACGGTTGCACAGTTAAAATGGCCAACGCAGCAACTGTGCTCCCCACAAAACCGCAAAAATACTCGCGCAGCATACGCGACTTCGTCTTCCTATATTGGGACCATAATCGCCGAACGTTCGATAAAAATAAACTTAAATAAGCAAGCATTCCAAATATCCCGACATCAGCCCAAATCTGTAAAATATCACTATGCACCAAACCGCTGGAACCCCATCCATTACCTAAAATAGGGCTGTTCTGAACTACTGACCATGCATATTTTGCTCTCGCCTCCCTTTCTTTAGCGCTTGAATCCTGTTTCTCTCCATAAATGGTATGCATTCTATCTTTCGCAACTTGCGGTGCTAAATAATACAAACACATAAGACCAATGACCGCCATGACAAAAAAACGTATCCCTTTGACCGAAAAATATGCCACAAAAGAAATCACGGAAGGAACCCAAACTCCTCGATGCCCTGAGATATAGATGGCACCCGCCGTAAAGATAAAAGACAAAAACAAAAAGAACCGATGTGTGTTTGTTCTGGAATTTCTAAGTTCGGCGAAAATTAAGGGGAACCAAATCGCGAGAAATCCAGCCAGCATCGCATTCCCCCAAAAGGCTGCCCCCGCTCTTTTAAATCCTTCCTCTCCTATTGTTGTTACCTCTTGCAGATAACCACCAAAAATTTTAACATATCCAAGCCCCATATATTCGCTAATCGAAAGAATCGACAAAAAAAGACAAACGGTAGCCATAATGGTCAATATATTTTGGACATGACTAACCTCATGAACCATCCTTCTCACGACAATGTAACAAGGGATCGCTATCCACATCATTTTGGCATAAAATAATGACTGGTTAATTTCATCGGGCGTTGAATCGACATACCAACCATTCAACACCGCCCATGCAGAAGACAGTGCCAGGATATAAACTGCCTTGGGAATCTTCGCACGAGTCGACTTTACCGGCAAACGAACAAATAAGGCAACAATGGCTAACGCCACAACCAATATTTCACAAGGAACAACTCTGAAATATTTTCCAAAAAACATTGTCCTTTGGCCTATGGAGAAAGTAATGAAAAGATAGTACATGATAAAAAGATACGCCTTCCGCGTCCCCATCGCGTAAGCAAAAATAGGCGGCACAATAATAATGGCCGCAAAAACAGCCTGGCCCTTAAATGAAAAACTAGCCATCATGAGCCCAACAAATAAAAATATCCCGATAAAATATTGGATTGTCCTGACAGCTTCTTTTGTTGAGCTCAGCTGACTGACAAGTATTTCACGCATTGTGCGTCGAACTCTAACTTTCGGGGCAATCTGGAATCCCGGCGGTGGAATATTTTCTGTCATAATTTCTCTGTATATCTATCCATAAAGAAAAAACCCAAAAAGGATTAGCCAAAGAATGAATGTCCCAATCATCCCTTTATCTCGCAAGAAAATCCTGATAGGGTCTTCTCCCTTATTTTTTTCAATAACTAAAAACAAATACCGCATGACACCATAAATCACAAAGGGCACCGTAAAATAAAGTTTGTTGCCTGAATAATAGATTGCTTGTTCAGAAACAGTATACAGTATGTAGGTAAGAATTGCGGCCGAAGACATGATGACTAAACACAAATCCAAATAAGGTACGCTATAGCTTGATAATACCTTCCGTTGTTTGTTTGCTTTCTTCTGCATCAGCACAAGTTCGCTGCGTCTTTTACCAAACCCAACAAACATGGCCAATAATCCTGTACAAATAATGACCCAATGAGAAAGAGCAACCTCCACCACAAGGGCCCCCGCTAGCAGTCGGAATATATAAAAAAGGCTGAAGCAAACAACATCAACGATGACAACCTGTTTGAGATAACAAGAATAAAGCCAGTTAATAATAATCACAAAAATCATTAAAATACCTAATTGCACATTGATACAAAAAGCAAAGAAGAGAGAAATCAACGCGAGGATGAGAACCGCCGCCCAACCTTTACGGAAAGACAACTGACCGGATGCAATGGGTCTTAGTTTTTTAATGGGGTGAAGCCTATCATTCTCGTAATCTAAGATATCATTGAAAATATAAACAGCGCCCATCATCGCCGTGTAAGTCAAAAAGACCAAAATAGAGCTGATTGCGAGATCTATCCTAAGAAGACGTAAACCGAAAACAAGCGGGACAAAAACAACAATATTTTTCACCCACTGCCTTGGTCTCATGCTAAGCAATATGGCTTGTATCATTTTATCCTTTGACTAAAGCTTGAAAAAGACGACCCCATAACTTCTAAATATATTTTCCACGCTGATTCTTGATGCCCAACCGCCGACAGATGAATCCCGTCACAAAAAAATTCCTCTACTCTATTATTTAGTATCGGCTCCAAATCTAAAATCGACACCCCATCTCGTCGACATAAAACCTTAACAGAGTTCATAGCGCAGATCTCTAACATATTTGATATAAAGCAGTTAACGCAATTCTTGCTTTGCACAAAAGCTATGCCTTTTTTGTCGCTTTAACAACCAGGTTAATGAATCGACGATTCGAATTAGATGGTTCCGAAGCTTTCCCAAACCACTGAAATATTTTTGTCCCCAAGAATATGGGATTCCAAAGGGATATTTTCCCTTCGCCGAAACGAATCTTTCGGGCGAGTTTCCCTTGATCACCGGATAGCCCCCTTCCGATTCTGTAAATAAAGAAATGAGCGAAAGGAAAGCAAGAAGCTGAGGATAAAGAAACTTTTTCAACGCGAAATCCGGCTTGATAACATTTCTTTTCTATCGATCCCCGGGCATAAAGCCTTTCGTGATTTGTCCATGCGCCGGAAAAAACTCCCTTCCGCCACGGCGTTAACCCAAAAAATTCTCGGATTTTATTCAAGGGATCCCAGCAGAAGGGATAATCTTTATAAGGCACAGAGATTGATAGGACTCCTCCGGGCTTGAGAACGCGGAATAATTCTTGAAGCGCTAAGAAGTCATCCTCAAGATGCTCCAGCAATTCAGAACAAATAATTTTGTCAAAACTCGCATCTAAAAAAGGAAGTTTTAAAACGGATCCTTGTACAAATCGATTACCCGCCCCCGCAACATCCTTCGCTGTTTTTAATCGCATGCTATCAAAATCAAGACCTATAAGAGATAACGACGGGTCAATTTTTTTGACTAAAGCCATCATCGTTCCAAGCCCGCACCCGCAATCCAAAACCTTCTCATTCTTTTGAAAATTCAAATCCTCCATTATTTGAGTCACACGTTCACAGTAAGCGACATCAGGCTCGTACTGGAGGTAGTGTTTAATCACAGCCTGAGAAGAAGAAAGATTTGTTTGAGCATCCATTATGATCTCGCGATAATCTCTTTGAACAACGATTCATATTCCTCGATAGTTTTTTTATAGCTATAGCATTGTTCAACGGCTTCTCTCGTCTTGATATAAGCAGAAGGATTATGAACAATCCGCTCAACAGCTTGGGCAAGCATTAGAGGGTTATCGCATTGAACCACCTCTCCCATTCCTGTAACCCGGACGGCTTCACGCCCTCCAGGGATATTGTTCACAATCACCGGGGTTCCACATAACATGGCCTCGACTTGAACAAGCCCCAAGCATTCCGTTTCGCTTGGAAGAACAAGCACGTCACAAGCAGAATAGAAATCCGCAACATCTTGCTCATTAAGAAGCATTCCCAAAAAAAGAATATCCTTCTCATGCTTCTCGATTAATTCTTTGCATCTTTCGAAGTAATTTTCGTAAAAGAGTTTGTGTGACCCAGCAAACACAAGCTTAACGGGGCCAATTCTTTCTTTGATCAGAGGAATCGCGCGGATGAGTCGATCCGGCCTCTTCTCTTCAACAAAACGTCCAGCATAACCCAGGATTATCTGCCCCTCTGCCCCCCACTTCTTTTTTAATCTGACTTTAGCATCCGAGCTTGGAACAGGAATCACTGCTGGAGGATAAATCTTAACCGTCTTATTTTGAACGCGCCGCAAAAAACGAGACTGTTCAATATAGTCATGACTATATCCTGTAATTTTTCTTGCGAATCGAGCTGCCAAAAAAGAAAGCCAATAAACGGCAGGTTCGACAAACAAACTAACGATTTTATCCTTCGGGAGCGTTAAATCGCCATGATGAGTAATAACAAATGGCTTACGCATAATTCGGCAAATGGGCGCTGTCCATATCATTTCAAGCGAAGGGCTATGGAGACTTACAGCATCGGCCCATTTAAGCCATGAAAATACCTTGAAAAAGAAAGAAGGCGCAATAACACCGCGACTAATCCGAAAAAGAGGTTTGAAACGAATAATCCGCACTCCATCAACCCATTCCTCTTTTGGCTTCGCACGATCATGCCAGGCTGCCAATACAATCACCTCATGCCCCTTCTGCGCCATGCCACGTGCCATCCGTTCAATATGAAGAGTCATTCCCGTTCGGTGAGGCAAATAATAAGTCGTGATAATCAATAATTTCATAGGATACCCCAAACTCGAAGTTCAACGCCGGGCTCAAACACCTCGAATTCGATTGATTCAATTTTAACTTCATCCTCCAAACCGTATTCGTAACTATAAATTTTAGCTTCGAAATCGCGCCAGCTTCCCGAGTAGGCTCTTTTCCCGGCCATATGAATTCTCTTTCTCCAGGAAAATACGGGCTCCGCGGTTTTACCCTTCCGCAATAAATCTTCTTCCATCCAGGAATGGGTTTCCTCCCCCTTAACAATGGGTAGATCCAAACGCCCCTCTTTTGAAATAATTCTAATCCGTCCAATCATGACACCATCCGGAATACTCACCGACCCCGTAAGATTCGAAAGAAGGGTAAGATGTTTCGTTGAAAAATCGTTTTGATAATGAACCTTCTTGATTAATTCGTCGGTGATTGTCAGCGGACCGAGAATCTCAATTTCTTGCCCTTGAACCGACAAGTTGAATGGAAAATCTAGATCCATAAATTCCATACCCAACAATTCTTGCGGCAAAGGTTTCTGAATCGAAGGGGGCGCCGAATCATTATTTTTTTCATAGATCAACGCGGTCAAAGGCGGACGGACGATTTTCCTTTTTAAGGTGTATTCATTCTCGACATTCCGTAAAATATTATTTAATTCCTGATGCATCTCTTTTCTGAAATCAAAGAAAACCAATAATATCCTCGATAAATCTTCCTCTTGTTTCTCAATATTTAATAAATCCCAAGCCGAATGCATATTTTGAAAATCAGAAAAGTAATATCGGAAATATGGTTCCGCCCGCCCGCCGTAAAATACAGGCAAATCGGTTGTTTCATTTTCCAGAAAAACTTCCATATCATGCCACGATACGCGTTTGCCCGAAAAGGACCAGTCGCCCTTGAAGTAGCAGAACGAGGCGCCCAGATTAATGAGGATGAGCGCGGTTGAAAATACCAGTGCCCACCTACCTGAAAAACGGCTCACTCCAAAACAAAGCGCAAGATAATACACCGGTAATAAAAAGAGAAGGTATCGAAATTGAACACCTGTGGTTTTGGGCGCAAAAGAGTCAAGCCCCAGGACAATAAATATGAGAGTAAAAAAGGAAACACCCATAATGGCCTTTAATAATCGATTCTCCTTCATCCTTTGTATAGCGATGAAAAGGAGAACCGCATGGATTGAAAAAGCAGGAATAACAAGGAACCACAGCATGGGATAAACCGAATTACCGAGCACAAACTGATAAATCGTTATCGCAAGCTTCCCTAGATTAACAATCCCAAATCCCCTTGACTCGATATATCCGTGAACAGTTACCGCATGAGCATAATGCTGAAGCATATCATGGGCTTTTTCACGAAAAACATAAGCAAACACCAAAAGGATAAAGACCCCTAATCCGCAAATAATAATCTTCCATAAGCGCCGACGCTTCGAAAGAAAAAATAAGACAAGAAACTGAATGGCCACCAAAAATATCCCGAAACCATGAGACAAAATACAGAAGATGTCAGCGACACCCCACAAAAGACCTGCTCGAAGACTGCGTTGGAAGTAAAAATACGCAAAGGCCAACCAAGCAAATGTCGAATTCATCAAAAAGAAACTATAAAATCTTAGAGATTGTGAATGATAAAGAGCCAAGGGAGAAGTCGCAAGAAGGAGCCCGAGCAAAAACCCCATTCTTGCATTGATCAAAAGGGAACCCAACATATAGATCAAACAACATGCAAATGCTCCAAAAAGAACAGAAGCAAATCGAAGCCATATCTCCGACGTTCCAAAAAAAGTCCAAACCTTCATGAACAAAAAATACAGTAAAGAATGGATATTCAATCCGAAGTATTTAATCTCTTCGACCGTATGGAATTCATCTCCGGACAAAGTGCAGCGATTTAACCCGACAAGGCGAAATGCCAGAGAGAAAACAAAGAGACCGGCAAAAACAAAAAATAAATTTGTCCTGTTTATCCCCCAGCCCACAGAGCTTAATGGAGACCGTAATTTCATGGCCGCCGTTGACCCTTTAAACGATTTGGCTTTGGCCTCTCTTTGCAGAAACGACTGCGAAAAAAACAGGACAGCCAAAAAAGAGCGACAACGATATATGGAAAGATATAAGGTTTAAACGGAGCTAAGTAACGGGGTTCGACATGAAAAGGAATATGTAAAACGGTCATATAAATAAAGGAAAACCAAAAAACGGACAAATCCTTTCCCTGTTTGCGGGTAAGAAATAAACCGACAATGAAAAACACCAATAAAGCCGAATCAAAAATAACGACCGTCTCGCGCACGGCCGGCCCAGACCGGCTTGGATAACTTATCCACAGCCGGAGCACTCTCACCCCACAGCCCTTGAGATACTCAAGAGGACTCTCCGTAATACGACTTAAGGTTTCCCGAATATAAAGCGCTTCCAAATCGAGCGAAGGATCTTGTTGATAGGCCGTTTCTAATTTGCGATGGATCTCGTCAAGTTCGCGTCTTCTCGGATCTTCCGGATCATCCAACCAAAACCCCCAATGCCATAAATCATACTTCTGATCGACTGTCGCAAGAATCAAATTATGTCCCATATTCCCTTTTGACAAAGGAATCCATTCGCGAAAGATTAGATAATTGCGAACCGTCCAAGGAGCGAGAACTATAACCATGGACATCACGAGCAAAACTGTGCCCCAAAACCATTCTTTCCCGCGTATCCCCTGCCAAAACAAATGCATAAGGATGACAGCCGGGAACAACAGCATGATGGGTTTACATAAAACAAGAAGCCCCAGGGAAAAACCGGTTGCGGTCAAAAAGAACTTTCTGCGGGTTTTGCCATACTGGATCCAGAACAACACCATGAGGGCTGTCAAAAAGATGCTCAAAATCTCCGTCAAAATACCCGAGGCATAATAGGCCAATGGAAAATAAAGCGCTAAACCAAGACTTGCCCCCAAGCTCACCTTCTCATCAAAAAAATGACGGGTAATATAAAACAATAAAACGCAACACCCTGAAAATATGAACGATTGAAAAATCAAAACGATCATAGGTTGATGCCCAAAAAAGAAATACAAAACGCCCAGGAAAAGAGGGTAAAGCGGCGGCTTGAGAATTAAAGGGCCTTTAGGCCCTACCAATCCTTTTCCATTTGCGAAATTCCACGCAAAGGTATCATACCAAGAACCGTCGGCACTCAAAGGCTGCCGATAATGAAAAACATAAATAAACATCAAGGCATGGAGGAGCGCTATGAACGCAATCGCAATAAGTATCATGTTTCTCTTACTCAGCATGTTCTTTCCTAAAAATGCCGAAAAGACTTGTTCCCCATGGAAGGCAGATATTTATCTTCATAATGAGAAAATTTTCCAGCCGAAGGAGGCGAAATAGAATCCAGTTAAGCCCGTAGGGTAGTTTATCAATATCGGAAAGCGGCCTGCCTTGAATCTGCCAAAAGACAACTTTCCGAATAATTCTAATGATCGCAATGGGTAAAAATGCAAAGAAATTCCAATGCGTCAAACGGACTCTTTTTAATTTTATCCCTGAAAACAATCGAAGAAATGATTTTCTGCTGTAACGCCTGACGTGGCCGAGAAAACGGTCATGCGTGCTGTAAAGAAATGGATGCGCGGGAACAGAAAAAACGATATACCCCCCTGTTTTCAAAACCCGCGTCAATTCCTTCACGGCCTTCTCATGTTCTTGGATGTGCTCTAAAACGTCGAGACAAATAATAAGGTCAAAAGCTTCACTCGCTAAAGGAAGTTGGATAATATCAGCCTGCATGCGATTCTCAGGAATTTGACTAACGGCCTTACGGCTGAAATCGATAGCTAAAAATTTCCCATATTGCTCTAAACCGCCCAAATCATCTCCCGTCCCACAGCCAGCGTCCAAGCAAAGAATATGTCTGGGCAACTTGAAAGACGCGAGAAGGGCCAAAATCAACTCTTTCCTGCCTCGAAACCACCAGTAGGATCGATAAATACCAAACGTCCGATAATTATGCAGACTCTCGAAAATATAACGGCTGAGCCTTTCGAAAAGTGTCTCTCGATCGTTCTTCCGTATTTTGATGTGATCTTTATTGTCCATGGAATAAGCTCAAAAAGTCTTCTTTTAAATTATCAGGGCTATAACGGCTTATTACATCGAAACCCAAAAGAATTT
Organism: Candidatus Omnitrophota bacterium; assembly: GCA_016930235.1. GTDB lineage: Bacteria > Omnitrophota > Omnitrophia > Omnitrophales > Aquincolibacteriaceae > JAFGHI01. The sequence continues at coordinate 115,201 of JAFGHI010000047.1, forward strand.
TAGAACGATCATTCATTATCGGATTTTACTTAGCCTTATAGATATCGATATATTTTTGACACGTCCTCTGCCAAGAATAATTTGCAACCGTCATCTTATTTTTAGATCCAATTTCATCACGCCCAGGACCTAGTCTCATCATGCGTCGAATCCCTTCGGCAATATCTTCTTTCGTCGCGCGAACGCATATATTGTTCACAGGATCCAAAAATTCTGAAAGCCCCCCTGTATTTGTGAAAACAACGGCTTTACCAGCAGCCATCGCCTCTAACCCTACGATCCCGAAGGGTTCATAACGTGAAGGGATAACAACAAATTCACAATGCTTAAGCAATCTAGCAACATCCTTATCCGTTAAGCGGCCTGCAAAATGGATCCGACTACCCATCCCTTTCAAATTGACTAATTTCTCCAACCTTGATTTTCCCTCACCTTCTCCCGCAAGAACAAGGTGGATTTCTGGGAAATCGCTTGAAACTTCCGAAAAAGCCTCCAAGAGAAGATCGAAACCTTTCTTATGCACCATACGACCATATGCGAAAAGATATCGAAAAGAAAAGGGGGAATTTGAATCCACAGCTTTAAACATTCCTGCATCAACGCCATTATGAATCGCGTGGATTTTGTTTTTAAGAGACGGCATCAGCGCTAAAATTTTTTGCGCCAAATATTGTGAACAGGCCGTAACCGCATCTGCTCTTTTCAAAATACGAACCCATTCCTTCGACGGTCCTTCTTCCCGCTTAATCTCGCTTCCCGGCTTGAACCATCTTTCAGTATCGTCCCCATGTAACGACACGATCAATCGAAATCCTTGTTTGTCTTTTAGCTTAGATGCAAAGTATATTTGGTTATCGGGAAAATGAACATTAACAATATCCGGCTGAAATTCGCGAATCATACGATCTGCCTTTCCCCTTGAGTCCGGACAATAATATAAAGATGCAAGAAATAGATCCATCCTCCCACGAAAAAGATACGTTAACTTTGGTTTTAAAAAAAGTAATCGCCGGACAGAAACGTTATCGATCTCTTCGTGAGAAGGTAATGACCGTGGATATCTTTGAGTTAAAACTAACACTTGATGGTTCTCTGCTATAAGATGTTGGGCCAATTGGCGGCAGACCTCTTGGAGCCCTCCCAGTACAGGCACATAGGAACTTGGCCATAAGAGAATACGCATGATTAACTCCGGAAGTTTGAGCCCTTCGTTTGCATCAATTCCCATTTTTGTTTTAAAATCCCGCATCGCCATGCTCCAACGGCCAAAAAAATTATGGGGATACCCCATAAACGATTTTTCCATCCAACAATCTTTCGGGCATTTGTCAAAGGCTCATAAATCATTCCCGCAATAAAATTAAAGATCTTGAGGAAATCTTTTATGCAACGCAAACCGTGGGGGAAAATGGAGTACATAGTTTTCCATTTCTTTCGAACAAGGTAATAGGCCTTGCCATACATATAATATTGATGCAAGAAAGATTTTAAGGTTGCCCGATGATGATGGTAGACCTTGATTTCGGGATCGTAGTAGACTTTGTACCCTAGATTTTGAACCCTCCAGCAGAAATCAACATCTTCCCCTCGAAATAATTTCTCATCTTGCTGACCAACTTTATCGATAATTTCTCGTTTAAAAGAACTATTCACCCCAGGAACGACGCGGACGTACCGTGGGGAAGGCCAGGCTGGAAATGTTAATGCATCAGAAACCTTACCTACGATTGCGTCCACATTAGTTCCAATAACAACTCCTCCAACAGCACCGGCTTCCGGATGGTCTTCGTGAGTTTTTTTCATCCGGGTAACCCAATCAGGGAAAACTTCAGCATCATCATCGGTCAAAGCAATGATATCTCCGCAACAATAAGGAAGCCCAACATTTCGGCTTGTTGCAAGATTTTTATTCTGTGTTTTGATGAGCCGGATTTTTATAGCGGTTTTTTTTATGAATTGTTCAACAACTTCATCCGCTCTCTCATCTCCCCCATTAACAACAATAATTTCATCCGGTTTCTCGTCCGTATGCTCAACGAGCGAACACAAGGATTTCCTTAATAACTCATGCCGTTGATAAGTGCAAATTAAGACTGAAAAAGTTTTATTCATTTTTTGATGGTTTTTGAGTTAGATAGCCCAAAAATCTGTCAGCAGCATGATCCCATGTCGAATTTTTCTGCACATAAACTCGGCCCGCTTGCCCCATTCTATTTCTAAGATCAGCATCCGTAGCAAGACGAATGATTGCCTGATCGATCTCATTTTCATGAGCCGGGTTGATCAATAACCCTGCCTCTTGCGGAACTGTCTCTATAAAGCCCTCGGTATTCGAAACAATCACGGGAAGACCGCAACTCATAGCTTCATGACAAGCCACCGAATTGCCTTCGTCATCAGGTAACATCATAAAAATATCCGCCATATTGTAGTAATCCGCTAAACTTACGGTTTCCCCTCCAAAATAAATTTTGTCTTCTAACTGAAAATCTAAGACGGCACGGCGAAGATCAGGCTCGTTCTTCCCTTTACCCAAAATAAAATATCGCAGGCGGGGGATAGATTGACTAAGTCTTTGAACTGCCTTGATTCCTTTCCACGTCCCCTTCCGATCCTCCAAAGCGGAAACATGAATTACCACAATGTCGTTATCTGAAAAACCGAATTTCTGCCGCAACATTTTCCGTGTCAGCGGGTTCGGAGAAAAATAATCCGGGTCGGTACCGACCGGCAAGACAGAAACCGAACGTCGGAAAAATCCTTGGGCTTCGTCGGCAATCCAAGTTGCGTCAGCAAGGATACGCTTCGCCACTGCTCCCCATCCATATTTTCGAAACGAGTGATAGCGATGGGGCACCGATGAATAGGGATAACAAAGGTACAATGTCAGAGGTAGCTCTTTAAAATGGCTTACAAATTTCCATGTAGGGCCTTCTCCGTAATCCGCGAAAAACACGACTATGTGGTCATAAGAATGCTTTAAGAAATGTTGCCCGTAAAAAGGTAAAACCGTCAAATATTTGAAATACCGCCCTGTTGGATAAGTATAGACTTTGACCGCTGGGGCAGGCTGTATAAGGGGTTCCATAAATTTAGACGCTGAAATGATGGATGCTTCATGCCCCTTTTTGACAAGTGAATTTGAAAGACTGATAATCAGTGTTTCAATGCCACGCCTTAAACGAAAAGTGTGGAAGTGCCAAAACGCAATCTTCATTTTTTGACTCCGACACCCAGAATTTGAAGCGATATCTTTTTTCGAATCGTTCGAGGGACTGGAACCATTCGATGGAAAAACTGCCCCAATAGGTAGATCATTTCACTCGTCCATGAATAACGCCGGTACCAAGGCGGCCAAAAAAAGAGTGTCTTCCATGGATAAATGCCGTCCAGGACAACGTTTTGAAGTCCCGAATCACTCATTTCTTCAGCTAAAATGTCTGCTGTCATGGCATCCACCGGAGGTTGATCTGTATAACCTGGCCATCCCAATTTTTCCCAATAAGCCTTCCACGGATGAGCTGTATGCTGAACAATAATAGCTACATGTCCTCCCGGCTTGGTCACCCTAACCATTTCGTCAATAGCTCTTTTTCTCTGATCCTTTTGCGTAAAATATTCCAAGACTGCCTGGTTGAAGACCAAATCATAGGTATCTGAGGGAATTCCCATTTGTAGAAGGTTCCCCCGGGTAAAACGAATCCGTTGAGCTTCCCCTTCGGTCTGCACTTTGGCCCACAAACCCTTCCCGATCGAAATTGCCTCCTCATTGTAATCGAAGGCATCAACACGAAACCCAAGCAAAGCCAATGAAACGGCGAACATGCCCGTACCGCAACCAGCTTCCAAAACGCGAGTTTTCGAACCCGGATGCCGAACCGTTTGTTTCAACATCCGGCTAATCCATTCGGACTTTCCATACCGCAAGAGATTCTCTCGGTTCATCGCAGTCGGATCAAACCATGAAAGATCTCCGCGTTGATAGAATGGCCTCCATCGTTCACCGGCTTCGCTTTTAAGGCCATTGACTACTGCCATGACTCACTCCTTTTCAATAAACTCTTTTTGAACCTAAGCATCCGCTTTCGTACAAATATAAATCCAATCTGCTCCTTTTGTTGAGCCTATCACATAATTATGGGCTTCTACTTTGAACCCCGCCTGTTCAAGACAAAGGAAGAAATCACGGCCGAATTTCATAATCGGTGTTCCTGTGATCACTTTTCGAGGATCTTTTTTTTCGGTTTTCTGCAATTCTCTATCGCTAAATTCCGAAAGGATCAAAATTCCACCTTTTTTCAAGCACCGATATAATTCTTTAATGGCCTTTTCCCAGCCCTCAACGTATTCAAGGACATGGAAACAGATAACGAGATCAAAAGCCTCATCTCGAATACCTAAATGGCATACGTCCATAACACTATCTGCCGGTATGAACCCTCGATCAATCGTCACGCAAGAAACTCCTGCCTCCAATAAATATTTCTTCAATCCTAACCAAGGCCCTATATCTAAACATTTCATCCCCTTTCTTAATAGGCGCCTATCTTCAAATAGCTGGACAAGCCCACGATGCCTTTCCAAACTACGGCATTTTGGACACTGAGCCCCTGGCCGATAAGCCCAAGGAGAAACAACGGGGAAAAACTCAACCCCCTTCCAACCGCAAATGCTACAAACTTTACCCTTAAAACTTTGGGGGACTATTGCATTCACGACCGATAACCCAAATTTGACTAAAAGCCCCTTCGCCCATTGAAGAAACTGTCCGCTTTTGATCCATTGCCGTAATTTCACTATAAAATTTTTTGTTGTTCGCTCATCGCCTAATTTGGAAATCTGACCATAAAATAAATCTATATATTTTTCAGCGATCGTTCCCCAGCAATATTTCTCTTCAACAACGATTCTCCCGGTTCTCCCCATTTCTTTCCTTAAATTTTGAGAGTTTAAAAGTTTTTTGATGGCTCTGCCGAGTTCTTCAGCATTGGTTTCATCCACCAGGAAACCCGTTTCCTTTGTCACTAAATCAGGGTAAGGCACATGCCTGGAGACAATCACCGGAAGCTCCATCGCAAAAGCCTCTAAGATCACATTAGGAAATCCCTCGCCTTTGGACAAAAGGATGAAAATATCCGCCAAGGCATAGTAAGGGAGAATATCTACCCCTTCCGTCACAAAATGAACATGCGAATTAAGATTTAGTTTCTGAACTAAACGATGCAACTTTGAATAATAGGGCCCGGCCCCGACTATCCAATACCGAACAGGAATATTCTCATCAACCATTTTCCGGACAGCCCTAATGACATGCTGGATACCTTTGCGTACCTCAAGAGCCGAAACAGTAAGCAAAACGCATTCGTTTTCATAAATTCCGAACATTTTTCGGATATTGTTTCTATTGTGATCTTGCGGTTTGAATTTTTGATGATCAATCCCATTAGGAATAACCTGCACCTTCCTTCCAAAAAAGGAGGCAACACCTTGAGCCATCGGACCCGTTTTTACAACAATCCCATCAATTGCTTTATCGAACCTTAAAAACTTGAATTTCTTGAACCGGTGCGACGTATGCTCAAAAGGATACCCAACGATAAAATTAATTTTGGTTTTTTTAATATACCGTAGGATTTTAAGCGGAAGGGCCTCGCCACAATCCGAAAAGTAAATATTGACGGCATCATAATCATTTTTCAGGAACCAATAAAGATAGAACGGGATAACAAGAATAGCTTGAAAATACCTGAAACGCGGACTTTTGATTAGTTTCACTTCCGGAGAAACTGCTGTTACGGAACACCCTAGGTCACCGCTCCATGTATAGAGATCGACCTTGTGTCCGCGCGCCGCCAATTCATTCGCCAAATGAATGCTTGAACGTTCAATCCCTCGAAAATATCGGAACAAAAACGGAGAAATGATCGCTATTTTTAAAGGACGTTTCCTTATCCCCTGCCATTCTTCTTTTCCCAAGTCGAAACAATCACGAAAAAGCTTGAGATATTCATTGGCAATAACACTCCAGGCATATTTTTTAACGGCCTGTTCACGGTTTGCTTTCCCCATTTGCAAACGCTTATCAGAAGAATCAAGAAGGTCGGAAACAACCTGGCACACTTTACCAATTTCTTCCCGTTTGACATAATGAGCTCCATTCTGAGCAGCCATTTGATTTAGCGGAGGATTGTCTGCAAGCACAAGCGGTAGTCCGGAAGACATTGCTTCCAACAAAGCTAAAGGTGACCCTTCCCCTTTGGAAAGAAATAAGAAAATATCGGAGGCAAGATAATAATCTGAAGTATTTGTAACCGCGCCTCCAAACTTAACATGTTTTTCAAGGCGGTGCATTTCAACATGTTTTTTTAACTTTTTGGCCTCCGGGCCATCTCCCAAAACAAGATACAAAACATCCGGATGACTTTGGCGAACCTGATCAATAACATCAATGCAATAATCTATCCCTTTACGCTTTTCAAATGCGGCAATCGTAAGAATAATTTTCATATCTAAAGGAAGGCCTAACTTCGCCCTTAAATCTTTTTTGTTCGTATTCTTTGCGAGACAAAACTCCTCGGGATTAACACCGCTTGAAATCACCGGGATTTTCCTGTTCAGCAAAAACGCCGCCTGCTCAGCGACATAATCGCTGACCCCAACAATGACTTTTGCATGCTTCACTAAAAAACATTTTTCCATCATACGGTAACGGTGTGGAACTTGTTCGGCAGGATAATGAAGAATCAAACAAGTCGAAGCTAGAAATTCAGGCGCCAATCGAAAAGCAATATTCTCGCCATGCCATGCAAACAAAATGCATGTTACATCGGGTCGCAATTTTCTTAAAATAAAAGGATAAATAATGCCTGCGAAAAAGCTGCGGAAATATTTGGGCAAGCAAACAGTATGAAGGTGCACATTTGTCTCTAACGGTCCCCAAGGCCATGCCTTATTTTCTTTCCACGTAATAATGTGAACATCAACACCTTGTTTTGAAAAAGAATTAGCCACCTCAACCGTAAAACGTTCGATCCCTCGAAGGTGACGAAATAAAAAAGGTGATATTAAAACAATCTTCACAGCGAATAGTCTCTGTGGGTTTTCGCCCTGTTCATTTTCATGCTTGTTTGTTCCACAACTTCAAGAATCGCATCGGCAGTTTTCTCCCACGTGAAGGACTTAGCTCGAGCTAAACCGAGATCTCTTTGCTTCTGCTTCCAGCCTTGACCTTGTTGACTCATTCTCCAGATCGCATCAGAAATGGATTCGGCATCGTTTGGATCAAAAGGCAATCCAACATTACCTGCGACTTCCGGCAATGTTGTCGCCGAAGAGTAAAGGACAAGACATTGGCATGCCATCGCTTCAAATAACACCAAACCAAACCCTTCGAAAATTGAAGGGTAAATCATCGCCTCGGCACCGGAATATAAAACCGGCAATTCCCGGGGTAGCACTTCACCCAATATCACGACATTCTCTGATAAACCCAATTCTCTCATCCCGCTTTTGATTTTTTCGGCCGATTCCTTCCATTCCAACGACCCGCTTAACACTAATTGATAGGGCCATTGATCTTTCTTTTTAAGTATTGCTACGGCCTCAAATAATTTTCTGTGGTTCTTATGGGGCCAAAATCCAGCCGGATAAAATAAATAAGGTTTGTGGATTTTGTATTTTGAGCGAATCGGGAGGACTTCATCCTCCGATTTTCTTGTAAAGAACCCGCTATCAACCCCGTAGGGGACGACATAAATTTTATTTCCTTCAATCCCGTATGTTTCCATAATTGTCTTTTTAGTGTGGTCGGCCGGGGCAATGATGGCATCGGCATGGGTTACGGCTTCTCGGTATTGCTTACGCTTAGCATGCCTCGTTTTAAACTCGTCAATATATTCATAAATCAAATCATGGACGACGACAATCGAGGGCAAACAAATCGACCGATCGATATCCGGAGAAGGATATAATACAGCGCCGATGGATGAATCTTTTTCGATCATCTTCGCCACGGATTCCTCTCGAGCGAATCCTCTCAATAATTTCTTCACCGCTCGTTTCCAAAGAGGGGCGGGTTCCCATGTCGGGATAACTGTTAGTTTCATACGATGATCCAAAAAAGGCTTCCACAAATGCCCATTTTGATTTGATGCCATAATGACAGACTCAAAGGGCTTCTTCATCTCGGCAAACCCCTTCATAATTCCCTGCGAAAATGTTTTCCCTCCATACAACTTATATGCAGGAACATCAAGCATAGAAATTGCAAATTTGAATCTCGACGCTGTTTCATTATCAACTCGACCCCGGACTTCTGTTTTAAGAGAAACAACTTCCGTCACGAAATCAAGATAATCATCCGCTACTTTATTGTGATCATAGAGCCGGCTCATTCTTTCAAAACCAGCTACGCCCATGTTTTTAAGCATTTTTGCATCGCTTGCAAGCCGGATAATCGCTTCGGACAATTCAATGCCATGATCAGGTTTCACGAGTATTCCCGTTACTTGATCCTCTACTGTTTCGGCGATTCCCCCAATCCGGGATGCAACCACCGGAATACCCATCGCCGCCGCTTGAGCGCATGTATAAGAAAAACTCTCATAGATGAGCGATGGAACAACCGCAAGATCAGCTCTTCTGTACCATTGTAGAAGTGTCTCCTGATCAACAAAACCCACGCAGGTAACCTGTGCTTCTAGCCCAGCATTTTTAAAATATTGTTTCATTCTCTGACCTTGAGTTTGCTTTTCTCCGTAATATCTGTCTTCACCAATGATCACAAAATGAATATTTTTGACATCCGCGCACACTTTCGATATGGCATTTTTAAGAACCTCAATCCCCTTCACCCTCTCAAGCCGTCCGACATACAGGACAATCTTTTTGCCAGTAAGCTTACCTTCCGGATCTACCTTTGAATATTCAGTTTTGTCTTGAGTTAACCGGGCGGTTTCAAACATCTTCAAATCTAACGAATTGGGAATGACCTTCTTTATGGAATTCTTCGATGAGCAAACGCTCAGTATGACCCTCATCATATCTCCCGAGGGCGCTGTAATTCCATCTGCGCGACAAATACAATATTTCTCCATCCACTCAATTACGGCTGTGGAAAAAGGCATCTCGGAAGGGGCATAATACTTTTTTAAAATAAAAATAGGCGTATGACAACGGACAAGAACAGGATGTCTCTTTTTTCTTAATAGATGAAAAAAACCTTCGCCCTCAACCTCTGCAAATTCAATACAATCAATGGGAATGGTTCTTTCAAGCTTTTTTAACTTTTGGGAAACTTTAAAGCTGTAAAAGAGTTGATTCGCGGTACGGAAAAACCGGCCCACCAGAAACAATCGTGTCGGCCAATAGGGAGAAGCATGATAAATTCGATGAACTGCTATCCCTTCTCTTTCTTCAATCTCCGGGATTTCTTTAGTACAACGAGAAGCAACGATCGTCACACGATGACCTTTCTTCACTAATGCTTTTGAAAGATAGTAATTACACATAGCAATCCCGCCATATCCGCTGTGCGGCGGAAACCAGCGATTGACCAAAACGATGCTATAGCTCATACGCCTGATTTCTCCTTTAAATGCCGACAATGGATTAAAGGACAATCGATATAGCCGGGATAAAGAATATTCACTGAATGGTACCGCCTTTGAAGGCTGTCCACCAATTGATCGAAAGAGTAACGATGATCACGCGGGGGGTTATGTACCTCCATCCAAATTTCTTCAATCGGTATCTTAAAGAAATTTGGATCTTCTAAAATTACATTATATTCCCCCCCTTCAATATCCATTTTAAAAAGATCGACTTTTGTTATCCCGTTATCTTGGCAAAATTGAGAAAAACTCTTGCTTTGAACTTCAACCTTCTCATCTGGAAACTCCGCGTTATAAGGATAGAGAGAGGAGAAACCGGACATTTTAGATATATAAAAATCTGTAAGCGTTCCTGGCTGAGACTGGATTGCAAAGTGATAAGGATAAATTTTCCCTTTAAAACATTCTTGCCGCGCGGTCCTCTCCAACACCTCATAAACATAAGGATTGGCTTCTATGGCATGAACTTCCGAATTTGGCATCTTCATATGGGCCAAAAGGGAGAAAAGGCCGATATGAGCACCGACATCAACAACTATTTTTTTATTCCGACCATATCGAATTCGGTAATTCTCCGTAACAAATATTTCGTCAAAAACCCTCCAACTAGTAAAACTATCATAAACTTTGACCCTGGCGCCGCATCGGAACAAAAACTCCCGAATTTCGACTTTGTCAGTTCGTGCCGCTAAATACTGCCTCCAATTCTTAAGATAAAAAAATGCTTTAAACCGGACCATCCAATAAGCAGGCCGCCAAGCGAAATAACGCTTCCACAAATCATCAACCCTTGCGCTAAAATCAGCCCTTTCAACCGTGATGGATCTTTCCAATATCTTTTCAAAATTCCTGGAGGCTATTTCCCAATTCCATTTATCACGAACATATTGTTTCCCTTTTTGAGACATCGATTTCCAAAGATCCTCTTCTTTAATAAGCTTCAGCACTTTTGAAGCAAATTCCTGGGGATCAAAATCGGAAAGAAACCCTACTTCTCCATCCAATACGGTTTCCCGAACACCCCCCGACTTAACGGCTACCACAGGAAGGCCCATAGCCATCGCTTCGAGCGGCGCCATTCCAAAGGGCTCTAGTCTTGAGCCGTAGACGAAAACTTTGGCTGTGCCATAAAGTTCGCATAATTCTTTCTCTGAAACCCTTTCTCTAATTTCTACTTGAACCTCTAAGTTTTCACAAAGCCGAATAAGGTTCTTGCGACGCTCTTCGCGACAGCAATCAACAACAACCACCCATCGGGGGCGTTTGTCTTTGGGAATCAAACTCAAAGCTCTTACGACAAAGGCATGCCCTTTATTTGCCGTCAAGGACCCCACTGTTAAAACAAAGTTTCCGCGTTCCGGTCCCGTAGGCGCCATCACGAATCGCTCTAAATCAATGGCCGGATAAAAAACTTTCGCTTCATAACCATAAGCCATAAAGATTTTCTCAGCTGAGAAATAAGAGTTTGCTAATACCGTCCCGTGACAGCATCTCGGAAAATTTTTATCGGCCTCCTTTTTCCACAAATAATGAAATAGAGCAATTGCTGGTTTATACCAAATCGAGACTATCTTGGAAACTAGCGGCTTGGCTTCCCCATCGTTTTCCAGCTCATCATGAAAAAGTGCCGGCGGGTCATAAAAAAGGCGTTCCGGTTCCTGAAGGTAAAGAAAAAAACGTGTTTTAAGATACCGGGTTAAATGGGGAATTTTGACATATTGATCAATCCCGATAAAAACGAAATCGTAATTTTTCCGGTCTATTTCTTTCGCTAATATTTTTGCGGTTTGATCCAGGGATCTGAGATTTCTCCAAAAAAAGTATGCATTAACATACTCACGAATGATCGGACAATGCCCAGAAATACGCGGCTTTAAAAAAACAGGGATTTCATAGCACTCATCAGCCATGGATGATAGAGGAGAAAAATCTTCCCCAGCTTTGTTAAACCGATAGAGATCTAAGTGATACCCCATCGCTTTCAACATCTTCATGACACCATGGAGTAAAACAACCGCTCCGCCGAGATGATGGTGATTAAAGACGGCTACCTTTTTCATGAATAATTTTTCTTTATCATTCAAAGAACATGCGTTAAAAGAATTTTTGCTCTTCCCAATATTGGTAAAACTTACCTTTCTTTTCTATCAACTCATTAAGCATACCTTCCTCAGCCAAACTCCCGTTTTCAATCACAAGGATCTTGTCAGCATGTTTAACGGTTGATAACCGGTGCGCAATCACGATAGAGGTTCTTCCCTTGACAGCTACATCGATTGCTGTCTGAATTAATCGCTCGGTTCGCGAATCAAGTGCGCTTGTGGCTTCATCTAAAATAAGTATTTCTGCTTCTTTAAGAAGGGCCCTTGCAATAGCCACCCGTTGTTTTTCACCGCCTGAGAGCCTGACACCACGGTCACCTATCATGGTATCGAGCTTCTCCGGTAACCGACTGACAAACTCACTCAGTTGCGCTTTGGCAATGGCTTCATAAATTTTTTCTTCCGGGCACTTCCCCTCTAATCCATAGGTAATATTTGCTCTGAGCGTATCATTAAACAGCAATACGTCCTGACTGATAAAAGAGATGTGCTGTCTTAACGATTGAAAAGTAAATTCCCTGATATCTGCTCCATCAACTAATATTGTCCCCGGGGGACAGTCATAAAAGCGCATGAGTAAGTTGATGATCGTTGTTTTCCCTGCTCCCGTAGGACCGACTATCGCAATCATCTTTCCTTTCTCGATGCTGAAACTTAGATCTTTTAATATGGGCGTATTCTTAAAATAAGAAAAACTCATGCCCTTAAATTGAATCTCTTTTTCAAGTCCATTGAATTGAACCGCACCTTCGATGACAAAATATTTATCCTTATCATCACGCATCTGCATAATTTTTGAAATAGGGCCGCTCGTCCTAGCCAAAGCCAACCTCATTCGATTAAGAACGCCGAATGACCCCATCGCACGCCGAATGACAAAAAAGAACACCAAAAGACTAGAAATTTCCGCTGCTTGTTCCTTGACGATCACAAAAGCCATCGAGCCCACCAAGATCAGCAGTGCTGCTAAAGTAATAATTTCATGAAGCGGCTGGATAAGAAACTGCTTTTTAGTCATGCTCACCTGAATCTCTGCAATTAAATCACTGGCCTTTGCAAATTTCTTTTTTTCATCTTCCTCTTTGGTGTAGGCTTTCACCAAAGGGATGCAAGACAAGATATTAAAAATATCTTCGCTGAGGCTCTGGCTCGCTTGTGCGAAATAGCTTGAGGTTCTTCTCATGTTCTTAACCAGCCAGCTCAGCGAATAATGCAAGATGGGAAAAACAATTAGACTGAAGATGGTCAATTTCCATGAAAGGAAAAGCATCAAGGCCAAGTAGATAAAAAGAAGGAAGACTTCAGACAGAAGGGCATGCGCTTCCCGGATCATATACCCTAATTCATGAGTAAACCCTCCCAGCACGGTATGGAGATATCCGGTATTATTCCTGTCAAAAAACATCTTGCCGAAGCTTAAATAACGCTCGAAGATTAATTTTCTCAAATTACTGCAAAATTTTTCAATTTGATAGGCAAGCAAAACCGTCGAGCCATACATCAAAACATTCTTCGTGACACTCGCAAAGAAAATGACCGCAATAATTAACAAAAAGGTATAGGCGTTCGGTCTTTCATATATGACCTCTGGCATCATATTAACAAGATTCCCAAGGATGGGCATCTCGCGAATAAAGCTATAGTCTCTCTCAATCATTCCCTTCATCATGGGGACAAGAAGACCTATGCTAATACCCTCAAAGACAGCTCCAAGTAACGAAAGAATTGCCGGGATCACTAACAGAATGGGTTTCGCATCCAACCCTCGCATAAAATCTCGCAAGTACCTGAAGGTAAGATAAATCCTTGCGTTTTGGAGCTTTTCTTTGAGGATCCTTTTACTCTCTCGTTTTTTTTCTGTCCAATAACTCATGATGGGGTCCGACTTTCCTTGTTCCCGTTTGGGTGTTTAGCTACAGCTTCGCCCTCTCAGTCCCAAATATCCTTCATGGAACCTACGAGGTCATATCCAACTAACAAGTTACTAGCTTTCTTTAAAGCGGTTGAACACAAGCTTCGTCCACTTGGACTGACACCGATTGCATTAATAAATCAAGCGAGATGACCAAACGGCAGTGCCGATCCTTGCGGACGATATACCCTTCCGTTCCTTTAAAAGGACCTGTTGAAATATAAACCCGGGCGCCTTCTTTTAAGTAAGGGAACGGATCCAAAGGTATTTCCTCCTCGACAAATTTTCGAAGACTTACAATATCCTTCTCGGGAACTTCGATCGGATTCGACGGCTTAGGCCCTACAAATCGAACAGCGCCGGCAGTATTTAGCACCTGCCATCTTTCCTTGAAAGGAATACGAACGAAAAGATACCCTTTGAACAAAGGCTCCTCGATCAATTTTTTGCGATCGGACCATTGCCGTGAAATTCGTCTCATGGGCAGAAAGGTTTCGATCCCTTTCTTTTGTAATTCCCGATCCGTTAACTTTTCATGCCGGCTCTTGGCATAAAGTGCAAACCAACGTACCTGGTTCCACTTCTTCTTGATTCCCTCATCCCAAGAAACAGCATTCCAAGATTCTTGCGACTCTTGAATCATGGGATAATCCCCCGTGAAGACAGTTAGAAAACACGGAAATTTATACTCATTCTCCCGCGTCTTCCTCAATCTCCATTTAATTCAACGGTGAACTAGGAAGAGGGCTACGAATTGTTCATTCGGTTAAGGAGCCAGGCATCTAAAACATCTTTCTTAAAACGCCATTGCCCGCCTATTTTAGTAGCCGGAATCTCCTGTTTTTTCAAAAGGCGGTATATCGTCACCAAGTGAAAACCAAGATATTTGGCCGCTTCCTTTGGCGTCATGATTTGGGTTCTCTCATGCCTGCGTCTTTCTGGGTGTTCTGACTTCTGGGGATCCATAATCTTACTCCTTCTTTTTATGCGTTGCTTGTTTTTGTTGTACTAAAGTTATAATTCTTTACACTCTTTTATTGAAGATACAGTCAATATTATAAGGTGTCAAGTATTGATAGTTGATACTATACGCTATGGAGAACCTAACCTTTTGATTTAAAGTAACTTAGGTAAATTTGAGCCAAACAAGAATTTCATTGATTCTATAGGCTAAATATACTAAGCTTAAGGGGAAATGCGTAAGGCAAGAAAGAGCGCCTACTAGCAATGTGATGCAATGAGTAACACCAAAAATACCCGATTTTTAATGCTGTCGGTGCTTCTATAGATGGTATTTGACGAAGAGGCTATTTTAAAAATACAATAGGCCTCGTAAACAAACGCAATCGTATCTCAAAAAGGAGACGAAACTATGAAGAAACTCTTTCCCCTGTTTCTGGTGGTACTTGCTTTATTGATGGCCCCCATAGCTTTTGCTGGCGATGTTTGGGAAATGGCCGAATCTGACCAATACGGAACCAAATTGGGCGGGATGTTAGGCCGAGGCGGCATTAATATTGCAACGTGCTTTGTCGATGTCATTGTTCACACCGTTGAAGGAACACAAGAAGGCCCTGCTTTTGTGGGGACTCTAGGAGGCCTTGGCAGCGGTATTGCTTGCACAGCCTTGAGAGTTACTTCCGGAGCTTTGGATGTTGTCACTTCGTGGGTTCCTGGATTCAACGGTTTCCCAGTTTCAAAATCTTACTCGGATTGTTTGGATTTTGGAGGAACCTCTTCGTATTCTTCTTCAACTTCCGGATATTCGGCTCCAGCTTATTCGTCTTCAAGCACGTCAACATACGCAGCACCTGCTCAATCATCATCCTCAAAGACAAAAGCCGTCGAAGAACACGACCCGATGAAATATGTAAAGAAATAGTTCGAAGAAAAAAACGCCCCGTCAATATTGACGGGGCGTTTTTTTATGTCTTGACTCTTACAAACCTAAATCGGCAAGCGAAAACATCGGTGAGTAATTATAGGGCGCCAAGGCCTCACGAGCCCCTTCATTACGATCCACTAAACAAATCACTTTGACAATCCTGGCCTTGAGTTTTTCCACCTCTTGAATAGCCGTTAGAACGGACCCCCCTGTCGTAATCACGTCTTCAACCATGACAACGCGATCTCCTTCTTCTATAGGAGGTCCTTCAATCACTCTCTGCATCCCATGCTCCTTAACGCTCTTACGCACAATAAAGGCTTTAATAGGGTGTCCCGTCTGAGAGCTAAGAA
The DNA here is from genome assembly GCA_016930235.1 of Candidatus Omnitrophota bacterium. Lineage (GTDB taxonomy): Bacteria > Omnitrophota > Omnitrophia > Omnitrophales > Aquincolibacteriaceae > JAFGHI01. Next base: position 131,064 of record JAFGHI010000047.1, read on the forward strand.
GAGCTACGGCGGCAGCGATTGGATCTGCGCCGATCGTCGGCCCGCCTATAGCATCGACTTCCTGTCCATGGAGCATTGAAAGGACACTTTTCGCTACCATGAGTATCCCCTGAGGATCCAAAGTGACTTGCTTGCCATCAATATAGAAATTTGCCTTTTTCCCTGAAGCAAGTGTCCGCTCCCCTTTGATAACTGCCTTCTCTTTGATTGTCTTAAGCAAATCCTCGCGGAGTTTATTTTCGTCCATGGTCTATCCCCTCGTCATAAAATCACAAACTCGCAGGCCATATTCTACTCGCGAAAAGGAGCCAGAGCCAAATGAAATTTTGGGCTTCTTCATTTATAGAGTTGAGACTTTTTCTTGAATCCTTCGTGATAACCCTTTAATCATTTGGGCTTCGCTATGAATCAAACCGCTTCTTTTTAAGATACCGTGAAAGGTGGCAACAATACGTTCTAGCGTATCATTCCCTTCCCTTTCATAACCCAAGGCATAAAGAGAACTTTTGAAACGTTCAAGAGCTTCATGAAACTCCTTTTTCGAAACATAAGGCAGCAAAAAATCTTCACCGCCTTCTCCTTGATCCCAAGCCCCTCCGGACAAGCTAAACACGATAATCATCACAGCTTGCGCTAAATTAATCGAAGGATAGGCACTGGATGTAGGGATCGAAATACCCCAATCACAAAGATCTAACGCAGCATTATCAAGCCCTTTCGACTCCTTCCCAAATAAGATGGCCACCCGGCATTTTGAAGCTTTCCGTACAATCCCAGAAATCGCTACATGAAAATCCTTGAAGTTCTGCCATTTTTTTCTTCTTCTCCGGGTTGTCCCGACAACAAGGGTCATGTCGCAAATCGCTTCCTCGAGGGTTTGATATACCTGGGCTTTCTCAAGCTGGTCAACCGCCGACATGGCAAGTTTTCGGCCTTTCTTTTTCCAATTTGAAGGTGGCCTAACCAACCGTAAATCTAAAAACCCCATATTCTTCATGGCACGAGCTGTTGACCCAATATTATCCGGATTCTCCGGCTCAACAAGAACCACCGCAATATTCGTTTTTTTAAAGGGGCTCATAAATATTAAATGCTGCGTTTACTTCAAATTTCGTGTTATTCTTTCTTTCAAGATTACAATGAACGGGCCTTCTATGTCTAGCAAATTACCCCTCATCATCGCTCACCGCGGGTCATCCGCTTATTTACCTGAGAACACGATCCCTGCCTTTAAGCTTGCTTTTGAAGAGCACCACGCGGATATGATTGAATTTGATATTCGATGGACAAAAGAAGGTATCCCTGTCGTCTTTCATGACGAAAATCTTGAAAGGACAACGAATGCTCAAGGGAAGGTTTCAGACTATTCTTTAGAAGAGTTACGAAAATTTGATTCGGGATATCGCTTTGATCCTGTTGGGAATCAACAGTACCCCTGCCGGGGGAAGGGATTTCAAATACCGCTTTTTGAGGAACTTCTCGATCACTTTAATCAAAAACCTCTTGCCATTGAAATCAAAGAAAATTCCGTTGAGTTGACCCATTTGCTCATGAAACTTATCGCCAAACATAAAAACCATAAAAATACCGTGATAGGTTCTGAATATGCCTGCGTCAGCAAAACGCTTCGAAAATTCTACCCGGATCAAAAACGCTTTTATTCTAAATGCGAAATAACGATGACATTGCTCGAAAAATATTGGCCTTTGGGTCCCCCCAAAAAAGATCCCTTTGGCGTTGCATCTGTCCCCATTCACTACCGAGGAATACGTTTCGATACTTTATCCTGGATTCGTCATCTGCATCGTAAGAATTCGAAAGCTTTTTTTTGGACCATCGATAATGCTGAAATGATTCGAAAACTTGCTGGATTGGGAGCGGACGGCATTGTAACCAATGACCCCGCCAAAACACGAAATATCCTCACGAAGAAGACCGAAACTGTTCCCAAAGACGCTTAAATCTTGCCTCATAGATCATACGGTAAGTGGAAAGTTTATCTGGAAACAAATGCCTGACTTTTTCTTCGAGATTTCTTTTGGCAATCTCAATATCAACGGCAAGACATCCCTCATCCAGAATCATGCGGCATATCTTCTCGGACTCCCGCTGGATTACCTTTGCTTTTTTTCTTTCCTCTTCGCTTTCACAAAACCTTAAAAAATCGTCGATGCTTTGAATGAGTGATATATCAAGAGAATAGCCGCATCGGCAGACCCCTTTGACATTGTTTTCTAGCATTGCGGCGTCATGTTGGAGTCCGCATTGAGGGCAGCGAATAGCCATAAATAATAATTTTCGAATCGATTAAAACTCGATCCCTTTTTGGGCTGAAACTCCGTCCCGGAAATGATGCTTAAGACATTTCATTTCTGTAACAAGGTCCGCGATCCCAATAATTTCAGCGGGTGCTTTATCGCCCGTAAGAATAACATGCTTCATCGGGGGCTTCTTCTTCAAGGCTTGGACAACTTTGGAGACAGGGAGGAAATGATAATGCATCGCGTAGTTAATCTCATCAAAGACAACGACCTCATGAATATCATCATGAAGAATCTGGCAACACTTTTCCCAAGCCTTTTCGGCTGTTTTAACATCTTGATCAAAATCTTTCGACTCCCAGGTAAAACCATCTCCAAAACAGTAAAAGCTAAATTCTCCTGAAAATTTCTCTGCAATTTCGGCTTCGCCCGTTTTCCATTTTCCTTTCAAGAATTGAATGACAGCTACTTTCATCCCGTGTCCTAAAGCCCTGAAGGCTGCCCCAAAAGCAGCTGTGGATTTTCCCTTCCCATCCCCTGTATAGACAATGATTAAACCTTTCTTTTTATTCGAAGGCCCCCTCTTCGGACAAGACCGAGGTGCTTGATCCCTTCTATTATTCGCCATTGTTTATTCTGTCTGCCAAGGATATTCCGGCAATCCCATAGGCTCTGTCCACGGACGGACATCATCCGTAACAAGAGAGACCCAAGGAAACAAGGTAATATCATTCGCTGCCGAGGCCGAACGCACACTTAGGTTATAAACAAACCGTGGGATCCCCGTCACAGGCCAAAGTCTTGAATGATCTCCTGATTCCCGTTTGAACGTCATTGGAATTTCAGCCGGCAGCGTAAGGGCATTGACAAGTCCGCGTTTCATCACCGTGCCCCACCGAGCAAGAGGACTTTTCTCAGTTTGTCTTTCAACGGCGGCATAGCCGGTTGTCAATCCTATCCCTAAAATAACGGTTAAGAAAATAAATGTTTTTTTCATACGCATCTCCTTGTAACATGACCTCAAAAGCACCGCAATAACTTCTATAATACTAGAAGGAACACCCCGATAGCAAAAACTCTCCTCAAAAAAAAACAACCCGCGGCTTTAAAAGGCAATACCCTTTAAAACCGCGGGCTTCTTCTTTTTCGTTTCTGGGCGCGACGATTTCTTAATAAACCTGCTCACGCGCCTGAGCCATCCGCGTACGAACATCAGAACGCAAGGTTTCTTCTCTTTCAAAGCGGCGCTGGCGAGAAGTCTCCAAAGTCCTTTGGGCATCTGCCATCTGCTGTTGAGCAAGTACTTCTGTACGATACTTTTCTTGAGCGCTCTGATAAGCGTCCACGGAACTCCACGCGTGGTTGGCTATAAGAGGGCCCAGCCCTGCCCAAACAATCCCACCACCTACAAGTCCGCCGAGAATAGCAACGGTTGTGATCGCAGCGACTTCAACACCTGCCATAATCTTTGTCTTCCCACTGCCCAACTCATCATTCATCGCCTGACCTGTTGTCGGGAGTAACATCGACGCGCTGGCTTCCTTCAGCCCATAGGCATATACCGATGGTGTGGTAAAAGCAAAGAGCATGAAAAAGGCCATCACAAGAGACAATGCTTTTGTTTTCATAGTCAAATCTCCTCCTGAATATATTTCGTTCCCAGGGTAATATAGTTAACGGCTCCTCAAGGGAGAATCTTTAACGGGTGAATCCTAACTTTATCTCACTTTCATGAAATAAAGTGTCCTACCGGTGGGTTCTAATTTGACTCTGTTTTCGATATGAAAATACTGCGAAAATGCCTGCTCAAAACCGGCTTCGTTATATTGCGGGAAGATATCCTCTCTTACCGATAGCATCCTTTCAACTTGAATATCCTCCTTAGGGACAAATTCGATGACAAGGAACTTGCCTAAACGACTGAATAATTTGGCTAAATAATCAAGGGGTAAATTATTAGAAATCGCTAAATGGTGGACTAAAGCCAGCGCCAAAAGGAGATCGGCGGGCGGTCTTTCGAAAAACGATGCCCTTTCCCGAAGTTCCCATCCAATAGACGGCGTGGGATTACAAAGGTCAAGCACAAGGGGGAGGACATTCTTCTTCCCCTCTTTTCGGCACAAAGCATAATTCTTCTCCACAGCCGCCGGATCAACATCAAAAGAAATGACCTGATTCGAAACGTCGGATGCAAGGCGGCTAAAAACGCCTGTGTTGGCCCCTAAATCCCATACAATCCCGGGTTTCTTTTCTTTGAGATACCCCCGGACAAACGCCTTCTTCTTCTCTAGACCTTCGGCATTACAGTCTGCCGTCCCATAATACTCCGCCCACTCGGTCCCGGAAGGTTTCCACCGAAGGCCAAGAACAATTTTTTCAAGACTGTCGATAAGGCCAAGCATTGCCGATTTCGAAAACGCTCCACTTTCAACTTTCGAGGCAGCAACGAATTTCTTTCCGTAAAAACGCTGGCTCAAGGCATGCAAATGAACATGAGCCAAATAAGAAGGCAAGAAATAGGTCCAAAAAGGGAGAAGTCTGCTTCCAAAATCCAAAGGGATGCCGTCCAAATGAATTTGAGAAAGCCTATGGAAACGAACATCACAATGCACCATCAGCATTAAGGGCAGGAGAAAATGCTGACAAAATTGGCGGTAAGCAACCCATGGTTTCCCTTCCCGATACTTTTCGAATGACAAAGTATCAATCAAGACGGGGCACCCGTTGGAAAATTGTATGTTAAAGGCACTGCTATCCTTGAGGCACATACCCGCTTGAATGGCCATTTTTTGAATCTTAAGCGTCGCCAAGGCGGCTTCCTTCATTTGACTGAAACACCATTCATAAGGATATGAGATAAAGGCAATGGGCTCCGGAGCAATAACTTTGTAGCACTCCTTCGGGTTCTCTCCTGGACATTCTATCTCTTCGTGCGAAACCAGAAGGTTCTCTCCGACAAGAATCTCATAGAGACCGGAGGACATCAAGAGATCATAATCCTGTTTGTAGCCCGGATTGATTTGACGATAGAGTTTTCCATTACGGATAAATAAGAAACCGCTTGGGTCGCGGAAAGAACTGACGATTTTGGATGAGTCTTTCAATGCTACTTTTCCTTTGGCTTTCCCTTGGATAAGAGATTGCGGAAGAAATCCTTAACATTTTTCCAGAAGGCCTTAATCGTAAACGATGCGGCTAAAAGTCCGGCGAGAATGATTTGTATCAGGTAGCTTCCGCTCCCAGGATCGAGATAAGCAAAAGCTTTTGCCTGCACAAGGACATTGACTAAAACCATACCCGCGACAACAGCCAAGATTTTTTTACGATTAAGCTTAAACATAAGCCCCCCTTCCTTAAATCCTTAACGCCAATTCGATAAAAGATTAGCCAAAATGCGTACCCCGACACCTGTCGCCCCTTTGGGGCAGTCAAAACGCGGTTGATCACACCAGGCAGTTCCCGCAATATCCAAATGGGCCCATGGGGTCTTTTCAGGAACAAACTCTTTCAAAAACATGGTCGCCGTAATCGTTCCTGCCCCGCCCGTGCCGATATTGTAAAGGTCTGAATGATGTCCTTTCATGACTTTGCCGTATTCTTCCCACATCGGAAGCTCCCAACAACGTTCACCCGTCACCTCACCCGCTTTTTTAATCTTGGAAAGCAACGGCTGGTTATTCCCCAACAATCCAATCGCTTTGTCACCAAAGGTGTAGGCACACGCTCCGGTTAGAGTTGCAAAATCGATGATTGCCTTCGGCTTGAATTTTTCAGTATAAGCTAAGGCATCCCCAAGAATCAAACGGCCTTCAGCATCGGTATTAAGGACTTCCACTGTTTTGCCATTGAACATTCGGATAATATCCCCCGGTCTCTGCGGATTTTCGGCTACCATATTTTCGACCACCGCTGCCAAGCCCACAACATGAACAGGTAGTGACAGACTCGCAATGGTCTGCATCGCCGCAATCACCGTCGCAGCGCCTGCCATATCGTACTTCATCTTTTCCATATCTTTAGAGGGCTTAATCGATATTCCGCCTGTATCAAAGGTCACGCCTTTGCCGACCAGACAAACCGTTCCCTTTTTCTTGTGACGTTCCCCATACTCCATCACAATCAAAGCCGGCGGTGTCTTGCTGCCTTGATTAACTGCAAGGATTCCGCCCATCTTCAGTTTCTTAAGTTCACTTAGCCCCAGAACCTGGCATTTCAGCTTTGATTCCCTCGCCATTTCTTTTGCCGCTTGGGAGAGCGTTATGGAATTCATGATATTGCCCGGCTCATTGCATAAGTTGCGCGCAAAATTAACGCCGTTTGCGATAATTTGCGCTTTAGCGATTTTCTGATTCACCACGGTTTCGCTTGCCTTTTTCCCCAAAAGATATTCAACGGTTGCGATCTCGGGGAGATTTTCCTCTTTTTTAGTTTTATACTTATCAAAAGAGTAAGATGCGAGCATGATTGTCTCGGTCATCATCTCTAAAACATCCGGAAGCTTTATTCTCCCGTCTGTGAAACTTTCGGCTAAAATTCTCACGCGAACAGCTTTCTTGGCTTTGGCCATCTGGACAATTTTTCCAACGGCCTCCCTTAAAGAAATCTCACGGTATTTCTTCGGATCGCCAAGCCCTAAAGCAACGATTTCAGGGGCTTCCTGATAAGCCGTCTGGATGGAAGACAAAATTTCGCCTGCTTTCCCGATAAACCGTTCCTTCCGGGTCGCTGCCTGAAGCAGTTTTAAGAACTCCGGCTCCACGGACTCTACCAACTTTACATTTTTTACTTTCTGAAAACATCCGATGGCCAAAAGATCAGCGGGCGTTCTTTTTTTCGATGAGGAAAGTATTTGAAATTTCATAATAAGCCTCCTTCTATAACCTGTGATTATACCACGGCATGCCCTGATTTAGATCCGCTAGTTCTCAGGGATCCATGGTTTTAAATATTCATAGAAAGCTTCTGCGATGAGCCGATTCCCTTCCCGTGTTTGATGGACATGATCTTCCATCGCAGATAAATCGGCAGGCACCTTTTTTGCTAAATCAAAAAATTCGGCCCCGGGGTTTTCTTCCGCCACTTCCTTTATTGCAGAATCTGCATAATCAAAGGAAGATAGAAGAAGTGCTTTCGGCATAAAATAAGTTATCAGCTCATCTTCTTTTTCAGAGGTCACCTCTTTAACCAACCGAACCTGCGTTGATAAAACAAGTTTGATGTCATACTTACCGCAAACAGCGGCTATCAGTTCTAAATTCCGCTTGTAAACCTTTTTCCCATACGCAAGGTCTTCCTCACTCAAAGCATCCAATCCGTCATGTAAATAATCGAAAGGTTCTTGCGTTCCTGTTTTTGAAAGTAAAACGGCCCGAAGTTTCCCATAGACGGCATAAATAAATCTTATAAAATACGATCCCTTCGAAATCTCCCTTATCATACTCGGCGGATTTTTGATAACAGCGGACCAGTGATGGTAAACCGGGTTGTCGGGAGACACAAAATGCCAATATTTCATATCATTCCACGTTTGATTTACAATCACAAGATCGGGATTTAAATCTAAAATTCTCGTGATAAGTAAAATTAAGGAATGATAGGTGGTATATCCTGCTACTCCAGCGTTAATCACCTCGACAAAAGGGTAGCCGCCATCGTGAAAACGCTTTTCCAGCTGTGCCGGCCAACTTTCTTCGTCATTGAGTCTGTAACCGAAAACCGAGGATCCTCCCAAACAAACAATCCGGAATGTCTTTTCCGGTTTCTCGGCAGAAAAATCCTTTCCGCGAAAGCCGAGCCGGTTAACGGATATTGCCATGAGGGGATGATTCAGTTTGAAATTCGGAGTAAGCTCATACCCCAAAAATGCAACCGGGCGATACAGATAATCCGGCAAGCCAAAGGCCTTGACGTCGCGCCCAGAAACGACAAAAAAAAGTCTGCTGGTCAGCTCGGCCAAAATAAGAAGCAATAAAATCCAAAGACTTAAGGATATGAACTTCTTTTGTTTCAACATCGTCCCTTTCTATTGAGCAAAAAACATTCTAAAAGACAAAATAAGCAGGCAAACAGCAAATAATCTCCGAAGCAGTACCCCGCTTAACTCCAGGGATATCCCGGCACCGATCCACGCCCCGACAATTGCGAAAACGGCTAAAATTCCGGCCGTCTTCCAATCGGTCATTCCCGCAAGGCTGTGACGCGAAAGCGCGACGATAGTCGTGGGGACAATAACGGCCAAAGAAGTTGCTATTGCTTGATGGGGACCCAGATAACGGAAAAGCACCAGAAGAGGAATAAAGACAACGCCGCCGCCAACCCCGAACGTCCCGCTGACGACTCCCCCAAGCATTCCAACCGCTGCTAAAAAAACAAATGTTCCCATAGTTAATTCTTCCTTTCTAATTCGTCCTTTAATGCCCTGCTAAATTAAGCGCCTCATTGACCATTTTATCAACTTTTTTGATATTCGCATGCGTCCTCGGGACATGGCAAAAAACAACCCGTCGAAAACGGCTCGACTGTTCCCTGACTTTTTGAAAGAGTGTCAGAATATGCGGCGCTTTGACGCGATATTGCCCTGACAATTGTTTTGCGACTAGTTCACTGTCCACAAAATAATCGATCTCCTGAATGCCAAGGCCCCTCGCCAGCTCAAGCCCCACCATCACTGCCGTATACTCGGCAACATTATTGGTCGCCTCCCCTATAACTTCCTGATGTTCCTGAAGAGGTTCTCCTTGCTCGGAGCAGATGAGGACTCCAATGGCTGCAGGCCCAGGATTTCCCCGAGCACCGCCATCAGAATAAATTTTCGCTTTTTTTAACATCGAAATTGGGTTCCCGGTATGAGGCTTAAGAAGATGGGTGATCTTTCTTTCCCTGATGAAATGTTTTTACCTGTTCTTCAACCGTCTCTATTTCCTTTTGCAGGGAGCGGACACGATTTTTGAGGGCCTTCAGCGGATCGGGAAGATCCCCGTGATCCAAATCGATTTCAGAAACCTTTTTTCCTTCTTTTCTGACAATTTCAGCAGGAACACCCACTACGGTGCACTGATCCGGAACAGAATGTATCACTACGGAACCAGCTCCTACCTTGACATAATTGCCAAGGCAGATATTGCCCAAAACCTTAGCGCCCGCACCAATCACAACATTATTCCCAAGAGTAGGATGCCTTTTCCCCCGTTGAATACCCGTTCCGCCTAAGGTCACACCCTGATAAAGCGTTACATTTTCTCCGGTTTCGGTCGTTTCCCCTATCACAACCCCCATGCCGTGATCAATGAAAAATCCGGGCCCAATTTTAGCGCCGGGATGAATCTCGATACCCGTCAGAAATCTCGCAAGCTGTGACATAAGCCTCGGGATAAAAGGTATCTTCAGACAATACAAAAAATGAGAAAAACGATGAATAAGAAGCGCATGAAACCCTGAATAAAGGAATATGACTTCTAAAAATCCCAGAAGGGTCCTCGCAGCAGGATCCCGTTCAAAGCAAGCCTTAAAGTCGCGGTAAATAGTATAAAAAGGATTCATAAAGGATTCATTATTCCACAATTACAGCGTTTGTCAATTGGACAAGCATAACCCCTGAAACCGCTTCGACCACCGCGGCCGTGGCCGTTTTTTAGACCCCAGACAGACTAGACACTTTTCTCGTTGTCTTCAAGAGGAGTTAAGAGACGCCATTCTCAATGGAATGGGGAATGGCGGATCGCAACAGTGAGGACCACTCAAACCGGCGTTCATTTTTCGCGGTCCGAACGATCCTCGAAAAGACAAGGAGAAAAGGGGCTTGCCTGCCTAACAAGATGTCGGGCAAGCGTCCCATGTTAGGAATGATTGAAAAGGCCACCTACGCGGTGGGCGAAGCGGTTACGCCATTTGGGCGAGGTATTCGGCAACCTGCTGCTGGGTGTAGATCCACTCCAGCGCATCACGGGTGATTTCAAGGCTGGTTCCGTTATACCGAACGGCTCCGCCAAAGACTTCGGGAATCTTCTCCAAAAGCTCCGCTGTTATTGCTGATTCGGAAGCAAAAACAGAAGACAACACCATCGCTACAGGAAATGCCGAAATCGACCGGATATCCCGTAAATGGACAAACCGTAAGAGATACTCAGCAGAAACGTCATACGAGGGAATCCCGTAGACCAAAGCATTTGGGTTCTTCTCAAAATATCTCGCAAGATGAAGGGCCGTCGTTTGAGGATCTAAGACGATCATTTTGGCGATGCCGGATTGACGAACCGTCTTTAAAAATTCCGCGTGCGCGGGATTCTCAACATCCCGCGGTGTGACAAAAACACGGATATCCGCTTGGACACGGGACCCATAATCCATCCTGAGTTTTTGAATCTTCTCCAAATAGGTCAAAAGCCATGCTTTGATTTGTTCGAGCTCATCACTCGTCTCATCTAAAGGAAACCCGAAGGCAAAATTGAGTTTTTCTGCGGGATGCTCTGAAAGAAACTGGTCATAGAGATTAAAGACTTCTGCCATCTTCCCTTGGACAAAATCCTCAGTCTTAGCCTCATCCCAGGCATGGACAACTTCACCAGCAACAACCTCCCCCGATTGCCTCAGGATGTATTCGGGATTCAGAGCTTCAACGCGTACCGCCTCACGAACTGCATCGAAATTGCTACGAGTCTGATCTGCCAAAGCCCCGGCTGCTTCTTCGGCCAAGACAGTTTCAATTCCCGCTAAAGCATTCAAGGCCTGATGAGCGAGATCTTTCAAATCAAACCTGAGTGGTTGGGACATCAACCGCAATTCTGATTTTCCTTTCAATTCGCGCAATTCGCGGCTAATTAAAACCTGCGCTATTCCTAAGACCCGAAACTCAATATTTTTATCATGCTCTGTTATATCAACGATCGGAGATTTTGAAAAAACCCGCTTGACGGTTTTAAGTTGTTCCAAGAGTTCCTCGAGATTCAAATCCTCCTCAAACCGAATCAACGCCCCGTCAACTTTTGCTTTTCGCAAGTCCTCTAAATTTATCGAGTCAGGATTTGCTATGGCCGGATAAGACGTTCGTAAATAATACTTACTATAAACGTCAAGATGCTGCTGAACGATTTTAAGGATTTCTGACCGCGTTAACGCAGCATTCTCGCCGGTTTGAAGTGCCTGGATCATTTCATCAATGAATTGCTTAGGCATTGCTAACGAATCCTCTTCCCGGAGTTCCGAGCGCTTAGCATCTCTTGTCTTCATTTTGATTGTCCAAGCAATCGGATTTTCTCCATCATAAAGGGTACCCACTTCAACATTTTCAAATCCATGCCCTTCCATTAGAGCCTGAATACCCGCTTCATCTTGAAACTTTTCAGCCGCCTGAATCGTATCCTTCCACCCGAGCTCCTTGATATCCCAGTAGGTTTTTGATTTAGCTGCCAACTCAATGGCCTTGTCTCCGTTTTCTGTCATCACACTTGCCAACTGATCTAAAATGGCTACGCCGATTTCATCACCTTGAAACTCACCCACTGAAACTTTCAATTGCTCAGCTATTTTTTGTCTCAGCGTTTCAATGCGCTCAGCGATTTGCTTTTTTAGCAAATTCCGCCTACGAACACTCTTTGCGCTTGTCGTACTGAAAGATTGAACCAGCCCAAAAAGACCGCTCTCATCAATCCACGACTTCTGCTTAAGCCCTCGAACCATTGTCTGGACACGTTCCGAAAGAGGATGGGTGATCACAAACATAAGGATTCCGCCGGGCGCAAGGACGCGATCAATCTCAGCCAAGGATTTATTCATATCCGTAAACTCTAAGGCCTTTGTTCCGATGACCACATCAAAAACCTCGTCGCCAAAAGTCATATTTTCCGCTGACATTTGCTTAAATGTAACTGTCTCGGATCCCGTGAATTGTCTGGGTGAAAACTTGGCAAAATCAATCCCTGTCAATTCAAAATCTGCTGATAAACCGCGAGCCGCTTCCAGGGCATCTAAATCCGGCCCTGTCCCTATCTCTAGAACTCTCGCATGGGGCTCTGCTTGTTTGAGCGAAGAGAAAAATTCCTCCCAATAAGAATTAATCTGAGCGCTGCCCTCACGATTGGCCCCGGCCTGCTCATCTCTCTTCTTCCAAAAATAATCCCACATGAGCTTACGTGACTGCGACAACATCGAAACGGTTTGTTCACCTTTCATCTGAAGAATACCCGCTGTCGAATTGCGCAGCTCAGATCTTTCGATTTCATCCGAGCGAAAATCGGGGCGGCGGGCATCGAATCTTCGACTGAGACGAACTGCCGCTTTCAACATGGGAAAAACATCCCGGAAATTCGTATTAGAACCCCTTCCCGAATCAATCCAGGCAATCCCTCTTTGAGTAAATTCGTAGGGCGTATATTTCAAGAAGGCCAAAAGCAATTCGAGGTCAAATGCGTATCCCGTCTCCGTAAGATTTCCCCGCAATATTTCGTAGATGTTTCTCGGCAGAACCTTGAGCGCAATCTGGGTATCGCTTACGTTACGAAGTGCCGGGGCTATCTTATGGACGGCACCGACAAAAGTTTCGCTCCGGAGATTAGCATACGGGCTTCTCCCCAATGTAACAGAATCGATAAGGTGCCGTGAACCTATCGCCATCCCGGCCCCTTCCTCAATAAGGGGCTTGAGAACAATTCCGATCTGCCTTAAATCAATACTGAGATCAGCATCCGTATAAATAAGGTAATGAACCCCCATCTCCAAAAGTTTATCCAACCCCAAATGGATCGCACCGCCCTTACGGCTTTGATTTGCATAGGCCGCGCCTTTTTCTCTCGCGAGAAAATAGACGAAAACTTTTTTATTCAATAATGTTGGGTATTCACTTCTCAAAATTTCTTCCGCTTTCCGGCCGATAAAATGCGGGTCTCCGTCATCAACAATCGCAAGCCGGTAATCGAGAACATCCGAATATTCTCCGAATAAATCATCCAGCTGAGCTAGTTTTACCCTTAAGAAATCCTCGCCCAATTTATGCTGCGAGGGCTTTAAAATCCTGTAATGTTCATTAAACATAGCAAAGGTAATGCCGATTAAAACTGGACCCTCTAAATCGCCGTGTTGTTTTTGAACTCTTATTTCCTCTGCCAGCGCAGCGATATAGTCTTTGGATAATTTGACCTTGCCGTTAACAGCCCGCAGCTCAGGACCCGTCAAATCGACTGTAAACGGGTTCAAAAGATCCGGTGCGATTCTTAGTTCGGAGCGTTTCTGGGGCTGGTGATACACATAAGTTCCATCCGTAGTCTCCTGAATGCCCGGGAAATGGTCTTTATCTTCGATCATTTCCTGAAGCACTCCGCGAATAGGGATAATCCTGTCTGCTTGCTCCTCTGGGCCGCTGCTCAAAACCGCATCAGAATTTCCTTCGATTACCTTCATCTCGCCGTTTAATTTGCCCATAACATGAACGAGATTTCTCCACCACCAACTCCTATTGAGTCTCATTTGGATTTCATCCGCCGACAAAGCCCTTCCGGGTTTTAAAGCAAGCGTGCGGTAAAATGTCCGTTTGACTCCCCACATAATTTTATTGACCAAAATTTGACCTTCTGAAGATGTATCTTGCGTCTCACTTTCAATTATACGATCCAGCTCCCGGATCTTCTCCCGCGCAAGAGGATCTAAAAAGATTGCGTTAACAATCTTTTCCCAGCTGTTTGTCATCAATTCCATGAAGCGGCCCCAAGTGATCAGCTGCAGCCACAACACAAAACTCCTCACCTTTTGGCTTTCAGAATGCAGGCGCGCTAAATAACCAATCCCGACAACCCCGAGGGCGGCAAAAAGAAGAAAATAAGGAAATTCGGCCTGCGCTAATAGAAGCCTCAATTCCGAGCGTTGATCCGCAACTTTTGTCATGATTTTCACGCGGCGGATAGCCTCAAGTACCGGCTTCCTTTGGTTTGGCCATTGCCACAGCCCGGGCTTCCTGGCCAGAAGATTGAACTTCATCCTCAACCTTGCAACATGCTGCTGGAGCGATTGATATTGGAGGTTCTCCTGGATCGCCTCCATGTAATAAGCGCGGTAAAGGAGATCCAGAAGCTCATAAGCTTCCCGGAACTGTCCTTCCTGAGCCAGGGCTTCGACTTCCAAAGCTGCGCGTCCGGTTTCTTCCAGACGAATCCGGTGGGCAAAGAAATCGGCGCGGTGTTTGACTCCTCCCTTTTTGGATTCTATATCACGAAGTCTGTCTTTTAAGATTTGTCCAGCTCCTTCGAGAAGACCGAGTTCCTCGGTTATCTTCATCCTGCTCGTTTGAACCGCATCTTCAATTTTTGCCAGGGCCGTGACGATATTTTCCCCTGCTTTTCTTTTATGATCCTTTGTCCCCTTATTCAAAAGACCGCCCTCGCCGCCGCGCGTATGAAGGACCCAGCCAACCATTTCCGCAACTTCCTCTTTTAAATATTCAGGAAGATCGGGCCCGTATTCCCGGAAAATATCGGTGATATAATCAATCACAACGACGCGGTTAAGGATCTGCTCATAGTCCCGGTCCTGATTCACGAGCGTATGCACCTGACTTCTTAGGGCCGTATCCAAATCTTCAAGATGAATTTCCGTCGGACGAAGCACATACGTGACAGAGCCGTCAGGCAATGTCTCTTTGACCCAACGATCGGATTTGATTATAACTTCGCTTTCCTCACCCTCCGCCAGCTTCGGCTTCTCAAAAATCCGGAACTGATGATAATCATAAACCGTGGATACCTGACCGTGGTGTCCGACAACTTCGATTTTAAGAACGTTGGCCCGGCTAATGGCCTTTCTCCATCTCCAAGCAAATTGCCTCGCTAAACGCAGATAACTTAAATAAGCCCCGCTCATCAGAAGGGTTTCAATCGCAGTTTCATTGAGTGACTCCATTTCAAGGTGGGTCTTGGCTTGTAGCAATTGGGTTTTGACGCGCGCAAGATGAAGAGCGACAAACTGCCGGTTAAGATCCGTAAGCCGTTTAAAATTATCATCCTGATAAGCAAAATCCCAACCTTGGTTCAAGGATTTGATTTGCACAAGCATTTCTGCTGACTTTTTTCTTAGCGCTTTCGCTTTAGCCTGAATATTTAACGCCGGATTCTTAGAAATCGCTTCGATTTCCGATAAAAGCTTCTGCTCCTCTTCAAACCGCGGGCTTCCGGCTTCTGGGCGGATGCGGACCGAAAACGCTTCCAATCTTTGAGCGTAATTGCGAATCTCCCCGAGTTTTTCCGCCGCCTTCTCACCCTTCCCATTATCGCGAAAACGGCGGTACTGGCTAAAGAGCACGATCAATTGCCGGGCATACTTAAACATTTCGGTTGCCCGCGCCCTTGCTTGTTCGCGTAATTCATACGCGTAATCAATCTGCCGCTGAATCGCTTCCTGTGCACCCTGATTCTGATCAGCGCGCAGTTCCGAGCGCCGTCTTTGGCCATCCTCCGCAAGCAGCCCGATTTCCCGGTAGAGAAAGTTAAGGTGGTTCCCGCTTGCCCCTTTTTTGTCTATTACCGATTGCGGGACTTGATGAGTACTCAAAGTCTCAATCATCTTTTGCATCATGTTAGGATAACGGTAATAATAGATATTGCCCGCCACAAGAATCAAAAGTTTCAATAAGCGATGATGGGAAAACTCTTCAAAAGGCAAATCCAGCCGGTTAATCAAGAATGTTTGGTAATCAAGAATAACTTGTTTTTCGACATTGCGGATCCTCCTCCAAACCTCCTTTTCCGGCATCTTTTTTAAATCGTTAAGTGATTCTATCTTCAGTGCTTTATGCGTCCAAGGATCGCGGTAATGGATTGCTGATTTGGGGTCATCCAAATAATCCGTTAAAATACCGGCCATTTCTTCGGCCTTTTCCGGAGGAAATCCGTCAATCGTAAACAGGGTTTCGAAAATGCCCTGGCGTTCACCCTTGGCAAAAAACTCAAATTCTCCGAGATCAAGATCTAACGCCCGATCCCCTTTCATCACTTCGATCGCCAATCGCGGGATGACAATTTTGAGCAAGGCCTCATGAGCCTTCTCAACTTGTCCTTGTTCGGCATATACTTCCGCGATTTGCTTCCAAATCCCAAAAGGGAGCACGCCTCCTTCTCGAGCCGCATCTCTGTAATTTTCCAAGGCTTCTTCATAAAGCTCAATCGCCTCCTCCCTTTTGCCTTGTAAGCGCTTGATGGTTGCCAGTCTAAAAAGGGATCGCCCCATAAGACCAAAAACAAATTGGACCCCGGGAGCCGGTTCTATCCGATAGTTGGGATATTGGACTTTAAAAGACTCCACGGCTTCGACCGTGCCCGCAATCGCCTTTTTCGTCTCTTCCTCAACCTTCTCCCAGTTTACTCCGATTCGGTGAAGAGCCCACTTTGCCCATCCCCGGACCCTGGTATCTGTTTCATACGGGTCTGAAAGGACATCGAGTAAAATATTGACGGCACTGGGGTACCTCAAAAGCCCCATCCCTTTGGCCGCTTCCGCCCGGACACGGTGATATTCCCCCTTACTCTGTAAGGGAACGCCCAATAATCCGACAATCGTTTCTTTTTCCTCCCCCGTTTCATATCTCGCCTGCCCTAAAAGAAAGGCGGCATTCCTTCTTCGCATTCTGTTCTCATCACCTTTTTTCACGAGGTCTTGTTTGGCTTGCTTGATATTCTCTTCGGTAATTGTTGAAGAATAAATCTCACTAAAAATGGCCCTCTTCAAAGCCACAAGATACGGAAGGCTAATCTGATCATTATTCCCTCTCATCCTGCGGTAAATTTCCCGGATGACTCTTCGAACGCTTTCGTTCTTATGCGGATCCAAGGATCCTTGATTTAACCCGTCATAAATTGCGCGGACCGACTCGTTTAATTGATCTAATGTACTAGCCCGCGCCAGACCGGACGAAAGATTGTAAACAACGGCCGCAAGTTCATTGCGCTTGTATGTCGTTTCTTCGTTAAGCCCAGCAACAACCTCTGACAGGTAAACCCTCCCGGTTTGTCCCGGCACATTTTCCAATTCTCCGATAGCGAGAAGAATTTGTTCGTGTTTATCTAAAAGTTGGCGCTCTCTTGGATCCGGAGCATCAGGATGTTCCTGACTCCAAACTTTTTTTTGAGCCCGCACAAACACGGGATCCCGCTCAATTTCAAGGCGTAGGCGCTTTAAATCCTCTAATCGATTGGCCTCCTTCAGGTGATCCAAAACATACCAAAGATTTCTTGTGGTATGCCCCGTAATTCCGTCAACAAGATGCCATTCTTCTTGGTACTGGGTTTCAGCTTGAGAAATCATGTTGGAAAATTCATGACGCGCAGTGTATGAAGCGCCGATATTGGCAGAACTATAAGGGACAAACAGAATCCCGATTTCATTTAAAAATTCAACGGCCCTGGGAGTAGCAGCGTTAGGATTGGCCTCCATCACAATTTTCACTTCGCTGGTCCTGAACCGCATCGCTTGTGAAGCCGTAAACGTGTAAGGAGGTGACGTAAGAAAAAGGATGTCGGTTGGGGGACTGAATATCTTCTCTTCCCCCTCCTGCGAGGATAAATATTGAACTCCGTGGCTGTTGAAAGCATCCGCCAAATCTCGAAAATCGGGTTTCTGACCATGATTAATCCTGCGCGACGCCTCGCGGATCAAGTTTCTGGGGAGATTACCTTCCTCGGAAAAAACCGCATCGTCTGCGTCCAAAACACCCGCAAACCGTATCCCGACTGAAGCTGGATAATCATGCAGGATCACGCTCGCGATCTCTGAAGCGATTTCGCCAAATCCATAGAAGCTGACATTAAAGGATTCCGGTTCTTTGCCTCCAAAATAGTTGTTTTGAACATAAGGATGCCGGACCACCGCCAGGGCCGCTGCGACAGGCCCCACACCGTGAACTTTCCACTGTTTTTTGGGAATTCCGTGTAAAGCCTCCTCTGTGACACCAACAGCCGGAGGCAAAAACATTTTAGAAATGGGTTGCCCTTTATTTCCCCACCTTTGTTGGTCATAACCAAAAGCCCCGAATGTGACGTAATCCATATCTTCGGGTGACATGCGTGTACCGGGTGAAGCAATGTATTTTGAGCCCAGAATATTGACGCTGACCCATGACTTGGCAAGAGTGTCGAGGACTTTGCGTTTGTCGGCGCCCGGTCTGGCCACAACCGCCCCGTGCGCCCCGTCAAAAAAACTGTGCCCTCGGTGTGATGAATCTGAGGTTTCGGCCTGTTTTGGAATTAGCGCGAATTCGTTGGCGACTTTTCTATCAAAATCTTTACTGCCACTTGTTTCTCGGACATCAAAATAATCAACCGGTCCTTCCGATAAAATAATTTCAAGGGATTCGATGCCGGCCCTGCCCCCATAGATTGCGAGCATCGCATCAAAATCTTTTGAGTAAGTGTAATAAATCCGGTAAGGTTTTCCTTTGGGTTTAACCCGCTTCAGAAGCCTCTTCATAAAAGGAACCGGCATCAAAGTCAGCGTTACAGGAACTTTTTGCGCTATCCGGGCCGGGTCATTAAAATTGCTCTCTTCCCAGATAATCATGTTCCACAACTGGAAAAGATCCGGCCGCTTCCTGTCGCTAAAAACACCTTGGAGTCTCCTCAGGGCCCTGTAAAGTTCATACTCCCTGACCAGCCAATTCCAAAATTCCCTGAAAAGGTTGGCCGATTTCACTGATTGGAGCCGCCCGGCGCTGGGAGTTCCTTCATTAGGAGATTTTTCTGCCTGTCTTAATTCGGCGCGGCGTGATTCTTGCGGATACATCCAGGCAACAATTTCCCGCATAAAAGAAGGCAGATCTTTTTGATGCCGAAGTATGTAATCTTGCCAATTTTTGGGGAAATCATTCCACGGAAGGATATGCTGTTTAATATCCACAATATAGCGCTTGGCGGATGTCCCCTTGCCAACTTGCGCAAATTCAATCACAAGTGGACGGCCATAACGTTTCTGGTAGACTTGGGCCAGCCGGTAATAAAAAGAGACATCCTCCCGATTTAACGAGGAAACATTCTGCACCTCGCCAGGGATCATTTCTCTTTCTAGTGCTTCCTGGCCGGGTGAAATTACCCACCGATCCGTCTTAGGGGCAATTTGTTCATCCAGAATATTGTCTTCGCCCTCCATAATAATTAAATCGGCTTCCTTATCTTCCTGAACGGCCGCTGCAATACCATATCCGGCATTGATGGTTACTTTGTCCCCCGCAACGGTCATCACGCCGGAAACATCCGCCGGGACCATTGATTGAATCAAGACGCTCATATAATTTCCGAAAAGATCCTGCCCCCGCATGGCCCGCACCGCTAAAGCTTGAGGGGTCCAATTAGACGCTATCACATCAAGGGATGCCTCCCATAAATTCCCTTCAAAAACCGCCAACCGGGACAGATGCGTCCCCGGGAAAATTGAGGCTGAGCCTTCCGATTTTTCAGCCGACCGGACAGCATACCGGGAATAGGGGAAATTATCCTGATTCTTCCGGACAAAACTTAAAATACTTTCTTCCAAAGTACCGCGTTCTGCGGGAGAAATTTCTTCTGAGAAAAATTTCCGAATTTGCTGATATCGCTGTTCATAAGACAACTCATCGTGCTTTAAAATATCCCGGATATCCTGTTCATACGGCCCCACCAACCTCCAATAAAAATGGCTGATTTCGACGGCTCCGCTCAGAGTTTCACCCGGCATATCGGGATCGCTTTCCTTCAAGGCTGTCATCTCCCCTATTTCCCGCGCTTTCCCTCCGACGGCATCTAAGAGCGCAAAAGACTCCTCGGCCGAAACAAGCAATCGGCTGGCCAAAACACCGTTTCGTCTTTTAACTCTCCTTCGAAGCATTTCTTCGAGGCGCTGGTAATCCTTTGTTTGATGAAGACCGAATTCCCGGGCGCGGTTAAGCGTCCGGGCGGCTCCGACCAAATCCAAAGCCTGAAAGCTTACCCTTTGGCTCAACTCTTGAAGGTCATCCCTGACCTGAAATTCAAGCTCTTTCCAACGCGCTTCCGCGGTCGCACGGAAATCCTCCCACGCCTTTCTGAGGTCCGGCATTTCCTGCATCCTCGCCCCCATCCGGTCCTTCAAAATAAAAACAAAATCCTCCAAATTTCGTCTCCGGGACCATCCTTCCATATAAAGGTTCAGGATCTCAAAAGGAAAGGATGAGGAAGAGACTCTAAAAGTGGCGTGCCTCAAGAAATCTTTTTTATCTCGTTTTAGGTCCTCAAACTTGATCGCAATTTCCTCTTCTGAAATACCCATTTGTTCTGTAGCCAAGGCGTACTTTTCGCTCCGGCTAAACACAGAAGAGGTAAAGATCCTCTCAAGAAGATGCCTTCTCGCCGGAATGGATATCCCCTTGGCCGAAATCCTGGAAATAAACCCCTGCCTTTCTTCATTCTCGCTTGCTTCAGCTTGATTAAAAAACTGTATGTCGTTTGCCAATGTTTCATTCTCGCCGAGCACTTCGATTCGGCCTTTGCCATTAACAGACACAACGGCATTCGCCTCAACTCCGACAATGACAATATAGGATATGTGATTAATCGGAGCCACGGCATACCCCCGTATTTCCAACGGTTTTTCAGGGTCCACCCTATCGAAATGCATGGCTAAAGGTACCGTTACGCTCTCTCTTCCATAATCAATGGTCACTGTTTGCGGTAAAGCCACGCGAACAACGCCAAGGCGTCTCAAGGCCAAATTCACATGACTGGAGGTGTTGGCAATCCCCATCGGGGTTTGTAACACTCCCATGACCCGCTGTCGTCCGAAGCGTTGATTATCTTGGGCAATTTCCTCAATTGTTTTTTCGCTGACCTGGCTCCGAATAAGAATGAATTGGTCATAGGGGGTGGCATTTTCCGGGATCTCATAAACAAGGCGGCCGACAACTTCCGGCGCATCCGGCGTAAAAGAACGCCCTTGAATGCTAAGCGACGGTTCTTGCGGTTTCCCCAATAATCCCATCTCTAAAATGCGGTTTGCCGCTTGCGTCGTCAAAGGCGGTTGATCGTTCTCCGGAAAAAACGTTTTTAAAGTTTGGTGAATCTCATCCTCGGAAATATTCGCATCATGTTCAAGAAAAGCCGCTACAAGTTGAGATCCTTGAGGCGTATAAAATCCATAAAAATTCCACTCCTGATCTGCCAGCTCGATACTGATCCGGGAAAAAACAAGTCCGCCCACATAAGCCAGCAGCTCTACCTTCATGTATTGGGGGTCAAATCCGTTAAGTATTCGAGCGACTCGTGCGGCATATGAGCGCGAGTCCTCATTTTCAATTAAATCCAGCATCTCGTTTAAAGGAGTTTCCAGAGAATCATACTCCGGGTTTTTCACAATCCCTTTTTCTGGATCTTGAATAAAGCGCCCGGACTGAAGGCCCGTTTCAACGGGAGAAAACAGGCGTTGCTTGAGAGTCGCTAAATTGATAAATTCCTTTTCCTTCGGAATAAGCGGCAGCCCCAAACCATCCAGCACCCGATTAAGAGTTTCCCGGACAGCGCTCACCTGCCCGGGGGTTTGAAACATTCTCATTCTTTCATCAACCAACCTTTCAATTTTTTTAAAAATAATGGCATCCTTGTCATCGGTGGTTTCCTTAGCTTCTCTCAGGGTCAGATGCTCGGGAAGATTCCTCCAATCATTTCCCACCAGCAGACCCATGTCATAATCCACATCTTGTAAGCCCCCGGCTGAGGTAACCAACAAAGGAATAAGCTCAAGAACGGCAAAAGAAGAATGGGGCGATTGAGTTCTGAGGTTTCTCATGAGCCTTTCGGTCATCTCCGGGAAAATAGTCGTTCTTGGGATATTGCCCAGGTCTTCCCCGCCGCGCTCCACGCCGCCGCCGCCCAGAAGATTTGAAGAAATACCGCCTCCGTTACTCACAGGCTTGATATTGATCCTGAGCGACAAATGATGCGCGGCTTCGACGCCCGGATAAATATCCCCGAGAATCCACCTGTCGCTAAACCAAAGATGATCGCTCTCCGAAAGGCCCAGGTCCACGTTCCCAGAGGCGCGCTCCGGGTGATAGGTGGGTAAAATAACCTCCAGATAATACCTAAGTGATGAGGAAGCTGAGCCCGCCGAAAAGTCTCTTTTAAAATCCACAATCACCATGGGCTTCGTGCCTCTCTTGGTGTGCTGGGATTTCTTGGGGTAGACCACTTGTCCGTCAGGGCGGACCATAAGATTAAGGATCTGGCTCTCGATTCTGTTCCGGGAGAAAACCCCCAAACCTTTTTCATAATCGATACCTGTATCCTCAAAGGAAATATTTTTCAGCTGCGTCCTAAAGTAATTATGGAGGAAATTGATGAATTCGTTAAAACTTTGAACCTCGCTAACGCGCTCTTCCGGCCAACGCCTGACCCGCTCCCATTCGGGGCGAATTTTCTCTAAAACAGCTCGCTCGCCTAAGGCCCTTTCTTTTAGTTCCTCAAATTTCCTTCGGGCACTTTCCAACAACTTGCTTCGTTTGGAAAACAGGTCTTCGAATGCCCTCACCATCTCTTCCATCGCTTCATAAAATGCCTGCTGCTCTTTAGGCGGAAGCGCATCCCCTTCGCTATGCTTAATCAGCCCCCCCAATTTTTCCTTCGCCTGAGCGTGTTTGAGAAGGAATTGCCAGAGCCTTCTCCCGTCTACCTGCTGGTCGACCCAATAATAAGACATCATCCATACCGGTTCTTTCACTTGAACATCCGGAAGCCTTTCAAAATGGGTTGCTATATTTTCGGGCACCGGGAACCACAAGCGATTTCCTTGTGTGTCCTGAGGAAATCCGACATACCGGATTTTCTTTAACTGAATGAGATTGCTTATCGTCGCCAAATTCCCGGAAATTCCCGCCACTTTTAAATTTTGAAGGAGATGGCGCACCCCTTCATACCCACCAAAAGCGTTTAAAAGACCCTCAAGATTACCTTTCAAAGTCGCGGGCCGTATTCCTTTATCCATTAAAAGAAGGACGTGAAGCAATGCGCCCCATCCGGAATCTGTTTTTTCAACCGCTTCCTGAAAATACTTAAAGTCTTCTCTCGTCAAGCCGCTCGCTTCTCTTAAGGCCGGACAATGAACAGGTTTTATTTTTAATCCCTTGAAAACCTCATGCTGCAATAACTCGACGGTTGAAGGTAAAACACCGTCAAACTCTTCCAGGAATTCTTTCGTGGCACGATAAAAGGAAACAATTTCCCCGGGAAAGCTTTGAAGATATCGGCCCAACTCCTCTTTTGCCTCTGCCTGGATATCAATTCGGTAAGCGTTAGCCCGGCGAACCAGATCTTGCATTTCTTCATGAGATAGAATCTCTTGATTTCTTAATTCAGACTTGGGCGGACGGATTTCGCGGGCGATTTCCCGCATTAAATCGTCTACGGGTTTTTTAGTCACCATCCAAAAAGCATCGTTACCGAATTTTGTGATTTGAAAACCGGCAAGCTTTAGAGCTTTTTCTAAAACTGCGTTGTTGTCAAAACCAATGGCAAAAAGGGCCAATCCGTTTTCGGGCATTCGCCGGTCAAGCTCAGCCACAAAATTGGCGTAAGCTGATTCAAGCCCCTCGGGATAAAGTTCCGGACTTTGAGCCAGCGTTTCTGCACCTTTCAGCGCAAAGAAACTCAAAATGACTCGGACTTGTCTGTCATCATCAAACCAGGACTCTTGAAAACGTCTGCGGATAGCCCAGCTATCAGAGGAATTAATAAGCGCCGGATCCAAAGCATAAGCATTTTTGGCGTCATACCGTTCGCGCAAATGTCGGACAATTGCGGCGTGGTGTTCAGAACCCAAATCGATAATGCTTTGACGGGCCATCCACGGAAAAACTTGTCTTTCAGAAATCGTTACGTGATCCGGAGAAAAAGAAGTCAAACGGCCGGCCAGCTGATCGACCATCCTTCTCAGGGCATCAAACTGGTCCAGCTCTCTTAGTTCGCTTTTGCGGTTCCTGACAATTGGGAAATCGCCCTTTAAAACATATTGGATAATAATTTGAATGGCTCGATCGATAATTTCGGGCAATGGCGATTCTTCGCTAAGTGCCTTTAGCATTTGTTTCACAATTTCAATTTCATGAGGAAGCAGATATTGTAAAGATTTCCCGCCCTTTCTGTAACTGCTTTCGATTAACATATCGCTAAGAAGATATTTTAAACGCGACACCTGCTCTAAATCTTCTGTGCGGAGTTTTTCTTCAATAAACCCGGCGGCTTCTTTTAAAGTTTGTTCGCTGGCACCAGATTGATTGTCATGATAAAGCTTCCCCGCTTTTCTTTTTTCCTCCTCCGTTAAAGACATTCTGGAAACAGTTTCATGAAAGTCGGTTCTTCCTTTAGGAATTTTATGAATGCCTTGGCGTATGGCATTGATAACCATCCGGGCTAGATAAGAGCGATAGGGTATAAGACCTTGGTCATCGACTGTTGTTCCTCCCTTATTCACTTCTGCTTCAACTTTCAACGTATCCATTAAGGTTAAAACGGTGGAGTCCCCAGAGTCACCGCGCAGTTCTGAGCGGTTTAGAGAACGGAAGGCTTTTTCTAAGCGAGGGCGAAGGCCCGGGTGGGTCTCTTCCTCGCCCGAAAGATGCCGGCCAATGTGTTCATCCATTTTTTGGGCAATCTCATTATCGGATTGAATCAAATAAGGAATGAGTTTCTGAATAATAAAATCGATGAGTTTATCGTTCGAGGCGTTAAGAAGTCCGTGAACAATCGTTTCAATTCCCGAATCGATGGTGTAGCCGTCGATCATCCATTCGTCGGCCACCTTTTTGCCTTTTCTACTTGTGCGGGCCCGATGGGTTGCCGCTGCTACTTCAAGGATCGGAAGAGCCTGGATTGTTCTCACACCAAGCATATCCCGGTATTTCGCACGGTAATTCTTTGCATGCGAAAGCCAGCGGTTATCCTGGATAAGATTCAAATACCTCAAGGTTCTCCAAGCATTCGGGGATTTGGCCTCTAAATCGTAATGAGACAAAAAGGACGCAAACCAGGCAACGGGATTAAATGTTTCAAAGCCTTCTTCGAAGTTCGTGGCCTCAGGTTCTACGGCTTCGCCGCTTAACAGAATCTCCAGCGGTAAATCTTCTGCATCTCTAAGTTTGATCTCACTATCAAGAGGACCGTCACGTTTGGTAATCTGCCTGGGGACTCCGAAACCTGCCGATTCCTCATTGCTTAAACCTCCTGGTTCGTAGAGCGACGGCATTCCAAAATCATCACCGCCCGCATAGATCAGGTTGTAACGCGGGTCATCGGTCTTGATCCATTGAGGATAATATTTGAAGCGCCTTCCATACTCGATGTCATTCCAAACCCGGGCAGCTATAACTCCGAATTTGTAATCAAAAAAACCGCCATATTTAACGCTTCCGGCAACTAAAATCTGAGCCCTTGGATTTAAGATCAGTGCCGCTTCCAAAGCTGATATCTGTCTTACATCGTGTCTGTAGGCATATAAAAGAAGAGGAATCACCGCAGGCGGCAGGGCATCCACATCATGTTCTCCGCCAAACAACAGCCGCGCAACTTCTAAGGTCGTGATTCGGGTCGCGTAAAGCTCAACCTTTTCCTGCACACCGGGATTTTTTTGGCGGGCCAAGCCCAAGATCTTTGCTTCGTCCTTCGGATACATCTCAAGAAGCTTTGAGACCAAGTGGGTTTCCTCAAGGTTTTCTCTTGGATAACGTTCGGCAAGCTCTGCCAATGGAAGACTGAGCCCCTGATGTTCGAAGTTACCGCCGATCGTTTGGAGTTTGCCCGGATCGCTTCGATCCCAAACCTCCCAAAAAAGAAGATGATGGCCTTTCTGGCCCTGTTCGTCGATCCGGTGAAGCATCGAATAGACAAATTTATCCGGATCGGGTTCAAAACCCATAATCCTCTGCAGCCATTCTTTTTGAAGAGGCGATATGAAATCCAGCCAGAACTTCGCAAGAAGCTGCCTTTCTTCCTGGTGGCCGATTTCAAAGAAACTTCTGGCAGCCACGGAGGGATCTTTCATAACTTCTTCAACCCACTTTCGATAGTCATCATCCTTAATAATTTTTCGAAATTTTTCTTCAACCGGAATTTGCCCCAAGGCTTTTTGGACACGAATTTTTAACTGATAAGAAAGAATCACCCGGAGAAAGGTCTGAAGCAGCAGTTTCATTCTCGCATGCTTGACTTCATCCAGATTCTGTAAGCCCCGGTGAAATCCTTCGGGACTTAACCCCGGCCGGGCAACCGCTAAGAATTGGTTAAACCGCTGATCGCTATAGGCAACGGCCATAAGATGGGCCAAAACAGCGTCAGGATATCGGACGGACTCCTCAAGCATCCTTTCAAGGTTAGGATAATAATCATTTAACGGACTTTGAGCTAATACCGCTTGTGCCTGTTCCTTGGCTTTCGGGTTCTCTGAAAGCAACCTCTCCAAAAACCCTTTCTGCCTTTGGACTAAAGCAAATCCATTGGCTTCCCCATCGTAATTACCGCCCCCGTCTCCATATTGCCAATCCCTTCCGCGGACGGCACCCGGCTGTCTTCCTTGAGCATCTTTCCACCGGAGAACAGGGATCAAGCGGCCGAATTCCTCATTCATCACCGCAATCCTGAAGGGATCATACTTTGAAGGATCAGCAATACTCCTTTCGTAATAACTTTGACCGACGGTCCGGTTGTGTTCGGCTGTCGCGAGCATGGTGTAAACCGGATTGATCATGCGCGGTTTCCCATCATAATCGGCGTTCGGAATATTCCGGTGATCTTCAGGAATACCGTCCAGGTGAGCGGCAAAACGAGGATCCCTCGGATCAAAAACCAGAATGTCATAATCAGCATCAGGATCCAATCCAACATCGTGCGTGACCATATCCCGCCACTCCTGGTGAGTATGCCCCGACATCTGCCCCTGAAATCCATACTGTAAGTTGTGGAGAACATTGATGACCTTTGCACGAGCTAAGTGATCATCTGAACGAAGATTCTGCGCTGCCGGATCAATCCGCTCACGGCCTTCGAGGTAGGCTTTAAGCGGGAAGGTGCTCCAGTCGTTACCTTGAATGATACTGGCATTGATATTCATTTCGCGGATGGCAAGCAATGCCCCGAGAGAAAGCATCCGGGCGAATCTCAACCGGTGAGGGTTCGCGCCATTATAAGCACTTGGTTCTCCTTCTCTTCCTTTTAATTGATTAAAATACCGGTCGTTTTTAAGTCCTAAGATGTTGACGCCATGGATGCGCTTCTTAAAAATCTGGGCGGTTTCGATTTCGTAACCGCCGTAATGATTTTGGCCGTAAGCGATGCGGATAGTTTTTCCCGTGTCGATTCCGGGATTTTTCGGATCAAAAAACTGCCCCGCTCCGTCATAGCTCTCATCTGAAAAAATCGGAATGATTACAGTCACTTGAAGTCCCATCTCAGCTAATTCCTGAGAAAGATCCGTCACCTGTAACGCAAGTCCTCCAGAACCGGACGTCCACAAAGTTTCCGGAGCGACCAAAACGACTTCGCCGATTTCAGCGCTTCGCAAGATTTTGACCGCGGCCCGTGAAGCTGTCGGGTTGCTCCGGCGCGAACTTACCGCGATGTCGATAAGTTCCTGCTGAAGTCTGGTTCGAAGTTCAGGCTCGATATCCTGAAGAAGATCGCTAAAGAGAACGGTCAAATCCCCGATTGCTAACGCTTTATTTTCACGCACAATCTGTGAGAGCATCAAAAAGAGTTCCGAAAAGGAAAACCCTGTCGTGCCGGGATCCCGGCTAAGCATCTTCTTGAGTTCGCGCGCCACGAAACTATGTTTCTTGCGGTCTTTCGGTCCGTAGCGATGATACCGTTTGAGCGAATCCTTCAGCATGGCTTTGTAAAGATCGCTGCCGCGCTGCGGAATGCGGTTTTTCATCACCCTCGAAATACGGTAAACATGAATTTGGTGAGCTTTAAGAGGATCCCGAGGCCCTAATCCCAGTCTGACCAATCCCCGGGCGCTTAACACCATTTGATCGCCGGGTTTTTCTTCGCTCATGGCATTGGGGCGTTCGCTATCAAAAATCTGTTCGACAAGATAAACGGAACCTTCTTCATCTCGATCATCGTCCATGGCGCGGGCTAAATCTTCCGGGTCAATGATGTCGACGGGTTGAAAATTGATGCTCGCTGAATATTCAGTCCCTCCGGGATAACGCGGCCCCCGATGAATAAGGGTCAAGATACCATCCCCTTTTTCGCCTGGCCGGTAAGTCGCAATCACATGATCATGCCCAGCGTCTAATCCAACCGGATGTCCGGCATGATATTTCGCCATAAGGGCCAACATCCGGTTTTGATGCCTGCCCAAATCCTTAAGATGAGGTTCGAAAGTTGCCTGTGTCGCCCCTAATTTCCCTGGCCAATCATACGCATAGCTTTCGGCCGGGTTATCGCGTCCATCGACGACTTGAGCCGGTCCCACGCGGTTAACGGGAACACGCCAATGTTCGGCATAAGCCTTTTGCCAATCGATACTCCCGTCAGGACGAATAAAAGAATAATGAATGTGTTGAAGCGTCGCGCCATCGGAAGCAGCAGCAACGGCAGCTGCAGCAGGAAACGCCGAAAAGCCGAATCCATCTGCAAGAGGAACGTGTTCGTCGTGATTGGCGAAAACAGTAATCCGGCTTCCGCCGAAACGCGTCAGGATGTCGTTTTCATAGTTCATCGTCCCGGGAATGGAGGCCGTCGATTTACGTTCGCTTGTAATACGTGCCGTGATATCCCACAGGTTGGCAATCAAGGGATCATAAACATAATCCACCCAGGATTGGATAAGACGAGCTTCATGGCCATGCCAGTTTTCAGAAAGGAAATAAATATCTTCGCCTGTTTCAAGAGCAGCTTTTTTCGCTTCAAAAATAATCCAGGCAAGAGCACTATTGGGTTCCCATGTTCCTCTTAGATCCGTCGTAAGGTACCCACGCATCCGATTTCCACCGGGGGCAATCTCGCCCATCTCGCCCGTCACAACTTCTCCCCGGATCTTCGCAAGTCCAATTGTTCCCGGATCCACCGGAAAGGTTGTATCAAAGTGATGTCCGACATCGATACGGAATCCAAAACCTAATCGGGCAAGGACTTTAATGTCTTCGATAAGATCTTCGATATTTCTTGAATCTGCAAAATTCCGAGCAGCACCATCCTGCCATTCCGGAGGAATCCCGTCGGTGGCTGCTCGGCGAACCAATTGACCTGTCGTGGAATCCACAATCCAAACAAAGGTCCGCGGTGCTTTTTCCTTTTGGGATCTTGATGTATGCGGAATAATATCCAGGAGAATTTTCACGCCCACTTGCCGGGCAGCTTCTCTTACCTTCATCAAACCTTCCCAGCCGCCGATCTTAGCACTTATCCTCAAATGCCCGAGCGGCGAAAATTGGGAAGGATAAGGCCCCGCTTCGCCCGGCGCACCCGGTTCTAAAATTTGAAGATAAATGGCATCTCCGTGTTCCGCTATCGACGGCATTTGGCGGGCAATATCTTCGAGTGTGCCCAAATAAATATTCCCAGCTTCATCGACAAGCGGATGTCCCGATTCATCTAATCTCATATTGGAGACTTCCGGCCGAAAAGAGAGGACCCGTTGATGTTTTTGAACGCTTTGAAACTTCACAAGGCCGTTCACTTCCGATAGCGGTGCGTTGAGATCCGCTTTCGATGCGGCAAATCTCCACTCGCCGTCTGCCTTATCCTTAATCTGAGTCGCATAATGGATCCATCCTTCCTTCACAGGAATGCGCCACTGGTAAACAGCAACCTGATTGCCGTCGTCACCTTCAACCCGCTCAAGCTTTAATTCCGTTGAAGCGCGTATCTTCTTCGATCCGTTTTGTGCCCAGCGGATTTTCACCGCAGAAGGAGGATTCCTCTTAAACGGAATCCTAATCTCAACGACATGCGCTTTTGAACCCACATGCGAGTAATTATAGGTTGTTTGGGGAAATGCCTTCGGCCGGCCTGTGACGAGATCGAAGACCATTCGATTGAGCCTAATTCGAGTTCCCCAGTCCGGATGGGTCTTGGACTGCCCGAAAAGGATGTGGAAAGCAAAATGCCCACGATCGCTTCCATTTTGATAAGGGTCGTTGGCAATTTGATATAACTCGCGCACGGTACGATGGACAAGGCTTGCATTCTGGCTATTAAGGCTATTCACATGCCGTATGAATTCCGGATACTTCGAGAACATTTCTCTTTCATAAATGATTTCCTTGGCCACCTTGTACGGATCTCGGACCATATCGGCCCGCAAACCCTGCTCGTTAAAAACAGTGTGGGCTGTTTCTCTTGAAGCTGTCGCATCCTTGGTCCAACTGGGCGCTAATCGAATAATCTTGTGAACGCCGCCCGGGAGATCATAAACAAGATACACATGGGTCACTTTTTCTTGCGCAGATGTCGTATAAACCTCGCGATAAACGCGGGTGGGGGAACGCAACTGAATATTCCTGCGGGCAAAAACTTTTTGAGCTTCTTTGAGGAGGCGTTCTTCGAGGACGCCCGGCGTTCGGGAACCCTGAACTTCGGATAACTGGGTGTAAAGATCCTGCGCTACTTCGCCTTGAGCGATTGTCTGCCAATGACTATCCAACTCAGTCAAAGAAAAGGCCTGCCGGATTGAAGCGAGCCATTCCCGGCCAAAAAAAGTTCCGAGATTTTCCTGATCCTGGGCCCAATGGAGCCAGGCGGTCGCGTATTCGTTATGATTTAAAGAAGCCAGGCGAAGTGTGTCTTGAAAAACTTCAGCGTCATGCGGTTGAGGAGTGTTATGCCCGTCCAAACGGATATCGGGACTAAACCGGTCAATACTACGGCGAAGGGCGTGAAGAAGAATAAGAGAAAGAGCTAAATTGTAATCATGAAGCGTTTTGGTATCGCGTTTCTCCGCCGGCGGGCCCCTGAGCAGCCGTCCGCTTAAAATAATTTCTTGAGGTGTCCACTGGGCTTCTTCGGGCAAATTTTCTTCAACACGTATCGCGATCGGCAATTCAATCCACTGTCCGGAATGATGTTGGATGCGGTTTCTTTTTTGGAAATGGTAAAGCTCATTCTTTTCTTCCAGCGACAAATTCTGATAAGCCCGAAGGAGCGCCCACTCTAAACGCTGTTTGACCGCCGCTACGGACTCCTCATAGGTAAGCCCAGGAATCTCTTCCGCCCCAAGCGCTTCTTCGTGAACATAGAGATTCGGTCTCGGCGCCTCACCCGCATCCCAAGGATTTGCTTTTTCATGAAACCAGAAATGAGCGACCTGATTTTGAACAGTGCCCTGCAGTTTCTGAACCGCCTGCACAGAACGAAGTTCCGACCGAATACCACTCTTGGGTTCCTCATTCTCAAGATCAAACCGGTAAACATCATGACTCTCGCCGATCGTTTTCCCCAAAGCTTTTGAATCAAACCCCAATTTTTGCAGATCTTCTAAAGGAATGTTTTTTTGGATAACCGTCACATCCCGATAGCCGAACTGATGAGCAAAAGGAATCAAATACTTTTGAAACCACCAGGCAAAGGTCGGGAATTGATAATCAGGATACCTTTCCTGATCACCGGGCAAATCCATCATCTTACCGATCCCCAAAGCAAGACGTTTTTGTTCATAGCGGTCGTAAAGATTAATAGCAGCAAAAATCTTGCTGTCCCCCCGAAGAACAACCGTCAACCGCCTTTCGGAAGGATCCGTTTCCAGTTGGATAGTCAGAATGTTTTTTTTCTCCGATCCCGGCTTTTTCACTTCGTCTTGATGCCCCGGGATTTCCCAACGGATATCTTCGGTGTCATAGCCCTCCTGCTCGCGAAGATGCGCAAATAATTCTTGTGGAATTAACGAAACGGCTTCCTGTTTCAACTCGTTTAGCGCTGTCGTAAATAACCTCGAACTTTGAGGTTGTTCTTCTAAAGGAGCGGCCGGTTTTAATTCGCCCTTCTGTATATATGTCAGCAATCTCTCGGCGGCTGCCTTCGAAAAGAACGGGTCCCCTTCCCCGACATAAACCCTCGCATTATCGTTCCATTCTCCAGCAGCGGGGTAGGACGGTTCCCGAAGCCATATTTCCCGAGGTTTGAATTTTTCAGGATTTTTCTCATCGGGGATTAATAGAAATTTGAATTCATGAACTCCCAGAGGCACACTTTCCTCAGGGATTATGACCGACCATAAATCCGTATCAACCTGCTCTAAACGAAATTTTGCCTGTTCCCTCCATCCAACGGTTCCGTTTGCCCAATAAATTTCCTTCACAGCAACTTCGGGGGGCACATAAATAAAAAAGAGCATGCCTCTTTCAATTTCGGATTTCGCGCGATACTTCAAAAGTCTCCCATCAATCACGTTGATTTTGCCGGGGATGGGGATGTACTGAGAAAATTGATCCAGCTCGTTTTGCTGGTCTTGCGGACTTTCCCAAGCCTTTTGATCTTTGGGCGAAAAACGAACAATAATTTCGTTGAAGCCAGCTTCGTCAAGTTTTGCCGTCGACGAAAAACGGTAACGCCCCTGACCTAGATCTTCAACGTTTCCATCAATTCCAATCCATTGGGCTTTTCCGCTCCAACGGGATACAGTCAAAAGGCCCACCCCTAGGTCACCAGGAGCCAGCCCCTTTAAATCG
The DNA here is from genome assembly GCA_016930235.1 of Candidatus Omnitrophota bacterium. Lineage (GTDB taxonomy): Bacteria > Omnitrophota > Omnitrophia > Omnitrophales > Aquincolibacteriaceae > JAFGHI01. Next base: position 163,956 of record JAFGHI010000047.1, read on the forward strand.
GCTTCAAAGACGATGGGGATCTCATCATTTAAAAATGCATAATCGGGCAACTTGGCCCCGTCAGGTATTTCAATTTGTATCTTCTGGTTTAAACTCCTCTTTATTCTTTCTCTGATCTTCAAACGGTTTCTTACAACACTTTGGATATCCTGAAGAGTGGAGCCACTGCTTCGTCTGGCTGCGGGAAGATACATCTCGCGGACATAATCCCCGAGCATCCTTTCCATACCAAAACGGTAACTGGTGGAAAGAATCGACGCTTTCATCATCTGCATCCATTTTGGCTGGTGATGATCATAAACATCGATAATCTCCTCCAAAGTTTGATAAAACGCTTCGGAGTCCGAGAAATCGTTTCTTACTGTTCCCCGAATTCCAAAAAGCCAGCCGTTGACACCGCTTTGGACGCCCTCCACAGCCCATCCGTCGCGCGTGCTGGCATTCAAAGCACCGCTCATGGCGGCTTTCATCCCGCTTGTCCCAGAAGCCTCCATCGGCCTCACCGGTGTATTCAGCCATATATCGACACCCGCTTCCAAAAACCGGGCAAGTTCGATATTGTATTCTTCAACAAAGATGACCTTAATAAGTCCCTTCTTTTTTAATCTCTCCGACCTTCTGTGAATTTCTGCAATGATCCCTTGACTGATTTCATCCTTGGGGTGAGCTTTCCCTCCGATAATAATTTGAATCGGTTTTTTCGATTTGGACGCAACAGCCTCCAATCGTTCCATGTTGTGGAACATTAAAAGAGCCCGTTTATAATCGATCACCCGTCTGGCGAAACCAAGCGTAAGGGCCTCGGGATCAAATTGATCCAGATACTCCATGTCCCTGTAAGAAGCATCGCCCCGTTTTATGCGTATTTGCAAACGCCTTCTAATTTCTTCAAGGAGCAACTTCTTCCTCTCAAGATGCACCTTCCAAAGCTCATCATCCGGAACTTTTATATGTTCCGCCATCCAGGCCTCATCTTTGAGTTTTTTCATCATGTCTTCCAAGCTTGCAGATTGCATAACATTCTGGACTTCTTCTTGAGCAAACGTTTCTTTGAAAAGCTCTGCGATTTCAGGCGCCTGCCAATACTGGGTATGAACCGAATTGACAATCCCGGGAATCGGAACATCCTCAGCCATCATTCCCGGAAAAAGTTTCTTCCACATTCTCCTTGCAACATCTCCATGCAACATACTGACCCCGTTACGAAAAGACGAAAGCCGTAATGAAAACGCGGCAATATTAAACCGGCCATCCAGCATTCCTATTGAAAGAATGCGGTTCACCGCGTAAGTATTGCCTTCAAAAATTTGTTCGAGAAAAGGCCGGATAATGTGAATATCCACAGTTTCGTTCCCGGCTTCAATCGGGGTATGCGTCGTAAAAACCGTTTTTCTCGAAACCGTTTCAAGTGCGATCTCAAACCGGTGTTTGGGATTTTTGATCTCCGCAGGAACCTCATGGATCGCCCTGGCGATTGCAGTAACAGCCGCAAACATAGGATGACAATCGTTTAAATGAATGACATCGGGTTGTTCACCAATGGCTTCAAGAGCCCTCATCCCTCCGACGCCAAGCATGTAATACTGTTCCATTCTTGCCCAAGTTCCGGAACTGTCCCGATAGACACCATCAGTAATGAAACGGTCTTGATCCTGATTACTTTCAAGATTGGTATCTAAAAGAAGAAGCGGTGCCTTCCCATACCAAACCCTCCAAACCTTGGCTTTGACCATACGCCCTTCCCCTCCCGGATAAGGAATGGTTAGGATCAGGTCGGTTCCCGTTGTGGGATCTTTAACGCTTTCCAGGGGTAACTCATCTTTTTGAATTCCTTTATAACTTTTATCAACCGCCTGCTGCCCCGAAGGAGTGATCCGCTGCCTGAAATAACCTTTTTGATAAAGAAGCCCAACGCCCCTAAAATTGAGCCCCAAATCACTTGCGCCCCTTAAATGATCGCCTGATAAAATCCCTAATCCTCCGGAATAAATTTTAAGCGTCTTCAGCCCGTATTCGGCTGAAAAATAACCGATCTTGGTATCCGCAAGTTCAGGCGCATTTTGGGCGACCCAAGTTTCTTTTCTTTCCCGCTGTGCCAGATAATCCTCAAACACCTTTTTTTCTCGAATCAACAGCTTCACAACTCTGCTGTCTGTCACGACCCTATCCCAAGCCCGCCGGCTTTCAACAATGCTGAGGATCGGCCGCGGCAAATACTCGTACTGATTGAAAAGGTCTCCATCACCTACAGCGTCCGAGACGGCCTGGATCAATTCCCATTGACCGGGCAGCTCGCTCATTAAATTCCCGGCTAGTTCAAAAAGGGATCTTTTAACCAAGGGCAGATATTTATCTTCACGAAGGGTCCGCAAAACCGTTTTTTGCGCTGTCGAATACGTTTCCAAATCCATCATTTTATTGAGGCGGGGCAATGCTTCAAGCGCAGCCAAACCGTCCAGTTCCTCAAATTCTTTTAAAACACCTTGTAACCGGCTGGGGCTCATCCGAAGCTCGGAACGTCCAGTTCCGAGCGGAGTGCCGGAATCCTTCGACATAAGCTCAGGATTCCGTCTTGAGTGTAGTCGAAGGGCGGAATCACGGGATTCCGGCCGAAGTTCGGCGCGGCCGTCGAAACCATCTTCTTGGGCAATAAGGGCATCCAAAAGTTTTTCAAATTCGGCAAATTCACCCAGTTCGACTTCATGGCCAAAATCCGAATCCTGAATCTTCTCTTGCAACATCCTTAAGAGACCAAACCGCGTTTGTCTTTCTCGTAATTGATAGGGATTGTCCCAGGGTTTAATGATTTCGGGTCCGGCCTGTCTATCCAATTCCCGACTTTGCAAAACAGCCGGATCAACAGGCGGCATTTCAAGTTCTTCGGATTGATCACTGTCTTCACTCTTTCCAAATCGATCAAAGTACTCCTTTAACACTCCGAGCAAAACAATCCTCGTATCGATTCCTTCACGTGTTAAAGGTTCGATATAAGCCCACCTCCATTTACTAAAGACGGCCAACGATAACATCGACAGCGCATACCGGTAATGCGAAACTTTAAGCTCTTCTTTTAAAAGTAATCCGAGTTTTCGAATCGCTGCAACATAACCGATCCCCAATTCAGGATTGTGAATAGCAACCGAAAAATATTCCGATAGCGCGCCATTTGCAAACAGCTCTTCGGCTTTTGATAACTCCAGGACCGCTTTTTGATATTGGCTTTCATCAAGCAAATTCCGCAGTCTCACATAAAAGCTCCTTTCATCGGCTGCCACAGGAAAGGCCTTCTCCTTTGTCTGGATCGAAGCTTCTAAGTCCTTAACAAAAGAAAAACCCGCCCTGACCGCTCCCGGATCAATATCAGTTGATTCTGAATCGGCAAAATCCAGGAAAGCCTCGGCAATTTCAGAAGCCGGGACATAAGCATCTTGATGCGCTGTTAAAACATATGTGAGTAATTTTGTGGCAAATTCCTGCATCGCCGCGGGAGGAATAGTCCGCAGAAACATCAAAAACTGTGGGCGCCAGTTTTCTTGAAGGAAAATAGCGGCCAATCGTTCATTTATGTTTCTAGCTTGAAGATCATGGTAGCCCCAAAACTTTAATCCAGCCGCGTGTAATTTTAAGAGATCGTCCGTCGTCACCCATTCGTGTAGGATTAGATTTTCAAACGCGGGAAGAAGTATCTCTTCAGAATCGGGGCCTAGAGCATCCCGTCGCTCCATAGCCTCATTCAACCGTTCTGCCATCTCTCGCATGGCGACTTCATCTCCGCTGCCTAAGATACGCAAAACCTCCTGTCTTTCATCCCGAAGCTCGGAACGAGTCGTCTCTCCGAGAATGCCGTGTTCGCGCATGGCGCGGTAAACCTCCGAGACGCTCCAGGCTTGAGAGGAGGTGCCAGCGGGATGTTGGGTCATGTTCGGCCCCGGTTGGCCGCCATTAAAAAGTTCCGGGAGCGCCCCCACATGGCTTTGATGCATCAGGAAATCGACAAGAGGTGTTAGAACAGTTCTAATTTCTTTCTGAATTTTCGCATCGGGCACATTTTCCGATTTTCTAACCTTCGCCAAGGCATCGATATAAGACCCTACTAACCACGGCCAAACAGTCCCTTGATGATAAGCCTGATCTTTTATTTTGGGATCCTCGTAGGTTAAGTACTCGTAATGATAATGAGAATCGCGCGGCGAAAGTGATCGCGGGCCGTAAGGGGTGATGAGATCTCGAGTCGCAGATTCCAACACAGCCTTTTGTCGTTCCGGCAAAAGCAAATCGTCACCATAGCTTACAGCAAAAAGCATGTTGGGGCGAAGCGCTCCGGCATGAGGATCGCCTTCAATCACATCAAAAAGCGGAGTGGCGCCCTTATCTGTTTCGTAATCCGGATTCCAAAACTTTTGATTAAAGGAGCTTTTTACCTTATCAGCAAGCTGCTGATAAGATGTTGAACTCAAACTTTGTCGGGTAATATTCCCTTTTACCCACTGCAGAAATCTCAAATTCGCATACCAAAGCGCATTGATCTCAACCGTTTTCCCGTTTCGTGGCGTTACGGGACGTCCCTTGCCTGTCGGATCGGCATCCATCCAGGTTGCCTGAGCGGGACTGACAATAAGCCCATCGTCATCCATTTTGATTTCATTGAAACGCCCGAACCGTTCATAGCCTGTTCCTTCCCGGAAAGAGCGTATGATTTCTTCCATCGCAGGCACCATCTCGCGTAAGAAATCCTCATCCTGCGTATATTCATAATATCGCTTCACCGCCTGGATGAACCACATGGGAGCATCCACCGTGTTATATTCCATCGGCCTCGGATCACCAGGCGGATGGATGCGGTTGGGAATTAAACCGTTTTTCATCAGTTTTGCGAAACTGCGGATCACATTTTTGGCTTCATCGAATCGGCCTGTCGACAACAAAAGTCCTGGTAGAGCAACAAAAGCGTCGCGTCCCCATTGCTCATGGAACCAATCGTCGCGAGCGCTTGCAGCCCAAATTTCAACGCGACCGTCTGGAGTATGTTTGATGAAAGAATCGCCGGTTATGCGGAATGCCGTATCGATAATATCTGAATGGTTCCAGACATCCTCGGGTTGGGTTTCTTCCTGTTCTCCATACCGATCTTTTTGATACTGTAGAAATGGTCTCAAATCATACCGGGCTCGTTCGCTGTAATCTGGATCTGTAGGCAAAGGTCTCCGGTAAGTCCAATGGGTCACATTTCTATCTCTTTCTCTCACCTTAATATCAACGGGATCTCCCCATAAATCACCGAGACTCAATATCATAAATTTCGCGCTATTGGGTTGATGCTTTGCCTTAATTCGTTCAAGAAACGTTTCATTTAAAGAAACACTTGAAGGATGTCGCGGCCAATCATGGCTTGTCACAATTCTCCAATTCCCCGGGACATGGCCTTCGTGAACGGTCACAAAACCAAGTTCATTGGCCCGGCCGTGGTAATGATAATAAGCTTCTGCAACGGGTAGAGCCCCGCGTTCTTCGAAGGTATGAAGCAGGCGAATAGTATATTCATCTCCCGGTTCATCGCCGCTCCGGAGATGCCAGGTATTCTTCTTCTCAATTTTATCCGCCAAATGGATGGCGTCATTCCAGGTTCCGTCAAAGCCTAAATCAAGCCAATGAGCAATGGGATCCAAGATGTAATTAAAACCATCTTTCTTGAGTTCCGTCCAATGCCAAAGGGCCAGTTCTTCCCAGGCCTCCATCAGCTGACCACCGTTATCATAAGATTCCAAAATCCCCGGACTGACCACTTCGGGCTTATTCAAGGCATGCTCAAGAAAATATTCGCCTTTATGTTTCCAGAATTCGCTCCCGTCCTTTCTGCGGAACATGGGCATCATGAAAAGGACTTTACCGCCGGCTCGTTGAATTCTTTCAAGCATTGTCTGAAGTTGCCCATAAGCAATCCACTGTGAATACTTATGAACACCGGTCAGGGTTTTAAATCGCTCGTCCCCTTTAGCGTTTTCAATATCTTTGCTTGTCCATTCCAAAGACGACTTCCCCACGATTTCATGGATAGCCATAAACTCGGCGTAATGATTAAGCCACGTCTCGTCATGTTCTTTTAAAAACTTTTTATATTCGACCGCCCGCCTGCTCCACCCTTTCCCCCATCCTTGTAATTCTTTTTCATGGAATAATCGGTAAGCCTCAAGCGCTGCCTTTTGTTTTCGCTTGCGTACACTCTCGAAGTGGATCCTGCTTCTTTCATTTTCCGGGGCTTTCAAGGCATCCGACAAATCATCGCGTCCCTGAAGTTCCTCAACTCGGGACCAATTGATTTTGGTTTCATCAAGCGCCCACGCGCTGATAGGAGCAAAAGGGCTTTCATCAAAAATGGCGAAAAGATCCAGAAGCGTTACAACATTAATCCCGTACAGCATCAGTTCGTTCTCAAAATAATCCGCAACATCCGAAAACTCACCGATCCCCGAATCGCCCTCCGCGCGCCGCATCGCCGAAATGGGGATGATCTCGGCTAAATGTGTTTGCCCGGAATCCCGCCACCAGGACGCATCTTTTCTTTTGATTTGGCGAAGCTCAGAACGTCGAGTTCTGCGCGAAATGCCGGCATCACGAGATGCCGGCCGAAGTTCAGAACGGCTCTCTTCTTTAGGTGATACCCCAAATCCTTTACGGGAGGCTTCGAATTTTTTGATTGCTTCATCGACTTTTGTAAGATGAGCTTCGATCTCCTGCCTTGCGGCTCGATGAGACGCTGGAGATCTGCCCCCCGTTTTCATTCGCCCCGCGATTGCTAAAAACTCCTTGATAAACCGATAGACATAAGCAAACTCTTTTGTCCCATCGAGCGTTTCTAAAAGAACTCTCCAGCGATCCCGCAGATAGGAACTCCCTATTTGAGCTTCTATATTCCGAAGCAATGTTCTGACCCCGGCCGAAAGCTCCAAAATTCGTTTTCTATTATCTTCAATATTCTCTGCCGAAAAGAAATCGTCCTGATTAATTAAGGAATCCTGGCTCGACTTTTCATCCCATGCTTTTTTCCAATCTTTGTAAGCTTCCACCCAACCATCGTAAAATTCTTCCTCGAGGGAGCGAATAGCAGAATACTGCTTGCGAAGAGCTATTTGAGCATTCCAAACCCTCGTTAACATAATATAGATGAGCACCCCTACAACAAAAACCACGCGAAAACCAAGATTGACCCTTTCAGCAAGAGGCGAGATTTGTCCTGTACTCACAGCGCTATGGTAAACACCGGCAAAGAAAGCGCCAACCATAACCGCGGCAGCTCCTAAACCTAAAAACCCCAGATTAAGCCGTCTCAATTGTCGATATCGAAGGAAATGAGTTTGCTCGGACTCCGGGACATCATACCAATGATACTTCTCAAGCATTTCTCTCGACCCGGGCGGGATCGTCTTCTCGTATTCCGCCTGCAACAAACTTGTTAGATTCTCCAGAGATTGATCGAGTGGCCCCTCTCGAAGTTCAGACCGGCTTCTTATTTCCCAACGATAAAGCGGGAGGACGGCATGTTCGGGATCTTGTTCTAGCTGGGAAATAAATTCAAAAACTTGGCGGGCTCCAACAAGATTTTCTTGGCGCGAGATAAAGGATCCATCGGGCAAAAGATCCCTGTAAACCGGATTGTGGCTTAAGAAAAGAGGTACTACAAAAACTTTCTCCCGCGACGGGAACCTTAAATCCAGCATGGGGATATCATTGCCGCCATCGCCCACAATGAATAGGATCGTTTTCTTTTTCCTGTCCAATTCCGGGAAAATGACTTCATGAAGTATTTGGTCCACCCAACCCCCTTTTGATTTCTCTACTAAGTTCACATACCCCGGGCCATAGGCAACCTGAAGCCCATCCTCGTTTTCTCCCAAAGCTTCTCTTACCCGTCGGCTCACATTTTGCACAAAGGCATATGAAAAATACTTGGGTTGAGTTGCAGCAAATCGATCGGAATCAAAAACAACCTCTATTCCCTTGTCCCAAATTTGGGCCCCTTCCCCAAAAATGTCTTTCCAGAGATGAATATGAAAAATAGCTTCTTGAGGAGTTACAATGAGCCGGGGATTATCCGACGGGAATGCTTCCGCCCTTCTCCTGGATTCAGCTTGGCTTGATAATTTATGCAAAGCCCTATCCCTTGCCGCCTGAATTTGGGACACGTGCGGCAAGTCGCGCAGTTTTTCCAGGACATCCTCGTCTAAAATATATTCTTCGGGTCTCCTATCATCCCCCTCCTCGAAAAGGCTCGAAAGCTCATCAAAAAAAGCTTCGATCAAGATTTGGGTTCTTTGAAGCCTTGTCTCAAGCGGCCAATTTTCTCTCACTTGGCGATCAGCTTCTTTTCCTTCCGCATCGAAACCGATTTGGTATTTCCCCGCATTCGCTATCACGTGATACCGAATTAGGTTCCTTCTCCGGCTGCGATGCGATCTCATGCGGCTTAAAAACGGAGCATGACTTTCTACGAGGACTTCATCAAGGTTGTCTCCCGTGCTCAAAATAAAATGATGATCTGGGTTTCGAATAAACCGTTCAAGCGCACTGATCATTTGATCGTCCATGGGGGAGCTGTTATTTGTAACGAGGGTACCGGTATTATCCGCAACTACAATCACTTGATACTGATCACCCGGCTTATGACCCGGGATATCCGAGAGCCGGAATTCGTTTTCGACAAGTTCGTTGCGCCGTTCAGAGCGCTGAATGGATTGTTGATATTGTTTAAGATTGTAGTGAAGTGAAAACTGGCGCAAACGATAGAGGGCCCAAGAATACCGCGTCCTAGCATCACCTGACCTTCCCCTTTTCGCGTCCGGCCATAAGATTTTCGCAATCTCAGGAAAGGATTTCCCCTCAAGTAAGCGCATCCTTAAAATTTTCTGATGGTTGGTTTTCAGACCCGCTTTGTCAAAATCCTGACTAAAGGCTTCCACAAGTTCGCGGTCACTTAATGGACTGGCCCAGCTCAATAAACGGGCTAACACCATATTTTTATACAACGATATATCGGATTGTGAAATACCTGTCTCTGTCGCTACGTCCTTAAGTTTTACTGTTCTTAGCGAGAGAGCTCTGAAGATGCGCCGCTCAAGATACGTCAGTAAATCAAAAAGAAACTGATTCTTGCGGATAAATTCACGTTCGGAATACTCATGGCGCGAATTCCATGCAGCTTGTAATAACCGAAGAGTCTCGGCGTCAACTGTTCTGCCCTGCATCTTTCGGTTCCATCTTGCCCGGTATTCCACTCCGGTCTCAAAATCCGGCTGCTTTCCGGAAAAAACCTCGTCAAACTCCCTTAAGCGCACCAACCCGGAAACAACATGTTGGTAAACTTTGCTATTCGACAAACCAATCCTTCGAGTAACTTCCTTCATAGGAAGATCCTCGACGAAAAGGAGCTTAAGTGCCAACGCCTGCTGCTTCGTTAAGATACGGTCCAGGGCATGCGCCCAGCGATTGGCTACCTCCTTATTGCTAAGACCGTCGATCCGCAAAGCCACCTCTTCCCACAAACGAGACAATCCGCGATGGGTAAGATCAACAAGGCTGCTCTGACTAACTTCCAATCTCTCGCCCGCCTGCTTTTGGGATAGATTTTCAACATAAAGCAGTCTCACGGCTTCCATCTGCTTACTGAGGCGGGGATATCTTTTCAATTCATCCATGACAGAAAGATTCTCATTCACCATCCTGTAAATGATGGGATGCGCTAATTCCTGATTGCCGATTTGAGTTGTACGTTCGCGAAGCTCGGCGCGCGCGGACTCTTCGAGCTTGAATTTAACTGAAAACAAACGTAGGCGATAAAGGCCATGATAGTAACCATTTCTGAGATTATGCACCGAGATCAACTCACGGCCGTCGATTGATATCTCCTTTGAGATCTGAGGAAAGGTTTTTCCTTCCATCAATCTCTTTGTCAGGATCGTCTGCTGGTATGGCGATAAATCTAACTCTTCCAAGCCTGGAGAGAAAACTTCAACAAGCTCGTGATCGCTTAAGGGGCTGGCCCAACTCAACATCTTGGCCAAACCTCCCGCTTCTAGATAGGGGTACCACCTTAAATCGAGATTCATTCTTTCTACTACATCAAGAACACTTTCGCCTTTAACATACCGCAATCGAAGAAATTTGCGCTCTTGAGGTGGGAGCAACTCCAAAAGAAAGACATGGTTTTTCACAAAGTCTTCGTCAAAATACGGATTGTCCCGGCTCCAATCAACTTGAAGCTTTCTTAAATCTTCGGGGTTTATTTCACGATTTTGCCTTTCTTGATTCCACGCTGCTCGATATTCCACGCCGGTTTCAAAATCCTCGGGTTTGTTTGAAAAGGCCTCGTCAAACTCCCGCAATTGGGTCAATCCGGCAGCGATATGCATAAAGATCTTGCTGCCCGATATTCCCATTTCGCGACTGATTTGATTTCCTGACAGGTTTTCCAGAAATCGCCTCCTTAACACCAAAGCTTTGCGAGCTGTCAAGATCCGCTCAAGCGCATGCTCCCACTTCCGGACCAATTCTTCATTGCTAAGGCCGCCGGTTTCTTGAGCTACCCTTGCCCATAAATGGCTTAAGCCCCGGTACATGAGATCAACCAGACTGCTTTGACGAACGCTCAACTTATCCATAACTTGATTTTGGGGGATATCCTCAACATAAAGCAAATGAACGGCCTCCATTTGCTTTTTTAGTTTCGAATTTTGTTTGAGCTCTTCCAAGATATCCGTATTCGCATTCACCATCTTGGAAATAAGGGGATGTGACAATTCCTGATAGCCTACCTGGCTTGTTCGCCCGCGAAGTTCGTTTCTGGGGGCGTCGTTTCCGTGATCTTCTCCTAAATATTGGTCATACCAGGCCGAAACGGCTTCATAATTCAAATCCCTTGAGGCCATCGTGGGCGGCAGGTATTTTAAAAAGTCAAACACAACCCGAATCGAGATGGGACGCCACTCAGCTTTTGTTTCCGGGCGGCTCAATTTTTCATTTCCTATTTCTGATTGCCTCTGAACCGTTCTCCAAAAAATGTTTGGGTTGACCCCCCCAAAATTCAAACCCGCGCCGGTGATAATCCCCGTTATAAAATCAGCCGAATCTGTTTTATAAATCTGTTCGAGCGTTCGGAAATCCTCCCAGTCATTTCCTTTCGTGCCGCCAAATATCCAATCCATGACCCCGGCTACCCGATCCCGGGATAATTCATCCAGGGACCCAAAACCGGGGGAATAGCTCCCGCCTTTTTTCTGTACCGCATCAAAAACAAGCTGATTAAAAGCCGCTAGGGTGCTCGCGAAATCCTTTTTCCCGGCGACTCCTTCATTAAAAAAAGACGGGGCCCCTTCGCTTGCCAGATCAAGGCCGCCTATCTCCAGTTTTCTCACGGCAAATTCCCACTCAAGAGGAGTGGAAATAAATAACTTTTTTAGAGTATCCGTCCCAACAAAGGCGCGTTGATCAAAAGCCTTTTGAACCGCCGCCAAAACTTCATCGCTCCCCGGCGCAACAAACCGGCTTATCATCAAGGTAAATTCTTCCGGGTTTCTTGCATAACTTGCCATAATAGTGTCCTCACCAAACCATTCCGCGTGCTTCTTTAAAACCTTATCCATATCTGCTTTGAGCTTCTCGATATCTTGGCCCCTAAGTTCCCTGCTTGCCCGATGAGCTCTCTCAGTCATTTCTGAAAGAGGCTGAATAACGGTGAAGCCGTCACTGACTTCCACAAGGCGATATTTTTCTTGAAAAGTCCTAATCAAGGAGCCGACCAGGCCACCCATTCGCCACGACCTCTGCTCCGAACGCATCTTGAGGACTTCCCCTTGCTCCATCTTCAGCAATTCAGTTTCACCCGGAAGTTCTAATCTTTGATGAGGCTCCCCCTCAAGCCAGGAGGACGGCATGGAACCGATGGGAATCATAACGCGTGGGCTTATGGTTGCCTGCCCAAGCAGATGGATGACACTTTCTGCGGTGAGCTTGTTTTCATCCTTAAGAAGTTTGAGGCCTTCTAAAAAATGTTCTACTTTTGCCTGCCAGGCTTTTTCAATCTCCTGCATTTGTCCGGAATCCAAGAATTTCCTGGCAGCTTCGTCAATAAGCTGCGTGTAGCGGGAAGATTCTTCAATCCTTCCCTTTCCTGCGAGAACTTTAACAATCGCATCCCGCCAAAGCTTGAGATCGTACCGGGAATTTTCATCGCGGATAATTTTATCCACCGTCGCCCGGTTAAAGGCCTTCTCCAAATCAACCCGCCCGTTTTCCGGCTTTAGATATTCGCGCCAGGACACTTGAGCTTTCATATGATCGAAATAGCGATTCCGTTCGGAGAGATCCTGAATGGATGGCGAGATCAAAACGTAGGAAATGCCCTGACTCTTCAGTAAGCGCTTCAGCCCTTCTGTATGAAAACCGCCGGCAATGAGGACGGCTGTCTTTTTTGCTTTTCTTTCCATTTGCGAAAATAAATTTTCAAGAAGCGCCGTTTCACGCGCTGCGGCTAGTTCATAGAAACGGATGAATGGCCGCGTCTTAGAACCTGGAGACTTGAGGCTGGAGGCTAGAAAATTTTCAATTTCCAATGGGACGTTATCCTCATCGAAATCGAATGGCGCTTTCAAGCTTCCAGCTTCAAGCTTCCAGCTTCCTATCTCTTTAAAGACTTTCCACTCTTCTCTGGTCAGCTCAAAATTTGCAAGCTTTTGAAGGAGCTTTGTATGGCTATCCAAATCATAGATAGCTTTCTCTTCAGGACTGTTAACGAGCCTTTTCATCACGGCTTCCTGAAAGGACTCAAACTCTTCAAGAAAATCGCTCCCTTTCATCCGGTTAAGAATATTGTCACGCCTGATGAGCGCAGCCAGTTTGGGCGAGATCTTCGCCTGCAAAGACCCGCCGACTTTCTCTACCAGGTAGCGCGCAAAGGCATGAGGCGTTATCGACTCTGTCCGGTAAGCCTGCTCCTCGGCCCGAACAGCCATAAGTTCATCATGGTTGACCAGCTTCCCTTTGGCCTCTCTTAAAAGATTTTCTATTTCAGAGCGGATTTCACTTTCGATCCCCTCGGGGATACCGGCCATTTCCTGCCAAATGGCAAGAAGCTTCGGGTATTCGCGAAGCCTCGCCTCGTTTCCTGAAACTAAACTTTGAAGCGCTTCTGCAACCTCTTGTCCACCAATAATCCAATTCTTGATTTTCCCGTCAACCTCCAGAAGCTCTTCGGAATAATATCTCTTCTTCGCTTCATCAAGTTTCGATTGAAGAACTTCAAGATCTTTCTTCAAGCCATCTTGACCGCTTAACGCCTGGAGAAACCAATCGGCATCTTCCTCGTAGAGTTTTTTAGACTCGGCTCCGAAATACGAAACGTTTTTGTTTTCCAAAGCAGCTGCAAGAAATGCGCCAGAGATTTCTCCCAGCGCAAGATGATTCCCCAAAATTTCTTTCATCTTCTCTTTGCGCGGGAAGGTTTGATGAAGCACCGGATCGATCTCTCCGGAAGCGCCTTCTAAAGCGACGAGATCAACCGCATACTTCTCCTTCAAATGGACAATTAAGTCTCGGATAGCTTTCTGGGCATCCGGTTCGCCGTGCGCATCCTGAATCAAGATGACCAAGCGATCATTTTCCTCCAGATTTTCCTGTGAAAATGTCTCTTGAATAGCGCCCAGCTCCGAGGGGACTTCGAGATTGGCCATGGTAGTGGGAGACACCGGAATGGCCTCTTGACTATGCGAGTCAGGTCTCTCGGAAGAACCCCAAGGAAGCTGGGCAAAAACTGGAGGTGTAAAACTAAAGATGGTATTTAGACAGAATACGAGCGTGGTTAAATAAGTCGTAAGACGAATTCTAGGCTTACTTTGGCAACCCATTCTTTTCTCGCATAGTCCTGGAAGGAAATAAGTTACGGAAGTATACACCAAACTTATAATAGAGGCAATTAAAGCCTTTAGAAAAGATGAACGATGACCGCTATGGATAAGCGATGTTAGTTTTTACTAGGATAAAAATTCTGCGATCTTCTGGTTGGTTTTAACTTACTATTGAAGTGGAATTATTCTAGACATTAAAGCGGAATAACATGACATCGCCGTCTTGGACAACATAGTCCTTACCTTCAATACGCAATAGCCCTTTTTCTTTGACAGCAAGCGCCGATCCTAATTCGATCAAATCATTCGCCTTCATGGTCTCTGCCCGGATAAATCCCCTTTCAAAATCGGAATGGATCTCACCGGCAGCTTGAGGGGCCTTGGTTCCACGTCGGACTGTCCACGCTCTGACTTCTTTTTCACCCGCCGTAAAAAAGGTAATCAGATCCAACAAATGGTAAGCCGCCCTAATGAGGGAATAAAGACCCGGCTCTTTCAAATTCAAAGCCTGCAAAAATTCTATTCTTTCTGCCTCTGAAAGGTCCATGATTTCTGCTTCCACTTTGCCGGAAATTACAACCGTTTCCGATCCGTCTTCGGCGGCGATCTTTCTGACCTTTTCAACATGCGGTCCGCCCTCAGGAAGTTGATCCTCCGAAACATTGGCGCAATAAAGGACGGGTTTGAGGGTGAGAAAACATAAATCCCGGATTTTTAATTTCTCTTCTTCGGCAAAGGGAATCCTTCTGAGAGGAATTCCTCCCTCCAGAGCGGCCTTAACTCTTTCATAAAGGCCCATCATTTCACGGGCCTCTTTGTCTCCTGACTGCGCTAACCTTTCAGTTCTCGAAATCCGTCCGTTGATCGTTTCCAAATCTTTCAAACATAGCTCGGTATCAACCACCTCAATATCAGCAATGGGGTCGATCTTTCCTGCGACATGAACAATATTAGGATCTTCAAAGCAACGGACGACGTGCAAAATGGCCTCCACCTCTTTGATATGTCCCAGAAACTGATTGCCTAATCCTTCTCCCTCGGAGGCCCCTTTGACCAGTCCGGCAATGTCATAGAATTCAACAGCGGTCGGAGTCGTCTTTTCAGGTTGGTAAATCTTGCTTAAGGCCTCCAAACGCGGGTCGGGTACTTGGACAATTCCCTTATTGGGATCGATTGTACAGAAGGGGTAGTTGGAAGCCTGCGCCTTGGCATTCGATAACGTATTAAATATCGTAGACTTACCGACATTGGGCAAGCCTACAATCCCGCAATGAAGTCCCATTTTTCCTCCTTGAAATGAGGTGCCAATATACCAAAATTTTAAGGAGAGTGAAATTTATTCTTGCATAATTATCATTATTACATATAATCTATGAATAATAATCATATTCAAGAGGTGCTATGTATGCGTTCTTGGGTCTTTTCATCCCTATTGGGATTTCCGCTTTTTGCTTTCGCAATCGGTCAACCGGCCTGGCATAAACCGGTTCAGCCGCCGGCAGCGCATCAAATTATTTCGGTCATTGCGGATTCTGCGAATTCTTCCGCCATTCTCGCCGCAACGAACCGTCAGCTTTTTCGTAAAGGAGAAATTGGACGCTGGGAAAAGATCTGCGATTTCCCTTCCCGCCTGGGCAATGTCACCCGCTTAATGACATTCCGACATCATCCTGATTATGTTTATGCTTTAACCGACCGGGGAATTTTTAAAGGGCGTTACGATGGCACCCGGTGGGAATCTTTCTTCCGCGGAAAAAACGATCATGAAAATCATGTCTTGTCTCTCGTGACGATTACCGGAGAATCGACGATCTGGTTTGCCGGTACGCAAGGAGGGCTTTTCGAGTCACGCGACCAAGGCCGGCATTGGAAGCAAATCGATTTTTTTGGCGAAGAAATGATTTCTCTCGTTTCACAAACCGGACAAGGGCTTTTCGTGATCCTCGATGACACGCTTTATGTTTCTGATGATTGGGAACATTTTCAAAAATCACTGGCACTCTCCTCGGCCATCGAAGATGCCTTAAGTGGCGGAGAAGAAAATATCTTATCCGTTGCCGAAGTATCCTCTTCGGATTCAGGCCTCGGAACGAACGGCCCTTCCATTTTTGACCTCGCCGGCGAAGGCCAAACAACCTGGCTCGCAACAAAGAACGGCGTTTTTGAGCGCCAAGCTACCGGTAAGAGCTGGCGCAGGTTATCCGAAAGCGGCCTTTTGGATATTCGTGTCGAACACCTTGCGTTCGCCCCAATGTCAAAGCTCCTTTTTGCAGCCTCAAAAAACAGTATCTTTCAATACGATTCGGTATCTCAGCGATGGACAACTCTTCACAAAGGGTTTACACCCGCCAAAGTTTTTGATCTTTCCGTTATTGAACGTGAACAAGCTGAGGTGCTTCTTGCCTTAACCTCGGACGGGTTGATGGAATTCCCGGTGGTCCCGCCGGAAATAATCGCACCCGCGATTTGGATCCCGGCAGAAAACCAGATCAAACTCTTTGAAGAATTATTAGCACTCGAACCCACAGCCCGCGATGTTCAAAAAATGGTCATCGACTACGCCCATGTCAAAAACTCCAAAATCACGAGGTGGCATTGGTTGTCCCGTTTAAAGGCCCTCATCCCCAGCTTCGATTTCGGTTACGATGCTTCCCGCTCAAATAACATCGATCTTGACCGAGGAAGCACCAATGACCCGGACGTTTACATCCTGGGCCCGGAAAATATTTCAAAAGGCTGGGATTGGAGTATCCATTGGCAGCTTGAGGACCTTCTTTTTAATTCGAGTCAAACGTCGATCGATTCGCGCGAAAAACTGATGGTGGAATTAAGACAAGATCTTCTTTCGGAAGCCACCCGCATTTATTACGAGAGGCGCCGGCTCCAAACAGAGTTCGTTTTCTCTCCCGCAGAGTTTCATCAGGAACATTTGGACCGCTTAACCCGTTTGGATGAGCTGACTTCGCTTCTGGATGCATTCACTGACGGGGAGTTTGGGGAAAAGCTGGAGGAGATGTATGAAAGAAATCCGGCACTGAAAGGGCTGTGGAGTCTTAGTGGCGGCACACCAGTGCACCAGAACACCATTGCACCAGCAAATCAAAATATTAAAAATCCTGCAGCATGAAAAAGGGTTATAAAAAACTGATTGTTTGGCAAAAAGCAAATGCATTAGCTCTCGAAATTTATCTTTCGACAAAAAACTTTCCAAAAGAAGAAATTTACGGCATCACATCTCAGATTAGAAGATCTGCCCTTTCAGTACCAACAAACATTGTTGAAGGGTATGGTCGACAAGGGAAAAGAGAGTTAAAATATTTCGTTAACATTGCCCTGGGCTCTCTGGCTGAAACAGAATATCTTCTCGGCTTTTGTAAGGATCTCGGTCATTTAGAATCAAGCTCATATCAAAAATTACACCAGCTCCGACAAGAAGTTGGCAATTTGTTGTGGCGATTTTACGAATGTCTTTAACTGATGTCTGGTGCTCTGGTGCGCCGGTGTTCCTGCTTATATCGCTTCACTCTTCACGTTTCACGCCTTGCGTGATTCCGCGCGCTTTCGCGGGTGCGAAGCTGTCCGCATGCAGCATCGATATCCCGCCCGGCGGTTTGGCGGCAGGTCACGCGCACTCCTTTTTGTTCGAGAATCATCTGGAATTTTTTCATCTGCTCCCTGGAAGGCGCCGGATAGGTAAATTCCTGAATGGGATTATACGGAATGAGATTGATCTTCGCCTTAAGCGTCTTGGCCAGCTTCGCTGCGGCCAACGCTTCTTCCCGGCTATCATTCATGCCCGGGATCAAGGTATATTCAAAGGTAATTTCTCTTTTTAAATCCCGGTGAACATTCAATAAAGTCTTCTTGAGATCGGCAACAGAATATTGACGGTTGACGGGAACCAATTGACTTCGGGTGGCCTCGATTGCGGAATGAAGCGACACGGATAATCTCACACGCCCTTTCGTCCTTCGAACAAATTCCAGTATTTTCTCCGGGATCCCGACCGTGGAAACGGTAATTCTTCGCGGCCCGAGCCCAAATCCTCGCGGTGCCGCGAGAATTTCAAGGGCTTTCATGACCGCTTCAAAATTATCAAGAGGCTCCCCCATCCCCATGAAAACGACGTTGGTTGCCTTCTCTTTCGTTTCCCTTTCAATCCATGCGATTTGTTCGATTATTTCTCCGCAGGTCAAACTTCTCTCAAATTTCCCTTTGCCGCTTGCACAGAAAACACATTTTATCTTGCAGCCAAGCTGCGTCGACACACAAATGGTCCGCCTGTCTTTTTGAACGATTAGAACGCTTTCGAGAATTTTTCCGTCTCTGTCGCAAAAAAGGTATTTGATCGACTGTTTGTCCCGGGATGCCTTCTTTTCGCAAGGCGTCAATGTTAAAAGCGAATAATCCAAAGACAAGCTGTCCTTCAGGTCCGAAGGGAGATTGCCGGCCTCCTTAAGATCCGCGATGTGCTTGCCATAAAGCCAGCCGATAAGCTGGGTTGCTCGGTAGGCGGGGAATTTCTTTTCCTCAACAACTTTTTTGATTTCTTCTTCGGTGAGCCCGTAAAGGGAGGGCTTTAAATCCATTTCTTGAATTTCATCCACACGAGCATCGCAAGCGAGGACCCGATCGCCAAGGCAATGGAAAAGGGATACCCGAACCGCCAATCCAGTTCCGGCATGTTCGTGAAATTCATCCCGTAAATACCCCCGATAATCAAAGCTGGCATGGTGAGCGTTGCTAACACGGTAAGATGTTTTACAACCTCATTCAGTTTGTGGGAAGAATAGGAAAAGTAAGCCTGCAGAATGCTTGAGAGATTTTCATGAAATCCTTCCGCGATCCCATGGATACGCTGCAGATGATCAAAAATATCCCGGAAATAAATCATATGGCTTTGGCGGATAAAAGAAGTAGGGACTCTCGTCAAATAATTGACCGTGTCCCGCTGGGGCGAAACAATGCGCCTGAGATAAAAGATATCTTCTTTCGTCTGCATGACCGTCGAAATAAAATCAGCCGGAGGATTATTGAAAATTTCCTTTTCGAGATTATCGATCCTATCTTCATATTGATTGAGGAGCGGCTGGTAACTATCCACCAAATTATCCAAAACGGCATGCACCAGAAAATCGGTCCCTTTCCCCGCAAATCGGTCCGGTTTTTTGCGAATGAGTTCCCTCACCTGCGCGACCGGTTTGATTGGAATTTTATGAACCGTCACAACATAATTTTTCCCAAAAAAGATATCGAGCTCGAGCGTCCCAAGCTCTTCTCTGCTGGTCTCCTCATTGGTCTTCATCGTCACCGCATGGGTCACCAAAAAGAGATATTCCTCATAATCATCCACCTTCGGCTGGGAATGATCCGAAAAACAGTCCTCAACGGCAAGCGGATGGAAATTGAACATCTCCACAAGGCATTCGCTCTCGAATTCGCTTGGGCTTTCTAAATCCACCCAAAGGAGGCAATCTTTGTCATGGATCGCCGCAAGCATCTCGGCCCTGGAGATATCCGTTTGAAGCGACTTATCTTTTTTGAATAAAAAGGTTTGGAGCATTATTTCCTCAATTTAAATCCGATTCGAAACATATATACAGTAACTATAAACAATGAAAGAAACAACAAAAAAACGACCCACATGCTGAATCCGACCGAGGCATCGGAAACTCCAAGCATCCCGTAACGAATGCCGCTGACCATATAAAAAATGGGGTTGTACCTTGTGATCCATTGAAGTGCCTCGGGGACCATGTCCATGGAATTGAAAACACCGCCGAGGAAAACAAGAGGTGTAATCACAAAGGTCGTCATAATCGTCAGATGCTCGAATTCCTCGGCAAAGAGCGCAATCATCATCCCAACGGCCGAAAAAGTCAGCGAAACAAACACAAAAAAATAAAAAACCGTCAAAGGATGAGCTACCGGAAATTGAACAAAAAGAAGGGAGACGCCATAAACACCCGTTGCCACGACAAAACTCCGAACGAGACCTCCAATCAACATGGCCGCCACCATCTCCCAATAGGAAAGAGGCGTCACTAAAAGTTCCTCGATATTATTCGCCCATCGGGAAATAAAAAGGGAGCTTGAGGCATTGGTATACGATCCTTCAATGACATACATCATGATGAGGCCTGGAATAAGGAATGTCAGATAAGACACCCCCTGAACCTCCTGGATCCTGGCACCCAGCGAAAAGCCGAAGATAAAGATATAAAGAAAGCTTGAAACAATCGGGGGAAAGATCGTCTGCGTAAAAACCGACAGAAACCGGTAAATTTCTCTAATCACTAATGTTCTAAAGCCGACAAAGGTTCTCATATCACTTTTTCCTAATCAATTTCAGGAAAGCATCTTCCAGCGTAGGCCGTCGGACCCCGATCCGTTCGACTTCTGTCCCCCGATGACAGAGCGCCTTTAGCACTTTCGAGATCGCATCCCCCTTGTCCTCGAATCGAAGTTTTTTTCCGCCGTCTTCATAGATAAGGGACAACGATTCAAGTTCTTTCGGCCGTTCGGTGATTTTATTTTTTAAATAAAACTCGACCTCTTCCCCGCTCATGGTACGGATAAGATTTTCGGTCGGCTCGAGCGCTACGATTTTCCCCTGATGAATCACACCGATGCGACTGCAAAGTTTTTCGGCCTCTTCAATATAATGCGTTGTCAAAAAAATGGTCGTCCCTTTCTGGTTCAACTCCCGGATAAAATCCCAAAGCCAGTAACGGAGCTCCAGATCAACGCCGGCAGTGGGTTCATCAAGGATAAGGATTTTGGGTTGATGCATGAGGGCGCGCGCAATCAAGAGCCTTCTTTTCATTCCGCCTGAGAGTTTTTTATAACCCTCTCGCCTTTTATCCCATAGCCCGAAGAGATTCAAAAGTTCGTGCGCCCTTTTTCTTGCTTCCTCTCTTAAAAGGCCAAAATAGCCCGCCTCAAACGTAAGAATTTGCTCGGCCGAAAGGAACGGATCAAAATTAAACTCCTGAGGAACCAGCCCGATTTGTGCGCGGGCCAACCGGTAATCCCGGCGGACATCATGGCCCAGCACGCTGACACGTCCCCGCTGATAATTCGCAAGCCCCGTCACCACACTAATCGTGGTCGTTTTCCCGGCGCCGTTGGGACCCAGAAAACCAAAAAACTCTCCCGGTGCGACTTCAAACGAAATATCATCAATCGCCCGAAAGCGCCGGTAAAATTTGGTTAAATGCTGAATGGCTATGGCTGGTGTCATTGTTAAATACCGCGTATTCAGTGCGGATCATGCCCGGATGTGCGTGTTTATTTGCTTAATTTCCCAAGGCTTTCCCGTAGTATTTGTTTTAAGGTCGTTTTCCCTTTTGCCGTTTTAAAATAGGTTTCACGCCTTATAGCATCTTTTTTGGACAGATGCGCTTCATCGTAAACTAATTCAAACGGCCTTCTTGGTGCCGTAGACTTCGTCTTGCCCGAGTTATGATCATGTAATCGTTATTCCATATTATGAGTAAACCCGACATAAAACTTTCCGTCAAAGCTGCTCAGAAGAATATAAACGAAGTACATAAACTCGTCTTCCTGTTATTGCCCTGTACCAGTCGAACATCCAAAAAACACTGACTCCGGTACAGGGCTCGCCATGAACCTGAGCTGCAAGATCAAGTCCAAGAATGGATCTTGCAGCTCAGGTTCATGGCGGAGAGGAAGGGATTCGAACCCTTGAGACCTTGCGGTCTACTCGCTTTCCAAGCGAGCGCACTCGACCGGGCTATGCGACCTCTCCGCGTAATAGACTCAAGACTACAGACCAAAGACCGCAGACTAAAAGATTTTTAATCCGCGCGGGCCCTTTTAATAATCTTTATATCACTGCTTTCAAAAGCAAAGGTCTCCTTCAAAACGGTAAAGCGCCAAAAACTTTTATAACAATCGATTCCTCTTTTGATCTTTTGTCTTCGGTCTTCAGTCTTGGGTCTATCTTTATCGTTTTTCTTTTCTCAAGCTGCGAAAGAACTCTTGAAGCAGGAACCTCGCTTCGTCTTCCAGCACGCCTCGAATCACATTGATTTGGTGATTCAGTCTTTCATCCGTCGGAATCCGGTAAAGACTTTCACAAGCGCCTGCCTTGGGGTCTTTGGCCCCATAAACAAGATTTTTACACTTCGAAAGAATAAGGGCTCCTGCGCACATCGTACACGGTTCAAGTGTCACGTAAAGTGTCGCCCCTTCCAAAGATCCCCGGTGTCCTTTCTTTCCTTCCGATAAAGTCTCGGCAGCCTGTGTAATGGCAATCATTTCCGCATGCGCCGTTGGATCCCTCAAGGTCTCCATCTGATTATGGGCGCGCGCAATGATGCGATTCCCATGAACGATAACAGCGCCAACCGGCACTTCCCCTTTATCGAGAGCAATGGCCGCCTGCTTCACAGCCTCTTTCATGAAATGCTCATGGATGGATGTTTTATTAGCCATATATAAGTCCGCGCCCGGAGAGGATTTTCCGCCATACTACTCGGCGGACCCGCCACGCTTTGTGGCGGGGAACCTGCAACCTTCTGAACCGTAAGCCCTTTCCGCCAATCTTTCCGGCGGAAGACGCTCTGGTTCACACGGGACAGCTGTTAAAAAACAATTATGAAACCACGCGCCCGGTAGGATTTGAACCTGCAACCTTCTGATCCGTAGTCAGACGCTCTATCCAATTGAGCTACGGGCGCAAAACTTTTAACTCTGTACCGCAAAAGTTTTGCGCCTTGCGCTGTACGCGACTTCCTTGGTCGCGACAGCGTCGTACCTGCACACCGGTGCAGGTGCGGGCGCACACTTCTGCGATAACGAATAACTTATCAAAAGAACAACGCCTTTTCCCTCGGAATAATCACCTTCCAGGGCGGGCGCTTGTTGCCTTACTAGATTCCCGCCCAAAACATGCGGGAATTACAAAATAACGATCACCACCATAATGCGTGAGAATGACTTTTATGCGCACTCCCCTTTACTTAGCCGTCCTACGAAGCTCCGAAGGAGCGTAGCAGGATGGGCACCCTTGCGTTTCTTGCGCAAGAAATGTGCCGTGACGGTTTAAGGAAAACCGTCTACGGCAGCTGCACTAACCTTTGAATACACAAACTATCTATAAGAACACTCTCCAATATAAGGGTAGGCATTATAACAGATGGGCTTATGTTTGCAAAAGGCTTAGGGATAGCACGTTACCTTACCTGAAAAATCCGCTTTTAAAGCGCTTCGGTTTCAATCGCCACCGCTCATAACTCATTCCCGCCTTACGTGTCACCTTTTATGCCTTCTTCTACCGTCGAGTCAACAGTTGAAAGGATGTCGACCTTTCTTGGAATAAGAACTTTCTCTGGGGCTTGCTCTCTTCTATAATAGCGCCATCTGTTTAGTTTATGATGGAATGAACGGTAACAAAAAGTTCTTTTCTCAAAAGGTCGCTTTATATGTGCGGTATATGCGGTTTTGTAGGGACCGGGGACGAGTCGGTTCTCGTAAGGATGCAGGATAAACTAGTCCACCGTGGTCCTGACGACAAAGGTCATCACTATCAAGCAGGATTGGGGCTTGCCAATCTCAGGCTGAGTATCATTGATCTCGAAGGCGGTCATCAACCTATCTACAATGAGGACGGGAAAATTTTTGTCGTCTACAACGGTGAAATCTACAACTTCCAATCCCTCCAAAAAAGACTTGAAGCAAAAGGTCACCGCTTCCGCTCCAAGACAGATACAGAAGTCATCGTTCATGCCTATGAGGAATGGGGAGATGATTGCGTTAAGCAATTTCGGGGGATGTTTGCTTTCGCTCTCTGGGACGGGCACCAAAATCGCCTGTTTGCTGCGCGTGACCGCCTGGGTATCAAACCTTTCTTTTACGCCGCACCGGGGCGCAATTTTATCTTCGCTTCTGAAACAAAATCCTTGCTCGAACATCCTGAAGTTTCTGCAACGATCGACCCCCTTGCGTTTGATCTCTATATGCGTCTTTCATTCGTGCCAGCCCCCTTCACTATTTTCAGACAGGTAAAAAAACTACCTCCCGGCCATTCCCTTATTTGGAAAGATGGGGTTATGAAAATCCGACGCTATTGGCAATTGGCCTTTGAACAAACTCCTATGAGCGAAGCCGCTTGGCTGGACGCGTTGGAAGAAAAGATTTTTGAAACGGTTAGACGACATCTCATTTCTGACGTCCCGCTCGGCGCGTTCCTGAGCGGAGGCACGGACTCAACGGCGATTGTTTATGCCATGAGCCAATGTTTACGCGAACCAGTCAAAACTTTTTCGATCGGGTTCGAAGATCCCTTGCATGATGAGCGTCAATATGCCCGGCAGGCCGCCGGTCTTTTTAAATCCGATCACCAGGAATTTCTTGTCCCCCGAGGGATCGACGCCGAAACCTTTCAGAAAATTTTTCGGCACTTGGATGAACCGATGAGCGACACGTCCGTCATCCCAACCTATGCTGTCTCCAAATTTGCTCGCCAACGGGTCCCCGTCGTTCTCACCGGAGACGGCGCTGATGAAACTTTCGGCGGATATTTTAAATACCATACATTGAAAAATTGGGAGGATCGATGGGGAAAATTCCCGCTTACGAAAGGCTTGATGAACACGATGGGGAAATTCCTGAGCCATACCCTGCCCTACGGGAAAAGAACCCTTACCGCTTTAACAAAGCATTCGGCTGAACGTTACGCGGAACTCACCTATGCCTTTTACTCTTTCGAATTTGATGTTCTCTATGGAGATGCCTTTCGAGACGAAATCCACACGCGACGCCAGGAAGGCGATATATGGAAATCCCTGACTCCCCTGATCAAGGGCGAGGACATTTTGACAAGCCTCCAGCATTTGGATATTCTGACTTATCTGCCTGATGATATCCTTGTCAAAGTTGACCGCATGAGCATGCTCAATTCCTTGGAGGTCCGAGTTCCATTTTTAGACCATGAATTTCAAGAACTCGTCGCAAAAATTCCCCCTGAAATAAAATGGAAACCCGACCGTCATAAATCTATTCTGAAAAAATTGCTGGAGCGGTGGGGATTTCCGCTTGAAATGATCGACCGCAAAAAAATTGCCTTCACGCCTCCCTTGGAAAGCTATTGGCTGACCAATCAATGGATGAAAACAGCCCATGAGGAATTAATTTCGGGGAAGGCCCTTCGAAGCGGATTTCTGACAAGAAAAGGCATTGATACAATTTTTAAAAGAGGCAACCGCTCAAAGATGTGGAATCTTTGGATTTTTGAAACCTGGGGACGCCCTTATTTCTGAACAGACTTGGCCGTTAATCCCAAGGAGTTTTTCTTTTGCTATAAATCCACAAACGGCCTAACATCCGGCGGTCGGTCAAGTGAACGATTATCCTGATCTTTCCTTCCTCGGAAACCAACTTTCGTTCCCGGCATCAGCTCTTCCAGTAAAAATTTATTCCCTTTCCTGACTAAATCAAAATATGGAGAAAATCAGGATCCCGAAGGTTGCTGCCACAAGGCCCAGCAGCCGGATCACAAGACTCGGCATTTCGCTATATGCCGTGATGAAAGTCCGCATCTTTTCAATGTCGGCGGCAAAAACGACAATCCCGCTCACAAGAAAGAGCACGCCCAAAGCCACTGCCGCAACGGGGACAACACTTTGAGAGGCAATGACAAGGAGCAGGAGGCCAATGAGAACACGAACGACTCCCGCAATATAAAGGTTCCTTCCTTCCTTAAAGAAGTTAAATAGTTTCTGAGAAAACTGCGGCGACGTAAAGACAGCCAACCCTAAAATGGTAATCGCCAAAGCAATGAGCTTAGCCAGGATAATCATATCGAACGCCCCTTTCTTTTTTTACCCGATTCAACATACCGTCTCTTTTGCAACTTTTGATTTTGCTGAAAGAATTCCTACCATTAAAAACAATGTGGTCAGACTTGAAAAATAAAACCTTCTATCGACAATCCCTCCTATCTCGGGCAACAATGCCACAGCCGTCATTGCACCAAAGGCAAGAACCGTAAAAATCGTAATTTTCCTGCATTCCGAAAACATGAGCGGGATCAAGGAAAGAAGACAGTAATAGTAATGGCTCAGCAAAAAAACGCAGAAGATGAAAACCACCCCCCCAAAAAAAGCTTCGGCGCCGTGAGAGGCTCTCAAAAAACAAGCCAACAGAAAAAGCATGGCTGCAACCGCTATGAAGAAAAAAGGCTTCCGCCCTTCGTAGGTTTTCTCGTTTTCCTCGATCCAGTTCAGCCGCTGCCCGTCCGGCCATGACTTTAAAACTTCCCGGACATTATGCTCATCCGAAAAAAAGAAAAGGTATCTGAGTCCGACTTTGTTCGTCGTCAGCTTTCCCCGGTGAAGTTCAATTTGCCGGGCAAAGCCACGCCAGGGGTTTTCCCCTGCGGGCTTTGGGAGGATCGAGGTCATCAAAAAAATCAAGCCCCCTGCAACGAAAAACGATAAATAAAAACTCCGAACTGATTTCAACGCTTGCAACCTATCTTTTCTTAAAAGATGACTTAGAAAAAGACCCACAACGCAAAGGCCTGGAAATATTCTCAAAAGTCCGGATACTGCCACCAAAATCCCACTAAGGATAAACTGGTTTTTGCGGTAGAAGGCAATCCCTAACGCAAGCGCAACTAAATAAGAATACCGAAGGTACGCCCCCCCGATCATGAGATAGTCGTTTAAGGGATTGACCGCAAGACAAAATAGAAACACAAGCCCCGCCTCTAAACCTAAAAGTATTGCGATGAGCCCTCCGCATAAAAGGATCAGCAAGATATCCAAACAAGCAGCGATTTGGATGAAGTCTCGGGTTGAAAGAAAAGGCTGGGACGATAAAAAAGAAAGTATCGCTGTTACAAAAGGTGTCCCATTATACCCGTGGTCCTGATAGCCGAATTTCACGCCCCAATTCGTCGGAGCTGTCAACCGAAAAACCGAAAGATCTTCCTTAAATTCCCTCCACCGTTCTTTTGTAAAAAGGCCGGCGATTTCGGATTTTCTCGCCAAAACCTCACTTCGAGGTTCGAGTTCGTATGTCTCAAGAGACCGGATTGCCAAATCGCCCCGAAAATAGGGATCGTCTTCGGAATCCGCGACGAGGGAAGCCTCATAAAGCTTCGTGTATCCAAGCTCCGGGAAATATTTAGACCCCATGTAATAGTGATAAATCTCAAGGTTGTGAAGATGCGTTCTCCCCCCATGAAAGAGAAAGAAATTGAAGTGTGCCGTAAAACCCAAAAGAGTCAGGAGGGCAAGAATCAAAACAAAATATTTCTTCAACCAGTTGTTTTCTTTTCGGAAATAGAAAACCACCGCAAAAATCAGGATGAGGACAATTTGCAAAACCTGCCGCTCCGCCAGATAGGTCACCAGGAAACTCCCAAATCCCGCTCTGTCATTAGCGATTTAAAAAATTTTTGAAAGACTTTCTTATGCTTTATTGGCTGGATTATACGTACTTGCTATGAGAATAACCAGTTTGTTTTACCTTGCTATATCTCAAATCCCACCTTTTAAGTTGAAAAAACGACTTCGAAATTATGTTTTACAAAGATATATAACCTTTTTACTATGTTTTTCTAATTCCTTACGTGGAAAAACGGAAATAATGCCTTTGCGTCTTGAAAAGCTATGCTATAATTACCGCTCTCCGCAGGACATGAGAGTTTTCATAAAAATTCGTTTTTTCTTTCTAGCAGTCCCAAGAATAGACGATATTTTTTTGCCGAATTACTTCACCGATTTTTGAAAGTATCCGTTCACTTGACACTATAAGGAAGGAGCTTTTTGATCTTAAAGCAATAGCTATGAAAAAACCAAACCAGACCCATCGTTATACTCAATCATTATTTCTAACCCTTTTCGTCTTATTCGCAATATTTTCTCTTCCGGCCACCTTCGCGTTGGCCGAGGAAGCAATTTCCTACGATATTCTTGACGCAGGCCAAAGAGAAGTTGTAACGGTTGGTGATTCTAAAGGGCTCATGATTCCTTCCTACGATGCCATCAATGAAAGAGACATCGTAGAATTTGATTACACCTTATCCGAAAATTCATCTGCCAGTTTGGTCGCGCGTGATTTCCCTGCGGCATTAAGTGCCGACACGATCGATTCTGTTAAAATCGGGGTCGAAACCTTGGACGCTGAACAAGTCAACCAGATCGCGGTAGAAGCAAAGTTAAAAGGCGACAAGGGGATCCAAAACATCCCCCTCGCGATTAAGCGCGGTTGGAAATCCCTTGAAGCAAGTATTGATTGGAAAAATATCGGCTCTTTACGCGAAATTACTTTTACGGTTGCAACAAAAAACGATACTTTATCAGCGAAAGGAACCGTCTCTTTCGCGGTTCTTTTTGAAAAAAAATCTCCGGCAGATCAAGCCAAAACGGGTCCCAACATCCCGACCTCCTTCGGACTTTTGAGTTCCCGTGAGCGGGGCGTTTCCGGTGAGGGGGGCGCTGAAGGCAGCTTGCTTCCGACTTTCGACCAGGTCGTGGGAAAGGACATCCTCGAGGTTGATTACTCCATCCCCCAAGGTGGTCGTCTGAATGTCTGGTCAAAAAGTTTTCACACTGCGCTTGACGCCAACACTGCCGACACGGCAAGGGTTGGCATCCGGGCTTTTGACTCCAAGCAAATTAAAGATGTTGCCGTCAATCTTGAGTTAAAAGGAACCATCGGAAAACAAACAACGCCTCTCAACCTGAAGCCGGGTTGGAATTCCTTTCAAGAAACTGTGGACTGGGTTTCCGTGGGCGCTCTCAAAGAGGTTTGTTTTACCCTTGCGCCCCAAAAAGGGTCCGGTTTAGTTCATGGAACTTTGTCTTTCGCCCTTCAATTCGTCAAAGGAAATTCCGCCGATCAAATAAGCTCTGAATCACAATCCTTTACACCTTCGTTCAGTATTATGGATGCTGGCGTCCGCGGTATGTTTAATATCGGAGATGCGCAAGGTGTTATCGGTGTTGTTTTTGATGAAATCGTTGGGAAAGATGTTTTAAGCTTCGACTATTCGGCGCCCTCCGGCACACATGTTGGTATTTGGACTCAGGAATACCCCGCCGAACTTAGCCCTGAAAGCGCCGATGCCGTGCGAATCGGTGTCATGGTCCCAACCGCTGCACAAGTGGATGAAGTTGCGGTTAAGGTTGAAATTAAAGGCGAAACGAGCTGGCAGACTATCCCCCTCGAGCTCAAACCCGGATGGAACTCCGTTCTTGAATCCATTAACTGGTCGATGGTTGGTCATCTCAAGGAGGCTGTTTTTGTCGTCAGCCCAGTTGGCCAAGGCCCCACCATTTTGAGTCCAATGGGCGGGAGCCCTGTTGCGGTCAGCCGCGCTGAAGAAAACGATCTGCTTGCCGGAACTCTCTATTTTGACCTTGAGTTCGGAAAACTTTCGCTCCTTCAAAAATATTTCACTTTTGTCAAGATCGGGCTTCTTCTTTTATTGAGCCTGCTCTTAGCCTTTTTCGTCGCGATTCTCAAGCGAAATTTCGGGAAAAATGGAGCTGAGGAATTTCAATCGTTCCGCCGCCGCGACGCGGAACTAGACACCCCCGGGGATTCGCGCTCGCTGAAACTCCGCTGGGATCTTTTTTACGGTACAGTCGCCGTCCTCATTGTCGGCGTAGCCATTAAAATTTATTCTCTGGGGACCATCGGTTATTTGGACGATGGGCTGAACTTTACTTTCCTGGCAGTCGCCTTAACCGGCGCGGTGATAGCAGCCCTCTTAAAATACAAGCATACGGGGAAACACTTATCCCCCAGCGAAATCTTCCAGAATGTTCTCATTACCGGGCTCCTAGCTGCGTCATCGACAAAGCAAGACCTGCTTCAAGCGCCAGCAACCTGGTCGCAATTATTTATGATTGCTAACCTGACGGCAACCATCGTTTTTTTGATTTATCACATTTCCAATGCGTGTTCGCTCGCTTCTTCGGGGAAACATTTAAAACCTTTGACCGGAGCTTTGATCACCATCACTCCCTATCTCTTTGGCTGGTTGCTGCTGCTTGAAAATTCCAACCTTCTTCAAACGATCGCCAGCGTTCTTACTTTTGGCCTTCTCGCATCCTGGCCGATCGCCAACGAAATTTTTGGCCGGTTTATCGTCGTCCTCGTTTTCAACGAAGTCTTCACCAACGGCATCAGCATGGCAACCAAGGGAAAGCTGGTCCGGACTGCCAAAGCCCATTGGGTCATTTTATTGGTTTCCTTGGGTGTTGTTGTCGCACCCTGGATTGCTGATTTGGGATCCAGTGAAGCGGCTGCTTCTTTGCCGGGTATGCTCCCAGCCTTGGCCGCCATCCTGGCAACAATTCTTTCCTACGGCGGTCTTTGGGGTGAAGTTTACCTTATCACCGGCATCGCTCTCGACGGCGGCCACCGAACTGCACCCTCGAACGAATCTATCTCGCAACACGTATGGATTGGAACGAAAAAAGGCATGGCGTATAGCGGCATTTTATTGTCCCTGCTTTTCCTTCTTTATATGCTGCTGAATTCCCCGGCTGCCCAAGCCGTGATGAATGCTATGCCACTTTTGGTTGGAATTCTTTCGGGAGCTCTCTTGTTCCCGCTTATTAAAACAATTATCGAAACCTTTGATGGCAGCCAGCCTTTCTTCGAGCGCACGGCCTACAGTTATCGTGATAAAACATTGTATGCCCGCGGCGCTGTGATCGGTTTCGGTTTTGCCTACATGATCACACAAAATATGTTTCAGCTCGCCATGTCAGACCGCATCAGCTTCGGTCTCATGATCGGTCTTTTGGCTTCCTCCGGTGTTAGCTTGTTAAGAGATATCGTTTACGCGATTCGAGGCGAGGGACGGGTTCAATCCTGGCGACTTTATTTGACAGATGGACTGCTCGGGGCTTTTGTCGGCAGTGCGGCAGCTTTTTATTTGGATACGAGGCAAATCCCGGTCGTCATTCAAAAATTTAAGCTTTATACCAGCGCGGGATTCGACGCGGTTGAATACATCACCTATCCGCTGGTCAACAAGTGGGGACGTATCGATTTAGGAACTTATACCGGCGGGGCAAAACTCCTTTTTACGGAATCGCTGGCGGGTGTTATTAACTGGGCCGTCGCGGCTTGGTTGTTCGCTATCAACAAAGTCTTCCTCCAAGCTTATTTCGATAAAGACACCACTCCCATCAAATTCTTTTTCTCCAAGGCCGGTTTTGCCACTTTGATTGAACATATGATCTATGTCTTACGGTGGGGCTTGTGGATGTCTCCGATCATCTTCACCTTTCTGCGGATGATGCCAGACCCGACCTGGTATAACCAAGATGGCGCCATTCGGACACTGTTCGCAATTTACAATAACGCAACCATGTCTTCGGAAGCCTTCCGTGAATGGAGTTTAAATTTCTTCATCTACATCCTGGCGTTCGATTTCTTGCGCATCCTTATTTGGATGGATCATATGGGGCTGCGCGTTGCAACGCTTGTAAACCTTAGTTTCATCGGACTCGATAAACTGGATGAAAAGATCGCGCGCTTCATCGGACCTGCTGCCGCACAACGTTACATCCCTGAAGGCGTGAAGCGTTTCGCTACTTGGGCGCCTCTTTTAATTCCTTTTTACTTGCCTCGCGGCAAGGAATGGGATTTCGCCTGGAATGCCTCGGAAGCCATTCAAAACGGATCCCGAGGAGGATTCCTTGAAATGCTTCAATCACTTTCCTTTGGGCAAATGGTGGGTTTAGTTATCTCGGCAATCCTTATTTCGGCGGGAATTTCTTTTGTGATCCGACTTCTCGTACGGCGTGGGCGGCGGCGGCGTTTGGCTTGTTTCGAACTCGGTAACCGCGATTACAAGGTCGTTGTCAAAGAAAATGGGGATATCTATAGTGAGGTTTATCATAAAAAGAGTACGGTGTACCCTCCCGAATACGATGTGACCCGAAAGTCTTATGACATGATTGACCCGTGCGGGCGAATCCTCTTTTTCGCCGAGGCAAAAAACGGGCAAAAAGAATCTTCCGTGACCTGGCCGGTCATTGGAAATTTCCCCCACGACGAATTCGAGGCCCCTCGCATAGAAAAGGGCGAGGATTCTCTTCGCATCATGAACACCTATAATGGGGTTAAAACGATTATTGAGATTACCCTGCCCGGAGAAGAATCAACGGCAGAGATTTGGGCGATTACGATTGAGAATCTCACCCACAAGGCACGCGAACTGAAAGTCGTTCCTTATGTGGAATGGGTCTTGAATGGCGGCCTTCATGACCGATTTCATACACAATACGCACGTCTTTTCCCGGAAATGGAATATGTAAGCGGGGCCAACGCCATCTTGTCCTGGCAAAAAGGGACTAAATCGATGGGCGTTCTGGCCGCTGACCTTCCGCCGGAAGGATTTTTGACTTCACGTATGGATTTTATCGGGCGCGCCCGGAGTATCTGGACGCCAAGATCTCTCGAAACGTTTAATTTCGAAGAAGCCCGGGACACTTCTCCTTACCCGACCTTCGACCCTATTGGAAGCCTGCTGATCAACATGAAACTCGCCCCCAAAGGGACTGAAACCTTACGGCTCATGATTGGTTACGGGAAAAATAAGTCCTCAGCGCTTGATCTGGTAAAAGAATTCCTTAAACCTCGGGCGATAAATCCAAAACCCGAAGCGGACATCAAAAAATCGCCCTTGATCGGACATGGTGAGATCCCGAGCGGCACACCACAACCTTATTCCGAATATCAAGAGAACGGGAACAAACTTCTCGTCCGAACACCTTACACAACAAGGCCTTATGATCATGCGCTGTCAAATGCCATGGGACATTCGGTCATGGTCACGAACCGGGGACTTCATACCTCCTGCAACGGAAATTCTCAGCAGAATCGTCTGACCCCGGATTGGCCGGACACCGTCACTAAAGAAATTCCGACAGAGGCCATTTACCTTTACGACATAGACAGAAATGAATGGTACTCGCCCACCCATCACCCTCTTAATGAAACTGATGCAAAAAATGAGGCGGGGTTCAGCGTTGACGGGACTGCCGTCTTTAAAATGTCCCATCGCGCGATTTCAACAGAGCTAACTGTTTTTGTTCCGCCCGAAGATCCGTTGGGCGTTTATCTCCTGAAAGTAAAAAACAATTCCAGCGCACCTAAAAGGATGCGCGTCGCACCTTACTTCCAAATGGTGCTTGCTTTTCAACCTGAAAAGTCGGGCCCGCTACAAATTCACCACGATAAAGTATTGGATGCGCTATTCTTTCAAAATCCGCGCAACATGTTCCGTATCGGTTGGGCTTTTGCTTCCATGTCGGTTCCTGCAGACTGCGTTGAAACCAAGCGCGGTCGATTTTTCGGGGCCGAGCGCGGCGTCAAACATCCTTACATCGTCGAAAAAGGAGAGGCGGATAAATCCCAGCTTACAGACAGCGCGCAAATCGCAGGATTTGTCGGAACGCTTGAAATTCCAGCGAATGGCGAAGCCTCGGTAGCAATTATCATGGGGCAAGCCGACGAGCGTAAGGAGGCTCTCAAACTTGTCCAAAAATACAAGAACATGGAAAACGTGAGGAAGAGTCTCAGCGATACAAAAAAATGGTGGCTCTCTTTGATGAATACGGCGTCTATTGAATCCAACACTCCTGAATTTGACCGCTTGCTCAATTGGCTCAAATATCAGGCAATAGCAGAACGCATTTGGCCCAGGCGTGGATTTTACCAGACCAGCGGGGCATTTGGTTTCCGTGATCAGCTCCAGGATACCGTCAACCTCATGTGGGTCGATCCCGTTTTGGCCCGCAAGCAAATCCTCCTTGCCGCATCGCATCAATTTATCGAAGGGGATGTCTTTCACTGGTTTTTCACGCTCGTGGACGGGAGAACCGCTTTTTCCTGCCGCTCACACGCCTCGGACAATCCTCTTTGGCTTCCTTGGGGAGTGGTTGAATATCTTCGAGCTACGGGAGACGAATCGATTCTCGACGAAATGACATCTTATGTGATTTCCGAGTTTCCTTTCGCGAAGCTGCCTAAAAATAAAGGCGGGTGGGGACATCTTTATCACCGTGCCACACGAGCAGACTCTCTTTATAAGCATTGTATGAGATCTATCAATCTAATTTTGAACAAACGTACCGGGAAAAAGGGTCTCCCTCTTATCCAAACCGGAGACTGGAACGATGGATTAGACGAAATCGGAAGCGAAGGAAAGGGCGAAAGTGTTTGGCTCGGATTTTTCCTCTACTATATCTTAAAAGACATGGTGGAGATTATCGGAAAAAAAGAAGGCCCTAAAAGAAAAGAGCATTACCTCAAGAAGATGAAAGAGCTCGAAAGTGCGCTCGAAGCGACTTGGCGTGAAGATCGGTACCTGCGCGCCTTTCACGATGACGGAACTGAGATCGGCATCAAAGACAGCGGTATTTGGGAAACAGACGCACTGACAGCGGCTTGGGCCGTCATGTGTAATATCAACCCCGAACGCAGTCTCACCGTATTCAACACCGCTATCAACGTCCTGGAAAGAGACAATGCTGTGCTCCTGGGGTGGCCCGCTTTGCGCGAAGACAGCAAACCGTACCTTGGAAGAAGCAGCAAATATCCTGAGGGTGTCCGCGAAAACGGTATGTATTGCCACGGCGTTCAGTGGCTGATTCGCGCCTCAAGAATCCTGGCGGAACGATTTGAAAAAGAAGGCAACAAGAAGAAAGCCGATGAATACCTCGAAACGACTTACCGCTTATGGCGAAAGATTACACCGGTCGGCCATGTTACTCCGAATGAAATCGAGATCTACGGAGGCCAGCCCAATAAGCAGCCGGCCGACATTCTTACCAACTACGATCTCGGCCGAATGATTTGGAACGGTTACACCGGTGCCGCCGGGTGGCTTCTTCGGCAGTCTTTTGAAGGTGTCGCGGGGGCCCTCGTGATTCAAAACGAGCTAGTCCTTCCAAAAGATTTGGACAGGCCTCGAGGAAATCTGAGGATTAAGCGGATCCAACGTGATGTTTCCAAGAGTCCTTTCCGCTCAAAAATATCTGCGGCGGGAGACCCTTCCGAAACTGAAAAGAAGAAAAACCGCTCGAAGAAAGAAACTGATCTGGTTTCTTCGCGTTAGAATTTCTCTGGGACGGCAGTACATCCTCGAGGCATCGAGAACGATGCCTCGAGGATTTTAATTTATAAGGGAAAAATTATTTTTTCAGGGCTTTCTCACGCCACCAATCGTTGTCCCTTCCAGTTCCCCAGTAAAGCGTCGTATGAGGAAAAGGAATCTCAATCCCGACCTCATCAAAGCGGTTTTTAAGTCTTCTTCGATATTCTCGCATCACTTCCCATTGTTTGATCGGAAGTGTTTTTATGCGGCATTTAATAATGACCGCGGAGTCAGAAAAACTATCGACCCCCAACATTTCCATATCATCTAAAATCAATCTTCCGAAATACGCGTCTTGGCGCATTCCCTTGGCAATATCCTTCATGATCTTCATGACCTGATCCACATTTTCTTTATAGGCCACTCCAATATCCATGAGGGCTTGGGCATATTCTTTGGTAAAGTTGATAACTGTTTTGACCTCTCCATTGGGGATATAAATCACGCGACCTTCAAGATCGCGAAGTCTTGTAATCCTAAGATTCACATCTTCAACAAGCCCTCCATGATCCCCAATTTTTACAACGTCATTAATCCGGTATTGCCCTTCAACCAAAATGAAAATTCCGTTAATGATATCCCGGATCAAATACTGTCCCCCGAATCCAACCGCCACTCCGGCGATCCCTGCGCCAGCTAAAAGCGGGGCCATATTGATGCCAAAATGCTCGAGTAAGGCATAAATCAAAAATCCGATAATCCCCAGAGACCCCATCCACCGGAAAAGTTTTGATAGTGTTTTGAGCCTAAGGGCACTTTCACTTTCGCGAATGGCCTCCTTCTCCGTTATAATCTCTTCGAATTTTTTAATTCCAAAATGCAAAATCAAAAAAAGAACAAGCCCTATCGCTAGGGTGTACCCCGCAGCAATCAATTTGTCGACAAGCCCCCTTTTGGCCGATTTCGCGCGGGACAAATCGGTTAACTGCGCTTTTAGCTCTTCAATTTTCTTAAGCTGTACATCTAAAACTTGCTGAGCTGTTTCTGCCCGCTTTTCCTCGGCGCCTGCTTTCTTATTCAGGATGTCCGCTTCCTTTTCCAGGCGCTCAGCATTTTGGGTAAGTTGTTTTGCCTTTTTGAGGACTTCAGGGTTCTTGTTCAAAACAGCTTCTTGCTTTACCGTTTCAAGCTCTTCTTTGGCTGTCTGGGCTTCTTCTTTTTTAATCGCCGCAATTTTTTCAAGTTCTTCTTTTTTTGCAAGGGCTTCTTCCGCTTTTTTTTGAACGGCTTCGACTTTTTCCTCATTCTTGGCAATAATTGCTTTTGTCTTTTCTTCTTTCTTTTCGATTTCCTTGACCGCCTTTTGGTCCGTCACAAGCACTTTTTGAATGGCTTCCAAATTCCCTGGAGCAGGGCTTTGTTTTGTATTTTCTTCGACTTTGACGGGCGCGGGCGAAGGCTCTTGGGCAGACACAAAGGATATTGCGCTGAAAATAAAAATTATAAGATAAAATCCTCCGAGGTTCCTTTTCTTTGTCTTTGGGCTCATTGCAACTCCTCGCTTTAGTTAAACCATTGATACCGAAGCGTTCTTAGTTTGCTTTTGATTCTGTCTTTAAGAGGAAAGAATCTAAAAGGTAAATTTAAAATCTTGGCCTTCAAGCTTACATCATATGCGTATGTATCACAATAACGACAGAGCGTATCTTCAGGTTCCTCCCGAAATCCTTTTTTGATCCTCTTGAATTCGGCACTTCGGAAAAGATCTTCGTAGGAACAAGAAAGCAAATTGCCGATAACGTGCTTCATCCCATAATCCATACAGCAAACCAAAACATCTCCGTTGGGGAGAAGAACATTGTAATCTAACCGCCGGCATCCTATTTCCCCCCGGCGTCTTCTTTTGGTCGAAAAAACCCTTTCTTCTCCGGTTAAGTTCTGGGCGCGGCTAAAAACAGTCCAGTGAGCAATCGCTCCGACAACCTTTTTGACTTCCGGGTGAATACTTTTCCCGTGCACATGATACTCAGCCTTAATTTTGCTTTCCTCGAGCGCTCTTAAGGTTGCAAGATACTTTTCATCAACGGGAATATTCTCAGCCCCTTCAGCAGACGGAAGGTGAACCTCAAACGCTTCGAAAGGGATGTGTTCGATTTTCGCGATATCCGAGGCCGGCATATCCACTAGGGTAGTAAAAACCCGGATAGGATGGCCTTTCTCGTTGGCGTAAAGAAGCATCTCGGTGCAATGCGGATTAAGCCAGGGCTCACTCATCCCGGCAAAGTGAATGAAAACATGGGACGGGACCCTATCGACACAGATCTTAAAGGTATCCGTACTCATCGTCAGGTTTTCGTCTTTTTTTCGGTAGGCCCGGACAAGCATGCCTTGAGGACAGTAATTGCAACCGACTTTACATCCGATTTTGGTTGTGACTGCGATTGCCGGCATATGAAACTCCGTGGGGGTATAAGTTAAAATTAAATGGCGGAGAGAGATCCGCTACTCTGAGCACTTATTGCCTTCGCTCCGTAGCGCCTTACCTCTTCCGCTCTCTGCTTCCGTCTCTTTGCAGCTCTTAGAGGATTTTTTATCCCCTTGAGCGTAAAAGAAACGGAGAGGGGGGGATTTGAACCCCCGGTGGCAGCTTTCACTACCACAGCGGTTTAGCAAACCGCCGCACTAAACCGGGCTATGCGACCTCTCCATGTCCAAGACCAAAGATCGAAGACTGCAGACTTAAAACATTCCAATGATAGAAGCGACAAATTATCAATACTTTGTACTTAATTCAATCTAAACTTTCCTAACTTGCTTTATACCGGTCGGACATCAAGGAAATCTGACGCCTCCGGTACAGGGCTCCCCATGAACCTGAGCCGCTCGCTGAGAGGAGAGAGAAGAAATTTGAACGTTTGGAGAAAGATTTTTTCACCTTTCACTTTTCTCCTCTCTCCGAAATTTTAATAAATTTCGGAGAGGGAGGGATTCGAACCCCCGAGGCCCGAAGGCCTAACGGTTTTCAAGACCGCCGCATTCAACCGGGCTCTGCCACCTCTCCATCAATTCAGACCGCCGACAGAAGACCAATGACTGTAGACCTTAAAAACAATTTTCAAACAATCAAAAATATTCCTGATCTGACGTTATCGAGATAAAGCCTACTTCAAATAAGGTTCCAGGGCCTTCGGGAATTGAACTTTGCCGTCTTGGGTCTGAAAATTCTCTAATAGACAAAGCACCGTTCTTGCCAATGCTACGCCAGACCCGTTTAAGGTATGAACATATTCCAATTTCTGATTTTGGGTCCTGAACCTAATATTCATCCGCCTCGCTTGAAAATCCCCAAAGTAACCGCAACTTGAAACCTCAAACCATTTTCCTGTCACGGGGGCCCACGCTTCTAAATCGTAACATTTCGCCGATGAAAAACTTAAATCTCCCGTCCCCAACAAAACGACGCGGTAGGGTAATTCCAAAGCCTGCAGTATGGCCTCCGCATCTTTAACGAGAAGTTCTAACTCTTCTAGCCCCTTGCCCGGTGTCACAAACTTGACCATTTCCACTTTGTCAAATTGATGCACTCTCGATAATCCTCGGGTATCCTTACCGTATGATCCCGCCTCCCTTCTAAAACAAGGGCTGTACGCCGCATACTTAACCGGCAAATCTTTTTCCTGTAGAATTTCATCCCTTAAAAGATTTGTCACGGGGACTTCGGCTGTCGGTACCAAGAATAAATCATCATCCTTAAGCCTATACATATCGTCCTCAAATTTAGGCAATTGCCCTGTCCCTGTCATCGAGGCTCTATTGACCAATGCCGGAGGCCAAATCTCCCTATACCCACCCTGTTTTGTGTGCCTATCCAGCATCAAATTTATCAGCGCTCGCTCAAGTTTCGCGCCATATCCTTCGTATACCGGAAACGCCGAACCCGTAATTTTGCCCCCTTTTCTCATAGACAGCCACCCAAGCTTTTCGGCGATCTCTAAATGGTCTAACCCTTTGAATTGTAATTCGTTAGCATCTCCCCAACTCCTAATAACCTTGTTTCCCTTGGCGCCAGGAGCTACGGGCACTCCATTATCAGGTATATTTGGGATAAGATACATTATTGAATCTAACGAAGCATTAACGCCTCCCACTTTATTATCAATTTTAGCTATTAATTGGGATATTGACTTCATTGAGGCTATTAGTTTTTCAGCCTCATCTTTTTTTCCCACTTTTTTTAACTTCGATATTTGGTCGCTGGCATCATTTCGTTGGGCTTTCAATTTTTCGACCTCCAAGAGCAGTTTTCTTCTCTCGGCGTCTAAATTGAGGAGTTCATCCACATTGATGGGGGTAAATTTGGCATCGAAGCCTTTGCGAGCCAGGTCAGGATTTTCGCGAATCCATTTTATATCGAGCACGGTGCGATTACTCCTTCTCATCCTCCAGGAGTTTCAGTTGATCGGATTCTTTGGCATCATCTCTTTCAACGACGCGTGCTGCAGCAGCGATTTTTTGTCCATCCTTCAACCGCATGACTCGAACCCCCTGCGAATTCCTGCCGGACGTGCGGATTTGATTAACCGGGCACCGGACAACCATGCCTCCGGTTGTAACCATAACTATTTCGTCTTCATCTCTAACGGTTAAAACATTAACGATCTTTCCATTTTTGGGAGTAATCTTGACATTGATAAGACCTTTTCCGCCCCTAGATTGAACCCTGTATTCTTTGAATTTTGTCTTCTTCCCAAAACCGTTTTCAGTCACACTTAAAGCAATGGCATCCGGCCTGACAATTTCCATCGCTATGATTTCATCCTTTTTATCGATGTTCATCCCCCGGACCCCAGAAGCCGTTCGTCCCATATCGCGAACCTGTTTCTCCGAAAAACGGATCGACTTTCCGTTCCTTGTTGCCAAGAAAAGTTCATCTTTGCCGGATGTTAATTGGCACGAGACTAATTGATCTTTTTCCCGAAGCGTGATGGCCGCAATTCCTGTAGAGCGCGGGCGGGAATAAAAGATTAAATTAGTTTTCTTAATCACGCCCTTTTCCGTGGCCATCACAACATAGCGTTTATCGTCAAATTCCTTGACCTGGAGAAAGCTCGAGATAGATTCCTCGGAGCTCAGAGACAACAAATTAACGATCGCTTTCCCTCTGGCTTGCCGGGACGCTTGTGGAATTTCATAG
Organism: Candidatus Omnitrophota bacterium; assembly: GCA_016930235.1. Lineage (GTDB taxonomy): Bacteria > Omnitrophota > Omnitrophia > Omnitrophales > Aquincolibacteriaceae > JAFGHI01. The sequence continues at coordinate 204,139 of JAFGHI010000047.1, forward strand.
GCTTTTCGCCAATAAACGCGCCCTTTATTCGTGAAAAAGAGGATGGAATCATGTGTTGAGGCAAGGAACATGTGTTCGATAAAATCCTCGTCATCGCGCACGCCGGCTCCTGTCACACCTGTCCCGCCTCGGCGCTGTCTCCGGTACATCGATACGGGAATCCTTTTAATATAACCCATGCGTGAAATCGTAATAAGCACATCCTCTTCGGCAATGAGGTCTTCAATCTCAATTTCTTCTTCTGCCGCCACAATTTGTGTTCGGCGCTCATCACCGTATTTTTTCGCAACCTCTTGAGATTCCTCTTTAATAATATCCAATATTTTTTTTCTGCTTTTGAGAAGGCCGCGCAGATACTCGATTTGCTTGATGAGTCCTAGATACTCCTCGTCAATTTTCTTTCTCTCGAGAGCCGTCAACCGCTGCAGCTGCATTTCTAAAATCGACTGGGCCTGTATGGCCGATAATTTGAAACGTTCCATCAATGTTGTTTTTGCTTCTTCGGGGCTCTTGGACGCGCGGATAATTTTAATCACTTTGTCCAGGTTGGCGATCGCAATTTTGAAGCCTTCTAAAATATGTGCCCGCCTTTCGGCCTTCGTAAGTTCGAATTTCGTCCGGCGGGTTACAACCTCGACCCGGAATTCGACGAAATGCTCAAGGGCTTGCTTGATGTTGAGGACCCGGGGCTGTCCATCGACTAAAGCAAGCATGATCACCCCGAAGGTTTGATGCATCTGAGTCCGTTTATAAAGCTGATTCAAAACAATCTGGGGGACGGCATCTTTTCTTAGTTCAACGACAACCCGCATACCGTCACGGTCTGATTCATCGCGGATGTCAGATATCCCTTCGATTTTTTTCGCTTCGACCAAATCGGCAATATTTTGAATTAAGTTTGCCTTGTTGACCTGATAAGGAATTTCGGTAATGACAATCGAGTCTTTCTTGCTTTTTCCCGTTTCAATAGACGCCTTTGCCCGCATCATGATGCGGCCGCGGCCTTTTTCTTGGGCGTCCCGAATGCCTTCCCTGCCAAGGATAAGCCCTCCCGTAGGGAAATCCGGGCCTTTGATAATCTTGCCTAGCTCTTTGATTGTCACGGCAGGATTATCAATGACCTCGATGATCCCGGCCACAACTTCTCTGAGATTATGGGGAGGGATATTGGTTGCCATTCCGACTGCGATGCCGCTCGAACCATTGACTAAAAGATTAGGGAGCCTGGAGGGCAAAATCAAAGGTTCTTCAAGCGACTCATCAAAATTAGGCGCGAAATTAACGGTCTCTTTTTCAATATCAGCGAGGACTTCATTCGCAATTTTATGGAGACGAACCTCCGTGTACCGCATGGCCGCAGCGCTATCACCATCCACAGACCCAAAGTTCCCCTGCCCATCCACCAAAGGATACCGGAGAGAAAAATCCTGGACCAGCCGAACAAGCGTATCATAGACTGCCATATCCCCATGGGGATGATACTTCCCCAAAACTTCTCCGACGACCCGGGCAGATTTCTTGTACGGTTTTGAAGGGACTAGCCCTAGCTCATTCATGGCATGCAAAATCCGCCTATGAACCGGCTTAAGACCGTCTCTCACATCGGGCAACGCCCGTCCGACGATGACGGACATTGCATAATCGATATAAGAATGCCGCATTTCATCTTCAATCGGCGTCGGGATTACTTTTTCATTCATCGCATAAAGATTTTGTTCGTCTGCCATGGTCTACCCTTTCATTCCTCAAATATCTAAATTGCGGACTGCCCGCGCATGGCGTTCAATAAACGCGCGCCGCAGCTCCACTTGATCACCCATTAGAACCGTAAATATTTCATCAGCCTCGACAGCGTCCTCAAGCGTAACACGAAGAACGGTCCTTGTCTCAGGATTCATCGTCGTCTCCCAAAGCTGTTCGGGATTCATTTCTCCCAACCCTTTATACCGCTGCACGGACATCCCTTCTTTGCCGTGCACCTTCACCCAAGACAGAACTTGCCCAAGCGATTGGATATTCTCTTTCTTATCCCCCCGGGAAATCTCAAAACTATTTTCTGTATTCCCTAGAAAATCAGCGGCGCTTAAATCATGCTTTGCTAACTTTTTCTCGATTTTCTCAAATTCAACGGATTCCGGCATCTCAACGCATTCGAAAGGCTCGGGTTCTGCCTGCGCAACCTGATTTTCCTCCTCCGCTTTTTTGTTTTTCTTTTTCCCAAACTTTTTTTCGAAATCGGTCCGTTCTTTATCGGAAAAAAGGAACGTTTCAAAATGTTCGCCTGGAACCCGAACAAAATGGGTGGGAAATCCCTTTTTCTTATCAGCCATAGAAAGGTACCGATCAATATGCACACCTTTTCTGGCAAGAGATTTATCTAAGTCCTCCAAATATTGTGTAAGATCCAAAATTTCCCGCAGCTCTTTCCCCGAAAACCCTCCCTTTTTTTTCTCTTTTTTCAAGAGAATACCTTCCATGCCAAAATCGAGAAGCATTCCATTCATTTGTTCTTCGGTCTGCACGTACTCCTCGCGCTTTCCCCTTTTAATTTTGTAAAGAGGCGGCTGCGCAATATAAATGTGCCCGCTTTCAATTAACTTGGTCATTTGACGGAAAAAGAAGGTTAAAAGCAGAGTGCGGATATGGCTTCCATCAACGTCGGCATCGCACATCAAAATGATTTTGTTATAGCGAAGCTTTTCGAGATTAAACTCATTTTCAATGCCGGTCCCAATGGCGGTAATGATGGTTCTAATTTCCTCGTTGGAGAGAACTTTGTCGATCCTTGCTTTCTCAACGTTAATGATTTTCCCGCGCAGTGGCAGGATAGCCTGGAATCGTCTGTCTCTTCCCTGTTTTGCCGAACCTCCCGCAGAATCCCCCTCGACAAGATAAAGTTCTGAGTTTTTGGGATCTTCATCGGAACAATCTGCCAATTTCCCGGGCAATGCGGCGGAATCAAGCGCGCCTTTTCTGCGCGTTAACTCTCGTGCTTTTCTTGCCGCGTCCCTAGCACGCAATGCCAGAACAGCTTTATCAATGATCTTGTTTGCAATCGAAGGATTTTCCTCGTAGAAATTTGTTAATCCTTCATAAACAACCGAGTAGACGATGCCTTCCACTTCCCCGTTGCCGAGCTTGGTTTTTGTTTGTCCCTCAAATTGAGGGCTGGGGACTTTCACGCTCACAATCGCAACCAGCCCCTCGGTAAGATCTTGCCCGGAGAGCGCCCCTTCTATCCCTTTTAAAAGTTCTCGGTTTTTTGCATATTGATTCGCCGCACGAGTCAACGATGTGCGAAATCCGCTTAGGTGGGTTCCGCCTTCTATGGTGTTGATATTGTTTGCGAAGCTGAAAATTTCTTCGCTGTACCCGTCATTGTACTGAAGAGAAACCTCGACCTCGACATTGTCTTTTGTTTTCTCCGCATAAAAAATCTTTGAATGCAAGACGGCTTTGTTCCTGTTCAGGTATTTGACAAACTCGGCAATTCCCCCTTTGTAAAGAAAGGTGTGCTCCTTGATTTCTTTCTTGTCTCTTTCATCCCGAAGAATAATCCGGATTCCTTTGTTGAGGAAAGCGAGTTCGCGAAGGCGGTTGGCAAGAATATCATAACTGAAAACTGTGTTTTCAAAAATCTCTGGGTCCGGCGCAAAAGAAACGGTGGTCCCCCGTCCTTTTGTGCTCCCCTTGACTTCAACCTTGGAAGCCGGTTTCCCCCGCTTGTACGACTGTTGATAGATTTTCCCGTCTCTTTTAACTTCAACGTCACACCACTCCGAAAGCGCGTTCGTCACGGACACGCCTACGCCGTGAAGCCCTCCCGAAACCCGATAGGATTTGTTATCAAATTTGCCGCCTGCATGAAGTGTGGTCATCACAACTTCGAGGGCTGATTTCTTTTGTGTTTTATGCATATCCACGGGGATTCCCCGGCCGTCGTCCGTG